>CASDSM010000043.1 GCA_949283375.1 uncultured Eubacteriales bacterium | reverse complement strand
CTTGACGGCGGCAAGGACAGCGAGTAATATAAAATCAGATAGATAAGATTACTATGTAGAAGGTGAGGCCATGAAGAATCTGTTTGAGCAGTCCCGTTCCCATTGGGTTCGGTATGACCGCTATGAGCTGAAAACCGCCGCTGATGGAAAGCGGTACGTCACACCGGCGAAAGACGCGAAGCCCGATGTGTATAACCCCATGAAGGAGATGCCCGGTATGGTGCTGGACGCGCTTAATGTGGGGATGCTGATGATGGGCCGCAGGAAAGATGTGGACGTGGAAACGGCCATTCTGGAATTTGTCACAAAGTACGGCCTGCTGGGCTTGATGACGGCGCTGCCCACCACGCCGTCTTTCATGGATTACGAGGCTGTTTACCTGCCGAAGAATCACTTCATCAAGGCAGAGACGATGGAGACGGAGGATTATCTGGCGCTGTTCTATCCCTTTGAGCAACTGGACATGGTGAAAAAGGGCGTGGAATCTGACTGGACGGTTTCAAATGACCGCACGATGATCGCGCTGACCATGACCTTTGCCGACGAGCCAATGGCGAAAACGATGAGCTTCCAACGTGAATATGCGGAACCCTACGATTGGATCGCCCAGCAGCTCAAGGACTGGGCCTTCACGCTGACGACTTCCATTTTGTATTACCACGATTACGATTCCATCGACGAGGGCACCCGCAACCTGTACCGCAAGGCGATGGCGGCCTTTGGCGGGATCGCGCCCAGTTACCATATCGAGCTGCTGGAAAAGCCGACGATTTACTGGGACTTCCACTCGCTTTTGCTGGGTATCCAGATGATGTTCAGCTTCATGCTGGTGGACGAGGCAAGGCCACTACGGCTGTGCAAGCACTGTCAAAAAGTATTCATATCCAGCCGCGCCAACGCCGCGTTTTGCAGCGCACGATGCAAGAACCAGTATAATGTTTATAAGAGCCGGGGAAAACAGAAAGAACAGGATGGTGACGAAAATGCCTGAGAGGCAGAATACGGAATGGAAAAGCAAGTGGAAAGACGAATATCTGGAATGGATCTGCGGCTACGCCAACGCGCAGGGCGGCAAAATCTATATCGGCTGCGATGACGAGGGGAATGTCGTGGGCCTGCCTAACGCCCGCAAGCTGCTGGAGGACATTCCCAATAAAATCCGGGACGCAATGGGCATTATTGTCGGTGTCAACCTGTTGGACGAGGACGGCAAGGAATACATTGAGATCGACGTGCCGCCGTATCCCATCGGCATTTCCTGCAAAGGCGTCTACTATTACCGCAGCGGCAGCACCCGGCAGATTCTGACCGGCCCGGCGCTGGAGGCCTTCCTCATGCGCAAGCGGGGTGCGACCTGGGACAATCTGCCGCTACCGGCTTTTTCGCTGGACGATGTGGATGACGAAACGGTGGCTCATTTTAAGCAGTGGGCCGCCAAAAAGGGACGCATTGACCGAAGCGTGCTGGATGAGCCAAAAGACGTGCTGATGGAAAAGCTGCACCTGATGAACGGCCCGTATCTGACCAATGCAGCCATGCTCCTGTTTAGCAAAGACCCGGAGAAATGGCAGCTGGGTGCGTATGTGAAAATCGGCTATTTTGAGACGGACGCGGATTTGCTGTATCAGGATGAAATCCACGGTTCCATTCTGGAACAGATCGACAAGATCGTGGAGCTGGTGTATCTCAAGTACATGAGGGCCAAAATCACGTATGAGGGGATGCAGCGGATCGAGCGGTACTTTGTGCCGGAAGAAGCCCTGCGGGAAGCCTTGCTGAACGCCTTATGCCACAAACAGTACCAATCCGGCGTACCCATCCAGATCAGTGTCTACGAAGATAAGCTGTACATTGCCAACTGAGGATGCCTGCCGGAAAACTGGACGCTGGAAAACCTGATGAACAAGCACGCTTCCAGCCCCTACAACCCCAACATTGCCCATGTGTTCTATCTGGCGGGCTTTATTGAGAGCTGGGGACGTGGCATTGAGAAAATCTGCTCTGCTTGTGAAAAGGACGGCGTACCACAGCCGGAATATACCATCAATCCCGGTGACATTATGATAAAATTCACCGCACCGGAAGATCGGGTCATCCGTTCTGTTACCGGCAGGGTGACAGAAAAGGTAACAGATAAGGTGACAGATACGCTGGATGAGACATCACTGAAAATTCTGAATCTCCTTGCCGTCGATCCAGCATACACAACGACTTTCCTTGCCGAAAACCTGTCTCTGAGCCGGAAAACCGTGTCGCTTAGATTAAAAATGCTCAAAGGGGCTGGCTTGATTGAGCGCATCGGTTCCGACCGCAAAGGATACTGGAAGTTGCTGAAATAACGCAAAATGCCCTCACGGCAGGCTTATAATGCCTGCTATGAGGGCATTACTGCTTATTTTGCGTACACAAGTTCATGCAGGACGATTTCTTCGGCTCGGCTGTGGATGCTGTTCCTCCGGCGCACCCACTCCATCTGATCAGCGGCTTTCAGTGCTTCGGTCACACCTTCCTGGCGCATCATCTCCGCTTCGATAATGTCCAGCCTGGTTTTGCAGGCAGCGTCAATCTCTGACAAATGGGAAAAGAGCTTTTCCGTGAGCAACAGGGTGCTGTAAATAGCCGGACGATGCTCCTTCAGATAGATGCGTCGCATCCGTCCATATTTGCCGATGTGGTACTCCTTTGTGTCTGACAATACGAGGTTGGGAATCAGGTAGTCCCCGCGTTGTGTGTAGGTCGGTTCCATAGTGGCCTCCTTTGTGGGAATGTGTGGGGTTGACAGTTACGGTCAGGTGCAGGGCATCCCTCCTTCATCACAACTGTCTTTTCATTCGCCACAAATGAGCCGCAGTCATGATGTAATTTTCGGTGGTGTAATCCACCCTTTATAAATTACATCATGGTTTTCTATCGACACGCTTTCCCCGGCTCGCTCATCGTCTTGGGAAAGACGCTCGTACAGGGCTGTGATTTTTCCCTTGTCCGGCTGTTTCTTCATGGGGTGTAACCTCCTTTCTTGAGGGTTCGCGCTCCCTTTATCCTTATTGTAAATTACCATTTGGGTCAGTCACGACGAAGGAAGTCGGGTAGGTTTTGGAGGTGCATTGGAGCAGATTTGGAGTCAGCCAGAACCGGGTCTTGCCGCTGCCGGAGCCGCCTACAATCAGCACGTTCTTGTTCCGAGCTGTTTTAGGAACCGCTGGGCGGCTGTTCATCGTCAGGAACTCCGTCCGGGTCAGAATGACATTGTTCTCAAACAGCGGATCGGCAAAGGGGGCGATGTCTCTGGATTGGCCCCAACGGGCGCTGCCATACTCCTGGTCATGCCGAAACTTCTTGGCGTTTTTCCCCCGGAGATAGACCGCCAGCCGGAGACCGGCTCCGCAGAGCAGGCCAATCAGCAGATCCAGCGGATGGATACTGGGGAGAGGATTGCCGAATGCCTGTGGGATGGCATAGATCAGACTCAGGATCTTCTCTCTGGCAGCATTCCCCTCTGCCAGCCGCCAGGCTTCCCCCAAGTTGGTGGCGACCAGTCCGACTGCCGCATAGGGGAGGTTGAGTATGACCAGCCGTTTCAGCTCTGCTTTCCTCATCGGCTCTTGTCCTCCTTCTCCTTGTTGCGCACCTTCTGGGGGATGGCGGCCACCAGCGCCTTGAATTTCCGGAGTTGCTTCAAAACGCTGGGCCTCTTCTGCTTCTGAGTCAGCGTGGCAGAATACTCCTGAAAGGCGGCAGTCAGCACATCGCCGTCTCTGGCTTTGAAGAACACCAGATACCGGGGCGGCACCTGTGCGGCGGATTTGGTAATGGCATAGTCCACGCCGTACTTCTCCAAAATCCGCTTAAAGCCCTTCAGGTCTGTCCTGTCGATCTCAATGTTGGTGGCCCCCTGGTTTTGGCCCACCAACTGGTCGATGGTCTGCTCCCCGCAGGGCTTTCCCTTGGCCTGGGCTGTAGCTTTGGTTTTCAGGCTGCGTCTGTACTGCGTGAATTTCCGATATGCCGCCATCATTACCCGGCCGGTCAGCTTGGTGGTGCTGATGGCCAGGTTGACTGTCCTGTTTTCCACTTCTTCCTGCAAATGCAATCACCACGCTTTCCACGTCTGTCTCCGTCAGTCCAGACGCAGGGCGGGAAATTCCTTGCCGTCTGCGCACAGCGTGACCGCCTGTTCCTCCACCCACAGGCGGGCGGCGTAGATGTCTCGGACGGTCAGGGAGAGATCCTCGCCCTCCTCGTCCACGCAGTAGAGAATGGCGGGGCCGGTGAGATAGCGTTCCTCTCCCAACTGGATGATCTGCTGCTCATCGTAGCTGAGCAGCAGCCCGGTGGTTCCGGCAATGGCGATTGCATCGCTCTCCCCGAAGCAGGGCAGAACATGAAAGCACTCCTCCACCGTCTTGGCCTGGATGGGCTGGCCGGGGACTGCCGCCACCATGAGGACAACATCGTCTCCGGCATCCTCCATGTGAAGGGCATCCATGCAGTGACCGATGCCGGAGTGCAGTTCGCGCAGCCAGAAGGTCAGCTTCTCCACCTCCTGCGCTGTGAGGGTAGTCACGGAAAAATGGTTCTGTCGCTTGTCATTCATGATAAAATCTCCTTCTCATACGGATGGACAAATAAAAAAGGGCGGCAGTCAAACACACCAATGGTGTCTGATTGCCGCCCTATGATCTGTCCTGGGTCATACGTCTATCTCGATTTGTCCCGTTCCCGCCGCCGCTGCCACTGTTCCAGCAGCCTGACAATGGTGTCCTGCATCTGCTTGGGGGTATAGGAACGGGGAAAGAACTTGTGCAGGACATCGTATCTGAGGGTCACGCTGTCCAGCTCGCTCTTTTTCACCTCGCTCATGATTTGATTCATGGCCTCCTGGGTACACGCCCCTGCCTGACTGAGCTTTTTCAGCCGCTGGGCCTGAGAGAGGGAGGGCGTGGCCTGGCTGTAGTCCATGGCGTCCAACAGGCCGCGCTGTTCCTCCGGCGTCAGGAAAGACAGCTCCACGGCCGGATGAAAGGCAATCTGTTTTTGGTCTACCATGTCCAGCAGTTCAGGAATCAGGTTGGTGAGACGGATGTAGCGCCTGACCTGATCCTGGCTTTGGCCGACTTGCGCACCAAGAATTTCTCTTGACGTTTTATGCTTCAACTTCTGTGCGACCGGCACAGAAGTCAAATCTGTCCGCTCCCCCTGGTGCTTCATGGCCTCCAGCTTCATTTGATAGGCAAAAGCCCGCTCACTGGGCAGCAGCGTCTCACGCTGGAGATTGGAATCCACCATCAGGACGACCGCTGCATCATCGTCCAGATTTCGGACAATCACCGGTAAGGTCTCCAGCCCGGCCAGCTTTGCTGCGTGAAGCCGCCGGTGACCGGCAATCAGCTCATAGCCGCCACCCGGGTCTGGCCGGGCAATCGCCGGGACCAATACCCCAAACCGGGCCACGCTTTCCACTGTGCGCTGCATGGCCGCATCCTCCAGCACTTTGAAGGGATGGTTCTGGAAGGGGCGCAGCTCGGAGAGGGGGATCTGCTGGATGCGCTCTGGCTTCACGGAGCCGTCTCCTCTTGAGCGCTGGGAAACAGGAGCTCTTTTACAGCCGCCTGTTTCCCCTTCCCGATGGCCGGCCGCTGGTCCTCCCCGGCGATGTGCACCGGCGTACACAGTTCCAATATCCGGCTGTAGATTCGGGCGTGGGCCAGATCGGTGGGGCTGCGTATCTCTCGGATGGTCAGGTTGGTGGTGACGATCAGAGGCAGGCCGGCACGATAGCGCTCATCTACAACGGCGTAGACCTGTTCCAGCGCGTACTCCGTATTGCGCTCGATGCCCAAATCGTCGATGATGAGCAGCGGAAAGCGGGAGAGGGAGGAGATGTATTGATGCCGTTCCTCTGAGTACATCCCGCCGAGTTGGTTCAGGAGCTTTGAGAAATTGGTCATCAGCACTGGAACGGCGCGCTCCAGGAGGGCGTTGGCAATGCAGGCGGCGAGAAATGTTTTCCCTGTGCCTACGTCCCCCCAGAGCAAAAGGCCGAGGTTATCCGCCCTGGCCCGCTCCCAGTGCTCCACATATCGTTTCGCCATCCGCAGGTCGGGGGTATCCCGCGCCGTATCAAAGCGCCAGCGGAGCAAATGCCGCTCCTGAATCCCCAGGGCCTTCAGCCGCCGGATGTTCAGCATCCGCTCCCGCTCCTTGGCCTGTTGGAGCGCCCGCTCCCTTCTTTCCTTCCGGCACCGGCACATGCAGAACACCGTCTGCTCTGCACCGGCAAAGGTCACGCGGCATTGTACCGGTGTTCCGCAGCTCTTACAGTGCATCAGGCCGTCCTCCGCCAGATACACATCGGTGCGGGACGTGTTTCGGGGCGCTTCGGCCGGGGCTGTGGTTGTTTGGGTCATAGGCTGTCTCCCTCCTCGTAGGAATAGTTCTTGTGGCTGTAGCTGGAAGAAGCGGGCTCCCCGGCTTCCCGCCGCGCCCAGCTCCGAATGGTTGCCATGTGGTTCTTGTAGCTTTTTCCGGTGGAGGCCATATACTCCGACAGGCGCTCAATGCGCTGCCGGTAGTCCGATGGAAACTCCGATTTGAGCTTGTCCAATTCCCCATCGGTGAGACAAACATTTTGGTAGGCCCCATACAGATGGCGGGCTGCCTCTTCCTCTCTTTGATTCTTCCAGTCAGTACTTGATCTTTCTTTCCTTGTTCTATCTTTCTTTATTTGCGCGGGAGTTTCCGTATACGGAGGAACCGTATTCGGGTCTGCCGTATCCGGATTTTCCGTACACGGCGTATCCGCACACGGCGTTGCCTGAGGCATCTCAAATACGACATACTCGGTCTGGCCCAGTTTTCCGTTGGGCAGACGGAGCTGCCGGCGGGACAGGTAGCCGTGGGCCTCCAGTTCCTTCAGGGCGGAGATGATCCCGTCCACCCCCTCCCGGGAAATCGCAGCCAGACCGCGCACAGAATAGTTCCAGGTGTCCGGTAGGCTGAGAATCATGGAAAGCAGCCCCTTGGCCTTCAGCGTCAGCGTCTGGTCCCGCAGATGATGGTTACACATGGTCGTATAGTTGGCATTTCGCTCTACTCGAAATACTGGCATTTTATCACCTCCAGTCTCTTTCTCACATCGGGGAAATAAAAAGGGCGGCTATCCGGCTATCAGGAGAAATCTCCTGGTAGCAGACAACCGCCCGATGTTCTGTTGGCCGAGGCACATATTCTGCTGTGCGTAGTTCGAAGTTTGTATTCTAATGTGAACGCAGAGTGTTCCCCTGCTTCATCTGCTAATAACTCTGCTAAGAGCATGGATATTCTGAGATAGTATGGGGTGCCCTAGCAAGAAATTTCAGGACACTTAGATTGTTCAATTCCCTTGATTTTACGGTGCTTTTGGGCACTGCATAGCATTGTGATGCACCCTGGGATATTGAATTTTCCAAACTCCTAAGCGGAAGGCTGTGAGTTCGAATCTCGCCGGGGACGCCAGAAAGTTCGTCGAAAGCCCTGCTTTGCGGGGTTTTCGGCTTTCTTTCTTCGTTTCTGCGGGCTGTATTTGGAAATCTGCTCACAGTCGCCGCCGGTGCCGCCTGAGCGGCCGGTTTTCGGCGGCCGTTTTTGCCCTTGCCGCGGGATCCGGGCGGCTTTTGCTTGCCAGATGGGGGCGTTTTGCGTAAAATGAGAGGAGAAGCAAACGCGCCGCGGCGGCGGGACCGCGCGGCAGAAGGGGTGCGCCATGGCGGTACGGCTGCAAAAACTGCTTGAGAAGGTGACGGACCAGGAGATCACCGTCCTGGCGGGCCGGGAGGGGCTGAAGAATCCCATCCGTTGGATGCATATGGTGGAGGGCGTCGAGATCAGCACCTTCCTGGAGGGGGGCGAGATGGCCTTTGTCACCGGCATCGCCCTCGCCGGGGAGGAGGAACTGACCGAGCTGGACGGACCGGTCCACTACGCCGTCGTCGGCGGGCAGATCGCCCTGCTGGCGGCAAACCTGCCGCTCGAGCGGACTACCGCCCTGCTGACGCAGCTGCTGGCGTTCTGCCGCCGGGAGATGCCGGACTGCCCCCTCTACTGTGGGGCGGGCCGCGCCACGCAGAGCATCCGCTGCGTCCACAAGACCTATCTGCTCGCCCAGCGGGTGCTCAAGCTCCAGCGCAAGCGGGGGACGGCCTGGACGAGCGCCGCCTATGAGGACCTGAACGTCTACCGGCTGCTCATGGCGGTGGAGGATGGGGAGTTGCTGCGGGAGTATGTGACCGCCGCCCTCGGCCCGCTGCTCGCCTGCGATGAGACAGGCGGCAGCGGACACATCGCCTTTCTCACCGCCTGGATGGAGTGCAACGGCAGCATCCAGCGCACCGCCGAGCGCCTGTTCCTGCACCGCAATACGGTGGAGTATCATCTCAAGCGGATCGGGACCCTGCTCGGCCGGGACCTCGGCGATCTGGACACCCGCATGGAGCTCTGGCTGGCGCTCAAACTGCTGAATTTGCAGTGAGGGCAGCGCTCAGCAGCTCACGAGCACCAGCCCGGCAAGGCAGACGGCGATGCCGGCGAGCTGCCGGAGGGTGAGCGCCTCGCCGAAGAGAAGGCGCCCGAGGAAGATCAGCGCGACCGCCAGGCAGAGATTGGCCACCAGCGGCCCGGTGTTCACCTGCCAGCCCGCGCGGTAGAGAAAGAGATAGCCCGCCTCCAGTCCGACGGCGGCCAGACCGAGGACGGGGGCGGTCCAGTTGAGCTGGCCGAAGGCGGCCGGCACCCCGCCGCCCCGCCCCGCCAGCAGGGCCGCAAAGGAGAGCGCCGCCGCCGTCAGATAGGTCGCCGTCAGCGAGGCGAAGGCGTTGGCCTGCGCCGGGGTGGACTTGGCGGTGATGTTGTACACGCAGTTGGACAGCACGATCAGCGCGAGCGGCCAGAGAGCATGTCCCATTGTGATTCCTCCCGTCAAATGAAAATAAAAAACCGGCCGAAAGGGCATAGCCTTACGGTCGGCAGGTGCTCATCCGGACGATTCGTCCCCTCCATCTTACCATGTTCCGCTTTTCCTGTCAATCAAAGGAGGTCATCCTATGAACCGAGTTCTCATTGTCATTGACATGCAGCGCGACTTCATCGACGGCGCGCTCGGCACCCCGGAGGCGCAGGCCATCCTCCCCGCCGTGGTGGAGACCGTCCGGAGCTGGGACGGACCGGTGCTCTTCACCCGGGACACCCACACGGAGGACTACCTGAACACCCAGGAGGGGAGACACCTCCCCGTTGTCCACTGCGTGCGCGGCACGGAGGGCTGGCAGCTCGCCCCCGAGCTGGACGGCCTTGCCAGGGTCCGCCGCTGCCCCGTCTTCGACAAGCCCACCTTCGGCTCGACCGCGCTGGCGGACTGGCTGACGGAGGCGCACCGCACCCAGACGGTGGACGAGCTGGTGCTCTGCGGCGTCTGTACCGATATCTGCGTGATTTCCAACGCCCTCGGCCTGAAGGCGGCCCTGCCGGAGGTTCCCATCCGGGTGCTCGCCGGCCGCTGCGCCGGGGTGACGCCGGAGCGCCATGAAAACGCCCTGAGGGCGATGGAGGCCTGCCAGATCGAGATCGACCGCCGCGGTTGAGCGGCAGAGCGCTGCGCCGGACGGGCACCCGCCCTGCATCGCGGGCGCACCATCGTTCGATTTCGTTCCGCCCGAACGCCCGGCGGGACAACAAAGATAAGAGAGGAGATACGCCATGTCCAGTCTGCTGATCCAAAACATCGCCGCCCTCGTCTCCTGCGACGGGGCGGACCGGGTCTATCACCATGTCAACCTCTACTGCGAGGACGGCCTCATCCGCTCCATCGGGCCGGAGGCCCCGGCGGCGGACCGGGTGCTCGACGGGACGGGGATGCTCTGCTATCCCGGCCTGGTGAACGCACACCACCATCTCTATCAGGTCTTCTCGCGCAACCTGCCGCAGGTGCAGAACCTGGAGCTCTTTGACTGGCTCACCGCCCTCTATGAGATCTGGAAGGGCCTGCGGGAGGAGACGGTCTACCGCTCCTCTCTTGTCGGACTGGGGGAGCTGGTGAAGACCGGCTGCACCACCGTCTTCGACCACCATTACGTCTTCCCGCAGGCATCGGGCGACCTCCTCGGCGCGCAGCGGGAGGCGGCGCGGACCCTCGGCGTCCGCCTCCACCTCTCGCGCGGGAGCATGGACCGCTCGCGCAAGGACGGGGGCCTGCCGCCCGACTCTGTCGTGCAGACGGTGGACGAGATTTTGCGCGACAGCGAGGAGGCGGTCCGCCGCTTCCACGACCCCTCCTTCGGCTCGATGTGCCGCGTCGCCCTCGCCCCCTGCTCCCCCTTCTCCGTCTCGGAGGACCTGCTGCGCGAGAGCGCGGCCCTCGCCCGCGCCCTCGACGTGCGCCTGCACACCCACCTGTGCGAGACGAAGGACGAGGAGCGCTATATGCTCCAGACCGCCGGCGTGCGCCCACTGGCGTATATGGAGCAGCTGGGCTGGGTCGGCCCCGACGTCTGGTACGCCCATGGGATTCACTTTGACGACGCGGAGCTGCGCCTGCTGGCCGCGACCGGCACCGGCGTGTGTCACTGTCCGGTGTCCAATATGAAGCTCTCCTCCGGCGTGGCGCGCATTCCGGAGATGCTCGCCCTCGGCGTGCCGGTGGGCCTCGGCGTGGACGGCAGCGCGAGCAACGACGGCTCCAACCTCCTCGAGGAGCTGCGGGTGGGCTACCTGCTCCACCGGCTGAGCGCGAGCGAGCGCGCCCCCTCCGGCTATGATATGCTCAAGCTGGCTACGATGGGCAGCGCCCGCCTGCTCGGCCGGGAGGGGGAGATCGGCAGCCTGGAGGTGGGCAAGTGCGCCGACCTCTTCCTGCTCGACACGCGCCGTCTGGAGCTCACCGCCGCCTGCGGCGACCCGAAGAACCTCCTCGGCACAGTCGGCTGGAAGGGCGCGGTGGACTACACCGTCATCAACGGAGCGGTCGCCGTCGAGCATGGCCGCCTCGCCGGCGTGGACGAGGAGGCGCTCGCCGCCGCGGCCGGACAGGAGGCGGCGGACTACCTCCGCCGGAGCTGAGCGGCGGCGCCGGTGAGAGGAGGGAAATGGTATGTTTGATCTCTGGATGGGGGATGTGGAGCTCACGACGCTTGTCCTGCTCGTCTCCGTCGCCGTGCTCCTGCCGCTCCAGCTCCTGCTCTGCTTCCGGGTCAGGAGCCGGCTGGTCCGCCTGCTGCCCGTCCTTCTGCTCTCGATGGCGGCGCTGTGCTGCGTGGTGGGGGCCCTTGCCGCCCCGGGGTGGGACGGACTGGGATATCTGATGCTCGCCATGCTCGCCGGCATTATGCTGCTCCTGTGCCTTGCGGCGTGGGGGATCTGGGCCGTGATCCGGCTCCTCCGCAGGAGGCGGGGACGCGGCGGATAACAGAAAGCGCCGCCGCCCTCCTGGGAGGCATGTCCCTGCGGCAGGGCGCGCAGGACGGCGGGAGGCAGCGCCTGTCAATGAAGACAGGGCGTTCCAGCACAGAGAAGAACACAGCGCGCAGCGGCCGGAAATGGCGCGCTGCGCGCTGTGTTTGGGTGCGAAATTTGCCCTCCCGCCAAGGGCGGGGGAGGGGACGGCATCCGCCCGGATTCAGGCCGGAGCGATGGTGATGGTCGCCCGCGTCTGGCCCACCTGGATGGAAAGCTGGCCCTGTCCCTCCCCGGTCAGCCGGACGCCCGTCACATCATAGGTCACGTTTTCTGAGCAGGTGATCTGCGCCTCCTTGGCAAGGTAAGAGGGGAATACCTTGATGGCGATGGGGGCGCACGCCCCCTCCTCTACATACAGGGGCTGCCCGTCTATGTTTTCCAGCCCGTCTTCGGCGGTGACCCAGATCAGGCTGGCATCGGTCTCCCGCGCCTGCGCCGTGCAGCCGAGCTGAAGGCAGAGGTTCTCCGCCGCGTCCAGGCCGATCTCGTTATAGCCGAGCTGGGTGTAGTGGAAGCCCTCGTGGACCTCGTACTCGGTAGACGGCATGCGCAGCTGCTCATCCAGGGTGGGATAGGCCTGCGCAAACTGCTCAGCCGTCCCGTATTTGGCGGTGAAGTAGTCCTGCACCGCCTCATCGCCGCTCCAGAACTCCTCCACCTGACTGGCCAGGAAGATGTCCTCATACTCCGGCGTGACAGAGAGATAGTACTGTGCCTGCCGCGGGCCGGTCAGCAGGAAGTCGTTGTCCGGATAGGGATGGTTCATCGCCGCGCGTACCATGAGGATGCCCGTGAATGCCAGCTCCCGGTCCATATGGGCGATCCCCGCCCCGCCGAGCTCCCGCTGAAATCCCTCCTGCATTGCGATGAACAGCGAGAGGTACCGGCCAGGCTCCATGCGAAAGTCCTGCTCTCCCTGGAGCCACAGAACGCCCTTGTGCGACAGGGTATAATGCCCTGCCTCGATCTCCTGACTCAGGATCCGCTCCGCGCCCTGATAGAGACGGACCGCCTGCCAGAAATTATTGTCGCTCTCCCCGTCCCCAGGCTGCCAGCTGGAGATTTTGGAGCCGTGGTGGCAGGCGTTGATCACCCAGACCTTTTCCCCCGTCAGCTGATTCCAGCGGTAGGCAAAGGCGCTGTCAATGCCCCCCTTGCCCGCCCTGCCCCGCTCACGGGTGAGCGTATTGGTGCTGTTATAGGCCCCGTTCCGGGTGTTGTCCGTCAGGCTCACGGGCAGAAAAATCTCATAGTTATCAATGGAGAGGTCCGCTACCGGGTCGTCGATCCAGGTGATCTCCTCCTGGACGGCAAAGTCTGAGCTGGCATAGGTGCCGTATGCCTGCCCCTCCTCGTTGAGGACGTACTGCACCATGCTCTCCTCGATGGTCTGGCCGATGGCGAGGCGCCCTTCGCCGTTGCTCTGCCCGGCGATCAGGATCAGGGAGATGGGGGCCGCCGTCACCGTCACGCGATATCTGCTCCCGTCGGCCAGCTGGACCGCCGCCTCGCCAATTCCGCAGGCGATGACCTTTGTGCGCGAGCCCTCTGCCAGACGCAAAATCTCCTCCCCGTCAGAGGCGGCCTCCAGATGCCGGACCTCCGCGGGAAAGGTGTGCCGGTCGTCGTAGCGGAGGGACAGGGGGATTTCAACCTCTGCCGCCTCCTCCCCGGCCTCCTGTGCGTCAGAGGAGACGCCGCCGCCGGCATCCGCCGGCCCGTCCTGCCGGGCCGTCTCCTCCTGCGCGGGCGCCGCGCCACAGGCGGCGAGCAGCAGGGCCGTGCACAGCAGAAGCGCAAGGCCGGAGAAGTGCTGTATGAGGAAGGTGCGCAGAGTCGGTTTCATGGCTTTCTGTTGCATGGTTCTCCCGTCATTCAAACATGCGATCCGCATCGCTCACATGACTGACATCCCATCCCTCATAGCCCGTGACGCCGCCGCACTGGTAAAAGATGTGATGCATTTTCTCTACCTTGGAAATGTCAAACCCGCTCACGTCCAGCCCGGTCACGCTGGTGCACTTGGTAAACATATACTGCATATCCGTCACATTTGAGGTGTCGAAGCCGGTCACGTCAATGTGGGTGAGGGAGGTGCAGTTGGAAAACATGGCGTACATGTCCCTGACCTGCCCCGTGTTCAGCCCGCTGACGTCCAGATCGGTCAGCGCATAGCACTGATAAAACAGGTAGGACATATCCTCCGCCTGGACGGTGTTCAGCTCCCCTGTTTTCACGGAGACAAGCGCGTTGCACCCCTCGAACATGCGCGACAGGTTCTTGACCCGCTCCAGATTCCAGCCCGACAGATCGACCGCCTCCAGCGCCTCGCAACCGCGGAACATGGCGTACATATCCACCACATTCCCGGTGTCAAAGCCGGATACATCCACGGAGAACAGATCGGAGCAGGAGGTGAACATGCGGTGCATGGAGGAGACCTGTGCCGTGTCAACGCCGTCGAAATCCACCTCGTACAGCTTGCCGCACCGGTAGAACAGATACTGCATGCTCCGCACGCTCTCCGTCCGGAAGCATCCGTTGAAATCCACCCGTCTGAGGTTTTCGTAATAGGCGAAGAGCCCCGTGCAGTCCTGGGGCGCCTCTACGCCCCTCTCCGCCGCAATGCAGAGCGTGGACCCGTCCGCGTCGGGGTCGGACTCCAGCCAGGCAAGCACGCCGCCGTCCTGCGCCTGCGAGACATCCCAGGCATCTTCCGGCGCGTCTGCGAGCGTATCCAGAAACACGATCTCACAGACATCTCTTCGGTCTCCGTTTCCAAAGAGGTCGTAGTTGGGGTCCATCCCCTGGTCAGAGCCGATCGTCCCCACGACGCCGCAGTTTCCCATCAGCAGGGTGGATTTGGGTGTGTGGTCTGCCGACAGCTCGGGCGCCTGCGAGAGCAGGCCCTGCGTTTTCTGCCGCTCCGACTCCTTGCACTGTGTGGGCGGCTGTTTGTCTGCGCCCAGTTCTGCCGCAGACATCAGAATCAAAATGACCCCTGCGATCATGCAGGCCGCAATGCAGACCACCGGGATCAGCCATTTCAGGGAGGACGTTCCGGAACCGCCCTTTTGCCCTCCGGGGACGCCCTGCCACTGCGAGACGCCCTGCAGATCACCGGGGCCGTTTCCGTGGGTGTACTGGTTCATCTGTCCTCTCATCTGACCATTTGGATCGGAATAAAACTGGTTCTTTCTCATAGCCGGAAAAAGTGCCTCCTGCTGCAATCAGCTGCTCTGCGGGCCGGAGCGTGTATGGACGGTGTCTGCGTCCTCCTGCCAGCGTGTCAAAAACGTCATTTGCCGCCCTGCGCCCGTGCGTTCAGGGGCGGCAAAGTTCCGCTCAAGCGCCCCATAAAACGAAAGGCGGACCTTTGCCGCGCCTCCGCATCCCGCAGTCCGGCCGCGGAGGAACCGGCATATTTTTTGACAGTCCCATTATACTTCGCCAGCCCCCGGTATACAAGCGGTAATTTCGCGCGGGCTGAGCGCTCTGGAACAGAGATCCTGCGGGTTCAGGCGGCATGGAGCAAAACGCCGCGCTATTGGATACGATGGACCGCATGCCCGCTCCTGCGCCACTGGGCCTCCACCTCATCCGCCCGGGAGAAGCCGTTGGAGGCCCCGTCGTGGGCGATCTTGCGCGCGGCGAAGATCTGCGCCCGCTCCAGGGCGGGGAGCGCGTCCAGCCCGCGCCCATAGTAGTGCAGGAAGCTGGCAAAGAGGGCGTCGCCCGCCCCGACTGTGTTCACCACCCGCTCTGTCTGCGCCGGCGGCAGGTGCCAGATGCGGTCCCCCGCGCGGGTGTAGAGCATCGCCCCATAGGCCCCCATCCCGATGACGGCGATGCGCATCGGATAGCGCGCACGCAGCGCGCGCAGGAAGTCCTCCGGGCGGCCGGGAATCTGCTCGTCACTGCAAAAGAGGATGTCCGCCGCCTCCAGAAAGGCGCGGTTATACCCGTCTTCCGGATCGCCGAGCACATGGACGTCGGTGGCGACCGTCTTACCCAGCGCCCTTGCCCGCTCGAGCAGGGGGCGGTTGAAGTTGATGTTGCAGGCCGCCACCAGCTCACTGCCGGAGAGAACGCCGTCCAGCTCCCCGGCCGGGAGCCGGCGGTCCTGGATGTCCTTCAGGTCGCAGTAGATCTGCCGCCGCCCCTCCCCGTCATAGAGGACGGCGGAGACCGGCGTGGCGCGCAGGTCCCGGCGGATGTGGGCGCTGTCGATGCCGTCCGAGGCGAGCTGGCGCAGAATGCGGTCCCCCTCCTCGTCCTGACCGGTGTAGGAGAGCAGGCTGACCTTGTCCCCCAGCGTGCGCAGGGCCCTGGCGAGGTTGTAGCCCACGCCGGAGACGGCGGAGTTCACCCCGAAGAAGGGGTAGTCGATGGGATAGTATTGGATGGGAAAGCCCCGGACGGAGACGGTCGTCTCCACATTCACAAGGCCGGAAACGGTGATGTTCATCCGAATCAACTCCAAAATAGCTTCAATTGGACGCAAGAGGCGCGCTGCGGAACCCGCAGCGCGCCTTGATTTCGCGCTTTTACTTCAGATGTGGACTCAGCACTTCTCGAAGATGGTGGCCACACCCTGGCCGCCGCCGATGCAGAGGGTCGCGAGGCCGAGCTTGGCGTCCTCACGCTTGGCCATCTCGTGCAGCAGGGTGACGATGATGCGCGCGCCGGAGGCGCCCACCGGGTGGCCGAGGGAGATCGCGCCGCCGTTGACGTTGACCTTGCTCATGTCAAAGTGCAGCTCGCGGGCCACGGCGATGGACTGGGCGGCAAAGGCCTCGTTGGCCTCCACCAGGTCGATGTCCTCGATGGTCAGGCCGGCCTTCTCCATCGCCTGACGGGAGGCGGGCACCGGGCCGACGCCCATGATCTTCGGGTCCACGCCGCCCTGGCCGTAGGAGACCAGCTTGGCCATCGGCTTGAGGCCGTACTTCTCCACCGCCTCGGCGGAGGCCAGGATGATGGCGGCCGCGCCGTCGTTGATGCCGGAGGCGTTGCCGGCGGTCACGCGCTGGACGTGCTTGTGGGCATCCTCGGCATGGACCTCGACGACATCAAAGGTGTGCTCCACCGTGTCCTCCACGCCGTCCGGGCCAACGGGGAACGCGCCGCGCAGCTTGCCAAGGGTCGCCTCGGTGGTCCCGGCGCGGGGGAACTCGTCCACCTTGAAGTCCACGATCTGCTTCTTCACCTTCACCGGGACGGGGACGATCTCGTCGTCAAACTTGCCGGCCTTCTGGGCGGCCTCGGTCTTCTGCTGGGAGGAGGCGGCGAAGGCGTCGAGCTCCGCGCGGGTGATGCCCCAGATGTCGCAGATGTTTTCTGCGGTGGTGCCCATGTGATAGTTGTTGAAGGCATCCCACAGGCCGTCTCGGATCATGGTGTCCACCATCTTGGTGTCGCCCATGCGGGCACCCATCCGGGCAGCAGGCATGGCATAGGGGGCCATCGTCATGTTCTCCGTGCCGCCGGCCACGATGATGTCGGCATCGCCCGCCGCGATGGCGCGCGCGCCCTCGATGACGCTCTTCATGCCGGAGCCGCAGACCATGCCGACCGTGTAGGCGGGCACCTTCAGGGGGATGCCGGCCTTCACAGCCACCTGACGGGCCACGTTCTGGCCCTGGGCGGCGGTCAGGATGCAGCCGAACATGACCTCGTCCACGGCCTCCGGGGCCACGTTGGCGCGCTGGAGCGCCTCCTTGACGACGATCGCGCCCAGATCAGCGGCGGGAACGTTGGACAGGCTGCCCTGGAACTTGCCGATGGCGGTGCGGCAGCAGTTGACTACATAGATGTCTTTCATTGTCAGATGACCTCCATTTTTGTCGTTAGCGTTACGGGCGGAGATTGTTCATTCTTTAACAATGTCATTATATACGCTTGCCCCGCAAAATGCAATGGGAAAACGCGGATTCTGAAAATTTTTTCTCGTTCAGCAGAGCTTTGCCCCGGCGGGGATCGCGTCGTCGAGCATGACGAGGGTGAGGTTTCCGTCCTTCTCCGCCGAGAGCAGCATGCCCTGGGACTCGCGGCCCATCATCTTGCGCGGCGCGAGGTTGGTCACCGCCACCAGCGTCTTGCCCACCAGCTCCTCGGGGGTATACCAGGCGGCGATGCCGGAGAGGATCTGCCGGTCTGTGCCGCTGCCGTCGTCGAGCTGGAAGCAGAGGAGCTTCTTCGACTTCTTCACCGCCTCGCAGGCCTTGACCTTGACCACGGTCATCTCCACCGCCTCGAACTGGTCAAAGGTGATCTCCGGGCGGACGCTGGCCGCCTCGGGGGCGGCTTCGGGGGCGGCGGCAGGCGCCGCGGGCTGGTTCATCGGTTCACACATATTCTCGTTCTCCTTTTCTTATGAACTTTTATCTGTGGGAAGGGGGGCCTCCCGTCTGCCGTGGCGGGCGGGCTGCACCTGGAGCTGCCACGCCGCAGGCAGAAACCACGCGAGCTGTGCCGCCAGCGACAGCCGCAGTGCCGGCGTGAGCGGGGCGGTCAGGGAGACCGGGATCAGCAGCAGCGCGAGCAGCCAGGACAGCCCGGGCAGGGGAGAGGGCTCTGCCTGGAAGGCCGCCCCGGCGTATTGCAGCCAGGCCGCGCAGGCCATCAGTCCGGCCGCCAGCGGCCAGAGATAGGTCTCCGCCCCCGGCGCCGCGCCATAGGCGTGATAGAAGGCGACCAGCCAGAAGCACGCGGCAAAGGGCGGGAAGAGCAGCAGCCCGGTATAGACCGGAGGGCCGGCGCTGCGCATCAGGGTCAGCGCGGCCAGTGCCACGCCCTGCAGCAGGAGGATGAGACCCATCAGAAGCTGGATGAGGTCCCATGTATCCGCCAGGACCTGCGTGGTCCAGAGCAGACCCGCTGCACAGGAGAGCACAGCTGCCAGCAGGCGCAGCGGGCGGCCCCCGCCGTCCTCCGGCGAGCCGGCGGGCAGGACCGCCCAGCTGCGCGCAAATGGCAGGAAGGGCAGGGCGAGCAGGCCGGCGGCGAGCAGCACCGCCGCCGTCGCCAGTCCGGCTGGCCGCTCTGCGGCGATCACGAAGGCCCGCAGGGCCATGCAGGCCAGCCCCAGTACCACGGCCAGCAGAGCGGGCGCGCCTTTTCTTGTCATAGTATCACTTCACTTTTGGGGGAGATGTCCTTTGTTAGTTTACCACATCGGCGGGAAATTGCAATCAGGGAAACGCCGCCGGGCCGCAGACGGCGGGGCGGCGGTGCGCTGCTGCGGCGCTACCGGTGCAGCCGCAGGTATTTTTCCCGTGTGGCCATGCCGCCGCGGATGTGCCGCTCTGCCTTATTTGCCTCCAGAATGGGCCTGACCTGGAGGTACAGGGGGCGGTTGATCGCGGGCAGGCGTTCGCGGAGGTCTTTATGCACCGTACTCTTTGACACCCCGAACGCCCGCGCCGCGGCGCGGACGGTGGCCCGGTGCTCGATGATGTATTTCGCCAGCGCCTGGGCGCGCTCCTCGATGTTCCCTCTCAATGGCAACACTCCCAATGATGGTCTGTGCCAGTCTATGCGGTGGTGCGTGGGGGTATGTGGGGGTGATTTTGGGCAGTCTGTGCCGGGTTTGACCGCTGTATCACGCGCGCCTGTGAGGCGTTTACTCCGGAAAGCCTCCGGCGTGCGGCGGCGTTTCTGAGGGGGAGAAAAGGGGCGGGAAGCGCGCTTGAGCCGTCTGAGAGCCGCTCAAACCTTGGCCTTCAGGAAACAACGGGGTTCCATCCCACCGGGATTTATGTTAGAATAGGAAGTCCACTCTCCTGTCATTTTCTGCGGGAAAGAGACGGACTGCCTGTGTACACTGTCCTTCTGAGGAGGTGCCCCATGCCGCGGACCAGACCGATCGACCCCAAAGTGAAATATTATCCGCCCCGTCTGATGGAGCGGCTGGAATACAGCAGACATTATCCCATGACCCTGGTAGAGGCCCCCGCCGGCTTCGGAAAGACCACCATTCTGGAGCATTTTCTCACCACCGGGCTCCCCCAGGGCGCGCTCCGGGGGCGGTATGAGTTCGTACGGGGCCGCGCCAGGGAGGGGTGGCAGCAGTTCTGTGCCCTGATCGCCCGGGTGGACCACGACTGCGCCCGGAAACTGCGCGCCATCGGTCCGCCGGATGAGGACACCCTGCCCGACATTGCGCGGGCGCTCGAGGGGCTGGCGTGTCCGGAGGAGGCCTGGCTCTGGCTGGACGACTTTACGAAATGGGGGATCGACCGGCCCGGCGCCTTTCTGGAAGCCCTGTCCCGGCACGGCGGGGAGGGACTGCACATCATTCTCTCCACCCAGCCGCTCCCCAAGGAGAAGTGGGGGACCCTGTTCCACAGCGGAAACCTCTGGCATCTGCGCGAGGACAGCTTTGCCTTTCAGCTGGAGGAGATCGACGGCTATTTCCGCGCTGCCGGCCTCTCCCTCACCAGAGGGCAGCTGGAGGAGGTGGGCCGTCTCTCGGAGGGCTGGGTGATGGCGCTGCGGCTGCAGATGGCGAACTTCGTCATCAGCGGCACATTTCACCCCGGTGGCATGGACGAGCTGATGGAGACGGTGTTCTGGCGGCACCTCACGGCGGAGGAGCAGCGTTTTCTGCTGGAGATCTCCATCTTCCCCCGGTTCACCCTGGCCCAGGCGGCGGGAGTCTCCGGGCAGAGCCCCCGGCAGACGGAGCAGCTGCTGACGGACAGCCGGTATTTTATCCACTACGACCCCGACCACCGCTGCTATTACCTGCACACCCAGCTCCGCCAGATGCTGGCGAGGCACTTCGCCCACCTGAGCGAGGCGCGCCAGCGGGAGATCTATCTGCGCAGCGGGGCGCTGGCGGAAAAGGAGGAGGACCGGCTCCAGACCCTGCGGTTCTACTACGCCTCCGGGGCGTGGGAGCGGCTGTACGCCATGCCCCTGACCAGCTATGAGATCGCCGACCTCACCGATGAGGGCACCCGCCCCATGATCCTCGATCTGGTGGAGAAGACCCCGGCGGAGCTGAAACGGGCCTATCCCAGAGCGCTGATCCCGCTGGCTTTCGCCCTCTTTTTCCTGGGGGAAAACGCCAAACTGCTCTCCATGCAGGGGGAGATCGAGGATTGTATCCGGGAGAGCGCCCTGCCGGAGCACGAAAAGGACGCCCTGCGGGGAGAGATGGAGCTGCTGCTCTCCTTCCTGGAATATAACCGTATCGACGCGATGAGCCGGCGGCACCGCCGGGCGCTGGGCCTGCTGGGCGGCCCTGCCCGCCTCATCAGCGTGAAGAGCACCTGGACCTTCGGCTCGCCCTCCGTCCTCTACATGTTCTGGCGGGAGAGCGGGCATCTGGAGGAGGAGCTGGACCAGATGGACCAATGCATGCCCTACTACTACCAGCTCACCGGGGGCCACGGCGCGGGAGCAGAGCATATCATGCGTGCAGAGGCCTGCTTCCAGCGGGGCGAACTGGATGAGGCGGAGCGGCTGGCCCACCGGGCCCTGCTCACCGCCAGCCAGAAGGGGCAGAACAGCATCTGCCAGTGCGCCCTCTTCCTCCTCTGCCGCATCGCTATCCTGCGGGGCGACAATGCCCTGCTGGAGGAGAGCCGGAAGGCCCTCCGGGACCGGGCGGGCCAGCATACGGAGGACCTCTGCCGGTACACGCTGGACCTCGCGGAGGGATTTCTCTCCCTGCTGACCGGCAGGCGGGCGGAGGTGCCGGCCTGGCTCGCGGAGGGGCAGATCGACCAGCGGCGGCTGGTCATCATGACCCAGCCCTACGCCTATCTGATCTACGGCCGGGTCCTGCTGTCGGAGAAGAGCTATCACAAGCTGCTGGGGGTGAGCGAATACTTCCTGGAGCTCAGCAGCATCTTTCCCAACCTCCTGCCCCAGGTGTACGCCCGCCTCTACATGGCCCAGGCACTCGACGAGCTGGGCCGGCGCTCCGAGGCGGCCGCCCAGGTGAGCGCCGCCCTCTCGATCGCTGCGCCCGACCGGGTCTATATGCCCTTTGTGGAGAACTATCCGGGCATCCGCGCCCTGCTTCCGCTGACGGAAGAGTGGGCGCCCCACCGGGAGGCCATCGCCCGCCTGTACCGCGCCTGGGAGGAGGCACGGGGCGGCGGGACGGTCCCCTTCACCCCGCGGGAGCGGGATATCCTGCGCTATCTGCGCCAGAACATGACCAACAGCGAGATCGCGCAAAAGCTCTATCTCTCCCCCAATACGGTGCGCAATACCATCAGCGGCATGCTGAAAAAGCGGGGCATGGCCTCCCGGGAGCAGCTCAAGGACCTGCCGGAGGAGAAATAAAAAGTACACTGTACCATATCCACACACGATCGTGTGCGCTATCATTCCATCAGGATGATAGCGCACAATGCTTTTCGGCACGGCGAAACAGACAGGAGGAGATGAGATGGGGCAGGAACGGCTCTGGAACGAGGAGAACGTCATCACCGGCGTGAGCGCCCTGCCCGGCCACCGGCTGCGCATCGAGCTGCGTACCGGCAGCGTGCTGGAACTGAACATGGCCAGCCGCCTGGACTCTGCCCGGTATTATCCCCTCCGGCAGGAGTCGCTGATGCAGTCAGTCGCCACCGACGGCACATCCCTGCTCTTCGGCACGGGACCGGACTACGACGTGCAGTTCGGCATCCGCATGGCGGTGCTGATGGCGCTCAATCCCCCCGCCCATACGGTCAGCGGCGTCAATCCGTTTCTGACAGAGTATGAGGCGGAGGCCGGCCGCGCCCGGCTCCGCAGGGCCAGACGGGAGACGGAGCCGTCCCCGGATGGGCTGGCGGAAAAGGGGGAGCGCTGAGAGAAGCGGGCAGGAATGCAATATCAGCCACAATATGAAGGAGGAACATACCATGAGAAAGAGAAAGATTTCCGTGTTCAGCATCCTGCTGACCCTGCTCCTGGCGATGGGGCTGCTCGCCGGATGCGGCAACAACCAGGCGCAGCAGGGGGCGGCCGCAGACAAGCCGGAGAGCGGCCAGACGGCAGAGCAGGGAGACACCGCGAAGGAAGAGGAAGAGAAGCCGGAGGAGGAGCCTCAGCCGGAGTCTGACCCCGAGGAGGAGCCCCTGCCGGAGTCCGACCCTGAGGAGGAGTTGGCGCCCGTCAGCCTCGCCGGCGCGTGGGACAACGACCAGGAGGAGCTGAGCATGGTCTTTGAGCGCGACGGCTCCGTCACCATGGGCGGCCCGGGCGAGGTGCTCGAGCTGATCTATGAGTGGGACGGCGAGAACCTGACCATCCTGCTGCCGGAGGGCGGCGAGGTCGCCGTGGGCATCATGGACGCCGAGGGCGACCTGCTCCTGGAGGACTTTGCCGGTTACTTCTACCGGGTGGGCAGCGCCGGCTATATCACCGGGGAGCCGGACGACGGCGCGTCCAACTACTATCTCGACCTGGACGAGACCGCGTGGGAGGTGGATGACGTCATCTTCCAGTTCTACAGCGACGGCGTGGTCATCATGGACGATGACTACATCGGCAGCTACACCTGGGACGGGCAGTACGGCGAGATCGAGCTGGACGGCGAGACCGCGGACATCATGTTCGACGGAGATGACTTCTGGATCACGGGCGAGGACGGCAGCTATTACGCCTTCTCCTACTACGGCGAAGCGGACGTCTCCATCCGGGGCGACATCGGCTGGGATGTCCTCGACGGGGATTATGACAACGACGAAGAGGACATCAGCATCGTCTTTTATTCGGACGGGACCTTCACGATCTCCAACCTGTATGAAGAGGTGGACGGCTACTACTCCCTCAACAGCGACGGAGAGCTCTACCTGGCAAACGACGAGTATGAGGACGAGGGCACCTACGACTTCAGCGACGACACCTTTGTCCTCGACGACCTGGACGGCTATTTCTACCGGGTGGAAGAGGCCTGGTACACGCCCTGACCGCCGGCCGGACCGGGAGCGCAGATTCCATCCCGATCAGAAGAGACGGGCGCGGGAGACGGGACGGAGAGAGGACAGAGCGGTCCGTGTGATCGTTCCGCTGGCCGTCCTGCTCGGCGCCGGCTGGGCCGCCGTGGGACGGGATCGCCATCCGGCCCACCGGAACCGGACACAGAGACACAAATCAGGACCACCACTGAAGTGGTGGTTTGCACAGACCCTAGAAGGGTCATTACAGGCTTCACCCCTAAAGGGGTATCGAAAGTTTGGCACCGCATTACACCTACAGGCCGCCGCTAAAGCGGCCTGTTTTTATGCCTT
>CASDSM010000042.1 GCA_949283375.1 uncultured Eubacteriales bacterium | reverse complement strand
GACTGCCGCGCCGCCTGCGACACCCTGCGCGGCCAGATCGAGGGCTATCAGGCCCAGCTCCGCGACGCCGCCGCCATTGACGCGGAGGCGGAGCGGGCCGCGCAGGCGGCCACCAGCGCGCGCAAGGCGGAGGCGAACGCGGCGCTGCAGGTCCTTCTCCTCCGGCTGGAGCGCAACCGCGCCGCCCTGGAGGGCGTCCGCCGTCAGAGCGGGGCGCTGGCAGAGGCGGAGCGGAGGTGGGCCTGGGTGCGCACCCTCTCCAACACCGCCAACGGCAACCTCCCCGGCAAGGAGAAGCTGATGCTGGAGAGCTATGTCCAGGCGGCCTGTTTTGACCGCATCCTCGCCCGGGCCAACGTCCGCTTCCTCACCATGTCGGGCGGGCAGTACGAGCTGGTCCGGCAGACGGCTGCGGAGAACAACCGCAGTCAGACCGGCCTGGACCTGGACGTGACCGACCACTACAACGGCGCGCGGCGGAGCGTCAAGTCCCTCTCCGGCGGCGAGTCCTTCCTCGCCTCCCTCGCCCTCGCCCTCGGCCTGGCGGAGGAGGTGCAGTCGGAGGCGGGCGGCGTGCATCTGGAGAGCATGTTCGTCGACGAGGGCTTCGGCTCGCTGGACGAGGAGGCCCTGCGCCAGGCGATGCGCGCCCTCGAGAGCCTCACCGAGGGGGACCGGCTGGTGGGCATCATCTCCCATGTGGCCGGGCTGCGCGAGCGCATTGACCGGCAGATCGTCGTCACCAAGGCGCGCGGCGGCGGCAGCCGGGCGGAAATTGTCGTCTGAACCCCCTCTGCCCCTGTTCAAGCCGGGCTGTGCGTGATAGAATAAGCGCGGACGGCCAGCGGGCCGTCCAGAGGAGGAGAGTATATGTCTCTGAGCGAGGGAAAGCCCGGCGGGCGCTACCGGATCGGTGCGATCTGCCTGCCGGCGAATCTGGAAAAACGGCTGGAGGCGCTGGGGATGACGGTGGGCACCTGTATCGAGGTGCTCGGCTGCAAGTCCCGCGGCGTGCTCATCATCAAGGTGCGCGGCACCCGCTTCGCCCTGGGCCGCAGCATCACCCAAAATATCGCAGTGGAGGCGGTCGCATGAGAGAGAAGCTGACCATCGGATTCATCGGCAATCCGAACTGCGGCAAGACCACCCTCTTCAACGCCTACACCGGGGCGAACCTGAAGGTGGCCAACTGGCCGGGCGTGACGGTGGAGAAGGTGGAGGGCGCCATCCGCTCGCACGACCTGGACATCCGCCTGGTGGACCTGCCGGGGACCTATAGCCTGACCTCCTACACGATGGAGGAGCAGGTGACGCGCCAGTTCATCCTCAGCGACGAGGTGGACGTCATCATCGACGTGGCGGACGCCTCCGCCCTGGAGCGCAACCTCTACCTCACGCTCCAGCTGCTGGAGCTGGGCAAGCCGGTGGTGCTGGCGCTCAATATGATGGACATCGTGGAAAAGCGCGGGATGGAGATCGACATCCACCGCCTGCCGGAGATGCTGGGCATTCCGGTCATCCCGGTCTCGGCGCGCAGGCGGACCGGGCTGGACGTGCTGCTGCACGCGGCCGCCCACCACAAGGACAGCACCGGCCCGGACCGGCTCATTCATCAGCACGCGCAGCCCTCTCACCACCGGCACGACCACCACGCGGAGTATGCCATGGTCTACAGCGACGGCATTGAGGACAAGATCGACCTCGTCTCCGCCGCGCTGGAGAGGCGGTATCCCGATCTCACCAACCTCCGCTGGCACGCGATCAAGCTGCTCGAGCAGGACCGGGAGATCACCCAGCGCTATCCGGTGGACCTGCCGGAGGTGATCGACCGGAGCTATGAGTCCGACATCATCAATGAGAAGTACGACTTCATCGAAGAGATCATCCACGAGGTGCTCTTCAACAAGGCCCGGCAGGACGCCCTCACCGAGCGGGCGGACCGTCTGCTCACCCACCGGGTCTGGGGCATCCCCGTCTTCCTCGGCATCATGGCGGTGGTCTTCTTTCTCACCTTCACCATCGGCGACTGGCTCAAGGGCTACTTTGAGGCGGCGATCGAGCAGTTCTCCGCCCTGGTGAGCGCGGGGCTTGGGGCGCTGGGGGCGAGCGCGATGCTCCAGTCCCTGCTGGTGGACGGCATCATCGCCGGGGTGGGGGGCATCCTCACCTTCCTGCCCAATATCGTCATCCTCTTTCTCGCCCTCGCCTTCCTGGAGGACAGCGGGTATATGGCCCGCGTGGCCTACGTGATGGAGGGGGTGATGAGCCGGCTCGGCCTGTCCGGGCGGGCCTTTATCCCGATGATGCTCGGCTTTGGCTGTACGGTGCCGGCCATCATGGCCTCCCGCGCGCTGGAGAGCCGGCGCGACCGGCTGCGGGTGATGCTGGTCACGCCGTTCATGAGCTGCAGCGCCCGGCTGCCGGTCTACATCCTCTTTGCCGAGATGTTCTTCGGCAACTATGCGATGCTGGCGGCCTATTCCATGTATCTGATCGGCCTGGCCGTCGCCATCGCGGCGGCGGCGGTCCTGCATCTGCTCGACCGGAAAAAGGAAGCGCACTACCTGCTCATCGAGCTGCCGGAGTACAAGGCCCCCAGCGCGCGCACCGTGTTCATCTACGTCTGGGAGAAGGTGAAGGACTACCTCACCAAGGCGGGCACCACCATCTTCGCCGCCTCCATCCTGATGTGGGTCCTGCTCAACTTCGGCCCGGGCGGCTATGTCACCGAAATGTCTGAGAGCTTCGGCGCGATGCTGGGTCACGCGCTGGTCCCCTTCTTCGCGCCCGCCGGACTCGGCTTCTGGCAGATCGCCGTGGCGCTGATCGCCGGCATCTCCGCCAAGGAGGTGGTGGTCTCGAGCTGCGCGGTCCTCTTCTCCGTGCCCAACGTCAACTCCGCCGCCGGGATGACGGAGCTGGCCGGGCTGCTCGGCCAGCTGGGCTTCGGGCCGCTCAACGCGTTCTGCCTGATGCTCTTCTCCCTGCTCTATATTCCCTGCGCCGCCACCCTGGCCACCATCCGCCGGGAGGCTGGGAGCACGCGGTGGATGGCCCTCGCAGCCCTCTTCCAGCTGGCCGTCGCCTGGGTGTGCGCCTTCCTGGTCTATCAGGTGGGGAGCCTCTTCCTCTGAAGCTGCGCCGCCTTCTTGCGGGCGCAGCCATCGGCTTGCGCCCGCGGGGCGGGGAAAAGCTGTTCTTTTCTTTGCAGCGCGGCGCCCTCCCCGTCCCTGCCGGCCTCCGGGCCGCGGCCCGGCTTCACTCCACCCCTTTTTCGCGGCAGTACAGCGAAATCCCAAATCAGGACCACCACTGAAGTGGTGGTTTGCACAGACCCTAGAAGGGTCATTACAGGCTTCACCCCTAAAGGGGTATCGAAAGTTTGGCACCGCATTACACCTACAGGCCGCCGCTAAAGCGGCCTGTTTTTATGCCTT
>CASDSM010000041.1 GCA_949283375.1 uncultured Eubacteriales bacterium | reverse complement strand
TGGCACCCCCGGCTGGGTTCGAACCAGTGGCCTGTCGCTTAGGAGGCGACCGCTCTATCCAACTGAGCTACGGGGGCTTATACAAAAAATATTCAATTTTCGGGTCCAGCCGGATTCGAACGAACTGCCGCTTAGGAGGCGACCGCTCTATCCAACTGAGCTACGGGGGCTTATACGATAAATATTCAATTTTCAGGCTCCACAGGATTCGAACGAACTGCCGCTTAGGAGGCGAACGCTCTATCCTGCTGAGCTACAGAGACGTATATCAAATTTATGCAATTTTCCCGCTCAAAAGGATTCGAACGAGCTGCCGCTTAGGAGGCGGATGCTCTATCCTGCTGAGCTACGGAGACCTGGATATGGCCGCGCCGCCGTGCGGCGGGCCTGTCCGGCAGGCAAGAGCTATTATACCATCTGCCCGGCAGAAATGCAACCGTCCGCCGCGCGGGCCGCCGGGTGTCCAAAGTGTCAAAAACTGGGAGGTTTCCTCCCTCCGTTTACCTGAAAATGCCGATTTTGACCGTGAACAGGGAATTTTAGTTGCTATTTGCACCGCCGGGGTTATAATATTGGATTGGAGATCACCGCAGTGAGGCCAGTGCGCCCGCTGCGTCGTTTTTGCGCTCTCAGGAGCGCCCCGGATGAGAAGGAGGAATTTTCCCCATGCGTCAGAGCAAACTGAGAAATGTGGCCATCATCGCCCACGTTGACCACGGCAAGACCACGCTGGTGGACGCGATGCTCCAGCAGAGCGGCGTCTACCGGGAGAATCAGGAGGTCGTGGAGCGGGTCATGGACTCGGGCGACCTCGAGCGCGAGCGGGGCATCACCATCCTCGCAAAGAACACCGCCGTCACCTACGGCGACACCAAGATCAACATCGTTGACACCCCGGGCCACGCCGACTTCGGCGGGGAGGTGGAGCGGGTGCTCAAGATGGTCAACGGCGTCATCCTGCTCGTGGACGCCGCAGAGGGCCCCATGCCGCAGACCCGCTTCGTCCTCTCCCGCGCGCTGGAGCTGGGCCACCGCGTCATCGTGGTGGTCAACAAGGTGGACCGCCCCGACCAGCGCGTCCACGAGGTGATCGACGAGGTGCTCGAGCTGCTGATGGACCTGGACGCCACAGACGAGCAGCTTGACTCCCCGATGCTCTTCTGCTCGGCGCGCGCCGGAACTGCCTCCTACTCCCCCGAGGTACCGGGGACCGACCTCAAGCCCCTCTTTGAGACCATTCTCGAGTATATCCCCGCCCCGGAGGTGGACCTGGAAGCCCCGTTCCAGATGCTGGTCTCCTCCATCGACTACAACGAGTTTGTCGGCCGCATCGCGATCGGCCGGATTGAGCGCGGCGTCATCCACCAGAACCAGGAGATCGTCGTGTGCAACTACCACGAGCCGGAGAAGGTCTCCAAGCGGATGAAGGCGACCGCCCTCTTCCAGTTCGACGGGCTCAGCCGGGTCCCGGCCGAGTCGGCGGAGGCGGGGAACATCATCGCCCTCTCCGGCATCGCCGGCATCACGATCGGCGACACCATCTGCGCGCCCGAGGCGGTGGAGCCGCTGAGCTTTGTCAAAATCTCCGCCCCGACGATGGAGATGACCTTCTCGGTCAACGACTCCCCCTTCGCCGGCAAGGACGGCAAATATGTCACCAGCCGCAACCTGCGCGACCGTCTCACGCGCGAGACGCTCAAGGACGTCTCCCTGCGTGTGAGTGAGGTGGAGAACGCCACCGACTCCTTCAACGTCGCCGGCCGCGGCGAGATGCATCTGTCCATCCTGATCGAAACAATGCGCCGCGAGGGCTATGAGTTCCAGGTCTCCCCCCCGCGCGTGCTCTACCGTGAGATCGACGGCGAGAAGTGCGAGCCGATGGAGCGTCTGGTGCTCGACGTTCCCTCGGACTACGTCGGCGCGGTGATTGAGGCCCTCGGCACCCGCAAGGGAGATCTGGTGGATATGACCCCGGTGGGGGCGCGGATGAAGATTGAATTTCTCATCCCCTCGCGCGGTCTGTTCGGGTACCGGAACGAGTTTTTGACCGCCACCAAGGGAGAGGGCATCATGACCTCCGTCTTTGACTCCTACGCCCCCTACCGCGGCGAGCTGCAGCGGCGCAACACCGGCTCTCTCGTCGCCCACGAGACGGGTGAGGCGGTCGCCTACGGCCTGTTCAATGCCCAGGAGCGCGGCGCGCTCTTCATCGGGCCAGGCACGCCGGTCTACGAGGGCATGGTAGTCGGCGTCTCCCCCAAGCAGGAGGACATCACCGTCAACGTCTGCAAGAAAAAGCAGCTCACCAACATGCGCGCCGCCGGCTCGGACGAGGCGCTGCGCCTCATCCCGCCGCGCCAGATGAGCCTGGAGCAGTGCCTGGAGTTTCTGGCCGACGACGAGCTGCTGGAGGTCACCCCCCACAGCCTGCGTCTGCGCAAGCGCATCCTGAACCATGAGCTGCGCATGAAGGCGCTCAAGGGCCACAAGAAATAAGAAACTTACAGATGCCAAGGCGGCGCGCCGCTCCGAACAGGAGGGCGCGCCGCCTTTGTAATAATATTTACTGTCTCCACAATGCGCCTACCGCTCCTCGCGGAAGTAGGGCAGGCCGAGCGCTGCGGGGGGCTGGTCCTCGCGGCGCTTGCGCAGAGAGGTGAAGATGAGCACCACGATGGTGACGATATAGGGGAACATCTTGAAGATCTCCTGCATCTCGCGGCCCAGGCCGGGGATGTACAGGTAGAGCAGATACAGCCCGCCGAAGACGAAACTGCCCCAGATGGCGTGCACCGGCTTCCAGAGCGCGAAGATGACCAGCGCCACCGCCAGCCAGCCGCGGTCGCCCAGGCCGTTGTTCGTCCAGGTGCCGGAGGAGTAGTCCATCACGAAGTAGAGCCCGCCGAGGCCGGCGATGCCCGCGCCCAGGGTGGTGGAGAGGTACTTGTAGAGCGTGACGTTGATGCCCGCCGCGTCCGCCGCGCCGGGGTTCTCGCCCACCGAGCGGAGGTTGAGGCCCACCCGCGTCCGGGCGAGGAACCAGGTGAGGAAGACGGCCAGAATGATGCCCAGATAGGTCATGAACCCGTAGGAGAACAGGAGCTGGCCCACCGGCCCGAGATGGTCGGAGAGGAAGGGGATGGAGGTCTGATAGGCGCGGGCGGCATAGGAGACGGAGATCTGCCCCACGCCGCCGACCAGATTCGCCAGCGAGCCGCCGAAGAAGTTGCCAAAGCCGACGCCGAAGGTGGTCAGGGCCAGGCCGGTCACGTTCTGGTTGGCGCGCAGCGTGGTGGTGAGGAAGCAGAAGAGCAGCCCCGCCAGCGCCGCGCAGAGAAAGGCGCAGACGAAGGAGATGAGCACACTCACCCAGCCGTTCGGCTCGGCCACGCCGTTTTCATAGAAGAAGCCGCCCATCAGCCCGGCGATGCCGCCCATATACATGATGCCCGGCACGCCGAGGTTGAGGTTGCCCGACTTCTCGGTGATGATCTCCCCGGTGGCGCCGAAGAGGATGATGATCCCCTGCCGGATCGCCTGCTGGAGAAAGGTCAGGATGATGGTCATCTCACTCGGCCTCCTTTTTGCGCAGCCGGAGCTGGTAATTGATAAAGAACTCGCTGCCCAGGATGAAGAACAGGATGATGCCGGTGATCATATCCGAGGCGTACTCGCTCAGATTATAGGCGGTGGCGATCTGGATCGCGCCGCGGTCCATAAAGGTGAGGAAGAAGGAGATCAGGATCATATACACCGGGTTGAACCGGGCCAGCCACGCGACCACAATGGCGGTGTAGCCCCGCCCGTCGGCGATGGTGGTGGAGATGGTGTGCCCCGAGCCGGAGACCAGGATGAAGCCCGCCAGCCCGGCGATGCCGCCCGAGATGGCCATCGTGCGGATGATGACGCGGGAGACGGAGATGCCGGCATAGCGCGCGGTGTTCTCGCTCTCGCCGACGACGGCGATCTCATAGCCCTGCTTGGAGTGGCTCATGTAGAGGTACATCACGGCGGTCAGGACGAGGACGATCACCACATTCCAGCCGTACTGCGCCCCGAAGAGGGAGGGTAGCCACCCGGCGTTGGTGGAGGGGTTGATGACGCCTACCGAGTTGGACCCGGCGGGATTCTCCCAGAAGACGACGCAGTAGCTGACGATCTGGATGGCGACGTAGTTGAGCATCAGGGTGAAGAGGGTCTCGTTCGTGTTCCACCGCGCCTTGAACAGGGCGGGGATCAGCCCCCAGACCGCGCCGGCGAGAACGGAGGTGACGATGATGACCAGCATCAGCGCCGGGGCGGGCAGCACGTCGCCCAGGAGGATCATGCAGGCGGCGGTGGCCACGCCGCCGACGAGGATCTGTCCCTCCGCGCCGATGTTCCAGAAGCGCATCCGGAAGGCGGGGGCAAGGGCGAGGCTGACGCACAGGAGCACCATCGCATCGCGGATGAGGATCCAGCTCCGGCGCGCGGTGCCCACCGCGCCGTCGATCATGGTGGCGTAGACCTCCACCGGGTCAAGCCCGGTGAGCAGGAAGATGACCAGGGCGCAGACCAGCAGGGAGAGCACGATGGCCACCGCGCGGATGAGCACCGCCCTGGCAAAGGGCAGCTCCTCCCGGCGGGACATCTGAAACAGGGGTTCCTTCTGGCGCTTCATCGTTCCTCACCCACCTTTCTGGTCCGGGTCATGAGCAGACCGACCTCCTCCTTTGTGGCGCTGCGGGCGTCCACAATGCCGCTGACCTGCCCGCCGCAGAGGACCAGGATGCGGTCGCACAGCTCGAGCAGCACGTCCAGGTCCTCGCCGACGTAGATCACCGCCGCCCCGCGCTGCTTCTGCTCGTTGAGCAGGCGGTAGATGGTCATGGAGGTGTTGATGTCCAGCCCGCGCACGGCGTAGGCCGCCATAAAGAGGTTGGGCTCCGCGGCGATCTCGCGGCCGACGAGCACCTTCTGTACGTTGCCGCCGGAGAGACGCCGGACCGGATAGTTGATGCCGGGGGTGACCACCTCGAGCTGCTCCTTCACCCGCTCGGCCAGCGCGCGCGGCGGCTTGCGGTCGAGCAGGGGCAGGCGTCCGGCCCGGTAGTTTTTCAGCATCATATTGCCCGTCATCCCCATGCTGCCCACCAGGCCCATGCCCAGCCGGTCCTCCGGCACGAAAGAGAAGGAGACGCCGAGGGCGCGGATCTCACGCGGATGCATCCCGGCCAGCTCACGCTCGCCGCCGTTGGGGACGAGGTAGGTGATGCGGCCGGAGGCGATGGGATAGAGGCCCGCGATGGACTCGAGCAGCTCCCGCTGCCCGGAGCCGGCCACGCCGGCCACCCCTAAAATCTCCCCCGCCATGGCGGTAAAGCTCACGTCCTCCAGCGTGCGCACCCCCTGCGCGTCCACGCAGTTCAGGCCCTCCACCACCAAACGCGGCGTCGGGTTGACCGGGGCCGGGCGGTCGATGTTCAGGCTGACCTTCTTGCCCACCATCATCTCCGTCAGGCTGGACTCGTTGGCCTGGGCGGTGTCCACAGTGGCGATGTGCTCCCCCCGGCGCAGGATGGCGACCCGGTCGGAGATCTCCAGCACCTCGTTGAGCTTGTGGGTGATGATGATAATCGCCTTGCCGTCGGCGCGCATATTGCGCAGCACCTGGAAGAGTTTGTCCGTCTCCTGGGGCGTGAGGACGGCGGTGGGCTCATCCAGGATCAGGATATCCGCCCCGCGGTAGAGCACCTTGAGGATCTCCACCGTCTGCTTCTGGGAGACCGACATCCGGTAGATTTTCTGGAAGGGGTCGATCTCAAAGCCGTAGCGGTCGGCGAGCGCCTGGATCTTGCGCGCAGCCTCCTTCAGGTCGGGCACCGCACCCTCGTCCAAGCCGAGGATGATGTTCTCCACCGCCGTGAGCACGTCCACCAGCTTGAAGTGCTGGTGGATCATGCCGATGCCGAGGGCGAAGGCGTCCTTGGGGGAGCGGATGGTCACCTCATTCCCGCCGACGAAGATGTGCCCCTCGTCGGGGAAATAGATGCCGGAGAGCATGTTCATCAGGGTGGTCTTGCCCGAGCCGTTCTCCCCGAGCAGGGCGAGGACCTCCCCGCGGTTCACCGTCAGGGAGATCTTGTGGTTGGCGACCACCTTGCCGAAGCGTTTCGTCAGATTCTTCAGTTCGATCGCTGCCTGTGCCATTGCATCACCTTCTCAAATTCAATTTGCCGCCGCTGGTCCGGCGGGAGAGGGGGCCTCCGCCAGCCGGGCTGGGCCGTCCCTCTGCGCCCGGCGGCAGACGAGAAGAGCGGAGAAGGTCAGGGCCTCTGTGGTTCTTCCGCCGGACAGAGAATCCAGAACAGGCGAAGCCTGAGCAAGGCTCCGCCTGTCGTGGAAAATGTGTGCTTTTTGCCGCCGGTAGCCGCTTAGCTCTGCGGAGCGGTCACGCCGTCGATGATGAAGGCAAAGGCGGGCGCGGAGGCGAGGGTGGACTCGGCGAACGCGCCGTCAACGATGTACTCGTTGCCGTTGTAGCCGTCGATGTCCACGGTGGAGGTGATGGTCTCGCCGCCGACGGTGAAGGTGGAGGTGTCAAACACCTTGAGCGAGCCGTCGATAATGGCGGCCATATCGGCGTCCACAGCCTCCTGGGTGCCCTCGGCGATGATGGCGGTGTTGAGCGGGGTGATCTCCACCGCGCTCTCCTCCAGGCCATAGGAGGCGTCCACGGCGGCCTCGGTGCCGTTGAGGACGGACTCGATCGCGTGCTGCATCGGCACGTTCCAGTTGATCTTGGCGGAGGTCAGGCAGGCGTCGGGGGCGACGGCGGTCATGTCGATGTTATAGCCGACAAAGTAGACCTCGTTGCCGGACTCCTGGGCGGTCTGGCAGACGGTGGCCGGGCCGGTGGTGTCCGAGTGCTGGCTGATGATGACGCAGCCGTCGGCGATCATCTGCTGGGCGGCCTCGCTCTCGAGCGCGGCGTCAGACCAGCTGTTCACATAGGAGACCTGCATCACAGCGGACGGGCAGACGGAGCGGACGCCGAGATAGAAGGCAGTGTAGCCGCTGAGCACCTCGGCGAAGGGATAGGCGCCGACATAGCCGACCTTGGCCTGATCCTCGGTGATGGTGCCCGCGTCGATCATCTCCTGCATCTTCATGCCGGCAGCCACGCCGCCGAGGAAGCGCGCCTGATAGATGTCGGCGAAGTAGTTGTGCACGTTGGAGAGACCGGAGCCGGACGCCTGATAGCCGGTCGCGTGGAAGAACTGGATGTCGGGATACTCCGCGGCGACCTGGAGCACATAGGACTCGTGGCCAAAGCTGGTGGCGAAGATGATGTCGCAGCCGGCGTCGGCCAGCTCATAGAGGGCGTCGGCCGCAGCCTCGCTCTCCGGGACGGTCCAGCGGTTGGTCACCTGGGTCTCCGGGTCGATGCCCAGCGCCTCGCAGGCGGCCTTCAGGCCGTTATAGTGGTTGGCGGTGTACGCCTCCTGCTCGTCGCCGATGTAGATCACGCCGATCTGGATCTCAGAGGGATCCATCGCCGTGGCGGCAGCGCCGTCCTCCGCCTCGCCGGCGTCGCCAGCGTCTCCGGTATCTCCGGCGTCCGACGTCCCGGCATCGCCGGTGTCGCCGGCATCAGCCGAATCGCCTCCGCCGCAGGCGGCCAGGGCGAGCATCATCGCCAGAGCGAGCAGGATTGCCAGTAACTTCTTCATGATTCCTTTCCTCCTTGTGGTAAAAATAGTGTTCCGTGCGGGAGAATCGGACCTTTTCACGCCCCTCCGTCAGTTCTGTAAGAGAGCCGTAAAAAGAATCTAATCTAATTGTATCCCATTCGGCACAGACAGACAATCGACAAATCCATGCAAAACTCCCCTTTAAATGCCCGAAAGTATGTGCATATTGCACAACTCCCCCACAGTCAGGCCGCCCCCCGGCCGGGCAGATGGACCGGAGGCGGCTGTCTTCGCGGCGTTTTTATGGATTCTTAATGAATTTTTAGGCGGGCGTTTCACTTTCTCTGCTATACCTAAAGGGGACCGAACATCTGCCGCCTGCGGGCGGCCCTTTCCGGCGCTTTTTGCCGTTCGCTCATTGGTGGGCGTCAGCCCACCCGCTTCGCAAACGTCAAAAATCCCTCGAAAATGCCTCGCCCACAGGCGCTTCGCAGTCAGGGCAGAGGTTCGGTCCCCTTTGGGTATTCTCAACGCAAGGACAGCCCGATGGAGAAAGGAGCGCTCAATGGACATCATGCAAACCGTGGACCTCGCCCTCACCCTCCTGATGGCCCTCTGCTTTGGCTATCAGGTCTTCTACCTCTTCGTCCCCTTCTGGCGGCGGGCGCCGGAGCGGCGCGCGGCGGAGCGGGCGCACCGCTTTGCCGTGCTCATCTGCGCGCGCAACGAGGAGGGGGTGATCGGCCAGCTCATCGAGAGCATCCGCCAGCAGGACTATCCCGGGGAGCTGGTGGAGATCTTCGTCGCGGCGGACAACTGCACCGACCACACCGCCGCCGTCGCCCGCGCCGCCGGGGCCCATGTCTGGGTGCGGCGGGACGCCTCGCGCGTGGGCAAGGGCTGGGCGCTCGACTTCCTGCTCCGGCGGATGGAGGCGGCGGGATACGGGCCGCAGTTTGACGCATATCTCGTCTTTGACGCGGACAACCTCCTGCGGCCGGACTATCTGCGCCAGATCAACCGCGCCTTCTGCGAGGGGCATGAGGTGATCACCAGCTACCGGGCGGCGAAGAACTTCGGCGACAGTTGGGTCTCCGCCGGGTGCGCGCTCTGGTTCCTGCGCGGGGCGGACTTTCTCAACCGCGCGCGGATGCTCCTCGGGACGGGCAGCATCCTCTCCGGGACCGGCTTTCTCGTCTCCCGCGCGGTGCTCCGGCGCTTCGGCGGCTGGCCGTGCCACCTGCTCACGGAGGACAGCGAGTTCACCGCCCGGCTGGTGCTCGAGGGCATCCCGGTCGCCTACTGCCGCGAGGCGGTGTTCTACGATGAGCAGCCGGTCCGCCTCTCCGTCTCCTGGCGTCAGCGGCTGCGCTGGGCGAAGGGCAGCCTTCAGGTCCTGCGCCGCTATGGCCCCGCCCTGCTGGGCCGGTTTCTGCGCACGCGGCAGTTCGCCTGTTTTGACCTGCTCATGAGCATCACCCCCGCCGCCGTGCCGCTGGCGGCCGGGCTGGCCGTGCGCGCGGCGGCAGGGGCGGCCGTCCTCCTCTCCGGCGGGGCGCTGCCGCCGCTCTCCCTCACGCCGGTGACGCTGGTGCCCGCGCTCGCGCCCGCGCTGGCCCTCGGCGCCCTGCTCACCTTCACCCACTGGCAGGAGCTGGGCGGCACAGCCGGAAAAAAGCTCGGTTATCTCCTCACCTTCCCCCTCTTTCTGGCCACCTTTGTGCCCATCTCCGCCCAGGCCCTCGTCTGCCGGGTGGAGTGGACCCCCATCGCGCACACTTGCGCGCGCTCCGTCCGGGAGCTCTGTGCGCGCACCTCCTGTCAAACAGGGCAATAGCCTGCCGCTTTCCCCCTCCGGAGCACCATTTTCTCCCCGGAAGTATAGGATGAAGTCAGGCGGCCATTCTAACGGGTGTCCGCGCCGGAGAGCACGAGGCGGAAAATTCGACAATTTTCTTGTCTCTCCGCCCGGTTTTTGTTATACTGAGCAAAACAACTGCGCCCGGCACAGGGCGCGGCGGAGGCTGAGCTATGACTGATTTCTCACTGACCATCGGGGATGCCTTTGACCGGCTCGATTCCCCTGTTTTCTGGCTGCGCGGCGGCTGCGTGGCCTACTGCAATCCCGCCGCCCGGCGGCTGCTACCCGACCTCGCGCCCGGCCAGAGTGCGCCGGAGGACCTGAGCGCCCTGCCCGCGGAGGGCAGCGCCTCCCTCCGCCTCGGCGGCCGGAACTGGTCCGCCCGGTTCTGGATGTCCGGAGAGGGGCAGCTCTTCTGCCTGTCCGACGCGGACGCGGTCTCCGTCCTGCCTGACCGGCGGATCCCTCTGCTCATGCAGAAGCTGCGCGGTCCGCTGTCCGTGTTCCTCTCCTCCAGCCAGTTCATCGAGCAGGCCCTCACCCCCCGGCAGACGGAGGACATGGCCAGCTTCCTTGCGCGGCAGTATAAGGCCCAGCTGCGCATCCTGCGCCTGATGCGCAATCTGGAGCTGGCCGCTCTGGCAGACGGTGAGCGCCCCTACGACTTCACCCCCGTCACGCTGGACCTGGGCGGCCTGCTGCACGAGATCGGGCGGCAGCTCGACATGCCCGTGCAGGAGACCGGCTGCACCCTCACGCTCCAGCTGCCCTCCTCCAACCTCTATGCCCGGTGCGACGACCAGCTTTTGCAGATCCAGCTCTACCATCTGGTGAGCAACTCCATCGCCGCCATGCGCCCGTCGGGCGGCAGCATCCGCCTCCGTCTGGAGCGCAGCGGCGCGATGGCCCACCTCTTGGTGACGGACAACGGCCCCGGCATCGACGCGCGCGCGGCCCTCTACCTCTTCCAGCCCGCCGAGGGCAACGACCTGCTCTCCGAGGCGGGCCGGGGCCTCGGCATCGGCGTCACCGTCTGCCGGAAGATCGCCCGGCTCCACGGCGGCTCCGTCCTCTTTTCCAGCCAGCCGGGCGGGGGGACGTCCGTCTGCCTCTCCCTGCCGCTGGTGGACCCCGGCCCGTCGCCGGAGTTCAACAGCCTGCGCGTCTCGGACAGCTCCAACGGCGTCCCCCTCGTCCTGCGCGAGCTGAGCGACGTGCTGCCGGAGCACCTCTTCCTCCCGGAGGCGCGCTGACACAGGCGGAGGGTCTTGCCCGGAATACCGGAAAAGGTCTCACCGGGTTCGGCCCGCAGCGGCAGACAGAGCGCCAACCGGAACAGATGCCTGCATCTACCCGAAAGGCTGAGCGGCGCCCCGACGGCGTCTCTCAGCCTTTTGATCTGCTCAAACGGTCTCACACATCCAGAATGACCGGCCGGCTGCGCCACTCCAGTCCGCCCCGGCGGCGCGCCTGCTCCGGCAGGCAGAGCGACCAGAGATCGGTCGCGCGCGCCTCGAGCTGGAAGACGCGCCGCCCCGCCCCGTCCAGTCGCTTCGCATCCCCCGGGCGGATGAGGCGCGGGAGGCGGGCAGTCTCCTCCATCGCGCGCAGGAGGGCCCTCCCCCGCCGGTTGCAGCCGAGCGGGCGCAGATAGGGCGCCTGTGCCCGCCGGTCCTCCTCCGTCAGGCCGAGGAATGCCCAGAGGACCATCCGCCGCACCCGGGCCTCGGGACAGCGGCGGGTCTTGGCGCGGTCGTAGAGCTCCGCGAGGGTGACGGACTCCCGCGCCGCGCGCGCGAGGCGGCGCTCCAGCCCCGGCTCCCAGCCGGGCAGGCGCTTCAGCTCCCCCTCCCCCATCGCGCGCAGCCGGGCGAGCACCCCCAGCTCACACCGGGAGAGGTCCGCCGGGCAGAGCCCCTCCCCGTGCCGCCGGCGCAGGATGGCGAGGCTCTCCGGCGGGAGGTAGGGGGCCATCTCCTCCCACGCCCCCGCCGCGAGCAGGCGGCGCAGGAGGGAGGCGGAGGCATATCCCCCCTCCGCCCGCGCCCCGTCGTGCGCCGCCCCCTGCCGCGGGACGGTGAGGGCGCGGACCGCGCTCCCCCGGCGGCGGGCGGCGCGCAGGTACTCCACGCCGAGGTTGTTGTTCGGCCCGGAGAGCAGCTCCGCCTCGGCCCCGAGGACCTCCCGCATCGCCGCCTGGCGCGCCGCCGCAAAGGAGAGCCCCCGCGCGAGGTGGGCGCGCAGGGCCGCCTGTGCCTCTTCCCCGTCCAGGGCGGCGGCCAGGCGGGCGAGGGGGGCGGTCTCACCGCACTCGCTCCCAAAGGCGAGGGTGTCCACCAGTCCGGTGTCCAGCAGGAGCCCCACCGCGCCGCGCGCGAAGGTCTCCGCCGGGGCGGCGGCCCAGAGGACGGGCAGCTCGAGCACCAGGTCCGCCCCGCCGCGCAGGGCCATCTCCGCCCTCGCCCACTTGTCCACCGCCGCCGCGCTGCCGCGCTGGGTGAAGTGGCCGCTCATGACGCAGATCACCCCGTGCTCCGGGCAGAGGGCGCGCACGCGCGCGAGCAGGTGGGCGTGCCCCCGGTGGAAGGGATCAAACTCCGCCACGACGCCCACACAGGGCGGGCAGCATGCACGATTTTCCTCCATCTCCGGCCTCCTCACCTGTAAAATTTTCCAAACGGGCGTTGCCCTTTCGGGAGGATTGTACTACAATAAGGACAGCATTTATTATACCCTGCCCGGCAGGCGGACGCAATCCCCGCCGCCGGAGCGTCCTGTGAGAACAAAGGAGACAAGATTGGTATGAATATTCTGGTCATCAACGCTGGCAGCTCCTCCCTGAAGTATCAGCTCCTCGACCCCGAGACCGGCAAGCTGCTGGCCAAGGGCCTGTGCGAGCGCATCGGTATCGACGGCCGCCTGAACCACCAGGTCCCCGGCGCGGACAAGCGCGTGTTTGACATCCCGATGCCCACCCATGCCGAGGCGATTCAGTCCGTCATCGACGCCCTGCTGAGCCCGGAGTACGGCGTGATCTCCTCCGTCCACGAGATCGACGCGGTGGGCCACCGCGTGGTCCACGGCGCGGAGTCCTTCGCCGACAGCGCGCTGATCACCGACGAGATGCTCTCCGTCGTCGAGGCCTGCAACCCGCTCGCCCCGCTGCACAACCCGGCCAATATCATCGGCATCAACGCCTGCACCGCCGTGCTCGGCAAGGACGTGCCGCAGGTGGCCGTGTTTGACACCGCCTTCCACCAGACCATGCCTCCCGTCGCCTACCTCTACGCCCTGCCCTACGAGTACTATGAGCGCGACAAGGTCCGCCGCTACGGCTTCCACGGCACCAGCCACCGCTATGTCTCCCAGCGCGCCGCCGCGATGCTTGGCCGCCCGATCGAGGAGCTCAAGCTGATCACCTGCCACCTCGGCAACGGCTCGTCCATCGCCGCCGTGAAGTACGGCAAGAGCGTGGACACCTCTATGGGCTTCACCCCGCTGGCCGGCGTGCCGATGGGCACCCGCTGCGGCGACATTGACGCGGGCATTCTGGAGTACCTGATGAACAAGTACGGCTATAACATCGACGAGATGCTGGATATCCTCAACAAGAAGTCCGGCGTGCTCGGCATCTCGCAGCTCTCCTCCGACTTCCGCGATCTGGACACCGGCATTGAGCAGGGCAATGAGAAGGCAGCCCTGGCCAAGAACGTGTTCATGTACAGCGTGAAGAAGTATATCGGCGCGTATGCCGCCGCGATGGGCGGTGTGGACGCCGTGGTCTTCACCGCCGGCGTGGGCGAGAACGGCCCCGACCTGCGCGAGACCATCACCGACGGCCTGGAATTCCTCGGCATCAAGCTGGATAAGGAGAAGAACAACTGCCGCGGCCAGGAGATTGACGTCTCCGCCGCCGATGCCACCGTGCACACGCTGGTCATCCCCACCAATGAGGAGCTGATGATCGCGATGGACACCGCCGCGGTGGTGGAGGGGCTGAAGAAATAATCTTTTTCCACCAAAGGATACACAGACAGCGCGCCGGACGCGGGTTTTCCCCACGTCCGGCGCTTTTTGAGACAATCGGCCGTCTGACATTGCCTGGTCCGCGTCTGGTCCGGCGGGCATCAGCCCCAGATCACATTCCCCTCCCGGCGGGGCTTGGCCGGGGCGGCGGGCGCGGCGGCGTAGCCGAGGATACAGTTGCCGATCCCCTCGTATTGCTCCCCAAGGCCCCACTGCTCCTTGAGCGCGCGGCCCTCGGGGCTGTCCATCACCTCTTTTGCCCGGTGAATCCAGCAGGAGTCCACCCCCAGCGCGTGGGCGGCGTTCATCAGGTTGCCCATCGCCAGCGCCCCGTCGTAGAGATAGGTGGGCACCGTCCGGTCAGCCAGCACCACAATCACGGCGGGTGCGCCGTAGAACGGGTCGCTGTCCGTCCCCATCACGGCGGCGTTGAGCCGGGAGAGCAGATCGCGCGTCTGGCGGTCCTGCACGACGGCAAACACGCACGGCTGCCGACCCATCCCGCTCGGGGCATAGCGCCCCGCCTCCGCAATCTGCTCAAGCACCTCGCGCGGCACCTGCTGCTGGCGATAGGCGCGCACGCTGCGGCGCGTGAGCAAGTTCTCATAGGCTTCCTTCATAGCTGTTCGCCTTCCCCTCTATTAGATTACGATCAGGCCCTGGCAGAAAATCCGGACTGATTTCTGCCCCTCAATTAATATCCAGTATATCACGGCGTCAGAACGGGTGCAAGGCGGTGTCCTCCTTTCTCCCGGCGTCCGGGCAAAAAAGAGCAGGGAACCTGTCTCCAGATTTCCTGCTCGGTGTTGCCGCTGGTGGGCGGCTGGTATTTACATCTTTAGCTTTCACGTAGTTTTTCGGGGTTCTTAACATATGACCGGACAATCGTGCCGCAGTTCACACAAATTTCGTGGTAAACAGCCCGACTTTTCAGAGCAGACACGGTAATTCCTGCATAAGCAACACCTTGCTTCCCAGTCACAAATTCTTCTTTACCACAATAAGGACATTTCATTTTTCTTCCTCCAATCAATTGTCAATCGTCTACAAATTCAAATAAATCTTCGACAGTCACATATGGCGGCTGATATTTAATTCTCTACAGTAAAAATATCTTCGATTGAAACATTGAAAACCTTTGCTATATTCCACGCTAATACCAGCGATGGATTATATCTGCCCTTTTCCAAATTCCCTATGGTTTCTCTGCGAACGCCCACCAACTTTGCCAAGTCTTCTTGCTTCATATCATACTTGGCTCGATACTCCTTAATTCTATTCTTTATCATTTTCCAGCCCCCATTTTTCTTTGAAGCCGTAATAAGCAACAGATAAAGCATAGATTATAACGGATGCCGCCCATCCAGATGCAAGACCTATTATCAGCGCTTCCTTTTCTTCTTTTAACCCAGCAAAGAAACAGATAAAGGAAACAAGTGCCACGGAAATCATTCCGCAATAAAATGCGCGTGAAGCTGACTTATTCATGTATTCCTCCACCATTTCATCTGATTTGATAAAGAAAAACTCAAAATCAACTGCAAAGGCAAAGAAAGCAAGAAAATACTTTGATTCTGTGAAAATACCAATAAAACCCAATAGAGAGAGCAAGCCCATAAGTCCATATAAATAGCGTTTTGATTTCATAAACTATCCTCCTGCTGCAATGTGATGTATTTCGCTCTTCATGATATAAATATACCACACGCATTAGTGATAGTCAAGTCTTTTAATAACCGTATACAAATTATTTTTGCGGAGTACCAAATTGCTGGCTATCAAGTCCTTGTGTGCTACTTCGTGACAAAATCGCATTTCTTACTGCCTTGCTATAAACTTGCTGAACGGAAACAGCTTACAGCGCAAGGTGTTTTCGGGCGGCAAGTCCACAAAGGGGCAGTTGGCGGCAGCCAGCGCAGAGGAGGTGCAGCACCCGCCCTGTTCCTGCGCTTTCCGGCGGAAAAGGCAGATGACAAGGGGGGAAACGTGTGTTATACTGACACGAGATGCCGGTTTTCGGGACAGGCCCGGACACAGCGGCAAATCTGGTTATACTGGATCCGGCGGCATGTGCGGCCGGAGGAGGAGAATATACTATGCTGGAACTGAGACACATCTCTTACCAGGTGGAGGACGACGGCCAGAATAAGGAGATCCTGCAGGACATCAACCTGACGCTGGACAACCGCTTTATCGCCTTCACCGGCCCGAACGGCGGCGGCAAGAGTACGCTTGCCAAGGTCATTGCGGGCATCGTCACACCCACCGGGGGGCAGATCCTCCTGGACGGGGAGGAGATCACCCATCTGAGCATCACCGAGCGCGCCCGGCGCGGCATCAGCTACGCCTTTCAGCAGCCGGTGCGCTTCAAGGGGATCACCGTCAAGACCCTGCTCGACCTGGCTGCCCAGCGCCGCCTGTCCGTCAAGGCCGCCTGCGGCTACCTCTCCGAGGTGGGGCTGTGCGCGGCGGACTATATCAACCGCGAGGTGAATGACTCCCTCTCCGGCGGCGAGCTCAAGCGCATCGAGATCGCCACCGTCCTCGCCCGCGGCACCCGCTTCACCCTCTTTGACGAGCCGGAGGCCGGCATCGACCTGTGGAGCTTTCAGAACCTGATCCGCGTGTTTGAAAAACTGCACGAGGAGATCCAGGGCACCATCCTCATCATCTCCCACCAGGAGCGGATTTTGAATATCGCGGACGAGATCGTGGTCCTGGCCGACGGACGCATCCGCCAGCACGGGCCCAAGGACGAGATTCTGCCCGGCCTGCTCTATGGGCGCAACTGCCCGGAGGGCTGCTGCGGCGGAAAACAGTGAGGTGACATTCCATGGCAGAAAAGAAGACCTTTCAAACCCTGAAGATCGACCCGCTGCAGCGCCAGCTCCTGGAGCAGGTCGCTGAGCTGCACGAGGTGCCCGAGGGCGCCTTCAGCCTGCGGGTGAACGGCCAGTCCGCCATGGTGGCCAGCAGCGAGCACATCACCATCGTCCCCAAGACCGACAAGCCGGGCATCGACATCTATATCGCCCCCGGCACGAAGCATGAGAGTATGCACATCCCCGTCGTCCTCTCCCAGACCGGGCTGAAGGACCTGGTGTACAACGACTTCCACATCGGGGAGGACTGCGACGTGGTCATCGTCGCCGGCTGCGGCATCCACAACTGCGGGGACCAGTCCACCGCCCACGACGGGGTGCACACCTTCTATGTCGGCAAAAACGCCCGGGTGAAGTACGTCGAGCGCCACTACGGCGCGGCGGACGACAAGGGCGAGGTGGAGATGAACCCCGTCACCATCGTCCACCTCGAGGAGGGCGCCTGTCTGGAGATGGACACCACCCAGATCAGGGGGGTGGACCGCACCGTGCGCGAGACGCGGGGCGACCTCGCCGCCAACGCCACCTTCATCGTGAAGGAGAAGCTGATGACCGACCGGCAGCAGTACGCCGAGACCCGCTTCAACGTCGACCTCAACGGGGTGGGGTCGAGCACCGACGTCGTCTCCCGCTCGGTCGCGCGGGATGCGTCGGTCCAGCTCTTCCAGGCCGCCATCAACGGCAACACCGCCTGCAGCGGCCACAGCGCCTGCGATGCGATCATCATGGATCACGCCCAGGTGCGCGCCATCCCGGAGCTCACCGCCAACCATGTGGACGCCAGCCTGATCCACGAGGCCGCCATCGGCAAGATCGCCGGCGAGCAGCTCATCAAGCTGATGACCCTCGGCCTGACCGAGGAGGAGGCGGAGGCCCAGATCATCAACGGCTTCCTGAAATAAGAAGCAATCCCAGGCCCCCTGCCGCACGTACTGCGGCAGGGGGCTGCAGCGTGTCAAAAAAGTCTTTTTGCCACGCTGAGTCCGTTTTTGAAACTTCTTTGAAGTTCCAAAAACGGTTTTGACTGCACGCGAAGGGGGCCCTTTGCCCCCTCCTGGGCACCCCCGCTGCTCTATCGCGGAAGTCTCAGCGTAGTTTTTCGACAGTCTGCCCAGCCCCCTGCCGCACATACTGCGGCAGGGGGCTGTTCTGTCTGCCCCATCGCGCGAAAAAGGGTGGATAAACGGCTGCGGTTCTGGTATCATTGTGTCTGTAATACGGGCGGACTGCCCCCATCTTTTCACAATGGAAGGAGTGTTTCACTTGTCTGACCGCTGTACCAGAGAGCCCCACTCCATGCCGGAGCGGAAGACGCCGCAAACGTCCAGCGCACGCGAGGTGATGCGCGACCGCTACCGCGCCTGCCTGCTCGGCGGGGCGGTGGGAGACGCGCTGGGCTATCCGGTGGAGTTTCTCCGCGAGACGGCCATCTGGAAGAAGTACGGCCCGCAGGGCATCCAGACGCTGGAACAGGCGGGCAATCCCGCCCCCATCTCGGACGACACGCAGATGACCCTCTTTGCCGCCAACGCCATCGTGTACGCCAGGGAGCACAGGGCGTCTCTGAGCGACAGCCTGTGGACGGCCTGGCAGGAGTGGCTGGGGACCCAGGGGGACACCAGCCGGATGGAAGACCCGGCGCATCCCAAGATGTGGGTCTATCGGGACCGGCGGATGCACGCCCTGCGCGCGCCTGGGAACACCTGCCTGTCGTCCATCATCGACGGCCCGGACCACATCTGGCCGGGATACCGGGCGGACAACAACAGCAAGGGCTGCGGCACGGTGATGCGCGCCGCCCCCTTCGGGCTGGCGGTATCCCGGAAGGACTGCTATGTACTGGCCGTGGTGGACGCCTGGATGACCCACGGCCACCCGATGGCCGCAGCCAGCTCCGCCGCTCTGGCGCAGATCGTGTTCGAAATCGTACAGCACCGTCCGGAGCGCGGGTACCGCCTGGAGGAGGCCGTCTCCCAGATCGGCTTCCCGGGAGATGCGGAGCTGCGCGCCCTGCTGAAGGAGGCGGTCCGGCTGGCCCTGGACCCCTCCGTGGGCGATCTGGACGGCATCCACGCCCTCGGCGAGGGCTGGGTGGCGGAGGAGGCGCTCGCGATCGCCGTCTTCTGCGCCGTGCGCCATCAGGACGACTTTGCCGCCGCCATCCGGGCCGCCGTCAACCACAAGGGGGACAGCGACTCCACCGGGGCCATCTGCGGCAATCTCCTGGGCGCCTGGCTGGGGACGGAGGCGGTGGCCGCCGCCTTCGACCTCGACCATCTGGAGCTGCGCGACGTGCTCGAACAGATGGCGGACCAGCTCTTTGACGCGGTGGTGGGGCCGGACCAGCCCCCGCAGCCGTCCCCCGCGCCGGAGGAGAAGGCGCCCAACACGCCGCCCGGGCCGATGCCCCCGCTGCGGGAGGTGGGGCGCGCTACACCCCGCTGACGAAGCAGGCCCTCTCGCTGGAGGGGCCGGAGTGCCTCTCGGTGTTCTGCGCCCCGGACAGGACGGTGCAGCGGTACCGCTTTGACGGGGAGGCCGGCGGCTGCACGTTTGACGCCGCCGGCGGGGAGCGGCTGCTGCGCGCCCTCGGCGGGGCGGAGACCCTACCGGAGGCGCTGGCCAGGCGGATGCCGATGGATGGCGCCGGATTTGCCCGGATGCTGGAGGGGCTGGGCATCCCCTGCCGGGCGCTCTGAACCCCCTCCGCGCGCGCCGGACGGGCGGGCGGCCCGGTTTCCGCCGTCCGGCGCGTCCCTCTGCGCGGCCCGGCATCGCGCAAGCGCAGGCTTTTTTCTCATTTCCTCTTGACAAAGTCCCTGCCAACCGCTAATATAGTTTTTACTTTCAAATGCGAGGATCGGGCAAAGTAAGTCCGTCCGCTGCGGCTCAGAGAGGGCGCGCTTTGCTGCGAGCGCCCGCGCAGTCCGGACCGAAGGTCTCCCGGGAGCAGCTGACCGAACCGAGGCGCGCCTCTCAGTAGGCTCAGACGGGGTTCTCCCGTTACAGAGAGAGTGAGTGCATGGGAGTGCTCATGGGGCATCCATGAATTTAGGTGGTACCACGGAGTTGTGACGCTTCGTCCTAATTGCGGGACGGGGCGTTTTTTGCCGCTTTGGGCCTGTTTGACAACGACCGGGGCGGGGGCTCCGGTTCAAAAATACCAATGGAGGTGACGGTTCCATGACTGGAGCACAGGCATTGATCGAGAGCCTGAAACGAGAACACGTCGAGCACATGTTCGGCTATGCGGGCGCGACGATCTGTTCGGCGGTGGACGCGCTGGCAAACGCCCCGGAGATCGGCTATACGCTGGTGCGCACGGAGCAGAACGCCGGCCACATGGCCTCGGGCTATTACCGGGTGACCGGCAAGGTGGGCGTGTGCATGGTCACCTCCGGCCCGGGGGCGACCAACCTGATCACCGGCATCGCCACGGCCTATATGGACTCCATCCCGATGGTCGCCATCACCGGCCAGGTGCCCAGCCGCCTGCTCGGGCGGGATATCTTCCAGGAGGTGGATATCACCGGCGCCTGCGCCCCCTTCTCCAAGCACAGCTATCTGGTGAAAAACGCCAACGACATCCCCCGCATCGTGAAGGAGGCCTTCCACATCGCCTCCACCGGACGGCCCGGCCCGGTGCTCATCGACCTGCCGAGCGACGTGCAGGAGCAGGAGCTCGACGGCCCCTTTGCCTATCCGGAGACGGTCTCCATCCGCGGCTACAAGCCCAGCGTGCGCGGCAACGACCTGCAAATTCGAAAAGTGGTCTCCGCCATCGCCGAGGCGCGCCAGCCGGTCATCTGCGGCGGCGGCGGCGTCTTCCTCGCCGGGGCGCGGCGTGAGCTGCGCGAGCTGGCCGAGCGGACCAATATCCCCGTCGTGACGACGATGATGGGCCTCTCCCTCCTGCCGACCAACCACCCGCTCAATATGGGCATGATCGGCGCGCACGGCAACGCCTGCGCGAACAAGGCCCTGGCCAAGGCGGACCTGCTCATCATGGTGGGCTGCCGGGCCGCCGACCGCGCCATCCTCTCCCCGATGGAGATCCAGCGGCGGATGGCCACCATCCATATCGACGTCGATCCGGCGGAGATCGGCAAGAACATGCGCACCGCCATCCCCCTGGTGGGCGATGTGCGGGTGATTTTGAAGCAGATCCTCCTCCTCGACCCCAAGGGCCAGCCCCACCAGTGGCTGCCCACCCTCCAGCAGATGCGCCGGGAGGAGCTCTCGCGCACCTTCCCGCACAAGGACGGGTATGTCTTCCCCGGCCTGGTGCTGCGCAAGCTGGGCGCGCGGCTGCGGCCGGACGCCGCCGTGTGCGTCGACGTCGGGCAGAACCAGATCTGGGCCTGCAAGCACCTGCCGCTCAACGGCCTGCGCTTTCTCACCTCGGGCGGCCTGGGGACGATGGGCTACTCCCTCCCCTGCGCCATCGGCGTGAAGGTCGCCCAGCCCGGGCGGCAGACGGTGGTCATCTGCGGCGACGGCAGCTTCCAGATGTCGTTCAACGAGCTGGCCGCCGTCTGTGCGGCCCGGATGGACATCAAGATCGTCCTCTTCCAGAACAACTACCTCGGCCTGGTGCGGCAGATCCAGTGCACCTCCGCCTATCCCGCCGGCCCCTTCGGCGTCGCGCTGGACGGCTCGCCCGACTTTGGCGCCATCGCCGCCGCCTACGGCATCCCCAGCCGGGTGGTGGACGACGAGGCGGAGGTGGACGGGGCGCTGGACGAGATGCTCCGCGCGCCCGGCTGCTTCCTGCTCATCTGCAAGACCGACCCCCAGGCCGGCACGAACGACTGAGCTGCGGCGGAACCGACGCAGAGATAACTGGAAGGAGGCACTTCATGAAACAGACCATCTCCGTTCTGGTGGAAAATCAGGCCGGCGTGCTCAACCGCATCACGGGCCTCTTTGCCCGCCGCGCGTTTAATATCGAGTCCCTCGCCGTCGGCACCACGGAGGACCCCACCATCTCCCGCATCACCATCATCGTCGACAGCGGCAACAGCGTCATGGAGCAGGTGGAAAAGCAGCTCAACAAGCTGGTGGACGTCATCAAGGTCCGCACCATCGAGGAGAGCCGCCTGATCGGCCGCGAGCTGGTGCTCATCAAGGTGAACGCGACGAACAAGACCCGCCAGGATATCATGACCATCTGCGAGCTGATGGGCGCCCGCGTGGCGGACATCTCCCCCCACTCGCTGACGCTGGAGCTGTCGGACACCCCGGAGCGGATCGCCACCTTTGAGGCGATGCTCCGCCCCTTCTCCATCATGGAGCTGGTGCGCACCGGCGTGATCGCCCTGCACAAGGGCGGCGGGAAGATTTGACGAGAGAGCCAACATAAAGGGAGGAACGATACCTTTGAAGATCCGCGCTACCCAGGCCATCATCGAGTGCCTGCTCGAGCAGGAGGTGGACACCGTCTTCGGCTATCCCGGCGGCACCATCCTCAACGTCTATGACGAGCTGTATAACTACCGCGACAAGATCACCCATATCCTGACCGCCCACGAGCAGGGCGCCGCCCACGCCGCCGACGGCTACGCGCGCTCCACCGGCAAGGTGGGGGTGTGCTTTGCCACCTCCGGCCCGGGGGCGACCAACCTGACCACCGGCATCGCCACGGCCTATATGGACTCCTCGCCCGTCGTGTTCATCACCTGCAACGTCACCGAGCCGCTGCTGGGCAAGGACTCCTTCCAGGAGGTGGACATCACCGGCATCGCCATGCCGATCACCAAGGCCACCTACCTCGTGCGCGACGCGCAGTCCATCCCGGACATCATGCGCCAGGCCTTCGCCGTCGCCGCGACCGGGCGGCCCGGGCCGGTGCTCATCGACTTTCTGAAAAACGTCACCGCCCCGTCCGAGATGATCGAATATGAGTTCATCCCCTGGTATGAAAACCGCACCTGGGGCAGCGTGCGCGAGCTCAACCAGAGCCACGGCCTCAAGGCCCCCGACCCCGACCCGGAGGACATCGACATCCTGGTGGAGATGATCCGCCAGGCCGAGCGGCCCTTCCTCATCTGCGGCGGCGGCGTGGTCCGCGGCCGGGCGGATAAGGAGTTCCTGGAGTTCGCCGGGCGGATGGACTGCCCGGTGGCCATCACCGTGATGGGCGGCGGCGGCTTCCCCGGCTCGCACCCCCTCACCACCGGCATGATCGGGATGCACGGCTCGGAGGCGTCCAACACCGCCTGCAGCGAGTGCGACCTGCTCATCGCCGTCGGCTGCCGCTTCTCCGACCGCGTGGCCCTCGACCCGGCCAGTTTTGCCAGCCAGGCGAAGATCGTCCAGATCGACATCGACCGGGCGGAGATCGACAAGAACGTGCTCACCGACCACCACATCATCGGCAACGCCCACCGTGTGCTCGAGCTGCTCAACGGCAAGATCGGCCAGTACAGCCACCCGGAGTGGAAGGAGCGCATCCTCTCCCTGCGCAAGCGCCGCTGCGCGGAGGAGGAGGGGCGCCTCACCCCGCAGCAGGTGCTCGACGTCATCCGCCGCATGGCCCCGGAGGACGCCATCGTCGCCACCGACGTGGGACAGAACCAGATGTGGACCATCCAGTATTTCCACTTTGACTATCCCGGCCAGCTCCTCACCTCGGGCGGCTTCGGCACGATGGGCTTCGGCCTGGGCGCGGCGATCGGCGCGAAGATGGGCAACCCCGACAAGGTGGTCATCCACACCACCGGCGACGGCTGCTTCCGGATGAACTGCCACGAGCTGACCACGGTGGAGCACTATCACCTGCCCATCATCTCCGTCGTCTTCAACAACGGCACCCTCGGCATGGTCCGCCAGTGGCAGAACCTGATCTATCACCAGCGCTACTCCGAGACCACCCTGGACCGCGGCCCCGACTTCGTCAAGCTGGCGGAGGCCTACGGTCTCCGGGGCAAGCGGGTGCGCAACGTGGAGGAGATGCGCGAGGCGATGGCGGAGGCCCTCTCCTGCGGCTGCGGCTATGTGATCGACTGCATGCTCGACATCGACGAGATGGTCCGCCCGATGGTCCCCGGCGGGGCGCACATCACCGATTTCCTGGTCAAGTGAGGAGGGAGCAGGCATGAAACGGCAGTTTGACACCGAAGTGAAGCAGTACACCCTCTCCCTGCTGGTCAGGGACATCCCCGGCGTGCTCTCCCAGGTCTCCCGGCTGTTCTCCCGCAAGGGGTACAACATCGAGTCCATCGCCTCGGGAGAGACGAACGACCCCGGCATCACCCGCATCACCATCGTCATCCTGGGCGACGAGCTGATGATTGACCAGATCGCGGCCCAGTGCCGCAAGCTGCTGCCCGTCCTCTCCGTCAAGGTGCTGGACGCGCAGAGCTCCATCCAGCGCGAGTTCGCCCTCATCAAGGTCCTCGCCAAGGACCCCAGCACCCGCGGCGAGGTGCTCCAGATGGCCGATATCTTCCGGGCCAATGTGATCGACGTCAGCCGCGAGACCCTGACCGTCGCCGTCTTCGGCGACAGCGACAAGACCACCGCCTTCCAGAAGCTGCTGCGCGACTTCGGCATTCTCGAGGTGGTCCGCACCGGTACTATCGCCATCGAACGAGGGCGTAGCACAATATATGAGCAGACAAAGCTCAAGGAGGAATACAGCTATGGCAAAAATGTACTATGAGAAGGACTGTGACCTGTCCAATCTGGACGGTAAGAAGATTGCCATCATCGGTTACGGCTCTCAGGGTCATGCCCATGCGCTCAACCTGCGCGACTCCGGCTGCGACGTGATCATCGGCGTCCGTCCGGGCAAGAGCTTCCAGAAGGCCCAGGAGGACGGCTTTGAGGTCTACACCGTGGCCGAGGCCGCCAAGCAGGCGGACATCATCATGATGCTGGTCAACGACGAGCGCGCCGCCCAGATCTACGCCGAGTCCGTCGCCCCCAACCTGGAGGCGGGCAACGCCATCGCCTTTGCCCACGGTTTCAATATCCGCTACAAGCAGATCGTGCCCCCCGCTGACGTGGACGTGTTCATGGCCGCCCCCAAGGGCCCGGGCCACACCGTGCGCGGCACCTATGTGAACGGCAAGGGCGTGCCCTGCCTGATCGCCGTGGAGCAGGACGCCACCGGCCACTGCCGTCAGACCGCCCTGGCCTATATCGCCGGCATCGGCGGCGCCCGCGCCGGCATCATGGAGACCACCATGGACATCGAGACCGAGACCGACCTCTTCGGCGAGCAGACCGTCCTCTGCGGCGGCGTGGTCGACCTGATGCAGTGCGGCTTCGAGGTCCTGGTCGAGGCGGGCTACGACCCGGAGAACGCCTACTTCGAGTGCATCCACGAGATGAAGCTCATCATCGACCTGATCAACAAGGGCGGCATCGCCGCGATGAACTACTCCATCTCGGACACCGCCGAGTTTGGCGAGTACGTCTCCGGCCCCCGCGTGCTGCCGCATGACCAGATCAAGGCGAACATGCGCGCGGTCCTCTCCGACATCCAGGACGGCACCTTCGCCGGCAAGTGGATCGCTGAGAACAAGAACGGCCGCTGCTTCTTCAACTCCAAGCGCGCCCAGCTGGCCAAGCACCCGATGGAGATCATCGGCAAGGAGCTGCGCGACAACATGCTCTGGAAGGACGGCGCCGAGGGCGACAAGGGCCTGGACGCCGCGTCGAACTGATTTTAGCTGCCCCCATTTCCCGGAACAGCCGGGCGGCCTGCCCCGCACAGGAGACAGGCCGCCCCATTCCGGGGGGATACCGGACCGTCCCGGCCGCGCGCGGAGGCGGTCCGGTATCCTCCGGGTCTCGGCCCGCTGCGAAAATCCAAACACAAGGAGACTTTCTTATGCGCTCTGACAACGTGACCAAGGGCGTGGAGCGCGCGCCCAACCGCTCCCTGTTCTACGCGCTCGGCCTGACCGACGAGGAGATGCGCCGCCCGCTCATCGGCGTGGTCTGCTCCTACAACGAGATCGTGCCCGGCCACATGAATCTGGACAAGATCGCCGGGGCGGTCAAGGCGGGCGTCCGCGCCGCCGGGGGCACCCCCATCGAGTTCCCCGCCATCGCCGTCTGCGACGGCATCGCGATGGGCCACATCGGCATGAAGTACTCCCTCGTCACCCGTGACCTGATCGCCGACTCCACCGAGGCGATGGCGATCGCCCACCAGTTTGACGGCCTGGTGATGATCCCCAACTGCGACAAGAACGTGCCCGGCCTGCTGATGGCTGCCGCGCGGGTGAACGTGCCCACCATCTTTGTCTCCGGCGGCCCGATGCTCGCCGGTCACCTGAAGGACGGCCGCCGCACCTGCCTGAGCCACATGTTCGAGGCGGTGGGGGCCTACCACGCCGGGACACTGGACGAGGCGGGCGTGCGCGACTATGAGCAGTCCGCCTGCCCCTCCTGCGGCTCCTGCTCCGGCATGTACACCGCCAACTCCATGAACTGCCTCACCGAGGCGATCGGCATGGGCCTGCGGGGCAACGGCACCATCCCCGCCCCCTACTCCGCCCGCATCCGTCTGGCCAAGGAGGCCGGGATGCAGGTGATGGAGCTGGTCCGCCGGGATATCCGCCCGCGCGACATCATGACGGAGGAGGCCTTCCAGAACGCCGAGATCGTGGATATGGCCCTGGGCTGCTCCACCAACACCATGCTCCACCTGCCCGCCATCGCCCACGAGTGCGGCATTGAGATCGACCTGCACCAGACCAACCGCTTCTCCGCCCGGACCCCCAATCTCTGCCACCTCGCCCCCGCCGGGGATACCTTTATGGAGGACCTCGACCGGGCCGGCGGCGTCTGGGCGGTGATGAAGGAGCTGGCGGACGCCGGGCTGCTGCACACCGGTCTCATGACGGTCACCGGCAAGACGGTGGGGGAGAACATCGCGTGCGCCGTCAACCGCGATCCGTCGGTGATCCGGCCCATCGAAAACCCCTTCCTCGCCACCGGCGGCATCGCCGTCCTCTTCGGGAACCTCGCCCCCGACGGCTGCGTGGTCAAGCAGTCCGCCGTGGCCCCTGAGATGATGCAGCACACCGGCCCCGCCCGCGTCTTTGACAGCGAGGAGGAGGCCATCTCCGTGATCTACGCCGGCGGCATCCGTCCGGGCGACGTGGTGGTCATCCGCTACGAGGGCCCCAAGGGCGGCCCCGGCATGCGCGAGATGCTCAACCCCACCTCCGCCATCTGCGGCATGGGCCTGGGCGAGAGCGTGGCCCTCATCACCGACGGCCGCTTCTCCGGCGCGACCCGCGGGGCCTCCATCGGCCACGTCTCCCCGGAGGCCGCCTCCGGCGGCATGATCGGCCTCGTGGAGGAGGGGGATACCATCTCCATCGACATCCCCAACCACTCCATCACCCTCGAGGTCCCGGAGGACGTCCTGGCCGCCCGCCGCGCCGCCTGGGTCTGCCCCGAGCCCAGGATCAAGACGGGCTACCTCGCCCGCTATGCCAGCCTGGTCAGCTCCGCCGACAAGGGCGCGGTGCTGGAGGTCAGATGACCCCCTGAGCGCCGCACCGGCCCATCAGAACGCAGAGAGACCGCAGGAGATGCGCATGATACGCCTCCTGCGGTCTTTTTGTCTCACCAGAGATAGGGGATCAGCCGGTATCTGACCCGCCGGCAGTACGCCTCGTACCCCTCCAGCCCGGCCCGGAGCAGCTTCTCCTCGTTTTCGATCCGCAGCGCCATCAGCGCCGGGTAGGGCAGGAAGATCAGAAAGGCCACGCCGGAGCCGAGCACCAGCGGAATGGCCAGAAAGATCAGCACCGTCGCCAGATACATCGGGTGGCGCACGGCGCGGTAGAGGCCGGTGTCGATCAGGCGCTGCCCCTCCTGCAGCTCCACGCTCCGGGAGAGAAACGCGTTCTCCCGCAGCACCTCGCCATAGAGCGCGTAGCCCGCCAGCAGCAGCGCCCCCGCCGCGACGGAGAGCCAGACGGGCAGCGGCGTCCAGCCAAACCGGGCGTCCAGTCCCGCTACGGCCAGCCCGGCTGTCAGCATCAGTCCGGACAGGGCGACGACCAATCGCTGCGCCCGCTCTGTCTCGCGCATCCGCAGCCGTTTTTCCAGGCGCTCAGGCGCGTACCGCCCGAGCAGCAGCCCGATCAGCGCCGTCGGAACGGCAAACAGGGCCAGAAGCGCCCAGCCGCGCGGAAAGGCAATTGTCCCGGCACTTCCAAACAGGAGCAGGCCCATCAGGACCAGTCCGGTCAGGAGACTTCTCCCCGCCCGGAGCAGCAGTTTTCCCCGCACAGCAGTCCCTCCTCTCACAGGTCTCCCGTGTCATCCATCTGTTCTCAGGATAGCAGGCCCCGCCGCCGCCGTCAAGCCCGCACCCCCTCCCCCAGCCCGGCATAGACTGGGCAAACGGAATGGGAGGTCTGTCTATGTGTGGGATCGCCGGATTTTGTGACTTCACCCGGGACAACCGCGCGCCGGAGTGGGCGGAGGTGGGGCGGGAGATGGCCGCCGCCCTCGCCCGGCGCGGGCCGGACGACGAGGGCCTGTGGCAGAGCGGGGCCTGCGTCCTCGCCCACCGCCGTCTGGCGGTCATCGACCCCGCCCAGGGCCGGCAGCCGATGACCTTCGCCCGCGACGGCGTCACCTGCGCCCTGTGCTATAACGGGGAGCTGTACAACACGGACCGCCTGCGCGGCCAGCTCGCGGCGCTGGGGCACCGCTTTTCCACCCGGTCGGACACCGAGGTGCTGCTGCACGCCTGCATGGAGTACGGCCCGGCGGTGGGGGAGCATCTGGAGGGCATCTTCGCCTTCGCCTTCTGGGACGGGGAACGCCTCCTGCTCCTGCGCGACCGCTTCGGGGTCAAGCCGCTCTTCTATGCCCGGGTTGGGGATGCGCTGGTCTTCGCCTCCGAGCCGAAGGCGCTCTTTCGCTATCCCGGCCTGACGCCGCGCGCCGACCGCGAGACCTGGCAGGAGCTGCTGGCGATCAACCCGGCCAGGACGCCGGGGCACGGGGTCTTTGCCGGCGTGCACGAGGTGCCGCCCGGCTGCCTGCTCCTGCGGACGGCGGAGGGGAGCGCCCTCTCCCGGTGGTGGAACCTGCGCAGCCTGCCCCATCCGGAGGGCTATGAGGAGACGGCCGCGCAGGTGCGCGAGCTGCTCGCCGGGGCGATCCGCCGCCAGCTGGTGAGCGACGTGCCGCTGTGCACCCTGCTCTCCGGCGGGCTGGACTCCTCCGTGATCACCGCCGTCGCCGCCCTCGCCTATCGGGAACAGGGGCGCGCGCCGCTGGAGACCTATTCCTTTGACTACACCGGCAACCGCGACTTCTTCCGCCCCTCCGCCTTCCAGCCGGACGCCGACTGGCCGTGGGTGGAGCGGATGAGCGGCCACTTCGGCACCCGGCACCGCGTGCTCACCTGCACGCAGGAGACATTGGCCACGCGGCTGGAAGAGGCGATGGAGGCCCGCGACCTCCCCGGCATGGGGGACCTGGACGCCTCCCTTCTCTTCTTCTGCGAGGAGATCCGAAAGCGGCACACGGTGGCCCTCTCGGGCGAGTGCGCCGACGAGGTCTTCGGCGGCTATCCCTGGTTCCACCGGCCGGAGCTGATGAACTGCGAGACCTTCCCCTGGTCCATCGACTTCGCCGCGCGCACCGCCGTCCTCCGCCCGGAGGTGGCGCAGTCCCTCGCGCTGGAGGACTACGCCAGGGAGCGCTGCCGCGCGTGCGCCGCCGCCACCCCCCGCCTGGAGGGGGAGGACCGGGCAGAGGCCAGAAGACGGGAGATCGCCTGGCTGAATCTGAATTGGTTTATGGGGCAGCTCCTGGACCGAAAGGACCGGATGAGCATGCACTCCGGTCTGGAGGTCCGGGTGCCGTTTTGCGACCACCATCTGGTGCAGTACGTCTGGAACATCCCCTGGGCGATCAAGAGCCGCGGCGGGGTGCGCAAGCAGATTTTGCGCGAGGCGGCGCGGGGCCTGCTGCCGGAGGACGTGCGCAGCAGGCCCAAGTCCCCCTATCCCAAGACGCACAACCCCCTCTTCGAGGCGCTGGTGCGCGAGCGGCTGCGCGATGTGCTTGCCGGCCCGAACGCCCCCCTCCACGACCTGGTGGACAAAAGGGCGCTGGAGACCGGCCTGCTCGCCGGGGCGGGGGACTATGGGCGGCCGTGGTTCGGCCAGCTCATGGCGGGGCCGCAGATGCTCGCCTGGCTCATCCAGCTCAACGCCTGGATGGAGCGCTTTCATCTGCGGCCGTGAGCGCGCGTGGCAGGGGCGCTCAGCCCCGGCAGCCGGCCTCCTCCGGAATGGTGTCGTCCTGCTCCACCCAGTCGTGCACGGGGACCACGGTGTACTCCGTCTCTGTGTTGCGCACCACCACCCGGGCGATCCCCGCGTTGATCACCAGGCGGCGGCACATGGAGCAGCAGGTGGTGTCGTGCAGGAGCGCGCCGGTCTGCCCGTCCCGCCCGGCGAGGTAGAGCGTCGCGCCCAGCATCTCGCTGCGGGCGGCGGAGATGATGGCGTTGGCCTCGGCGTGGACGCTGCGGCAGAGCTCATAGCGCTGGCCGGAGGGGATGCGCAGCTCTTCGCGGGTGCAGCGGCCGAGGTCGATGCAGTTCTTGCGTCCCCGCGGCGCGCCGTTGTAGCCGGTGGCGATCACCTCGTCGTCCTTGACGATGATCGCCCCGTACCGCCTGCGCAGGCAGGTGGACCGCTCGAGCACGGTCTCTGCGATGTTGAGATAGTAGTTCTCCTTGTCCACACGGCTCGACGGCATGGATACTCCCCCTTTGCAAAATCACTTTACAGATTCAGTATACGGGATTTGGCCCGCCGCGGCAAGAGTATTCACAATTATTTTACGACTGAAAGATTGACCTTTCTCCTCCCGTGCGCTATGATAGTGGTATCAAAACTGCCGCCTTTCCGGGCATGTGAGGAGTCTTTTCCTTGATTCGTAATTTTTTCAGCCGTCTGTTGTACGGACGCTATGGCTCAGACGCACTGGGCCTGTTTCTGGTGAGCGCCGGACTGGTCCTCTGGCTGATCAGTCAGTTTGTCCCCATCGCCTGGCTGAGCACTGTGCTGTGGGCGATCGGCTATGCCGCCATGCTCTGGTCCATCTTCCGCATGTTCTCGCGCAACTACGCCGCGCGCCGCCGGGAGAATGACCGCTTCACCGCCCTGATCGAGCCGCTGATGCAGGGCTTCCGCCGCACGCGCAACCAGATGCGTGACCGCGACCACGTCTATTTCCGCTGCCCCAACTGCGGCGCGCGCCTGCGCGTCCCGAAGGGGAAAAACCGCATCTCCGTCACCTGCCGCAGCTGCGGCCACGTCTTCCAGAAGAAGACCTGAAATCATCTGTCAAGCCCCGTCTCCGCGTGAGACGGGGCACCTGCGTGCCGGCAAAGGCCGGCACGCTCGAACAAAATCTGCGATTTTGTTCGAAATATGCGGCCGACCCGCGCGCCCCTGCGGGGCACACTCCCGGCCTCCCTGTGTTTTTGGGCCGGTACAACAAGGTGAATTGCCCCGCAGGGGCAAGAGGAGGCCCCTTGGGGGTGCCCGTCCCAAAAACGAGATTGCACTTTATTTTGTTGCTGCGCAACAAAACTCCTGCGGAGGGCTTTCTGAATTTTTACCTGGCTTTTATCATGCCAAACATGCTTTTCGACAGTCTGATGCCCCGTCTCCGCGTGAGACGGGGCATTTTCTGTCCCGACAGAGAAAACCGCCCGCCTCCGGTGGGGGAGACGGGCGGGCCTGGAAGATATGCTTGCTAGAACAGTGTTACTTCTCCGTGTCGAGGTTTTCCCCGCGCAGGCCGAGGAAGCTGCCCTCCGGCAGGCCGCCCTCCGCGTGGCCGATCAGCCACTTGTTGTTCGCGGTGAGCAGGCGGTCCTCCCCCTCGCCGCCGTGGGCGGCACGGAGCGGTCCGTTCGTCCCCGCAGGCAGGACGATGGCCACCTGAAAGCCCTTGCCGTCCACGCCGCAGGGGGCGTAGTGCAGGGTGGTGCCGTAGATCTCCACCCCCGTCCCCGCCGGGAGAAGGAAGGCCTCCATCCTGGCCGTGTCATAGGTGAAGTCCGCCCCGATGTCCTGCTGGCGGCCGAGCAGGAGGATGGCGTCCGTCGCGGCGATGTTCAGCTCGGAGCAGCGGTGATACTCCACGGCGTTGAGCAGGTGGTTGTGGCCGTTGCAGTAGCCCACCTGGATGGGCAGCTCGCCGAAGGCCACCGTCTGGAGGGCCTCCTTCGCCGCCGTCGCCTCCAGGGCGGGGACGGACGCCTCATAGACCACGCCCTCCGGGATGGGGGTCTGGGCGAGCGCATCGAGCAGGCTCGTGAGGTCGAGGCCGGAGAGCACCTTACCGTAGGGGGCAAAGGCCGCGTCGTGGACGGAGAGCAGTTTCATAGCGGATCATCCTTTCTGAGCCGGGGCCGCACAGGGGCGGTGATGTCTGGATGACCTCAGTATAGCCGCCCGCAGCGCAGGCGGTCAAGGCGGTTGTTTCGCTCCCCCTCCGACAATATTGCGCAGCGCGGCGAAAATTTTTTCCTCCCTGAGGGAACCGCGCGCCCCTCCCTGTCGTATGTATGGGTGCAAGGGCCCGAAGCAGGAAAGGGGTGATGGAATGGACGAGTATATCCGCACGCACGGGCGGCGGCTGTTTGGCCTGTGCCTGCACCTGTGCCGGAGCCGGTGCGAGGCGGAGGAGCTCTATCAGGACACCTGGCTGCGCCTGCTCGAGCAGTGGCCGCGCTACGACCCGTCTCAGCCCTTTGAGCCGTGGGCGGCGCGGGTGTGCGTCAATCTCTACCGCGACCGGCTGCGGCGGCTGCGGCGTCAGGTAACGGTGCTCGCCTTCCCCTCGTGGGAGGCGCAGGACCGGGCGCTCGCGCAGGCCCCCGGACCGGAGACGGAGGACTACAGCCCGCTCCACCAGGCGCTCGCGCGCCTGCCCGACCGGCTGCGGCTGCCGGTCATCCTGTACTACTTCGCCGGACACGATATCAGAGAGACCGCCCGCATGCTCGGATTGCCGGAGGGGACGGTCAAATCCCGGCTCGCGAGGGCCAGAGACCAGCTCAGGAGGTGGCTGACCGATGAATCTGAACTTTGAGCGCTACACCCCGCCCACACTCACCCGGCAATCCCTGGAGGCCGAGCGCGACCGGCGCGCGGCGCTGCGGCAGCGAAACCTCTGCCTGGCGCTCACCGCCCTGCTCGCCGTGCTCTCCAACCTCGCCTGCTGGGTCCTGCTCCTCCCCTATCTGACCACGCCCGCGGGGCTCGCCGCCGCCGTGGGGCTGGTCGCCAGTGAACTGGCCGGGCTCGCCGCCCTGGCCGCATTCGCCATCGTAAGGAGGGATCGTCAATGGCAGCCGTTGGCAATGTTTTGATCTTTGTACTTCTGATTCTGCTGCTCCTGTTTGGCAGCCTGATCGCCCTGGCCGTCTATGTCGCGCGCGACGCGCGGCGGCGGGGGATGAACGCCGTGCTCTGGGTGCTGGTGGTGCTCCTGGTGCCCGGCTATATGGGGCTCATCATCTACCTGCTCGTCCGGCCGAGCGCCCCGCTCTACCAGTGCAGCCAGTGCGGCCAGCCGGTGGAGCGCTCCTTCGCCCGCTGCCCCTACTGCGGGGCGCAGCTGCTGGCCTCCTGTCCGAACTGCGGCCAGGCCGCCCAGCCGGAGTGGAAGCTCTGCCCCCACTGCGGCACCGAACTCCATCCGTCCGACCAGGTCCACCCGCCCGTGCGGCGTAAAGACCGGCTGTGGGTGGTGCTGGCCGTCGTGGGCGCGCTGATTGTGGCCTTTGCGCTGCTCATCGTGTTTCAGCTGATCTCGTTTTCCACCGTCGGAGGGGCCAGCTTTGAGGGCAGCATCGTCCAGGAGGTCACCTCCAACGGGGAGGCGGGCGCCACCTACGCCCTCGCACACATCGACCCGGACGAGCTGCAGGGCAATGTGGTCACCTCCGAGTGGTACCGCACCGCGCGGGAGGACACCAGCCGCGGGCACGTCCTCTCCTTTCAGACGGAGGAGGCCGCGGGCGGCATCCTCCTGCTTGCGGGCGACGCCAACCGCTATGAGCCGCTTCTGGGAGACCAGCCCCTGAGCAGCCAGATCCTGCTCACGCTGGAGGAGATCGAGCAGTCCGGCGGGACCTCCGTCTGGGTCTTCTGGTACGACACCGGCGAAAACCCGATTCCCTGGGGGATCGAGAGCGATCTCGCCGTGGACTGGACGGAGAGCGGCCAGCCCGGCGCGTTGGAGTCCCTCTGCCGTGACTGGGCCGGCGTGCAGGCGGACGGCGCGGGCGAGGTGCCGGCTATCGGCGGATGATGGGGCGCATGGGGTGCCTGTAAATGGTTCCGTAGACGCGGGCGCACAGGGTGCGCCCCTACGGCGGGGAAAACCACACGAAATGTTAGCCAATGGCCTCGCCGCTGGAAAAGCGGCGGGGCCGGTTTTCGTCACTCAGAGCAGCTCAGGCGGGATGGCGCGTCCGCGGACGTAATACGCCCGGTCGCGCTCGTCCACCGCGCGCAGGATACGGCAGGGGTTGCCCACAGCGACGACATTTGCCGGGAGGTCGCGGGTGACCACGCTGCCCGCACCCACCACCGTGTTGTCCCCGATGGTCACGCCGGGCAGGACGATCACCCCCGCGCCCAGCCAGCAGTTTTTGCCGATGTGGATGGGGAGGTTATACTGATAGCCCTCCCCCCGCAGCGCGGGGAGGATGGGGTGCCCCGCCGTGGCGAGGACCACATTGGGGCCGAACATCGTGCCGTCCCCGACGTAGATGTGGGTGTCGTCCACCAGCGTCAGATTGAAGTTCGCGTAGATGTTGCGCCCGAAATGGACGTGGTGGCCGCCCCAGTTGGCGTGCAGCGGCGGCTCGATCCAGCAGCCCTCGCCGATCCCGGCGAAGAGCGCCCGGAGCAGGGCGGCGCGCCGGTCCGGCTCGGTGGGCGGGGTGTGGTTGAACTCCCACAGGCGCTCCAGACAGCGGTTCTGCTCGGCCATAATGCTCTCGTCGCCCGGGAGGTAAAGCTCCCCGGTGTGCAGCTTGCCGCGTTCCTCCATTGCAGATGCCTCCATTCCGCCCCCCGGCACTCCGGAGGGCCTTTTCTCCCCGCAAGTATAGCACAGACCGGACCGCCGTCGATGGGCCGCGGTTAAATTTTGCTTAAAATTTCGTGTCCGGACGCTCATCCCGTTGCGTCCGGTCGGGCAGACTGGTATCATAAGATCAGCCACTTCGCCAAAAGCGGGTGCGAAATGACGCGCAGAGCGCAGAAGGAGCGTGCTCCCATGTATCAGATTCACAATTTCCTGGACAACGACGACATCAAGGTGATCGACCGGCTCGGCCCGTTCTCCGTGATCGAGTACCAACGCGACCTGAGCGTGCTGCCCAGTGAGGCGGCCCTCGCCTATTACTGCAATGAGATGAACGTGCGCAAGCGTCAGGTGGTCTGTGAGCTGGGCCAGTCGGGCGGCGTGACCATCCAGGCCGGAGCGATGCAGTGGTCGGTGGGCAACGTGAACGCCACCACCGGCATCAAGGGCGTAGGCGACTTCTTCGGCAAGGCGGTGCGCGGCTCGGTCACAGGCGAGTCTGCCATCAAGCCGGAGTACACCGGAGACGGTACGCTGGTCCTCGAGCCGACCTACAAGCACATCCTGCTCATCGACCTGGCGGACTGGCACGGGGAGATCGTGCTGGACGACGGGCTCTTCCTCGCCTGTGACGCCCGCCTCCAGCACAAGGCGGTCGCCCGGTCCACCTTCTCCTCCGCCGTGGCGGGGGGCGAGGGCCTCTTTAACCTCGGCATCCGCGGCAGCGGCGTCCTCTGCCTGGAGTCCCCCTGCCCGCGGGAGGAGCTGGTGGTGATCGACCTGAAGGACGATGTCCTCAGAGTGGACGGCAGCTTTGCCATCGCCTGGAGCAACAGCCTGCGCTTTACCGTGGAGCGCTCCAGCCGTTCGCTGATCGGCTCGGCCGCCTCGGGCGAGGGGCTGGTGAACGTCTACAGCGGCACCGGCCGCGTCCTGCTCGCCCCGGTGCTCCGCGGCCCGGTGTGAGCCGTCCCGGCAGAAACGGGAGACGGCGCGTCCAAAAAGGTCTCGCCGGGTTTGCCCCGCAGGACCCAATCCATTGTCATTTCCGCCGCCCCCCCTCAGCCGCCCTCCAGCGTCTCCAGCGTGGTCCCCGGGTAGTAGTGGGCGAGGATGTCCGCCCAGCCCTCCCCGGCTTTGGCCAGGACGTTCGCCCCGTACTGGCTCATCCCCACCCCGTGGCCGTAGCCGGTGACGTAGAAGGTGATCTCCTCCCCCGCGCAGGAGACGGTGAAGCTGGCCGAGCGGAGGTCGAAGAGCTCCCGCGCCTCCTGTGCGGTGAGCGCCTGCCCTCCCACCGTCAGCGAGGCGAGCAGCCCGTCCGGCCCGTAGGTGAAGTCCCCGAACCACGCCGCGCAGTCCCCCTCCAGCGCGAGGCCGGGGTAGCGGCTGTGCAGCCGCTCCGCCGCCTCCCGGGCGGTCATGGTGACCACGCTGTAATAGTTCGGGGCGTCCCCCTCCCCCTCCGGGCTGGAGACGGAGACGAGGTAGGGGACCTCCTGCCCCCACACCCCGGCGGCGGCGCGGGTCTGCCCGTCGGAGGAGGAGTGGAAGGCGGCGAGGATCGGCTCCCCCTCCCAGGCGAGGTATTTCCCCCGTGTGTCCGCCACGGCGGCGGTGAGACGCGCGGCGTAGGTCTCCCGGTCCCCCTCCGGCCAGGCGTCCAGGCGCTCGGCCCGGCTCATCCACGCCTGACAGCAGGCCCCGTCGCAGCAGAGGTCCGCCTCCGGATGGGCCGCGGCGGGGTGCCCCAGGCGGTAGAGGGCGTAGGTCCGCGCCGCCACCGCCTGCGCCGCGAGGGCCTCCGGCTGGAAGGCGGCGGGCATCTCCGCCGCCACCACCCCCCAGAGATAGTCCTCCAGCCCCGTCTCCCGCACCGCGCCGTCCGCGCCGAGCAGGCGGACCGTCCGCCCCGCCTCCTCCTGTACAGGGGCTTCCTCCTGCACGGGGGCTTCCTCCTGTGCGGCGGTCTCCTCTGCCGTGGGCGTCTCCTCCGGCGCGGGGGCCTCCTCCGGCTGTGAGGTCTCCCCTGATGCGGCGGGCTCCTCCGGCGCGGGGGAGGGGGTGTCCGGCCCATCCGCCCCGGCGCGCAGGGCGGTGAGGGGCAGCAAAAGCAGCGCCGCCGTCAAAACGGCGGAGAGCAGCAGCACGCGATGCATCATCATGCAGGCCTCCTTGCAGATGGCAGATACTTCGGATACGGAAAAGTGCGTAAAACTTCCCTTTCCGCCCGCTCCGGCTGACGAAGCGGGGGCGGGCCATTGCAGTTTAGTGCGCTAGCCATGCAAAGTGTGATTGACTTTTTCTGGCAGAGACAGTATACTTTTGACAGAAAGCGTCTTCTGGAGGGCCGGAGACGGCCCGGTTGGGGCGAACTGAATTTTGAGAAAAGGCGTGATCACATTGTCCAACCTGTTATCCGATCAGACCCAAGACTTCCTCCGGGGCCTGAGCGCCCCCTATCTGGAGAACAGCCATATCCCTCCCCATCTCTACCATAAATATCAGGTCAAGCGCGGCCTGCGCAACGAGGATAACACCGGCGTCATGGCCGGCCTCACCCGCATCGGCAACGTGCGCGGCTACTACATCCAGGACGGCGAGCGGATGCCCACCCAGGGCCAGCTCATCTACCGCGGCATCGACGTGGAGGACCTGATCCAGGGCTGCTCGTCGGAGAAGCGCTTCGGCTTTGAGGAGACGTGCTATCTGCTGCTGATGGGCTGCCTGCCCAACCGCGCCCAGCTGGAGGCCTTTGGCCGCGCCCTGGACGAGATGCGCGTCCTGCCGCCGATGTTCACCGAGGACACCATCCTCAAGGGCCCCAGCCCCAACGTGATGAACAAGCTCGCGCGCAGCATCCTCTCGCTCTATTCCTATGACGAGGACCCGGAGACCATGACGGCGGAAAACCAGCTGCGCCTGTCCATGCAGCTCATCGCCCGCACCCCGGTCATCGTGGCCCACGCCTACGCGGCCAAGCGGCGCTATTTCGACCACGAGTCGCTCTACCTCCACCTGCCAAAGCCCGGCCAGAGCACGGCGGAGACCTTCCTGTCCATCATCCGGCAGGACCAGCAGTTCACCGACGACGAGGCCAAGCTGCTCGACCTCTGCCTGATGCTCCACGCCGAGCACGGCGGCGGCAACAACTCCACCTTCACCTGCCGCGTCATCTCCTCGTCCTATACCGACATGTTCTCCGCCATCGCCGCGGCGGTGGGCTCGCTCAAGGGGCCGCGCCACGGCGGGGCGAACATCCGCTGCAAGCAGATGATGGACTTCATCGCGCACGATGTGCGCGACTGGAAGGACGACGAGGAGATCTGCCGCTGCCTGGTCCGCCTGCTCCAGAAGGAGGCCTTCGACCGCAGCGGCCTGATCTACGGCATGGGTCACGCGGTCTATACCCTCTCCGACCCGCGCGCGGAGGTGCTGCGCCACTTCAGCCGCAGCCTCGCCATCAAAAAGGGGATGGAGGACCGGCTGGACCTGATCGAGAGCGTCGAGCGGCTCACCCCCTCCGTCTTCGCCCATGTGACCGGCAAGGACAAGGTGATGTGCGCCAACGTGGACCTCTACTCCGGCTTTGTCTATGAGATGCTCAACATCCCGGAGGACCTGTTCACCCCGCTGTTTGCCACGGCGCGCATGGTGGGCTGGTGCGCCCACCGGCTGGAGGAGATCTTCAACCCGAGCCGCATCATCCGCCCGGCCTACAAGGCGATCTCCCCCACCAGTCCGTTTATCCCTCTGGACGACCGCGGCTGACTGTGGTACAATAGACAAAAGGCTCTTTTGTCAAATCCCCAGTCAATTGGTCGCCCTTTGCGGGGAGGGGGCCTGTCAAACTCCATACGCAGATATTCATGAGGGCGGCCGCTTTTCTCTTGCGCGGCCGCCCATCCTGTTTTCAGAAGGGAGATGAGGTCTTGAGCGCGTCCCGCAGCAGCCGCCGTCGCCGCCGCCGTCGCAGCGCCGCCATCCTGAACCTGCTTCCGCGTCGGCTGAGTCCCGGCGTGGTGCTCAACACGGTATGCAGCATTATCATTGTCATCTGTCTGGTGATCGGCCTGTTCCAGTGGCAGGCCGAGCGGCAGCGGGCCGCCGAGGAGGCCGAGCGTCTGGCCGCCGAGGAGGCCGCCCGGCAGGAAGAGGAGGCGGCCGCGGCCGCCGCAGCCGCCGCGACCTACGACTTCACCGTCGCCCTGGCCGGGGACGTCAACCTGGACGACAGCTGGCCCACCATGACCTATCTCGCCGGGCAGGAGAACGGCATCTCCTCCTGCCTGGACGGGGAGCTGCTCGAGCGGATGCGCTCGGCCGACCTCTTCTGCCTCAACAGCGAGTTCGCCTTCACCGCCGGGGGCGCGGCGCTGGACGGCAAGGCGTACACCTTCCGCTCCGACCCCGCCAACGTCTCCATCTATCAGGAGATGGGGGTGGACCTGGTGACGCTGGCGAACAACCACATCTATGACTTCGGCCCGGAGGGGCTGACGGATACCCTCGCCACCCTGGACGGGGCGGGCATCGCCCACGTCGGCGCGGGCGAGACGCTCGCCGACGCGATGACGCCCTACTACTGGGAGCACGACGGGGTGACCGTCGCCTTTGTCAGCGCCTGCTGCGCGGAGCAGAACCGCTTCACCCCGGAGGCCACGGCGGACAGCTCAGGCGTGCTGCTGTGCTATGAGACGGACAAGTTCGTCTCCGCCATCCAGACCGCCCGGCAAAACGCGGACTATGTGATCGCCTGCGTCCACTGGGGCACCGACTACGTCTACGAGGCCAGCGCCCAGCAGCGCGCCGACGCGCGGACCTACATCGACGCCGGGGCGGACGTGGTGGTGGGGACCCACTCGCACTGCCTGCAGGGCATCGAATACTACGACGGCAAGCCCATCTTCTACAGCCTCGGCTCCTGCTGGTTCAACGAGAAGACGCTGGAGACCTGCCTGCTCGAGCTGCGCTTCACCGGCGACGGCAACGGCGGGACGATCGGGGCCACCGTCCTGCCCGCCATCCAGGAGAACTGCACCACCCGCCTCGCCGCGAACGGGGAGGAGGCGCAGCGGGTCTTCGACCTCATGCTGGACTACTCCTTCGACGTGAGCATCTCCTCCGGCGGCCTGGTCCGCCCCGCCTCCGGGGCGGAGCCGGAGACGGAGACCGTGGAGGAGGACGCCGCGGCAGAGGACGCCGCCTCCGATGGGACGGAGACGGACGGCACAGCGGGGACAGCCCCGGAGGGGGAGGACGCCCCCGCGGAAGCGGCGTGACGCCGCCGGCCCATCATCGGAACACAAACGCCAAGGGAGCGCAGCCAAATGACCTGGCTGCGCTCCCTTTTCATTGTCCCGAAAGCCGCACCTGCCTTGCCCGCATTCGCTCAGAGCCCCGCATTGCGGAACATCTCCTCCATCTCCTGCGCGGACTCCCGCATCCCCCGCCGGAACCAGGTCTCGATCCAGCCGTAGAGGGTGTAGGCCGCATAGGCCCTGGCGTAGGCCTCCACCCGCTCCAGCTCCGGCCGGTAGCCGACGGCGTCCAGAAGGGCGTCCTTGAGCAGATAGATCAGCCCCCTCCGGCTCAGGAGGGTATAGAAGGACCGGTGCGCCTCAAAGTGGCCGAAGAGGGAGCCGATCGTCTCGTGCAGGGGGTGGCCGTCCCACGGGCCATAGGCGTCCTGCCAGCCGCGCAGGAGCTGCACGAGGTGGGCGCGCACGATGTCCTCCCGCCGCTGGTAGTTACGGTAGAAGGAGGCCCGCCCCACCCCCGCCCGGCTGCACAGGGCGCTGACGGTGATCTCCTCCAGCGGCCGCTCCTCCAACAGCTCGAACAGGGCGGCGGTCAGGTGCTCGATCACATAGGCGTTACGGCCCTCATTGCTCATCGGCGAGACAGTTTCGGGGTTTTGTTTCATTTTTTCCTCCTGTTGACGCGGGAATCTTTCGCTGATACAATTGAATTGCCGATACATTTGTATCACCATGATAGCGCATCCGGCGCAATTTGTCAACAAGGGAGGAAACGGAGATGACACTGATGGGAAAGCGGCTGATCATCCTGCTGGTGATTGCCGTGGCCGGCGTTCTGCTGGGGCGGCTGGCGGTGCGGGCGGTGCTCAACCTGCTGTTGGGCGGCACCCTGTTTGGGGGGAATTTCCTGTGAGCGCAAAAGAACGGAAAAAGAGGGTGAGAGCTGTGCCGGTGGGTGTTGGAATTCTGGTTTTTCTGCTGGCCTTTGCGGGGGGCGTCCTCTCCAAATTCGCCATCACCCCGTCCTGGGCCAGGGCGTACAGCGTCCCGTGGAGCGACGAGCTGGGGACGCTGAAGACCGATCTGTCCTATGGTGAGGGGGAGGCCAACAAATTTGACCTCTATCTCCCGGCGGACGGCACGAGGGAGCACTACGGACTGGTGGTCTACCTCCACGCCGGGGGCTTCACCTCCGGAGACAAGAGCGGCGACCGGGAGATGCTGTCCTGGCTCTGCTCCAAGGGCTATGTGGCGGCGGGCATCAACTACACCCTGCGCACCGAGACGAATGCCGCCAGCGTGCTCAGCCAGTCCAACGAGATCAAAGAGGCGGTCCCCAAGGTCATTGAGGCGGCGGCGGAGCTGGGCTATCCCATCGACAGGATGGCGGTGGCCGGCGGCTCGGCGGGGCACGCCCTGGCGATGATCTACGCCTACCGGGACGGCGGGGAGGCGCCGGCGCCGGTGGTCCTCACCTTCGGGGCGGTGGGGCCCGCCAGCTTCTGTCAGGAGGATTGGGGGATCTTCGGTCTGGACCAGAGCGAAGAGGCCTGCGCCGGCCTGTTCGGCGTGATGGCGGGGGTGGAGATCACCCCGGAGGAGGTGGCGGACGGCTCCTATCGGGAGAAGGTGAAGCCGATCTCCGCCGCGGACTGGGTGACGGCCCAGTCCGCTCCCACCGTGGTGGCCTACGGTACCCACGACAGGGTGCAGCCCTACCTGGCCTCCCTGCGGCTGAAGACGGCCCTGGAGGAGAACGGGGTGGACTTCCGGTATTTCGAGCTGCCCCACTCCGGCCACGGCCTGCAAAACGACAACGCGCTCTACGCGCAGTACATGGAGCAGGTGGAGGCGTATCTGGACCGGTATCTGCCGGTGACAGAATGAGCGAAGAGAGGACATGAAGAAGGTGCTGAACGTGAGCGGCGGCCTGTCTGGAGACCGGCCCCTATGCCACCTCGTACTACGAGGAGCCCACGACGCAGGTGTTTGAGAAGCACCTCATCAGCGATATGCCGCACAAAGAACCCCGCCCGCAGCTCATGGGAGCCCGCAGGCGGGGTTCTTTGTGCGGCAATCTGGGCCGCTGCATAAAATCTCTGCATCTGAGCGGAGACCGGAGCCTTCACCCACAGCCGGGCGGGCGAGACGGACCGGCGCTTCCGATCCGGAGCATCACACGCACCACAAACCGCCCCTCCTCCGCCGAGAGCTGCATCTGCCCGTCGTGCCGCTCCACGATGGCCTGTACGCTCCGGAGGCCGTAGCCGTGCCGCCCGCTGTCCGCCTTGGAGGAGGGCGGCAGGCCGCCCTCCAGGACGGGCGGCCGGTCGCAGTAGTTTTCCAGCCGGATGACTGTCATGTTCGCCCGCCGGTGGATGTCCAGGGCGAAAAAGCGCCGGTCCGGCCGGCTGATCTGCCGGACGCTCTCAATGGCATTGTCCAGCAGATTGCCGAGCAGGGTGTAGAGCTCCACCGGCTCCATCCCCGCCACCGCCTGCCCGTCGGCGTGGACGGTGTATTGGACCCCGTCCTGCCTGCATCCGGCGAGCTTCTCCATGAGCAGCAGGTCCAGCAGCTCATAGCCCGTCTGGAGCTGGACGTAATAGGAGGAGACGATCTCCCGGAGCTTCCCGAGCAGCGCGTCCCGGCGGGGGGACGCCTCCAGATGGGAGATGGCGTTGATCTCATATTTCAAATCGTGGAGGATGTGCCGCGAGAGCTCGTTGCGACGGACAAACGCCTGATACTGCTCCTCCTGCCGCCGCTGCATTTGCAGGAGCCGTTCCTCCCGGATGCGGTCATGCATCCGGCGGTTGAGCAGCAGCATGATGACAAAGAGGCTGACATACAGGCAAATGGCATACAGGATGTGAAAACGAAAGAATGGCGTGCCGTCCCGGACAAAGTAGTCCCGGGTGAGCGCGCCCAGCGTGATGATGACAACGTGGACGGCCAGCAGGCTCAGGCAGGGGCCGGGGGTGCCGATCAGATAGTGTCCGCCCTGCGCCAGCGGCTTTGCCATGACAAAATACAGAGCGGCATAGACCGCCGCCATCAGGAGCAGCTCCAGCCAGAGGGTCTCCCAGACCGGCGCGCCGGTGCTCCGGTTGGCTGCGGCGGGAAAGGCCAGCAGATAGAGGATATACGCCAGGTCCTGGGCCGTGTACGCGCACAGCCCGCCATAGACCGCCTCCCACGCCCGGATACGGCAGCAGGCATAAAACAGGGCGGTGAGGGCCAGCAGGGTGACCAGCAGTTCCAGGTAAGCCCCCGCCACCAGCACCGCATTGTCCCAGCCAGCGGGGACGTCCGCCCGGAGGACCATCACCCCGCCGCGCAGTAGCCGCTGCCCGCCGGCGGTCAGCAGGCCCAGGGCCGCCCCGAAGAAAAGGGTTCGCTTCCACCCCTTCCGCTTTTCCAGCGGCAGGAGAAAGAGTGCGGCGGCCAGCAGCCCACACTGGATGCCGCCGAGGGAAAACACACCGCCCCAAAACAGTTCCATCCGCTCAATCCCCCCAGTATTCCAGCAGCTTTTGCAGAAACGGGCGCTTATAGTTCCGGCTGATCTTGAGCGTGTGCCCGCCGATGGTCACCTGGTCCCTGCGGACGTCCGCCACATATCTCAGGTTGACCATATAGCACTTGCTGCACCGGGCGAAGTGCCACGCCCCCAGCTCCGCCTCCAGGGCGCGCAGCGTGCTCCCCCCGACGGCGCGAATGGTCCCCCCGCCGGTGTGGTAGGTCACGGCGTGGTCCTGCACCTCGATAAAGCGGATCTGCCGGCAGGCCAGCCGGTGGGTCCCCTCGCTGTTGGTGACCAGCAGGGTCTTCTCCCGGCTCTTCTCCAGCCGGCGGCGCGCCCGGTCCAGCTTGAGGGCAAAGGCCTCCGGGTTCACCGGGTCCAAGCAGATCATGCCGTTGCAGGCGAGGGCGCTCTCCCCCACCGGGAGGAGGATGCACTCGTCCAGCACCTCCCGGAGGAGGAAGGTCCCGTTGATCTTCATCTCCCAAACACCTCAATTCTCCTCGTCATAGGTCTTGACCATCACCACCCGGCTGTAGCCGGCGAGGCAGTGCGAGGGGGTGACGGTTCTCGTCTCTCCGCTGGCCAGGCCGAGCAGCTTCACATTGTAGGTGATGCCGCCCACATAGAGGTCCTGGTCATCGAGATAGAACTTGTAGAAGATGCGCAGGCAGGGGATCTCCGCCCCGCTGAGGTTGGAGACCTCCAGCGAACCGTCCTCCGCCTCTCTCACCGAGACCTGGTCTTCCGCCAGGTCCATGGACGGGGCATAGGCCGCCTGCGCGCTGCACCCGTACCACGTCCGGTCCTCATAGGCGGCCATGCCGCTGGCCGGTACCACGATTATAGCACCGGCATCCAGCCCTGTCACCACGAACTCCAGCGCCCCGTCCTCCATCCGGACGCAGGCGTACTCCACCGGCCGGTCCCCGGCGTTGCGGAGGACCGCCGCGGCCACACCGGTGACCTCCCGATCGGAGCCATCCTCCAGATAGACCCCGTCATAGCGCTCGATGCGCAGGGTGGGTCTCGTGTACTGTCTCTTCATGTCGATCTCCTTGTCATGCAAACCATGTGCGAAGCCGTCCAAACAGCTTCTGAATGAGGGCGCGCATCTGCGCCAGACGGTCCGGCGGCGCCTCCGGCCGGGCGGGCGGCTCCGGATTCCGGATCTCCACCTCCGGCAGCTCGTCCCCGGCGGGCTCCTCCTCCGGGACGTCCTCCGCCGCCGGAGCGTCCGGCTCCTCCTCCGGAGTGGGTTCCTCCTCCGGGGCGGTGGGCAGCCCGGTGTCCACCGCGGGGGCGGCATAGGCCAGCGACGCTACGGCCAGGGCGTTCTCCGTGCTGAGGTCCGTGAGGAAGGACTGGGCGGCGGTCCCTGCAGAGGGCACATTGGTCACCTTCAGTTTCGTGATGGAGAGGAGCGCATCGTCCTCGCTCCTATTCTGGATGGTGACGGTGTAATGGCCGTCTCCGTCCGCGACGGGGGTGACCTGATAGTACAGGTCGCCGCTGTGGTCGATGGACTGCCGGGCCACGCTCCCGTCCGCCTGCAGGACCCCGGCGGTGACGCTGGCGGCGTCCGCGCCGTTGAGCAGCTTCAGGCCCACATAATAGTTGGCCCCCTCGATGTAGTCGATGCCGAGGACGATGACCTGTCCGCTTGCCAGGTAGACCTCGTTCTTCGGGCCGAGGTCCTGATAGGTCCCGACCTCGGCGGAGACGGTTCCCACCTCGTCCTCCACCCGGTCGATGAACACCGCGCCGCCGGTCAGTGTGCCGCTGGACTGGTCGATCAGATGGTCCTGGATCTCCTCAAAGTAGGCGTGGAGCTCTTCGCCATAGGCCGCCTGGATGGTGTCATCGGCGTCCTCCTCCTGATGGGAGAGGGGGTTGTAGACCCGGATGCCGTCCAGATAGTAGGTGTAGCGCCCCTCGGCTGCCGCCGCGCTCGTGACCCGGATGGTGACGGTATAGGTCCCGCAGCCCAGGCCGTCGGCGGCGCCAAAGGTGCAGGTGGGCACCTGATAGTACTCCCCGGAGGAGGAGACGGTGTCGATCACCTTGACCGCGCTGACCGGGTCGCCCTCCGCTGTCGTCCCCGTCAGCGTCACCAGAATGGTGCCGGTCTGCGGGGAGGTGCGGCTGTAGAGGTCCACGCCGGAGCCGGTGAAGGTGAAGGTGGCGGTCGCCTGCTGTCCTCCGGAGACATCCGCCCCGGCGGCGGTGCCGTCGGTGTCGGTCCCCTCGCCGTCCAGCGCGGCGACCCAGCCGTGGTTGTCGCCGTCCGCGCCGGTCTCCGGCGTCCCGGCGTTCTCCCCCTCAGATGCCTGCGTCCAGTTGCCGGTGTACACGATGCCGACGGCTGCGCCCGCCGCCGCTGTGTCCGTGCTGGTCACAAAGGTGTCCCCATAGTAGACGTTGTTGGCGGGGAGGACGGAGATTTTGGACCAGAGGTTGCCGTTTGCGTTGGCCCCCTGTCCGGTGACGGAGGGCTCGTCCGATGTGCCGAAGGCATAGAAGCTGTCGTACCCGTCCCACTGCATGGTGGTGGGGGTGTAGGTCAGTGCATTGCCGGTGCCGGTCACATTGCCGTAGTCCGGGAAGAGGGACAGGGCAGCTGTGTCAAACCGGTGCATCCCGTCCGCCGCCAGGTGGAGGACCTGCTGTTGCAGGAAGTCCTCCAGGGCGAGCCCGGTGGTCTTGGCGTAGTCGAGGACGTAGAGGGCCTCGCCGATGGTGGTGGCGGGCACGGGGAAGGGCTCCACCAGCACCCCGTCCGCCGTGTAGAGGGCGGAGGTGTTCCGGTTGGTGACCACGCCCGTCCCGATGGCGGCGTCGGTGGCCTCCACGCCGGTGATGGTGACCACCAGCTTGGACCCGCGGGGCCCGTCTTCGGCGTCCGCCACGCAGTGGGCCGCATAGTCAAAGCCGGTGACGGAAACTGTCCCGCCATCGACCGAGATGTCACAGTCGATGCCGGCCGGCTCGCCCCAGCTTCCCCCGCCAGCGTAGGGGACCTGCTGGGCGGAGACCTCGCAGTGCTCGCCCAATACAAAGCCGTCCGCCAGCACGTCCCGCAGGACGGCGGTCCCGTCCAGGGTCACGGAGGTGCCCACAGAGCTGTTGCTGATCTCCCGGTAGAGGTCGATCAGTTGGCCGGCGTTCTCCGCCACCAGATAGTAGCCCTGATCGCCGCCATCGCCCAGGCTGTCATAGGCGGTGGCCGCCGGGTAGTTGCTGGAGACGGCGTTGAGGAACCTGTTGATCTGCTCCGAGGAGGTATCTGCCGGGTCCGCCCCGTCCACCACGGCGATGGTGTAGAGGATGGCCCCCGCCTCCTTTTCCGAAAGCGCAGTCCGGACGGCGTCGTTGGCGCAATCTGTGCTAAAAGCACTGCCGGTACCGCGGGTAGGCACGCCGTCGGTGAAGAGGATATAGATCTTCTGACGGTCGCTGCCGTCCATCGCCTGCACAGCCTCCTCCATGCCCGCAGCCGTGTCGGTGCTGTTCTGGGTGGTAAGGCCATCGACGGTGCGTTTCATTCCCTCCAGGGTGGACGCGTCCACCGCCTGCAGCGGGACCTGCGTGCTGGCCGAGTCGGAAAATGTGACGATGGCGATCCGGCTCTCCTCCTCCACGCTGGCGTTTTTCTCCGCCACGTCCTCCAGGAAGGTGTTGACGGCGGTTTTCAGGGCGGCCAGCTTGGCCTCGTCGCCATAGTCGGTCAGGGTGTCCACGATGTAGAGCTGGGTGGCGGGCGTGGCGGTTCCTGCGCCCGTCTCAGAGACGCCGCACTGGGTGCAGGTCCAGGTGTAGACGCTGCCGCTCTGGGTCCAGGCCGTCTCGTGGCAGGTCCCATCGTCACAGAGGTGGTAGTAGACCGCCCGGCCAGTGGAGACATTTTGATACATGGCAGAGAAGGGGCGGGCAACCGGAGTGGTATACTCCGGGTCAAACTTCTGCCGCATGGAGCCGGAGACATCCAGGATGAGACAGATGTCCACCGGCTCGCTGGTGGTGACCACGCTGCCGGTGGCGTAGCCCTCCAGGGTGATGGTATAGGCGCCGTCATCCGCCAGCAGGGCGGTCTTGTCCACGAACACCTCGCCGCCGGCCTCCTCCGCCCCGCCGCCGGAAGTCCCGCCGCCGGAGCCGTCCTCTGTAGCGCCCTCACCGCCGTCAGAGGTGAGGGCCGCGAAGCTGAGCCAGTCCATCAGACCGTCGCCATCAGTGGCGGAGGTGGCAGGGTCTGTCAGTGTCTGGTTGGCAGAGATGGGGGTATTGTACCGGTAGGCGTTGACAACCTCCGCGTGCTCGCTGCCATCCAGCGTGACCATGCGCAGGTCTGCAGCGGGGTTGGCTTTCTGGATGGTTGTACAGACCTGGAGGGTGCCGGCCCGGTAACGTGTCTCCAGGGTACCGCTATTGCCCATGATTGTCCGGATGGACAGGCTTTTCCATATGGCGGCTTTTGCCGCAATGTCAGCCTCTGTGTCAGACGTCAGCACCGGCATGCCGCTGAGCGGCGCATACCGCTGGAAAACATTCCCTTGGTCCACCCGGGCGAACTCCCAGGTGGAGGTCCCGCCCATGGAGTGGCCGGTGAGACTGACCCGCTCCGGGTCGATCGCCTTGTCTGCGATCACCTGCCCCGTCAGCGCCAGTACGGTGTCGATGTCAAAGCCACTGGTGCTGGTGGTGTGGGGCATCAGCACATGGGCGTCCACATTCACCTGATCGCTGGCGAGGAAATAGGGCAGGTTGTTGTAGCCGCTACCGGTCAGCTCCTCCGCACTGATGCGCGTGCCCCCGCCGCCGTGCAGGAACACGATGAGGGGCATATCCGCCGTAGCTCCGTCCGGGGTGTAGAGCCAGTAGTCCACCGCAGTCCCGTCCACCGTGGCCCGGAGCAGCTCCAGGCGGTCGCCGTCGTCCTGCGTCAGCACCTGCGCGGCGCCGGCCGTGACTGCCAGCGAGACCGTCATACAGAGGGCCAGCAGCAGGGAGCACCATCGTTTCATCCGCTTCATTTTTCTCTCTCCTTTGCCATGAGATGCGCCGCAGCGCAAAAGGCCCTGCACAGGTGCACTGCCCCTCTGCAAAAGCGCTGTTTATCTTATATTTTAGCATTATTCCCACTTTTCCAGTGTGTATCTTACGAAGTCAGACGCACCTCTTGCGAAGCGGAGCGCAGGCAGAGGGCCGGATGTGGTATACTGCGCCTGACATACTTATGACAGGAGGTCTTCCCTATGAAGGCAAGGAAATCCCTTCGGACGCTGCTCTCTCTGGCGCTGGCGCTGGTCACCGCCCTCTCCCTGACGGCGCAGGGCGCGTTCGCCGCGGACGGCTCGTCCAACATGTTTGAAAACAGCGACTTCATCGAGACGGAGCAGCCGGAGCTCTCGGCAGAGACCAAGCAGCTCATCTCCCTCTACCACCGCAAGCCCACAGAGGAGAACTATCTCAACCTGCGGGACATGGTGATCTACAACTATGACCTGGTCCTCGAGCGGAAGGAGGCCAAGCTGGCTGAGCTGATGGAGGAGACGGCGGGCAAGCCGGGCGGCGAGGCGAAGGTAGCCGAGATGCGCGAGATCGTCCAGGAGATGTACATGACCTACTGGAACCGGATCAACAGCAGTATGCTCCGCTTCACCGACAGCCGCCTGCTCCAGTGGAGCGTGTCCAACGCATCCAATTACGAGTATATCCCCGTCATGGGCGCAGGGGTGACCATCGAGGTGAAGCGCACCCCGGTCACCAATGAGGAGTATGCCGCCTTCCTCGCCGCCACCGGCCGGGAGGCCCCCGCCAGCTGGACAGACGGGACCTGCCCCGAGGGGGAGGAGGACTATCCGGTGAACTGCGTCTCCTGTGCCGACGCCGAGGCCTACTGCGCCTGGCTCACCGAGACGGACGGGACCAATGTCTACCGCCTGCCCAACGAGAGCGAGTGGGAGCTGGCGGCGGGCCACATGCCCAAGGACGCCGAATTCAACTGCGGCATCCACGACGGCAGGACCCCGGTGGATGCCTATTCCGACGTGACCCGCGGCGCGCACGGGGCGGTGGACTTCTGGGGCAACGTCTGGGAGTGGACCTCCACCGACCGGGGCGAGGGCCTGCTGGGGGTGAAGGGCGGCTCCTGGAAGTCCGAGCGCACCGACTGCCGGACGGAGTACCGCAAGGAGGGCCGCGACCCCGCCCAGGGCTATGAGGACGTGGGCTTCCGCGTCATCAAGGTGCTCAACGGAGAGGAGCCGGAGCAGAAGGTGGAGCTCGCCACTATGGACGCCCCGGTGGTCTCCGCTGTCGCCACCGGCGAGGACACCGTCCTGCTCACCTGGCAGCCGGTGGAGGGAGCCGTCGCCTATCAGATGTTCACCTGCTCCGCCGCAACCGGGCTGGTGGAGATGACGGCGCTGGTGACTGGTACCTCCTACACCGCAGAGGGCGCGGACAGCGGCACCCGCTACATCGTCCAGCCCATCTCTTACGTCGCGATCTGTGACAACGTCTCCGCCGAGTACAGCGTCGGGGCGGTGTACGGCACGGACGAACCGTCCGTAGTCCCCGCCTTCTCCTACGACTATGACCGCCAGCGTCTCACCCTCACCTGGGAGCCGGTGGACGGCGTGGAGACCTACTATGTCTATAAGTACGACCAGGAACGCCAGCGGCTCTCCCGGGCCAGAACGGTGGACAGCGCCGAGAGAGACTGCTCCATCAGCTACACGGTGGAGCCGGGGACGGCCTGCCAGTATCTCGTGTCCGCCGTGGAGATGGATGTGCAGCAGCCCTGCTCCGGGGCCAACTGCATCTCTGTTCTGATTCCGGAGCAGAGATAAGGAGCCGGTGACGGCGGAGGGACCGCTTTGACATGCCAACACCCCCTGTATAGGTTTGTTTTCCTACACAGGGGGTGTTTTATGGATGGTTTATGTTTGCCGGTTCGGGTCATTTCCTTCCAGGGACTCTTTGTTGTGCCGTCTGCATCAACTGGGGCAGTTTACCGTGACGCCGCCGGCAACAAATTCCTCTTGCAAAAATCCCGTTCCCGTGCTATGCTGTTTTTCGCAATTTCATATCCCTCAACGAAGCTCCATGAACCGGCTGCGGAACTTGGAGTGTAGAGGACTCTGGAGAATCTCGATGGTGAGTGCCGAAGGTGCAAGGCCCAGGTGGCTGAATCTCTCAGGCAAAAGGACAGAGCAGACCATTTCCCCCTCAGTGGGGGAGCCGTCTTGTGTGCTGGTTGGAACCGTGGAGCGCTCTCCGCGGCTCTTTTTCGTTGGGCAGCCTTTCAGAAAGAGAGATGACCCTTTATGCAGTCCATCGAAGCTGTCCTGCTCGGGCTGGTCAGCACCATCAACAATTACCTCTCCAGCTATCTGCTCGTGTTCCTCTTAGTCGGCGTGGGGCTCTTTTACTCCGTCCGTACCCGCTTTGTCCAGGTCCGCTGTTTTGGGCAGGGTATGAAGCGGGTGTTCGGCAGCCTGAGCCTCAACGGCAAGCGCTATGAGAGCGGCATGAGCTCCTTCCAGGCGCTGGCGACCGCCATTGCCGCGCAGGTGGGCACCGGCAACATCGTGGGCTCCTCCGGCGCCATTCTGGTGGGCGGCCCCGGCGCGATCTTCTGGATGTGGGTGATCGCCTTCTTCGGCATGGCCACCATATACGCAGAGGCCACCCTCGCCATCGAGACCCGCCGGAGGGATGAGGACGGCGGCATCCACGGCGGCCCGGTGTACTACATCACCACCGCATTCCCCAACCGGTTCGGCAGGTTCCTGGCCGGCTTCTTCGCCGTGGCCATTATTCTGGCCCTGGGCTTTATGGGCTGCATGGTGCAGTCCAACTCCATCGGCTCCACCTTCCAGACCGCCTTCGGTATCCCGAGCTATCTGGTGGGCGTCGTTCTGGTCATCATCTGCGGCGTCATCTTCCTGGGCGGGGTCCAGCGGCTGGCCGCCGTCACGGAGAAGCTGGTGCCCATCATGGCCGCCATCTTCCTGGGCGGGGCGCTCGTTGTCCTCCTCGTCCGGATCGCCTACCTCCCCGCCACCTTCGGCATGATCTTCCGCTATGCCTTCCAGCCCCAGGCCATCGTGGGCGGCGGACTGGGCTGGGCGCTGAAGCAGGCCATCAGCCAGGGCGCCAAGCGCGGCCTCTTCTCCAACGAGGCGGGCATGGGCTCCACCCCCCACGCCCACGCCCAGGCCAACGTCACAGACCCCCACGATCAGGGCGTGGTGGCCATGATCGGCGTGTTCATCGACACCTTTGTGGTCCTCACCCTGAACGCCCTGGTGATCATCTCCACCCTCTATGTCCCCGGCGCGCCGCTGGAAAACGGCTACTTCGGCGATGTGACCGCCACGCTGGACAAGACCAACCTGGCGCAGGCCGCGTTTGGCTCGGTCCTGGGCGAGCGGTTCGGCGCTATCTTTGTGGCCATCTGCCTGTTCTTCTTCGCCTTCTCCACCGTGCTGGGCTGGAACCTCTTCGGCAAGATCAACGTGATCTATCTCTTCGGCAAGGGGGCCGCAAAGGTCTATGCCGCCATTGCCCTGCTCTTCATCTTCCTGGGCACCCTGATGTCCAACGACCTGGTGTGGGAGCTCACCGATCTGTTCAACAACCTGATGGTGATCCCCAACGCGATCGCCCTGTTTGCCCTCTCCGGCACCGTGGTGAACATCCTCCGGAGACACCAGCGGAAACACTCCGATTGACCGCAGCATCAGCGGGACGCCCAACAACTGTCCCCAGCCTGTCAAAAACCCGGTCTGCCATTCAGGTGCAGACCGGGTTTCTGCGTACCGGCAAGGGCGCACGCCCGTGAGAGGTCCCGGTACTCCGTGCTGGTGATGGCGTTGATGACGCCCACGCCGCCCTGGGAGTGGCCAGCGGTGCCCACGCGGTCGAAGTCCACCTTCTGATAGAAGATGCTGGTTTTGCCGTCCTCTCCCCTGGTGTCGTTGAGCCGCTCCAGATGGCGGATGCACATCTCCGCGCCGAAGGCGTTCCAGGAATAGGTCTCCTCCGTGGCGATGACGATGAAGCCCCAGGAGGCGTAGAACTGGTGCTGGGCCTTGGACAGGGACCCCTTCCACCCCGTGCCGTTGCAGACGGCGATTGCGGGGTACTGCCGCGCCTCCGTCTCCAGCTCGGTGGGATACCCAAAGGGGACCGAACCTCTGCCGGTCAGGGCAGATTCATTTCCGTCACAGTATCGCAGAGGTGTGAAAAGGCGCCCTTATCTCCTCTGTTGAGAGAATACATGGACAGGGGTTCCTGTTTCAAATGAGGCGAAATATATTGAAAAACAGGCGGCTTCGTGTTAGAGTAAGATATTGTGATGAACTTGCCTCTCCCTCCCGCGGGGGAGGAGTTCTTTCCGATCAAAAAACCATCGCAGGCAAAGGAGCTTTGAGATATATGAAATTAGGAATCGTCGGCCTGCCCAACGTGGGCAAGAGCACCCTCTTCAACGCCATCACCAACGCAGGCGCCGAGTGCGCCAACTACCCCTTCTGCACCATCGAGCCCAATGTGGGCACCGTGGCGGTGCCGGACAGCCGGCTGGACTGGCTCTCCGACTTCTACCGCCCGAAGAAGACCACCCCCGCCGTCATCGAGTTCGTGGACATCGCCGGGCTGGTGAAGGGCGCGAGCCACGGCGAGGGGCTGGGCAACCAGTTCCTCTCCAACATCCGCGGCACCGAGGCGATCGTCCATGTGGTCCGCTGCTTTGACGACGAGAACGTCATCCACGTCGAGGGGGCGACCGACCCCATCCGCGACATCGGCATCATCGACCTGGAGCTCATCATGGCGGACGTGGAGATGGTGGACCGCCGGATCGACAAGGCGAAGAAGGCCGCCAAGGGGGACAAGAAATTTCTCCATGAGGCGGAGGTCTTCTCCCGCCTGCGCGAGCACCTCAACGACGGCAACTCCGCCCGCTCCTTTGACGGCACGCCGGAGGAGATGGCCCTCATCGCCACGAGCGACCTGCTCTCCCTCAAGCCGGTGATCTACGCCGCCAACCTGGACGAGGACACCTTCTCCGGCGGCGGCTGGGCGGACAACGCCTATTTCCGCCAGGTACAGGAGCTGGCGGAGAAGGAGCGCGCCCAGGTGATCCCCGTCTGCGCCAAGCTGGAGGAGGAGCTGAGCCAGATGGACCCGGATGAGCAGGCGATGTTCATGGAGGAGCTCGGCATTGCCGAGTCCGGCCTGGATCGGCTGATCCAGGCCAGCTACACCCTGCTGGGGCTGATCTCCTTCCTCACCAGCGGCGAGGACGAGTGCCGCGCCTGGACCATCACCCGCGGCACCCGCGCCCCCCAGGCGGCGGGCAAGATCCACTCCGACTTTGAGCGCGGCTTTATCCGCGCCGAGGTGATCGCCTTTGACGATCTGAAGGCCTGCGGCAGCGAGAAGGCCGCCCGTGAAAAGGGACTGATGCGCTCGGAGGGCAAGGAGTATGTCGTCGCCGACGGAGATGTGATCCTCTTCCGCTTTAACGTGTGACCTCCGGTCCGGCGCGCCGCGTGAGGTTCTGGTAGTGCTTGTAGAGCACGCCGAAGCGGTGGTGGTACCCCTTCTTCCACGGCTTTGCCTTGCCGCAGAAGTGGAGGATGGCGGTATGTTCCATCACCCAGTCCAGGTCGCAGACACCGGAGGAGCGCAGCAGATAGCTGTTATAGTTGCGCGCGTCGTAATTCCACCGGAAGTCGTCCAGCGGCAGGGTACGCGTGCCGTAGAGGACGTTGAGCAGGTCCTGGTCCGGCAGCAGCAGCTCATACGCGTGCGCGGCGGTGTAGCGAAAGATGACCTCCGGGTCGATCTCCCGCCGCCCGGCGGCCAGGTCGATGAGCAGGACGCCGGAGTTGAAATAGTCGTGGTCGGTGCCCAGACGCGCGTGGTTGAAGCTGTTCATCAGCTCGGTCTTGCCGGTGTGGGCGGCGGCGGCAAAGAGGTGCCCCTCCAGCTCCGTCTCCCACAGCGGACGGATGGGATTGATGATCAGCACGTCCGGGTCGAGGTAGAGCACCCGGTCCAGCCCCTCCGGCAGCAGATGGGGCGCGAGGAGACGGTAGTACATCTCCTGCGGGTACTGCTTTGTGGCGGGGGCGTGGGCGAAGAGGGCCCCGTCCACCTCCACCGGGGCGAGCTGCCAGCCGTACCCCGCGCAGCGGCGGCGGACCGCCTCCAGCGCGTCCGGCGTCAGGCCGCGGTGCATCAGCCACAGCCGCACCTGTGCGCCGGGGTCGTTGAGGGCCAGCGAGGTGAGCAGCACCTGCAACTGCGGCAGGTAGCGCTCATCCAGGGTGACGAGAAGTTCCATCCGATCTCTCCTTTGGAAATCACGAAATCACCGCCGTGCGCGCCGTCGGGCGGATGCACGGCGCTCTGTCCGATATCCCCATCCTAGCAGACGCGCGGCGGACGGGCCACTGTCAGTTTTCTCCCCCTGTCTGGACAAAAGGCCGGTTTTGTCAGTCTTTCTGACAGAACCGGGTTTTTGTCTATACAGACCGGGAAAGCTGGCAGTGGTATTTTTCGCGGCCGGGTGATATAACAGTGTCAGAATCCAGGGAAAGGAGTGCCGCCAATGGAGACCAGGCGATGCTTTGCCGCCAAGCTGCGTGAGATGGAGCGGCAGTATCAGGACCTGCACGATGCGCTGGCAGACGGCGCGCTCGAGGACGCCGGGACGGTGCGCGCCCTGCTCACCCGTCTGCGCGCCGCATGCGCCGCGTGCGCCGCAGAGCTGGCCCAACGCGCCGCGCACAGCCGCTCGGGCGCGGTGGCCCGGCTGAGCGAGGCCCAGCTGGAATATGACGAGAAGGTCCGCCGCCTGCTCGCGTCCCTGCCCGAGGAGATCCACTCCGAGGCGAGCGACGCGGAGCAGGATCGGGCGGAGGCCCTCGCCCTGTACGCGGAATTCGCCCTCGACCTCGCCGCTCAGTCGATGCGCGGGGCCCTCATCGCCGCCCTCACCGCCCTGGAGGCCCAGCCCGGCGGCACACGAAAGGAGGAAGCTCTCCCATGAAAGAAGTGAAAGCCCCCAAACGCCCCCTGATCTTCTACTACCTCATCGTCCTGGCCGTGCTGCTGCTGTTTCAGATGCTCGTCATGCCGATGATCTCTCAGGGCCAGATCATCGAGGTGGACTACACCACCTTTGTCAACATGGTGGAGGACGGAGAGGTCAGTGCCGTGGAGATTCAGGAGGCGGATAACCGCATTCTCTTCACCAATACCGATCGCACCGCAATCTATAAGACGGCGATGGTGCCTGACCCGGCGCTGACCGAGCGCCTGCTGGCGGCGGACATCCCGACGGCCGGCCAGGAGATTGAACAGACCTCCTTCCTGGTCAGCCTGCTGAGCTGGATTATCCCCATCGTGATCTTTATCGCCATCGGACAGTACATGTCCCGCAAGCTGATGCAGCGCGCCGGAGGCCCGAACGCCCTCTCCTTCAGCTCGAGCAACGCGAAGGTCTATGTCAAGTCCTCCGAGGGCATCCGCTTTGCCGACGTGGCCGGCGAGGACGAGGCGAAGGAAAACCTCGCCGAGATCGTGGACTACCTCCACAACCCGGAGAAATACCGCGAGATCGGCGCCTCCATGCCCAAGGGCATCCTGCTCGTCGGCCCGCCGGGCACCGGCAAGACCATGCTGGCCAAGGCGGTCGCGGGCGAGGCGAACGTCCCCTTCTTCTCCATGTCCGGCTCGGAATTTGTCGAGATGTTCGTCGGCATGGGCGCCTCCAAGGTGCGCGACCTCTTCAAGCAGGCCAAGGAGAAGGCCCCCTGCATCGTCTTCATCGACGAGATTGACGCCATTGGCAAAAAGCGCGACAGCGGCCGCCTCGGCGGCAACGACGAGCGGGAGCAGACGCTGAACCAGCTGCTCACCGAGATGGACGGCTTTGAGGACAACACCGGCGTCATCATCCTCGCGGCGACCAACCGCCCCGAATCCCTCGACCCCGCCCTCACCCGCCCGGGCCGCTTTGACCGCCGGGTGCCGGTGGAGCTGCCCGACCTGAAGGGCCGGGAGGAGATCCTGAAGGTCCACGCGCGGAAGATCAAGCTGGACAGCAACGTGGACTTCGCCCAGGTGGCGCGGATGGCCTCCGGCGCGTCCGGCGCGGAGCTGGCCAACATCGTCAACGAGGCGGCGCTGCGCGCGGTCCGCTCCGGCCGCCCCTGCGCCACCCAGGCCGACCTGGAGGAGAGCATCGAGGTGGTCATCGCCGGCTACCAGAAGAAGAACGCCATCCTCACCGACCACGAGAAGAAGATCGTCGCCTATCACGAGATCGGCCACGCCCTCGTCGCCACGCGGCAGAGCCACTCCGCACCGGTGCAGAAGATCACCATCGTCCCGCGCACCTCGGGCGCGCTGGGCTACACGATGCAGGTGGAGGAGGGCAACCACTACCTGATGAGCAAGGAGGAGATCGAGGACAAGATCGCCACCCTCACCGGCGGCCGGGCGGCGGAGGAGATCGCCTTCGGCTCGGTGACCACCGGGGCCTCCAACGACATCGAGCAGGCCACCAAGCTCGCCCGCGCGATGATCACCCGCTACGGCATGAGCGAGGACTTCGGCATGGTGGCGATGGAGACGGTGGAGAACGCCTATCTCGGCGGGGACACCTCCCTCTCCTGCTCGGCGGAGACGCAGTCGCAGATCGACCAGGCGGTCGTCTCCCTCGTCCGCCGGCAGCACGAGAAGGCGCTCGACATCCTGAAGGCCAACCGCGCCCAGCTCGACCGGCTGGCCGAGCATCTCTACCAGCGCGAGACCATCACCGGCGAGGAGTTCATGCGCATCCTCGACGAGATGGACGGAGCGGAGCACGGGCAGTATCAATAATTCCCGATCGCAGACCGGCAGAGCGGAACACCATCCGCCCTGCCGGTTTTTCCATTTAATTTTTTGCTCCCGGACCGTAGAGCTGCCAGAAGGCCTCCACCTCTCTTCGGTCAAAGGAGGAGAACAGCCGCCCGTCCTCCGGGTTCAAAATCCGGTAGTGCTGGGAGACGAGGTTTTGCTGGATGCGCCAGCCGTCCTGCTCGCGCACCGTCCGCCACCAGACCCGGCCGCCCATCGTGGGCCGGGGCGCGCGCGGCAGGCCCTGAAAGGCCAGGGCGCGCAGCATGTCGGACAGCTCCCCGCCGTAGGCGTTCTGGAGCACCCGGCTGTCGGCAAACAGGGTGCACAGCGTCACCGCCCCCGACCAGCCGAGGGAGGAGCGGCCCTTCTCGATCTCCACCAGCGTCTTCTTGGAGATGCCCAGGATAAGGGCCATCTTCTCCTGCGTGAGCGCAAACTCCGTGCGCACCAGCTTGAGCTGGGCATCGATCTGTGCGACAAAGGTATTTCGGTCCATCCGCGCGCCTCACCCGTAGAGCCACTCGATGGGGATCAGGAGGGTGTAGGGCGCGGTGGCAATCGCGAGCGCCAGCGAGAGCTTTTTCACCTGTCCCTCATCCAGCCCGGTCTTCCGGAAGGAGAACCGCCGGTTCAGGAAATAGATCAGCACCCCCGCCAGCACCAGCCCCGGCAGGGCGCAGAGCATCCCGCCCGGGAAGGTAACCGGGAGGGTGATCTGAAACAGGGCTTCCATGCCGAAGTAGAGCACCGCCACCAGCAGCGCCCCGGCAAAGTCGGCCAGAAAGCCGATCACCCACACCGGGAGGATCGAGCGCCGCCAGACCTGCCCCTTGTCCGCCCAGCGCCAGAGCGCCATCGCCCCGAGGAGCACGACGCTGTCCCAGACGAAGTTCCCCACCAGCAGAATCGGCCAGAGGACGGTGGGCCAGAGATAGAACATCCAGGACGGAAAGAGGATGTTGTAGAGTTTGGTATCTCTTCGCTTCATGTAAATCAGCCTCCCTTCTAGTGTAATTTTACACCAGAAGGGAGGCTTTTGTCAATATGTTTTTGAAATATTACTTTCCTTAAAGGCTGCCGCTCTGCCACTGCACAAACTTGGCAATGCGGTCGAGCACCGGCGCACTCCAAAAGGCCGCGCCGCCGTGTCCCGCACCCGGCAGCTCACAGTATTCCACTTCACCGCCCAGCCCGCTCAGGCGCTCAAAGAGGTCGCGGCTGTGCCGCGCGGGGACGAGGTCATCCTCCGCCCCATGAAAGAGCAGCACCGGCGGTAGGGGGACGCCCGGCCGCAGCCAATGCTTGCAGGACGCGCGGGCGGCCAGCTCCGGGGCGTCCCATGCGCTGCCCACCCCCAGGAGATCCGCACGCGGGGAGGGCTCGCCCGGGGGAGGCGGCGCCTCCAGATCTGCGGTCAGGTCGGTGGGGGCGGAGAGGGCCACGATCCCCCGGACCGGGCCGCAGTCCGCGCCCAGCGCGGCCCCGCCCAACCCGGCGAGCAGCGCGATATGGCCGCCGGAGGAATTTCCGCCCAGGAAAATCTGGTCCGGGTCCAGGTGGAACTCCTCCGCCCGGCCGCGCAGGAAGCGCACTGCCGCGCTCACGTCCTCTGCCTGTGCGGGGAAGGGGGCGATGGCGGACTCGCGGTACTGCATCTCCGCCACCACTATTCCGCGCCGGGCCAACTCCGCCAGCGAGGGGAGGTTGTTGTACATCTCCTGCCGGTACCAGGCCGAGCCGGGCAGGAAGAGCAGCAGCGGGTAGCGCTCCTCCGCCGGCCAGGACGGGCGGTAGGGGATGATCATCTGCAGGCGGCGCGGCCCGCCGTGCTCATAGGCCGCGTAGGTCACGTCGGGCACATAGAGCCACTCCAGGTCGTCCCGCGGCACCTGTAATCTGATTTTTCGTGCCTTTGCCATCATATTTGACTCCTCTCATTTCCAGGGAGCCGCTGATTCAATTGGTGAGAGCTGACAGCGGGCGATTTATTCAGTGGCTCCCCAAAGGTCCCCGAAGACCTCCTCTGAGAGCTCCTGACAGTAGGCGAGGGAAAATGCGCTGTCCTTCTCGCTCATCTCATTCTGCGCGGCCAGCTCCTCCGTGTAGTCCGAGAGAGGGTAGACGGTGGGGTTGCCCGTCCCCTCCACCATGTGGGCCACCAGCGGGACCACGCCATAGTCCGAGACGGAGACCTCCCCGTCCTCCCCCCGCGTCAGGGTGACCTGGGCCATCGCGCCGAGGGCGCGCTGGGCAACGCCGCTGCCGGAGTCGCTGGTGAAGTTGATGAAGTTGCCGAGGGAGTAGTACACCAGCATCCGGTTCCCGCTCTCGTCCTCCAGCCACTCCACCGGCTGAATGACGTGCGGGTGGGTGCCGAGAACCAGGTCCGCCCCGTGCGCGAGGAAGAGCTCCGCCCAGTCCTCCTGCTCCTGGCTGGGGGTGTGGGTGTACTCCGTGCCCCAGTGCGGGGCGACGACGACGAAGTCCGCCAGTTCGTCCGCCCGCTCCAGGTCGGCGATCACCCGGTCCTCCTCCAGCAGGTCCACCTCATAGGGCTGCGGCAGGGCGATGCCGTTCGTGCCATAGGTGTAGTTCAGAAGGGCGATCGTGATGCCGTTTTCCTCGTAGAGGTAAATCTCGTCCTGGTCCGCCTGGCTGGCGTGGATGCCGAGGACACCGATGTCCGGGTGCTCCGTCTGCCAGAAGTTCAGGCAGTTGAGCAGCCCCTCCTCCCCCTTGTCCAGGGCGTGATTGGTCGCGTGGCAGACGACGTCAAACCCGGCGTTCACCAGCGCGTCCCCCACCTCAAAGGCCCCGTTGAAGGCGGGGTAGCCGGAGAGACCCAGCTCGGTCCCGCCCAAGATGACCTCCTGGTTGACCAGGGCGAGGTCGGCCGCCGAGATGAGGTCGCGGGTGTGGGTGAAGAAGTGGTCGTAGTTGTAGCTCCCGTCCGCCCGGAGGCCGCTGTCCTGAAGTGGGGTGTGCAGCAGCACGTCCCCCACCATGACGAGGGTGACCTCCTCCGCCTGGGGCTCCGCCTCCGTCTCCTGGGCGGCGGCGCCCTCCGTCCCCGCCGGGGCATCCTCCTCCCCGGCGGTTTCGCCGCCGGAGGATTCGGCGGTATCCGACTGACTGGGCGCGGCGTCCTCCCCGCCGTCCCCGGCGATCAGGCCCACCACCGCCCGGCAGCCCTGCACGAGCAGGATGAGCAGGGCGATGAGCACGAGCAGCACGCCCACCCGGGTGAGCTCAAAGCGCCAGCGCTTCGCGCTCCAGCGACGGCGACGGCGGCGACGGCGGCGCGGCGGGCGGTAGTCCTCATAGCGGTCCGGCATGGCGCTCCTCCTTCCGGGCGGCGAAATAGTCTCTGGTCTGGTCCGCGTTGCGCAGCACCTCGGCGCGCAGGGCCTCCACGCTGGGGAATTTCCGCTCCCCGCGCAGGCGGTGATAGAAGGCCAGGCGGACCTCCTGTCCGTAGAGGTCGCCGTCAAAGTCGAGCAGATAGCCCTCCGCGTTCGCCCGCCCGGCCTGTTCCACCGTGGGGCGCACGCCGACGTTGGTCACCGCCGGAATCGCGCGCCCGTCCTCGAGCAGGGCGAGGGTGGCGTAGACCCCGTAGGCGGGGACCAGCAGCCCCTCTGGAAATGGGAGGTTCACCGTCGGGAAGCCCAGCGTCCGCCCCAGGCGCTTGCCGTGGCCCACCCGCTGGCCGAAGAGATGCGGATGGCCGAGAAAGCGCGCCGCCTCCTCCATCTCCCCCGCCTGCACGAGCGGGCGGATGTGGGTGGAGGAGACGGTCACCCCGTCCAGCTCCACCCGGCCGATGATGTCGCAGCCGATGCCGCGCGCGGCGCAGAGCGCGCGCAGGCGCTCGGGATTCCCCTCACCGCGGTAGCCGAAGTGGAAGTCATGCCCGGCGACGACGTGGACCGCCCCGTGCTCGCGCGCGAGGTACTCGGTCACAAAATCCCGCCAGCTCATCTTCATCATCGCGTCAAAGGAGCCGAGAAGGACCTCCTCGATGCCGTAATTGCGCCGCATCAGCCAGACGCGGTCCTCCAGCGAGCTGAGCAGGGGCACAGACTGTCCGGTCAGCCGCGCGGAGGGGTGCTGATCAAAGGTGAAGGCGCAGGGAACGGCGTCCAACTCCCGCGCGCGCTCCGCCACCCGGCGCAGCAGGGCACCATGGCCCAGATGTACCCCGTCGAAAAAGCCGAGGGCGATCACCCGTCTTTTTGTCTCTCCCATATCAAACCTCAAAAAAGCTCTTTCTTGTCTTCAGTACGCCGTCTCTCAGCTCTCCGAGCAGGAGGAACTCCCCCGCCGGGCTGTAGACGCGGTACAGGCCGTCCTCGCCCGCCTGGCGGAAGGGGTTGCCGTTGCGGGCCAGCCGCTCCGCCGTGCGGGAGACGGTGAGGGCGGGATAGCGGGCAAAATACCGGTCCACTGCGAGGAGGAGCCGCTCCGCCTCGCCGCGCGAAGCCGCCGCGGCCACCTCGTCCAGTGTCACCGCCCCGTCCAGGGGAAAGCCCGCCGCCTCCGTCCGCCGGAGGGAGGACATGCAGCCCCCGCAGCCGAGCGCCGCGCCCAGGTCATGGCAGAGGGTGCGCACGTAGGTCCCCTTGGAGCAGCGCACGCGCAGGAGGAACTCCCCCGGCCCGGTCTCGCCCTCGATGGAGAGGGCGTAGATGGTCACCGGGCGGGGCTTTCGCTCCACCGTACGCCCCTTGCGCGCCAGGTCGTAGAGCCGCTTCCCATCCACTTTGATGGCGGAGTACATCGGCGGGACCTGCAAAATCTCCCCCCGGAAGGCGCCCAGCGCCTCCTCCACGGCGGCACGCGCGGTCACCGGGGGATGGGTCTCCAGCACGGTGCCGGTGGTGTCCTGCGTGTCCGTCACCAGGCCGAGGCGCAGCCCGGCGAGGTACTCCTTCTCCCCCTCCTGGGCAAACTCCACCGCCCGGGTCGCGCGGCCCACAAAGACGGGGAGCACGCCGGTCGCCATCGGGTCCAGCGTGCCCGCGTGGCCCACCCGCCGCTCACCGAGCAGGCGGCGCAGCTTGGCGCAGACGTCCATGCTCGTCCAGTCGCGGGTCTTGTCAATGATGATGATGCCGCTGGGCATGAGGGCCTCCTTTTCTCCGGCGGATGCGTCTGGTTCAGGTTCCGTGCTGGGCGGCGAGCTGGGCATGGATGGCCGCGTAGACCCGCCGCTCCATCTCCGCGCGGTCCACGCCGGGGACGCTCGCCCCCGCCGCCGCCGCGTGGCCCCCGCCGCCCAGGCGGGCACAGGCGGCCGTGCAGTTGAGATAGTCCGGGTCGGCGCGCAGGCTGAGCTTCCACGTCCCGTCCGGCAGCTCGCGCAGGGTGGCGGAGGCGCGCACCCCCTCGATCTGGCGCAGGAAGGAGGAGAGCTCCTCCGCGTCCCCCTCGTCCGCGCCCACCTCCGCGAGGTCGCGGCGGCTCACCGCGCCGAGGGCCAGCTGCCCTCCCTCGGTGAAGCGCGCCCCGGCGAGCAGGCGCCCCTCCAGTTCCAGGCGCTTGCGCGAGCGGGTCTGGAAGCAGCGCTTGTTCACCGCGGCGGCAAAGTCGCCGTACTCCATCAGGTCGGCGGCGATGCGGTGGGTGCGCGGGGTGGTGTTGCTGTAGGCAAAGCAGCCGCAGTCGGTGGAGACGGCGACGTAAAGCGCGCGGGCGATCTCCCCGTCCATCACGCCCAGGCCCTCGCGGCAGAGCTCATACACGATCTCCCCGCAGGCGGCCGCCCCCGCGTCCAGGCAGAGGTGGGCGGCGTAGCCCTCGTTGGAGGGGTGGTGGTCGATGCACAGCTCGGTCTTCCCCCGGTACGCCTCCGCCTCCGGGGGCAACAGCCCCTCCGAGGCGATGTCCACCGCGACGATGTGCTCCGGCCGGTAGTCCGCCGGGGCGAAGCAGCCGGCCACGTAGTCGCGGTAGGTGGCGGTGACGCCGGCGTTGGCCAGCACCCAGGCGGTCTTGCCCCGCTTTTGCAGGGCGCGGCAGAGGGCAGCCGCGCAGCCAAGGGTGTCCCCGTCCGGGCGGACGTGGGTGAGGATCAGGAAGCGGTCCCGCTCCAGCAGCCAGCGTGCGGCCTCACTCACCCGCATGGTACTTCTCCTCCAGCTCCTCCATCAGCTGCAGCACGCGGCTGCCCTTGTCGATGGAGTGGTCCAGGATGAACTGCAGCTCCGGCGTGTGGCGCAGGCTGAGCGCCCGGCTCAGCTCGCGGCGCAGATAGCCCGCGGCGGAGCGAAAGCCCCCGCGCAGCTCCTTGGGGTCCACCTCGTCGAGCGCGCTGACATAGACCTTGCAGGTGGAGAGGTCCGCCGCCGTGTCCACCCGGACGACGGAGAGCATATGGCCGCTCACGCGCGGGTCCTTCACCGTGCGCAGCAGGACGGAGAGCTCCCGCTGGATATCCTCGTTGATGCGGTCAATTCGATAGCTTGGCATGGCGTTTCCTCCTCGCTCGAAAACGCGCGCAGGAGGCGGGAGCACAAAGGTGCCGCTCTGCCTCCTGCACATGGTCCGGGCAGCGGCAAGCGCCTGCCCGGAATGTCTGGTATTGCCGCCCGGCGCGGCGGTTTTGCCGTGCCGGGGATTTTGGATAGATTGCCGCCCGCGGGCGGAATTATTCCTGTACCTGCTCCATCTGGAAGACCTCGAAGACGTCGCCCACCTTGATGTCGCTGAACTTCTCCAGGCCGATGCCGCACTCGTAGCTGGTGGCGACCTCCTTCACGTCGTCCTTGAAGCGGCGCAGGGAGGCGATGGCGCCCTCGTGGATGACCACGCCGTCGCGCACCAGGCGGATCTGGGCATTGCGGGTGACCTTGCCCTCCTTGACGTAGCAGCCGGCGATGATGCCCGCGCCGGTGATCTTGTACACCTCGCGCACCTCGACGCGGCCGAGCTCCACCTCGCGGAACTTGGGCGCGAGCATGCCCTTCATGGCCGCCTCGATCTCCTCGATGCAGTCGTAGATCACGCGGTAGAGGCGCACATCCACCTTGTCGCGCTCGATCATCGCGCGGGCATTGTTGTCCGGACGGACAGAGAAGCCGACGATGATGGCGTTGGAGGTGGAGGCGAGCATCGCGTCGCTCTCGTTGATCGCGCCGACGCCGGAGTGGATCACGCGCACGCGCACCTCGTCGTTGGAGAGCTTCTCCAGATTCTGGCGCACCGCCTCGGCCGAGCCCTGGACGTCCGCCTTGACGATGATCTTGAGCTCCTTCACGTCGCCCACCTGGATCTGGTCGAAGAGATCGTCCAGGCTGACCTTCTTGGCCACCGGGGCGTTCATGGCGTTCTTCTTCTCCTGGCGGCGCTGCTCGGCCAGCTCGCGGGCCATCCGCTCGTCCGCCACGGCGTAGAAGTCGTCGCCCGCCGCGGGCACCTCGGCCATGCCGGTGATCTCCACCGGGACGGAGGGGCCGGCGTCCTTCACCGGCTTGCCGCGGTAGTCCGTCATCGCGCGCACGCGGCCGACGGCGGTGCCGGCGATCAGGATGTCGCCCTGGTGCAGCGTGCCGTTCTGGACGAGCAGGGTGGCCACCGGGCCGCGGCCCTTGTCCAGCCGGGCCTCGATCACCGCGCCGCGGGCGGCACGGTTGGGGTTGGCCTTGAGCTCGCGCATCTCCGCCACAAGCAGGACGTTCTCCAGCAGCTCCTCCACGCCCTCGCCCGTCTTGGCGGAGATGGGGCAGATGATGGTGTCGCCGCCCCACTCCTCGGCCAGCAGGCCGTACTGGGTGAGCTGCTGGCGGATGTTGTCCGGGTTGGCGTTGGGGAGGTCCATCTTGTTGATCGCCACGACGATGGGGATGCCCGCCGCCTTGGCGTGGTTGATCGCCTCCACCGTCTGGGGCATGATACCGTCGTCGGCGGCGACCACCAGGATGGCGATGTCGGTCACCATCGCGCCGCGGGCGCGCATGGCGGTGAACGCCTCATGGCCCGGGGTGTCGAGGAAGGTGACCACCTTATCGTCGCCCACCGTGACCTGATAGGCGCCGATGGCCTGGGTGATGCCGCCGGCCTCTCCGGCGGTGACGTTGGTGGAACGGATATAGTCCAGCAGGGAGGTCTTGCCGTGGTCGACGTGGCCCATGACCACGATGACCGGAGCGCGGGGGGCGAGATCCTCCTCGCGGTCCTCGGCGGTGTCGATCAGGCGCTCCTCGATGGTGACCACCACCTCGCGCTCAACCTTGCAGCCCATCTCCTCTGCGACGATGGCGGCGGTGTCGAAGTCGATGATCTCGCTCAGGGAGGCCATGACCCCCATCTTCATCAGCTCTTTCACCACCTGGGCGCCGCTCTTCTTCATCCGGCTGGCCAGCTCGCCCACCGAGATCTCGTCCGGGATCTGGACCTTGACCGGGGCCTTGCGGGCGACCTCCTGCTGGAGTCGGCGCATCTGGCGGTTCTGCTCCTCCTGGCGGCGCTTCTGGCCCTGGTTGCCCTTGCGCTTCTGCTGGGTGCGGGTGCTCTTGAGCTTCTGCTTGCCCTGCTGCATCCGCTCGGCGCGCTCCGGGGTGAGCTCGTCGAGGTGGGCGTCATAGCGGTCCAGATTCACGTCCGCGCTCTTGCGGGTGTTGACCACCTTCTTCTGCGGCACGCGGCTGGCAGGGGTCTGCTGGTCCGCCGGGGCGCTCTGGGCGGCGGCGGGCTTGGCGCCCTGCTGGGGCTGCTGGCCCTTCGCGGGGCTCTGGCCCTCGCGGCGCTGGGGCTGCTGCTGGCC
>CASDSM010000040.1 GCA_949283375.1 uncultured Eubacteriales bacterium | reverse complement strand
GTCCGCCCGGTCCGCCGCCGCGCGGTAATCCGCCTGCGCCTGCGCCAGGCGCTGCGACAGAGCGGAGGCCGCGTCCAGCAGAGCGCCCAGCGCGGCCAGCTCCTGCCGGCGTCCGGCCAGCTGCTCCCGCCGCGCGGTCAGCCGCTCCCGCGCAGCGCCGCTCTCCCGGAGCGTCTCCAGCTCCGTGCGGTGCTGCTCCAGCGCCTCGCGCTGCCGGGTCAGCGCCTCCTGATGCGCGGCCAACTGCCGCTCGGACTGGCCGGCCTGCTGGCGAAGGCGGCGCAGCTGCGACCGCAGCTCCTCCAGCTCGTCATAGCGGGGCAGCAGCCCCTCTGCCTGCGAGAGTTCGCGGGCGAGGGCCTCCCGCTCCGGCTCTCTCGCCTGCTCGGCCTGCCAGGCATCTTCCCGCGCGCGCAGCGCCTCCTCCTGCCCGCGCAGGCTGTCCTCTGCCCGGCGCAGGGCGGCGCGCAGACGGTCCTGTGCTTCCGCCTGACCGAGGCGGGCGCTCACCTCGACGAGGGCGCGCTCCGCCCCCTCCAGCTCCGCCTGCCGTGTGTCCCGCTCTGCCTCATCCTCGCGCAGGAGCCGGGTGAGCAGGTCCTCCACCTCCTCCACCGGGAGCTCCCCCGTCCGGGCGCGCTCCGCCTTGTCGGCGAGGGGATGGCCCTCCGGGCAGTCGAGCCCGGCGATATACTGCCGCAGCCCGGCGCGCAGCTGCTCACACGCTGCCCCCAGCGCGCCCGACTCCGCCTTGAGCCGCTCCTGCAGGCGCTGGTAGGGCGCGGTCTGGAAGAGCTGGCGGAAGATCGCCTTGCGCTCCTCCGTGCTCGCGAGCAGCAGCTTGAGAAAGTCCCCCTGCGCGATCATGGCGATGCGGGCGAACTGGCCCCGGTCCAGCCCGACGATCTCCCCCACGGCGGCGGTCACCTCCCGCCAGCGGGTGACGAGGCGGCCGTCGGGGTATTCCAGCTCCGCCTGGGCGCGCTGGGTGACGGTGCCGCTCCCGCGCCGGGCGGGGCGGCGGTACTCCGGGCTGCGGCGGACGCGGTAGACCTCGCCGCCGCAGGAGAAGACCAGCTCCACCTCCGTCGGCGTCTCCGGCGCGGCATACTGGCTGCGGAGCATGGAGCTCTCGCGCGTCTGCCCGCTCGGCTCGCCGTAGAGGGCGAAGGTGATGGCGTCAAAGAGGCTGGTCTTGCCCGCCCCGGTGTCCCCGCAGATCAGATAGAGCCCCCGCCGCCCCAGCCGGTCCAGCTCGAGCACGGTCTGCCCGGCATAGGGGCCAAAGGCGGAGAGGGTCAGCTTCAGCGGTCTCATAGCGTCTCCTCCCAGATCTCGCCCATCAGGCCGGAGAGAAAGTCGTGCATCTCCGCCGTCATCGGCTGGTTGTTCTGCCGCTCGTAGAGCGCCTCAAACAGCTCCATGGGCGAGCGGCGGGCGGACCCGCCCAGCTCCAGCGGGCCCGCCATCGAGCGGGTGCGGGTGTTGTCGTAGTCCAGCTTCATCAGGTAGGGGTAGATCACCCGCAGCTTGCCCACCGCGTCCGGGATGTCCTCCTCGTCGGTGAGGGTGATGTGGAGGTAGTCCTCCGGCAGGGAGGTCCCGGCGTAGAAGCTGCGCAGCGTCAGCGCCTCATACCGCCCGCGCAGCTCCCGCAGCTCCCGCCGCGGGGTGAGGGGGAGGGTGGAGAGGGAGACCGTCCCCTTTTCCCCCAGCTCCACCACGGTGACAGACTTGGGGCAGTTGGCCTCAGAGAAGGAGTATTTCAGCGGGGTCCCGCAGTAGCGCACCTCCGGCCGGCCCACCTGCTGCGGATTGTGCAGATGGCCGAGGGCGACGTAGTCAAAGCCGTCAAACACCGCCGCGTCCACCCCGTCCGTCCCGCCGATGGTGTGCTCCTCCGAGTCGCAGGTGTGCGCGCCGGTGACGAACTGGTGGGTGACGAGGACGTTGCGCGCGGCAAAGTCCACCCCCATCGCCCCGACTGCCGCGCGCAGGGCGTCGGTGTAGGAGCCGGTCTCCTCCTCCGGGAAGAAGCGCCGGACGTGCGCGGGCTTGAGAAAGGGGAGAAGATAGAAGTACACCGGCCCGTATTCGTCCGTCAGCACGACGGAGCGCACCGTCCCGTCATAGACCGGGGCGACGTGGACCCCCTCCGCGGCCATCAGCCGCCCGCCGAAGGCCAGCCGCTCCGGCGAGTCGTGGTTGCCGGCGATGAGCAGCACCTGGGCGCCCAGCGCGGTGAGACGGACGAGGAAGCTGTCCAGCAGCTCCACCGCCTCGGCGGGGGGCACCGGCTTGTCGTATACGTCCCCCGCGATGAGCACGGCGTCCGGCCGCTCACGCCCGGTCAGGTCGAGCAGGGCGTCGAGGATATGGCGCTGGTCCTCCAGCAGGGAATATTCGTTCAGCCGCTTTCCCAGGTGGAGGTCGGACAGATGAAAGAGCTTCATGGCACACCTCTTTCCCCGCCTTGGCGGGGCGCGTTTTTCTCAGTATAGCACACAATTTGCCGGAAGAAAAAGCCCCTCCGCGCGCCGGCGGGCGGAGCGCGGAGGGGCCGGAGACTCAGAGGCTGAGCCACCCGGTGAGCGGCAGATAGATCAGCGGCAGGAAGATGGCGGGGAGCATGTACCCCACCGGCAGGTGCTTTTCCGGGTAGATGATGTTCAGGCTGATGCCCACGATGATGCAGCCGCCCACGGCGGACATCTCGGTGATCACCGCCTCCGGGATCATCGGCCCGGTCAGGGCGAAGAGGAGGGTGAGCGCCCCCTCATAGATCAGCAGCGGCAGGGCGGAGAAGGCCACGCCGATCCCCATCGCGGCGGCGAAGGTGATGGACATCACCCCGTCGATCACGCCCTTGGAGACCAGGATGCTGTAATCGTTGTGCAGTCCGCCCTCCATCGCCCCGGTGACCGCCATCGAGCCGATGCAGTAGAGCAGCGACCCGGCGACAAAGCCCTGGGTGAACTGGCTGCCCGTGCCGCCGTGGGAGAGCCTGGCGCGCAGCAGGTCCCCCAGCGCCTCCAGCCGCTCCTCGATCTTCCAGGCGGCGCCGAGGGCGGTCCCCACCGCCAGACAGATGATGACGCACAGCGTGTCCTCCATCTCAAGGGCCATCTGTGCGCCGATGACGAGGGTGACCAGCCCGAGCGCGGCGGCCACGGCGCGGGAGAGCCGCTCGGACAGCCGCCCGCGAAAGGCGATCCCCACCAGACTGCCCAGCACGACCAGCAGGGCGTTGACGGCAAAGGCAAACATGACACATTCCTCTTTCCCGATGCGATATGCCCCATCAGGATACCGCGTCCGGCAGAATTTGTCAATTCCGGCCCTGCGTGGGCAAGACCGCATCTTTCGTCCCCGGCAGGCATAGGATGTCTCAGAAACCTTGTCTTGCGGGAGGTGGGCCATGAACCAGCCGTCCAGACCCTCGTTGACCCGTTCCACCATCACGCTCACCGCAGTGGGGCTGATTGCCCAGCTTCTCGGCTTTTTCTACCGGGTCGTCCTCTCCCGTCTGGTGGGGGCGGAGGTGATGGGGCTCTACCAGCTCATCCTCCCGGCCTATTCCATCTTCCTCTCCCTCGCAGTCACCGGGCTGACGGTGGCGGTCTCCTCCCTCTCGGCCCAGTACGCCGCGCGGGAAGCGGCGGGCGGGGTGCATCAGCTCCTCCTCGCCGCCCTGCGGGCGCTCGTCCTGCTCTGGCTGCCGCTGGCGCTGGCGGTGGCCCTCTTCAGCCGCCCGATCGCGCAGCTGCTCCTGGGGGACGGGCGCACGCGCCTGGGCCTGGTGCTCCTCCTGCCCGTCCTCCTGCTCACCGGGGTGGAGAACCTCACCAAGCACCACTTCTACGGCATCGGAGAGGTGCGCCTGCCCGCCGCGGTGGAGCTGGGGGAGCAGTTTGTGCGCACGGCGGCGGTGCTCGGGCTGGTCTGGCTCTTCCTGCCGGAGGACCCGGCGCTCACGGTGGGGCTGATCGTCCTCGGCATGCTGGCAAGCGAGGTGTTCTCCTCCTCCGCGCTGACGCTCCTGCGCCGCCGCCGGGAGGGGAGGGGGTCGCCGGGCGGGATACCGCCCCGCCTCCTGCGGCGGCAGATCGCCCGGGTGGCTATTCCGGTGGGGGCGACCGCCCTGCTCGGCAACCTGATGGCCTCGGCCAACGCCGTGCTCATCCCGCGCAAGCTGATGGCCGCCGGTCTGGGAGAGGCGGAGGCGATGCGGGAGTTCGGCGTGGTTTTCGGGATGACGGTGCCGATGCTCACCCTGCCGGGGGCGTTCGTCAGCGCGCTCTGCCTCGCCATCGTCCCCCGCCTGAGCGCGTGCCAGGCGAGCGGGGACGGCGAGGCCTGCCGGGAGAAGATCTCCAAGGCGCTCCTGGCCGCGTCCGTCATCGTCCTGCCCGCGACCGCCCTGCTGGTGACGCTGGGGCCGGAGCTGGGCCGGCTGCTCTTTCAGAATGAGCGGGTGGGGGAGCGGGTGCTTCCGCTGTCGGTGGGGGTGGTGCTCGGAAGCTATGAGTCCGTCCTCGCCGCCGTGCTCAACGGCATCGGCCGCCAGAGCGAGTCGGCGGCGGTCAGCCTGCTCTGCGGTGCGGTGCAGCTCGCCTTCACCTGTGCCGGCCGGGGACTGGAGGGCTATCTCGCCGGCCTGATCGTCAGCTCCCTGCTCGGCGTGGCGCTGCGATTGCTGCTCGCGGCCCGGCGGACCGGCCTGCGGCTGGATCTCTTCCAGTCCTTTGCCGGGCCGGGGCTTGGGGCGCTGCTGGCGGGGCTCTGCGTCCGGTTGCTCTGCCGGGTGATGGAGGACCAGGGCTGCCCGGCGGCAGCGACGCTGGCCGGATGCGCCGCGGTCGGACTCTTCCTCTATCTGGTCACCCTGCGGATGCTGGAGATCCATCCCCTGCGGCTGTTTCACCTCTGTCCCGCAGCCAGGCGAGCAGCTCCCCCCACCACTCGGCGCACTGGAAGCGGAGTTCATATTCCGTCCCGCCGCCGGTGATGAGGGAGATCTGCTCCTCCTCCAGCGGGAGGGAGACGGCCTCCGTCTCCACAACGCCCGCCGTACAGAGCGGCGGGAAAACCACGCACCACCAGTTGCGCCCCTCCGCCGCGCCGATCTCGACGCGCAGGGAGCGGTAGTACCCCGCCGGGAGGGAGAAGTCCTCATAGCGCCGTGTGGGGTAGTAGGCCGTCTCCAGCCGGACGGTGACGGGATAGCGGCAGCCCGCCCGGACGACGGCGTCGCGCGCGCATCCGGCCAGGTCCCCCACCGCTCCGGCGAGCGCCTCCTCCGCCTCCCGGCGGGAGGAGACACCGTCCAGCAGGGCCTCCGCCTCGGCGAGCACCGCATCGCGCACCGTGTACTTGAGGGCCTGGTCCGCCTCACTGTCCGAGCTTGCCAGCACATGCAGCCGGACCACCCGCGCGGCGAGCGCGCGCTGGTCGTGCGCCCCACGGGCGAGGGAGAGCAGGCAGAGGGCCGCCAGCGCCAGCGCGGCCAGCGCCCGGCGGCGGGCGTGATTTCGTCTCAGCATAGCAAAACACCGTCCGATGTAGGGATTTCCTACAGTATGGACGGTGTTTTGTGGGGTTATACCGGCGTGCAGAGGAAGGTGTCGGAATAGCTCTCCCGGAGCGCCCCGGCCGCCTCCTCCGCCGCCTCCTGACGGGAGAAGAGGCCGAAGACGGTCGGTCCGCTGCCCGACATGCACGCGCCGAGCGCGCCGTGCTGGATCAGCTCGTTTTTGATCTCCTCCACCACCGCGCGGCGCTTGGGGGGGAGGGCCTGCTCAAAGACGTTGAACATCCGGCGGGCGACCCCGTGCAGGTCGCGCCCCTCCAGCGCGCGCAGCAGTCCGGCGGTGTCCGGACGGCAGTGCAGGCGGATGGCATCGATCGCCTGGTAGAGCTCGGGCGTGGAGATGGGGAAGGGGGGCTTGCAGAGCACCAGATAGCACGGCTCCAGCGCCGTGAGCGCCGTGAGCCGCTCCCCGCGGCCCTCGGCCAGGGCGGTGCCGCCGAGGACGCAGTAGGGCACGTCCGAGCCGACCGCCTCGCCGATCTTGGCCAGCATCTCCGGCGTCAGGCCGGTCTCATACAGGCGGTTGAGCCCGCGCAGGACGGCGGCCCCGTCGCTGCTGCCCCCCGCAGTCCCCGCGCAGACGGGGATGCGTTTGTCGATGTGGATGGCGAGGCGCGAGAGGTCCGCCCCGGTGTGGCGGGCAAAGGCGTTGGCGGCGGCGATGGCGATGTTCTTCCCGTCCACCGGCAGAAAGCCGAGGTTGGTGGAGAGGGTCAGGCGGTCGGTCCCGCCCAGGGTGAGGGTCACCGTGTCGTGCAGGCTAACCGACTGCATCACCATGCGCAGCTCGTGATAGCCGTCCGGCCGCCGGGAGAGCACGTCGAGGGAGAGGTTGATTTTCGCATAGGCCGGTTCTGTCAGCCTGGTCATTTGATCCGCCTCGCTTCCAGATAAAAGCGCTTGTCCTGCGCGCGGCCCATGGAAAAGGTCTTGCGCGGGAGCACGCCGTCAAAAATGACGGTCTTAAACAGCTCATCCTTTCCCAGGGCAGGGAGCAAAAAGGCCAGATTGCCCGCCCGGGCGCCCAGACGGCGCGCGACGTCCTCCCCGTGGATGTAGTCCACGCGGCCGCCGTGCGCTGCCAGATAGGGGTCGAGCACGGCCTGCAGCGTGGCCAGCGGGAGCTGATAGGGGGCGTCGGGGACGGTGACAATCCCCTCGCCGCCCGCGTGCAGCCAGTGCAGCTGCTGTCCCTCGCCGGGACCGAGATGCGCGCCGGGATAGGCCGCGAGCACCGCGCGCAGCACCTCCTCCGGGTCCACGCCAAAGCAGACGCGGTGGATCGCCTCAAACTCCAGCGATTCGTCGTGCAGGTTTCCCAGCTCCACGAGGGCATAGCGGGCCAGCGCGGCGGCGGGGGTGCCCCGCTGCGCCTCATAGGCGGCCTTGGCGCTGGCGAGTGAGTGGTTGCCGTCCCCGACGGCGAAGAGGAGGACGGGACGTCCCTCGGCGTCGTATTTCTGCGCAAAGACCTCCGGGTCGGCCAGATGGGCCAGGCCGCGCGCGACGGCTGCCACCTGCCCCTCGTTTAGACGCCACCCGGCGATGTGTCCTCCGCCCTCCATCAGTTCAAAGTCGTACAGCGGCTCCATCTGACCGGTCTGCGCGCCGAGCGGCTCGATCACGGCGCGCTCCGGGTCGTCGAGCAACAGCAGAACGTGCGGCAGCTCCAGAGACGCGCCCTGGCGCACCGCCACGCGGGGTGGGATGCGGGAGAGGACGGTCCCCTCCGTCGCGCGGATCAGTGCGCCGCTGCCGGGGGTGTAGCCATAGCACTCCAGGTCCACCTGCCCGATCAGGCCGCGGCGCACCTTCCCGCCCGAGAGGGTGCGCTCCACATAGATCAGGCTGTCCGGCAGCTCTGTAAAGCGGCCGGCGGCCAGCTCCGCGTCCATCGCGCGGTGGATCGCGTCGATCTCCTCCGGCGCGGCGGGCAGGCGGCTCTCCGGCAGCACCAGGTGGAGCGCCGAGGGGGCCTGGCCCACATACCCGGCCACCCGCTGCCAGTACTCCGGCTGGGAGGAGTACTGGTCGCAGGCGACGACGCACCAGCGGTTCAAGTCGCAGTCCTGCGGCAGCAGGATATCCGCCGGGCCGAAGCCCAGCGGGGCAAAGCGGCTGTCCATCAGACCATCGCGCCGCGGATGGCGGCGAGCAGATCGTCAAAGGACTCGTAGGCGGCCAGCTCCGGGTGGTCGGCCTGAATCTGCGGCGTGCTGCGGAAGAGGAAGCCCGCCCGGCTCGCCTGAATCATCGCCAGGTCGTTGTAGCTGTCGCCGCTGGCGATGGTCTCATAGCCGATGGACTGGAGCGCGCGCACGGTGCTCAGTTTGGACTGGGACACGCGCATCCGGTAGCCGGTGATCTCCCCGTCGGGGGCCACCTCCAGCTGGTTGCACATCAGGGTGGGGTAGCCCAGCTTTTTCATCAGCGGCATGGCGAACTGCTCGAAGGTGTCGCTCAGGACGATCACCTGGGCGAAGCTGCGCAGCTCGTCCAAAAACGCCTTCGCGCCCGGCAGCGGGTCGATGGTGGAGATGACCTCCTGAATCTCCTTCAGGCCGAGCTTGTGCTCTCTCAGGATGTCCAGGCGGTAGCGCATCAGCTTGTCATAGTCCGGCTCGTCGCGGGTGGTGCGCCGCAGCGCGGGGATGCCGGTGGCCTCGGCGAAGGCGATCCAGATCTCGGGGACCAGGACGCCCTCCATGTCCAGGCAGGTGATGTACATCATAGTCAGCAGTCTCTCCTTTGTGCGGTTGTCTGCGCCCGGCGGGCGGACGGTCAGCGGTGTTTGATAAAGTGTTCGATGCGCTCGAGCGCCTCGGCCAGCTCCCGCATGGAGGTGGCGTAGCAGCAGCGGATAAAGCCCTCGCCGCCCGGGCCGAAGGCGGAGCCGGGGATGGCGGCCACCTGCTCGGACAGCAGCAGCTTTTCGCAGAAGGAATCCGAATCCAGCCCGGTGGAGCGGATGCAGGGGAACATATAGAACGCCCCGCGCGGCTCGAAGCACTCCAGCCCCATATCCCGGAAGCCCTGGAGCAGGAAGCGGCGGCGGCCGTCATACTCCGCCTTCATCGCCTCAATGTCCTCGTCGCCGTGCTCCAGCGCCTCGATGGCGGCGTACTGGCTGGTGGTGGGGGCGGACATAATGCCGTACTGGTGCAGTTTGAGGATGCTGCCGATCAGCTCGTGCGGCCCGCAGAGATAGCCCAGACGCCAGCCGGTCATGGAATAGCACTTGGAAAAGCCGTTGACCAGCAGCGTGCGCTCCCGCATCCCGGGGATGTTGGCGATGGAGACGTGGTGCAGCCCGCCGTAGGTCAGCTCGGCGTAGATCTCGTCCGAGATCACCATGATGTCTGTCCCCTCGAGCACCCCGGCGATCGCCTCCAGGTCAGCGCGCTCCATCACGCCGCCGGTGGGGTTGCAGGGGTAGGGGAGAACGAGCACCTTGGTCTTCGGCGTGATCGCCGCGCGCAGCAGCTCCGGCGTGAGGCGGAACTCGTCCTCCGCACGCGTCTCGACATAGACCGGCACGCCCATCGACATGGACACCAGCGGCCCGTAGCAGACAAAGGAGGGAGTGGGGACGATCACCTCGTCGCCCGGCTCCAGGATGCAGCGCAGGGCGAGGTCCAGGCCCTCGCTCCCGCCGACCGTGACGAGCAGCTCGTGCATGGGATCGTAGGTCAGGTCGAAACGGCGCTTGAGATAGGCCGCGATCTGGCGGCGCAGCTCGGAAAAGCCCGCGTTGGGGCTGTAGCGGGTCTTGCCTTTCTCCAGGGAGTAGATGCCCGCGTCGCGGATGTGCCAGGGGGTGAGGAAGTCGGGCTCCCCGATGCCGAGGGAGATGGCGTCCGGCATGTCCTCCATCAGATCAAAGAACTTCCGGATGCCGGAGGGGGGCACAGCGGAGATACGCTGGTTCAGAATCCTGTTATAGTCCATCATACGAAGACAAACCCTTCTTCCTGCTTCTCCTGTTTCTTGAAGATGAGGTGGCTCTCCTTGTATTTCTTGAGGATGAAGTGAGTGGCAGTGCTCTTCACCTCGTCGATGGTGGACAGCTTCTGGGAGACAAAGTTCGCCACCTCGCGCAGGCTGCGGCCGGAGATAATGACCGTCATGTCAAAGTCGCCGCTCATCAGGTAGCAGGACTCCACCTCTTCATACTGATAGATGCGCTCGGCCACCCGGTCAAAGCCGTCGCCGCGCTGCGGCTCCACCTTCACCTCAATCAGGGCGGTCACGTCCTGCCGGTCGGTGGCGTCCCAGTCAATCACGGCCTTGTAGCCGAGGATGATATTATCCTTCTCGTAGGCGCGGATGACCTCGTTGACGCGCTCCTCCGAGGTGCCGACCATCGCGGCAAGCTGCTTGCGGGAGAGAGTGCAGTCGCCTTCCAGCAGCCGAAGTAAATTTTCCATAATGTATTCTCCTCTTGCAAGTTCTGCGGCGGGACCGGAAGTGGCGCCCGCCGGGCGGTTGCTCTGATTATACATGCTTTTTCCTGCAAATACAAGCTGGAACGGCGAATGAGCCTGTGCGATGCGGAATCAAAACGGCGCGGGAGGGGCGCCGGGGCCGTGCGGCCGTTGGACCCGTGCGTCAAAAATCCCTTTTGCCGCGCACCGGCCAGACCGTCAGCGAAGTCGCTGCGGCCTGGCCGGTGCAGTTTATGGATGCAGTTTGATCACGCCTGCGCGTAGTAGTTGATGAGGCAGCCGGCGAGGATGATGTCGCGCTCCTCGCGGGTGAGGCCGGGGAGGGTGAGGGAGACCGGGCGGCTCACGCCGTTCTGGGTGAGCGTGCCCTCCAGCGCCTCGCCGTCGCCCTCGAGCAGGGCGCGCACGCCGGGGAGGTAGAGCTGGTCGCCCGGCTGGATGCCGAGGTCCTTCAGGCCATCGACGATAAAGGGCAGCATGCCCCAGTTGACCACGTTGGAGCGGTAGCGCTTGGTGGCGTACTCCGCGGCCAGGTTGGCCACGCCGCCGAGCACCCGCTGGCAGGAGGCGGCCTGCTCGCGCGCCGAGCCGTCGCCCGGCTTGAGGGCCATCACGAGGGAGCCGAGGCCGGTGGTCCTGGCGTCGTGCCCGCCCAGGGCGGCGAGGACGTCCGCGTCCAGCTCGCCCGCCTGGCGCTTCTTCTCCAGCTTCTGGATGTCCTTGGCCCGGCCGACATAGGCGGGGTCCTTGCGCGAGAGGGCGAACTCTGCCAGTCCGAGCGGGTTGGAGCGGTAGGACGAGGTCTCGCCGGAGGGGATGAGCTCGTCTGTGGTAGTCACCGGGTCATAGATGGCGGAGGCGACGGTGAGCAGCAGGTCCTCCGGCATGGCGATCTGCGCCGGCCAGTCGGTAATGTTCGGGCCGAAGACCAGCTCCGCCTCCGGGTCGGGATGGCCCACACCGTAGTAGACGCGGCTGCGGTAGGCCGAGTCGTCATAGCGATAGGTCTCGCCGGCGAGGTCGGCGGGCACGCTCTCCAGCTCGAGGGCGGAGGTGAGCACGCCGCCGTTGCGCGCGGTGGCGGCGATGGAGCGCGCGTCCATCAGGGCCACATAGGAGAGCTGGCCGCTCGACGGCTTGGAGCCCTCACGGTTGGGGAAGTTGCGCGTGGTGTGCCGGATGGAGAAGCCGCCGTTGGCCGGCACGTCGCCCGCGCCGAAGCAGGGGCCGCAGAAGCAGGAGCGGATGGAGGCGCCCGCCGCCATCAGGTCGCCGATCACCCCGACGCGGGTGAGTTCCTGGAAGATGGGCATCGAGCCGGGATAGCAGGAGAGCCAGAACGCCTGAGAGCCGATGGAGCAGCCCTTGAGGATCTCCGCGGCGCGCATCAGGTTCTGATAGGTGCCGCCGGAGCAGCCGGCGATGACCGCCTGATCGACATAGAACTTCCCGTCGCGCACCTTGTCCAGCAGAGAGGGGATATCCTCCCGGCCGAACTGTTCGCGCGTGACCCGCTCCGTCTCGGCGAGGATATCCGTCAGATTCTCCTTGAAATAGGAGATGGGGTAGGCGTTGGAGGGGTGGAAGGGCAGGGCAATCATCGGCTCGACCTTCTCCAGGTCCACCAGGATCACGTTGTCATAGTACGCGCCCTCGCGGGGGGCGAGGCGGCGGTAGTCCTCCCCGCGGCCGAGCAGCTCCAGATACTGGCGGGTGCGCTCGTCCGTGGTCCACACGGAGGAGAGGCAGGAGGTCTCGGTAGTCATCACGTCGATGCCGCAGCGATAATCCATCGAGAGATTCTCCACGCCGGGGCCGAAGAACTCCATCACGGCGTTCTTCACGATGCCCTTGGCAAAGGTCTTCGCGATCAGCGCGAGGGCCACGTCCTGCGGGCCGACGCCGGGCCGGGGCGCGCCGGTGAGGTAGATGGCGATCACCTTCGGATAGTCGATGTCATAGGTCTTGTTGAGCAGCTGCTTGACCAGCTCGGGGCCGCCCTCGCCCATCGCCATCGTGCCGAACGCGCCGTAGCGGGTGTGGGAGTCCGAGCCGAGGATCATCTTCCCGCCGCCGGCATAGCGCTCGCGCATATAGGAGTGGATGACCGCCTGATGGGCGGGGACAAACTCGCCGCCGTACTTCTTCGCGGCAGAGAGGCCGAAGACGTGGTCGTCCTCGTTGATCGTGCCGCCCACCGCGCACAGGGAGTTGTGGCAGTTGGTGAGCACATAGGGCAGGGGGAACTGCTTCAGGCCGGAGGCGCGGGCGGTCTGGACGATGCCGACATAGGTGATGTCGTGCGAGGCCATCGCGTCAAAGCGGAGCTTCAGGTGCTCCATCGAGCCGGAGGTGTTGTGCGCCTCGAGGATGCCGTAGGAGATGGTCCCCTGCCGGGCGCCGGCAGAGGCGGCCTCGCCGGGCGCGGGGGGGACAAAGGTGCCGCCGGAGTAGCAGGCGGGGGTGTTGAGCACGTTGATCATGAACATTCCTCCCGGGGAGCGGCAGAATGCGCCGCGAAAAATCAGAAAGCGTGATAAAAATAAACTCACGGACTTTACTATAGCAGATTTGACCGGGAAAGACAAGGGAGAAAGCGGCGGGGAAAAAGAATGGCCACCGCGAAAGAGATCGCGGCAGCCAGAAGAATATACCGTTTTACTGCACCGGAGCGGCAAAGGGCGCGAGCGCCTCCGGCGGGAGAAAGAGCTTTGCGGTGAACGGGTCGAGCACCAGGCCGGCAAAGCGCGGGTCAGCCAGCGCCGCGCGGCAGAGCTCGGAAAACGGGAGGCGAAGCACGGCAAAGCGCGCGCCGTAGTCGTCCGGCACCTGCTCCTTGGCGGAGAAGGCGGGGTAGAGCACCTTTCCCTCCGGGCCGGGGATGACGTCCGGCCGCAGCCCGGCCTGCTGCCCGCCCTGCTCCGGCGAGACGGGCAGGTAGAGCTGTGCGGCGGCCAGGGCGGGCAGGACCCGCCGGATGGCGGAGGGGCTCGGATGGCGCTGATATTGGCGGAGGAGCTGAGCGAGCGATTCCAACTTCGGGATCTCCTTTCTTAGGCGGTCCAGGCGCTGTGGATGACGCCGGTGAGATACCAGCTGCCGTCGGTGCAGCGGAAGACCAGCTTGAGCGCCCTCCAGTCGGTGGCCGCCTCGCTGCCGGGGCAGTAGAATTCCACAAAGCGGCAGTCGGGGTAGGCCTCCTGCACGTTTTCCAGCGCGTTCCCGCTCGAGAGCACGGTGTCCACATTGATCTGGCTGGCGGCGGAATAGTCGGCGTCCCAGACATAGGCGTCAAAATAGCCGTCGATCGTCAGGCTGATGGGGGTTGCGGCGTCCGCCGTGGTGCCCCAGATATAGGTCTGATCGGAGGATGCGGCCCCGGCGATCTCTCCGGCGGCAAAGGTGAGGTTGGAGGCGGGGTCCACCGTGGACATCGGGGTGAAGGTGACGCCCTGCTCCGGGTCCACATAGGAGGAGAGCGCCGCATAGTCCCGGCTGCGGATGGCGGCGAGGGTGTCCAGAGCGCGCCGGAGCAGGGGGAGGCTGTCCGCCTCGGCGCAGGAGGAGAGAGAGGGCGGCTCCGACCAGGTCAGGGCGTCGGAGGGGAGCAGCTGGGCGAGCAGGACGCCGGAGAGCAGTCCGGCCAGCAGGATCAGGACTGCCGCCGCGATGGATGCTCCTTTTGTTTTCATGTCCGGCCTCCTCTCACGCCGCGCGAGACGGGACGACTCAGGAGGAGACGAGGCGGCTGGGCGCGGACAGAGTTTTTCTCATTGTACGAGAGAACTACGGTGATTGCAACAACAAAAAGTAACAGCTTTCCCGGCAGATATTAAATCACTTTACAAAAAATACTTGCAATATATTGGGAGGCGTGCTATACTATTTAACAGCATCCAGACGCGGCGGGCGCCGCAGGGAGAGGCACAGCGATGGACAGTACAGCGCGGGAGATACAATATCATATTCACCTGAGCCGGGAGGACGGCGTGGGCCGTTACTGTATCCTGCCGGGCGACCCTGGCCGCTGTGAGGCGATCGCCTCCCTGCTGGACCATCCGCGCCATGTCGGCATGCACCGGGAGTACAACACCTGGATGGGGACGCTGCTCGGCGAGACGGTCAGCGTGGTCAGCACCGGCATCGGCGGCCCCTCTGCGGCGATCGCGGTGGAGGAGCTGCATCAGCTCGGGGCGGACACCTTCCTGCGTGTGGGCACCTGCGGCGGTATCCATCTGGATGTGCGCAGCGGAGATGTCGTCGTGGCCACAGGGGCCGTGCGGATGGAGGGTACCAGCCGGGAGTACGCGCCCATCGAATATCCCGCCGTGCCGGATTTCGCCGTCACCTCCGCCCTGGTCCGGGCGGGAGAGCAGCTCGGCTATCTGGTCCGCACGGGCGTGGTGCAGAGCAAGGACTCCTTCTATGGGCAGCATTCCCCGCAGCGCATGCCGGTCTCGTGGGAATTGACGCAGAAGTGGGAGGCGTGGAAGCGGCTGGGCGTCCTGGCCAGCGAGATGGAGGCGGCGGCGCTCTTCACCGTGGCGGCATCGCTCGGCGCGCGCAGCGGGGCGTGCTTCCATGTGATCTGGAATCAGGAGCGCGAGCGGGCCGGACTGGACCAGACGGAGCAGCATGACACCTCCTCGGCTGTCCGCGTCGCAGTGGAGGCGATCCGCCTTCTCATCGAGCAGGATCGCCGAAACAGGGTGAGACAGGGGAAAAATCCCCACTCGAAAGCCCCCTGAAAGTGCCAAAAAGAAATTTTAACAGAAAAGTGAAAAAGGGGCTTGACAGTTGGTCGTTGCCCTGCTATACTAATCAAGCTGTCGCCGAGAGGCGCGGCGGAGGGTGTACCTTGTAAATTAAACAACGTGAAGCAAACGAAGCACCAGAGTAAGGATAGCGGAGGCT
>CASDSM010000039.1 GCA_949283375.1 uncultured Eubacteriales bacterium | reverse complement strand
GGGCGTAAATCCCAAGACTGAGGAGGAGGATGAGCGCCCCGCTGATGACAGCGCGCCCTTCTCCGCTCTGGCCTTTAAGATCGCCACCGACCCCTATGTGGGCCGCCTCAGCTTCATCCGGGTGTATTCCGGTGTGCTGAATACCGGCAGCTCCGTGCTGAACTCCACCAAGAACCAGCGGGAGCGCATCGGCCGCATCCTGCAGATGCACGCCAACCACAGAGAGGATATCGACACCGTCTACAGCGGCGACATCGCCGCCGTCATCGGTCTGAAGAACTCCACCACCGGCGACACCCTGTGCGACGAGAAGCACCCCATTATTCTGGAGTCCATGGAGTTCCCCGAGCCCGTCATCCGGGTGGCCATTGAGCCCAAGACCAAGGCCGGCCAGGAGAAGATGGGCATCGCCCTGATGAAGCTGGCGGAGGAGGACCCCACCTTCAAGACCTACACCGATGAGGAGACCGGCCAGACCATCATCGCCGGTATGGGCGAGCTCCATCTGGAGATCATCGTGGACCGTCTGCTCCGCGAGTTCAAGGTGGAGGCCAACGTGGGCGCGCCCCAGGTAGCCTACAAGGAGACCATCAAGAAGAGCGTGGAGCAGGACACCAAGTATGCCCGTCAGTCCGGCGGTAAGGGCCAGTACGGCCACGTCAAGATCCGGGTGGAGCCCAACGAGTCCGGCAAGGGCTACGAGTTCCACAACGAGATCGTGGGCGGCGCCATCCCCAAGGAGTATATCCCCGCTGTCGACGCCGGTATCCAGGGCGCCATGCAGGCGGGTGTGCTGGCCGGTTACCAGGTGGTGGACGTGAAGGTCACCCTGTACGACGGCTCCTTCCACGAGGTGGACTCCTCCGAGATGGCCTTTAAGATCGCCGGTTCCATGGCCTTCAAGGAGGCCTGCCGCAAGGCCAACGCCGTACTGCTGGAGCCCATCATGAAGGTGTCCGTCATTGTCCCCGAGGACTATATGGGCGACGTCATGGGCGATCTGAACAGCCGCCGCGGCATGATCCAGGGCATGGAGGCCCGGCCCGGCGCCCAGCAGATCGACGCGCTGGTGCCCCTGAGCGAGATGTTCGGCTACGCCACTGACCTGCGCTCCCGCACCCAGGGCCGCGGCCAGTACTCCATGGAGCCCCACAGCTACGCGGAGATTCCCAAGAGCATTGCCGAGAAGATCATCGCCAGCCGCGGCCGCAAGGACGACTGATATAAAACTATTGCAATCCGGCAGCATTTGCTATAAAATGTTGTCACAACCGCAGTTATCATTCCACATGGAAAATAAGGAGGAAACTCAAAATGGCTAAGCAGAAATTTGAGCGTACTAAGCCCCATGTCAACATCGGCACCATCGGCCACGTTGACCACGGCAAGACCACTCTGACCGCCGCTATCACCAAGTATCTGGCTCTGAAGGGTCAGGCTCAGTACGAGGACTATTCCAGCATCGACAAGGCCCCCGAGGAGCGCGAGCGCGGCATCACCATCAACACCGCCCACGTGGAGTATGAGACTGACAACCGTCACTATGCCCACGTCGACTGCCCCGGCCACGCCGACTATATCAAGAACATGATCACCGGCGCTGCTCAGATGGATGGCGCCATCCTGGTCATCGCCGCCACCGACGGCCCGATGGCTCAGACCAAGGAGCACCTGCTGCTCGCCCGTCAGGTCGGCGTGCCCTATATCGTGGTCTTCCTGAACAAGTGCGATCAGGTCGACGACGAGGAGCTGCTTGAGCTGGTCGAGATGGAGGTCCGTGAGACCCTGGACTTCTATGAGTTCCCCGGCGACGACACCCCCATCATCAAGGGCTCCGCTCTGAACGCTCTGACCTGCGACTCCACTGACCCCAACGCTCCCGAGTATGCCTGCATCAAGGAGCTGATGGACGCGGTGGACGAGTATATCCCCACTCCCGACCGTAAGGCTGACCTGCCCTTCCTGATGCCCGTTGAGGACGTGTTCACCATCACTGGCCGCGGCACCGTCGCCACTGGCCGTGTGGAGCGCGGCACCCTGAAGATGGGCGAGGCGGTCGAGATCGTCGGCCTGCAGGAGGAGAAGCGCTCCTCCGTCGTCACCGGCATCGAGATGTTCCGCAAGCTGCTGGACTACGCTGAGGCCGGCGACAACATCGGTGTTCTGCTGCGCGGCATCGCCCGCACCGACATCGAGCGCGGCCAGGTCATCTGCAAGCCCAACTCCATCCATCCCCACACCAAGTTCAAGGGCCAGGTTTACGTCCTGAAGAAGGACGAGGGCGGCCGTCACACCCCGTTCTTCAACAACTATCGCCCGCAGTTCTATTTCCGTACCACCGACGTGACCGGCATCATCTCCCTGCCCGCTGGCGTTGAGATGTGCATGCCCGGCGACAACGTCGACATGGACGTGGAGCTGATCACCCCGATCGCCATCGAGAACGGCCTGCGTTTCGCTATCCGTGAGGGTGGCCGCACCGTGGGTTCCGGCGTCGTCATCGCCATCAACGAGGACTGATTCTCAGTCTGACTCCCGCAACTATGAGGGGCCGGCAGCACTGCCGGCCCCTTTGGTGCTTTCGAAAGGAGAGAAAAACCATGATCCATGTTTTGGCGGCTGACGCTGAGGCGGTGCCGAGCGTCGAGGAGGCGGTCTCCCAGCTCATCGGGCTGGAGGAGACGGTGGACAGCTTCTATGATCTGCTCCGCGTCCCGCTGGTGAAGGGGATCATCACCCTGATCCTCTGCATGATGCTGGCCAAGGTCCTGCTCACCGTGCTGCGGCGGATGCTCTCGCGCACCCATATGGAGGAGACGATGCGCAAGTTCACCCGCTCCATCCTCACCGCGCTGGTGTACATGGTGGCCCTGCTGATCGCGGCGGACTCCTTCGGGCTCAACGTGAGCTCTCTGGTCGCCCTGATGAGCGTCTTCGGCGCGGCGGTCGCCCTGGCCGCGCAGAACTCGCTGGCCAATTTCTTCGGCGGCGTCCTCATCATGATGACCAAGCCCTTCCTGGTGGGGGACTACATCTCCTGCTCCCTCGGCGAGGGGACGGTGCAGGAGGTCGGCCTGATCAACACAAAGCTTCAGATGCCGGACAACCGCATCGTCACCGTCCCGAACGACGCCCTCTCCACCGCCACGGTGATCAACTTCACCCGCGGCGGCACCCGGAGAATCGAGCTGGACTTCGTCGTGAGCTATGACGCCCCGTCGGAGCGGGTGTGCGAGGTCCTCCTCGGCGTGCTGGAGGCCCAGCCCGGCATCCTCCGCGCGCCGGAGGAGCCCTTCGCCCGCATCACCGCCTACAGCCAGGGGAGCGTGACCTACTCCGCCCGCGTCTGGTGCAGCAATACGGATTACTGGACGATCCGGTTCAATATCCTGGAGCAGACCAAGCAGGCATTCGACCGCGAGGGCATCGTCATGCCCCACAATCAGATGGATATCCGCGTACTCGACGGCAAGCCGGTCTGAGACGCGCAGCGGCCCATTGCGGCGGGGGGACCTCTCCCCGTCCGCGATGGGCCGTTTCCCTTGACCGCGGCTGCCGCGGACGATACAATAGAGAAAAAACTGGAGGAGGGAGCGCGTATGCCGCTCTTTCGCATGGAGTACCGCCACAAGAGAAGCGCCGTCCGGGAGACGCCCTTTGCCTGCCGGCGGGAGGGGCTGACCATCCGCGGGACGGAGTACCGCCCGGCGGGGGAGGACCTCCCCGTGGCCATTGTCTGCCACGGCTTTATGGCCACCCAGGGCACCGTGCGCCACTATGCCCGCCTGCTGGCCGGGCTCGGCTGGGCGGCTTACTGCTTTGACTTCTGCGGCGGGAGCGTCGCCGGCGGCAGGAGCGATGGGGCGACCACGGAGATGTCCGTCCTCACCGAGGTGCGCGACCTCGAGGCGGTGATCGCCCACGTCCGCGCCCTCCCCTATACCGGGGACCGCCTCCTCCTGATGGGGTGCAGTCAGGGCGGGCTGGTCTGCGCCCTCACCGCAGCGCGCCACCCGGAGTGGGTGGAGCGGCTGGCCCTCTTCTATCCCGCTCTCTGCATCCCGGACGATGCCCGGGCGGGGCAGATGATGTTCGCCCGCTTTGACCCGGAGGAGATCCCGGAGACCTTCTCCTGCGGGCCGATGAGGCTGGGGCGCTGCTATCCGGCGGACGTGATGGGGCTGGAGCCCTTCCGCGAGATCTGGCCCTACACCGGCCCCGTCCTCCTCGTCCACGGGACGCGGGACGGGGTGGTGGACCCGGATTATTCCCGCCGCGCTGCGGAGGGGTATGCCAACGCCCAACTCCACCTGATCGAGGGCGGGGGGCACGGTTTTGGCCGCGCCCACGACCGGGAGGCGATGGACCTCCTGCGTGACTTTGCCGCCCTTTAAGAGAGTTCACTGTCCTCCCGCGCGGTGAGCGGGGCCATGAAGCCGTCCAGGCTGGACGAGCGCAGCTCTCCGCCGACGATCTCTCCGTCCAGCACGAGCAGGTCGGCCAGCACGCCTGCCTCGCCGGTGGGGTAGTTGGCGATGGGATAGCTGTAGCGGATGACCGTCCGCCCCGCGTAAGCCGCGAGGTCAAAGCCGCCCTCCGCCTGGAGGGCGAGGTAGCCCTCGTATTCCGGCCCGAAGACCTCGGGGAGGGCCACCTGCTCCACGCCCGGGCCGCCGGAGACCTCCCAGCCGAGGCCCTGGAGGTAGGCGGTCTGCTCCGCCTCGGTGGGGGCGGAGACGGAGACGGGGACCGCCCCCGTCTCCATCTGTCCGCCGATCAGGCAGAGGGCGAAGGCCGCCGCCAGCGAGAGAATGGCAGACAGATCCTTCCAGCGGAGCTTGAACGTGTAGATGCCCATATGCGCGTGCCCTCCTTGCTGCCGGTTGACAGAGATGAGACAGCGTATGGGCCGCCGCGGGAAAATATGCCAACAGGATTGGAGAGATGAAGATGCCCACCCTGCGCCTGGACAAGCTGCTGACGGATACCGGCCGCTGGTCGAGAAAGGAGAGCCGGGAGCTGATCCGCGCCGGACGGGCGGCAGTGAACGGCGAGACCGTCCGCCGCCCGGAGCAGAAGGCGGACCCGGAGCGGGACGCCGTCGCGGTGGACGGCGCGCCCCTTGCCTGGAGCGCGCACAGCTACCTGATGCTCCACAAGCCCTGCGGGGTGGTGACTGCGACGGAGGACCGGAGGGACCGGACGGTGCTCGACCTGGTGCCGGAGGCGCTGCGCCGGTCCGGCCTCGCCCCGGTGGGCCGGCTGGACAAGGACACCTCCGGCCTCCTCCTGCTCACCGACGACGGGGCGATGGCCCACGCCCTGCTCTCCCCGCGCCGGCATGTGGACAAAGTCTATCTGGCCGGCATCGGGGGGCGCGTGGGGGAGGAGGACTGCGCCGCCTTCCGCGCCGGCCTCGTGCTGGCAGACGGGACGCGGTGCCTCCCGGCGGAGCTGGAGGACCTGGGAGATGGCCTCTGCCGCGTGACCATCCGGGAGGGGAAGTATCATCAGGTCCGGCGGATGCTCGCGGCCCGCGGCCACGCGGTGCGCACCCTCTGCCGCCTCTCCGTGGGGCCGCTGCGGCTGGATGAGTCCCTCGCGCCCGGCGCGGTCCGTCCTCTGCGCCCGGAGGAGCTCGGGGCCCTGCGCGCCGCGGCGGAGCGTTGACGGCGTTTCGTCGTTTTATACAAAAAGATTGGCGCAAACTATTGAAATTATCTGTGCCAGACGCTATAATATTGTCTACGGACCCCATAAACCTGTGGTTATATTGCCCATATCCGCCGAATGTCCCCCTCCTTACGCACCTTTCGGCGGAGGTTTTGTGCGTGAACCACATCTTGAGATGCCTGTTTTCACCTCGCGCGGCAGTCTGTGCCGGAAGAGGACGTCTCCCGCCGCGCCGGGTGCGTCCGGACGCCGTGCGGAGAAAGGGAAAGGGAGAGGGAGAGCAATATGTCGAATCGAATTTTCCAGAGCGTCGTCCTCCAGATGAAGGAGAGCACTGACCGGGTGATCGGCGTCATCGACGAGGATGGCAGCGTCATCGCCTGCAACGATCTCCCCACCATCGGGGAGAACTGGGCCAGCGTGGTGGAGGCGGTCAACGGCGTGCGCGACGGCGTGGTGGTCACGGAGGGAAAGACCTTCAAGGCCCTTGGCGCCTGGAGCGCGCAGTTTGACTACGCCGTCTTCGTCCGCGGCGAGGACGAGCAGGCGCGCCTGATCTGCTCCATGGCTGCCGTCGCGCTCAACGGCGCGAAGGCCTACTACGAGGAGAAGCACGACAAGGCGACCTTCGTGAAGAACATCATCTCGGACAATATCATGCTCGGCGACATCTATATCCGCGCCAAAGAGCTCCACTTCGCCACCGAGGCCCCGCGGGCCGTCTTCCTGATCCGCCAGATGCAGCAGACCGACCTGGCGGTGATGGACGCGATCCAGTCCATCTTCCCCGACCGGCAGAGCGACTTTGTCGTCTCCGTGAGCGAGACGGACATTGTGCTCATCAAGCAGGTGCAGGAGGGGACCAGCGGCCGCGAGCTGATCCACATGGCCCAGCAGATCTCTGAGATGATGGAGACCGAGCTGAAGCTGCGCGTGGTGATCGGCATCGGCACCGTCGTCACCCACATCCGTGACCTCGCCCGCGCCTATAAGGAGGCGCAGATGGCGATCAATGTCGGCAAGGTGTTCGACACCGAGCGCTCCATCGTCAACTATGACAACCTCGGCATCGGCCGCCTGATCTATCAGCTTCCCACCACCCTGTGCGAGATGTTCCTGCAGGAGGTGTTCAAGAAGAACCCCATCGACGCGCTCGACCAGGAGACGCTGTTCACCATCAACAAATTCTTTGAGAACAACCTCAACGTCTCTGAGACGGCGCGCAAGCTCTTCGTCCACCGCAACACCCTGGTCTACCGCCTGGAGAAGATCAAGAAGCTCACCGGTCTGGACCTGCGCGAGTTTGACGACGCGATCACCTTCAAGGTGGCCCTCATGGTCAAGCAGTACCTGCGCTCGCGGGGCATCAAATCGTAATTTGTAACAATTTGTTAATTAATTTGCCTTTCAAAAGTCTCCGTTTCCTTCCAGAGGCGGAGACTTTTCCCTTTTTTGACGTTTTTCCGTGGATGCGGATTGACAGAAGTTACAAATCACGCTATAATACCAGTGAAACTGGGAACATGACGAAACGGTATTGACGGGGGATCCTATGATTCAATTCAACAACGTCAAAAAAATCTATGACAGCAATCTCACCGAGGCGCTGTACGACATCTCCTTTGTGATCGAGGACGGGGAGTTTGTCTTTCTGGTCGGCCCCTCCGGCTCCGGCAAGTCCACCATCCTCCGGCTGATCACAGCGGAGGAGCGGATCACCTCCGGCGGTATCTTTGTGGGCGACTACGACCTGGCGCGCATCCGCCGGCGGCAGATCCCCTATCTGCGCCGCACCCTCGGCGTGGTCTATCAGGACTTTCGCCTGATCGACAACCGCACCGTCCGCGGCAACCTGGAGTTTGCCATGCGGGTGGTCAACAGCAGCGGCAAACTGATCCGGGAGCGCATCCCCTATGTGCTCGACCTGGTGGGCCTGGCGGAGAAGTCGGAGTGCTATCCCAACGAGCTCTCCGGCGGCGAGCAGCAGCGCGTGGCCATCGCCCGCGCCCTGGTGAACAACCCCAAGACCATCATCGCCGACGAGCCGACCGGCAACCTCGACCCGGAGCGCTCCTATGAGCTGATGTGTCTGCTGGAGAAGATCAATCAGCTCGGCACCACCATGCTGGTGGTCACGCACGAGCGCGACCTGGTCAACTGCTTCAATAAGCGGGTCATCAGCATCGACCAGGGCAGAGTGATCAGCGATATGGAGAACGGACTGTACGACTATGATACGATTTAATTTGGGATATCACGTCCGGCAGGGACTGCACGGCGTGGCCAGCCATGGCTTCATGACCGTCGCCTCCATCGGCATTATGGCCTCCTGCCTGCTGATCATGGGCACCTTCGCCCTGCTTGCGGTCAATCTGGAGTATAATCTGGATGCGCTGATGGAGGAAAACGAGTTTCTCGCCTATGTGGACGAGACCTATACCGACGAGCAGGCCGCTGCGCTGGAGAGCCAGATCGAGGCGGTCGGCAACGTGGCCACCTGTGACTACATCACCCGGGACGAGGCGTGGGCGACCTACACCGAGGGGCTCAACGACTCCTCGCTCTACGAGGACCTCCCCTCCTCCGTCCTGCGCGGGCGCTTTAGCATCACGGTCAACGACCTCGAACAGCTTCAGGACACGATCGACCAGGTCCGCCAGATCGAGGGCATCGCGGATATCTCCGCCGCCCTGGAGGTGGCAAACGGCTTTGTCACCCTGCGCAATGTGACCATCATCATCGCCCTGGCGATGGTGATCATCCTGGTGATCGTCTCGCTGTTCATCATCTCCAACGCCATCAAACTGGCCACCTCCGCCCGTGAGGGGGAGATCGCCATCATGAAGATGGTGGGCGCGACCAACATGTTCGTCCGCATGCCCTATGTGGTGGAGGGCGTCATCCTCGGCGTCGGCAGCTCGGTGGTGGCCTATCTGGCCCAGTGGGGGCTCTACCAGCTGCTCACGGAGGCGGTCAACGTCTACAGCCATGTGCAGCTGATCAACATCATTCCCTTTGAGGAGCTGCGTCCGATGCTGATGCTCGCCTTCGGCGGCATCGGCCTGACCGTCGGCGTGGTGGGTAGCGTGTTTACCATCCGCAAATTCCTGCGGGTCTGAGTTTTGAAGGAGGACAGGGCATGACGACAAACAACAAGGACATGCAGGCAAAACGCAAGAGCACCTGGGACGCCCGGCGGATCGTCGTGGCTGCGATGGCGCTGTTCATGGCGCTGCTGATGCTGGCGCCGCTGGTGGCGGATATCGTCATCTACGGACATGCCACCACCGTCACCCGCGAGGACCTGGCCGAGATGCGCGACGGCATCGAGGCGCTGCGCGAGCAGAAGGAGTCCATCGCGGCCGAGCAGGCCCAGGCGGAGGCGACGCTGGCGGACCTCGCCGAGCAGGAGAACTCCGCCGTGGAGCGCCTGAACGCGATCGAGGAGCAGATCGGCCTGCTCTCCGACCAGATCAACACCACCCAGGAGATCATTGACGAGTACGATGTCATGATCGAGCAGACCCAGACCGACCTCGCCGAGGCGCAGGCGAATCTGGACAGCTACACCGAGCTCTTCCTCCAGCGCGTGCGCACGATGGAGGAACAGGGCACCGTCTCCTATTGGGAGATCCTCTTCCAGTCCGCGAGCTTTTCCGACCTGCTCGACCGGCTCAGCTTTGTCAACGACGTCATGGAGTATGACAACAGCGTGATGGACAACCTCTCCGCCGCGCGCGAGGCGGTCAACACCCTGGAGGTCCAGCTCGAGGGCGAGCAGTCCGAGCAGGAGGAGGCCAAGGCCCAGCTCGAGGACGAGCGCGCCGAGCAGGAGGAGGCCGCCTCGGCTCAGGAGGCCGTAGTGGCGGAGATCCTCGCCAATCAGGAGCTCTATGCCGCGCAGATCGAGCAGCTCTCCACCCAGCAGGAGGCGCTGGTGGGTGAGATCACCGAGGCAGAGCAGGAGCTCGCCGCGCAGGAGGCCGCCGTCGCCCTGGCCGAGCAGCGCCAGCGCGAGGAGGCCGAGCGTCTCGCCCGTGAGGAGGCCGAGCGCGCCGCCCGCGAGGAGGCCGAGCGCCTGGAGCAGGAGCGTCTGGAGCAGCAGCAACAGCAGCAACAGCAGCAGGAACAGGACAACAGCTCCAATACAGAGACGGAGGAACCCGCCCAGCCGGAGGAACCGTCTGAGCCGGAGACCCCCGCCCAGCCGGAGGAGCCGGAGGAGCCGGAGGAGCCGGAGGAGACCCCGAGCGACAGCGGCTCGAGCGGCGGCAGCAGCGGCTCTGTGACCGGCTCTGCGATCATGAGCTATGCCGCGCAGTTCAACGGCAACCCCTATGTCTGGGGCGGCAACAGCCTGACCAACGGCATCGACTGCTCCGGTTTTGTCCATCAGGTGCTTCTGCACTTCGGCATCAGCTCTCCGCGCTACTCCGCCTCTTTCCGCAGCTTTGGCCGTGCGGTCAGCGTCTCTGACATGCAGGTGGGCGACATCGTCTGCTACTCCGGCCACGTCGGCTTCTACGCCGGCAACGGGCTTCTCTTCAGCGCCCTCGGCAAGGACTACGGCATTACTTACTGCAACGTGAACTATAAGCCCATCCTCGCGGTCCGCCGCGCGTGGTGACAAAATCGACAGCATATGAATGGGGGGACAGCGCCATCCGCTGTCCCCCTTCTTGCTTTTGCTTTTGGAGCGTGCGCTCAGTCCCTGCGGTCCTTCTTCTCCCCCTTCTTCCGGCGGGCAAAGTCCTCGTCGATGGAGGCGCGCCACGTCTCGCCCATCGGCTCGCCGGAGCGCAGCGTGCAGGCCGCCACGCTGACGGACTCGTAATTGAGCGCGGTCCCGGCGGAGTCGCTGTGGTAATTCACCGCGCGGTTGGCGCCGATGCCGAAGTGGCGCGCGGTCTGCACCGCGTCGATGTTGGCGCCGAGGAAGATGAACTCCCAGCCATAGCGCTCCTTCTGGCGCTCCACCATCCGCCGCACTTCGTCGGCGGTGTAGCGGCGGCTGGCGTTCTCCATCCCGTCGGTGGTGATGACGAAGAGGGTGTGCGCCGGCACGTCCTCCGGCCGGGCGTACTTGTGGATGTTGCCGATGTGGCGGATGGACTGGCCGATCGCGTCGATCAGGGCGGTGGTGCCCCGGGCGGTGTACTCCGCGCGCGTCATGGGGGGCACCTCCTCCAGCGGCACGCGGTCGTGGAGCACCTCGGAGACGTGGTCAAAGAGGACGGTGCTCACCAGGGCGCGGCCCGGCACGCTGCGCTGGTTCTCAATGAGCGAGTTGAAGCCGCCGATGGTGTCCTCCTCCAGCCCGCTCATGGAGCCGCTGCGGTCGAGGATAAAGACGAGCTCAGTCAGATCGTTCCGGTTGTTCTGCTTCATTTCATGTACCTCCTGTTTCTGAGATGGGGTGAGAGATGTCCTTGTGTTGTCATCATTGTAGCGGATCAGGAGGGGGAGATGGTCGCCTGAGAGGCGACAAAATCAGGAGGCGCCGAGCAGGCTCTGGTCAAAGGCGAAGAGGGCCTCGTTGATCTCAAAGATGTTGTAGTTCTGCCGGGTGATGAAGTACTCCACAATGATGTCGAATTTACTCGACCGGGAGAGGGCGAAGCCCGCCTTGCCGAGCAGGTCGCGCGTCTCCTCCAGCGGCAGCTCGAGGGCGATGGCGAAGGCGAGGGCGGTCGGCTTGCTCGGGCGGTAGAGCGGGTCAGAGCGGATCTTGGAGAAGAGCTTCCGGCTGATGTTCGCCCGCTTGTAACACTGCACGTCCGTCATCCCGCGCTCGTCGATCTTGCGCAGGAGCATCTGGGAGAAGCTCTCGTCCACCTGTTGGAGCATCTCCTCCAGCGTGGGGGTGGGCGCCAGCATAGCTGAGACGGGGGGAGAGAACGCGCAGGCATCATCCAGCCATTCCGGCATCTCCCGGATCTCCTGGAGGCTGGTTTCCCGCGCCTCGTCCGGCAGAGGGGCTGCGGCAAAGGCCGCCTGCTGTGTGCGCTCCTCGCTGAGGGGACAGCCGCAGTGAGGACAGAGGTGCAGATCGTCCGCGATCCACTTGCTGCAGCGGGGACAGCGCTGCTTCCGGAACAGCCTCTGCCAGGGCGAGCGCGGTTCCGGCCCCGGCTTTTTCGCCGCAAATGCCCGGAGCTCCGCCTCGTCAAACTGCCTCTCGCGCCTGGCGGCGGAGGCGGCGCGGGCTGCGGCGTAGTGGTCGTCGATGTAGCTGGCGATGTCGGCGAAGAGCGCCCGGCCGATCTGATAGGAATTGCGGTCGAAGATGACGATGTAGACCGTCAGCTCGTGCTCCATCAGGAAGGCGCTGATGGCGTTCACCGCCACACGGAGGGCCTTGTCCTTGGGGTAGCCGTAGGCCCCGGAGGAGATGAGCGGGAAGGCGACGGAATCACAGCCGGCCAGCACTGCCAGCTCCAGAGAACTGCGGTAACAGGAGGTGAGCAGCGCCTCCTCGCCCTCCCCGCCGCCGCACCAGATCGGGCCGACCGTGTGGATGACGTACCGGCAGGGGAGACGGCCGGCCCCGGTGAGCTTCGCCTGACCGGTCTCGCAGCCGCCCAGCTCCATGCACTCCTCCAGAAGCTCCGGCCCTGCGGCGGCGTGAATGGCCCCGTCCACTCCGCCGCCGCCCAGCAGCGAGGGTTTGGCGGCGTTGACGATGGCGTCTACCTTCATATGGGTGATGTCGTTTCGAACGATTTGCAGCGGCATAGTGCATACCTCCTGAGTTGAGCCTTCGCTAGCTGGGATGATTGTATCATACCACAGCGGGAAGCGGCATTTTTTTAAGGAGCTGTTGATCGGGCTGCCGGGCGAAAACAAAGCCGCCGCAGAACCTGCGGCGGCACGGGGATGAAATGGAGCGGGTCAGGCGCGGTCCTTCCGGTGGATATCGCTCAGACGGTAGGGCGTCGTCTGATAGACATAGTAGTTGAGCCAGTTGGTGTAGAGGAGCTGGCCCGCGCTGCGCCAGTTGACGATGGGCGCCTGGGTGGGGTCGTCGTTCGGGAAGTAGTGGCGGGGGACGTGGATCTTCAGCCCGCGGTCCACATCGCGCTGGTATTCCAGGGCCAGGGTGTTGGCGTCGTATTCCGGGTGACCGAGGATAAAGAGACGGCTGTTGTCCTCCGACTTCATCGCGAAGATGCCCGCCTCCGGCGAGTCGGCGTAGACGGTCAGGTCGGGGATCTGCGCCACCTCCTCCGGATAGATGGTGGTGTGGCGGGAGTGGGGGGCGTAGAAGCAGTCGTCAAAGCCCCGGAACCAGGGGGACTGCCGCTTGATGACCCGGTGAGGGAAGACGCCGAAGAGTTTTTCCGGCAGAGTGTGTTTCTGAAGCCCGTAGTGGTAGTAAAGCGCCGCCTGCGCGCCCCAGCAGATATGTAAGGTAGAGTGGACGTTCGTCCGGGTCCACTCCATGATCTGGCACAGCTCATCCCAGTAGCTGACCTGAGAGAAGTCCAGATTCTCCACCGGTGCGCCGGTGATGATCATCCCGTCATAGGTCCTGTCACGCACCTGATCAAAGGTGCGGTAGAAGGACTCGAGGTGGTTCGTGTCCACATGCTGGGGGACGTAGCTCGCCGTCTGGAGCAGCTCTACCTCAATTTGAAGAGGAGTGTTGGCGAGCTTGCGCATGATCTGGATCTCAGTGACGATCTTGGTGGGCATCAGGTTCAGGATCAGCACGTTGAGCGGGCGGATGTCCTGGTGGATGGCCCGGTGCTCCGTCATGACAAAGATGTTCTCCCGGTTCAGCGCCTCCACGGCGGGCAGGGCGTCCGGAATCTTGATTGGCATGAGAATCCCTCCGATCGCAGGGCGGACACGGCTGTGTCCGCCAGAGAAAGACATTATGAATATCATACTCGATAACCGGTGGAAAAGCAAGGGGGAATCCCCTTTGCCGGGCAGCGGCAGGCCGGAAAAAGAAAAATCGAAAAAAGTGAAAAAGGGGCTTGACAGTTGGTCGTTGCCCTGCTATACTAATCAAGCTGTCGCCGAGAGGCGCGGCGGAGGGTGTACCTTGTAAATTAAACAACGTGAAGCAAACGAAGCACCAGAGTAAGGATAGCGGAGGCT
>CASDSM010000038.1 GCA_949283375.1 uncultured Eubacteriales bacterium | reverse complement strand
CCCGCTCGCCCTCGCCGCCTACATCCGCCTCGCCGCGCCCGGACGGGGAGAGGGAGAGGCGCCCACGCTGCGCGCCCGGGCGGCCCTCCTGCTGCGCGAGCAGGGCTTTTCTCCTGCCGGGAAGGGCTATCTCCTCCTGCTGGAGGCCCTCTGTGCGGCGGTGGAGGAGCCGGAGCTGCTGGCGGGGCCCTCCGGACGCCTGCTCGCGCGCGCGGCGGAGCGGTGCGGCCGGGAGGCCGGAGGGGCGCGGCGGGATGCAGACCGGGCCATCCGGCAGGCCTGGACGCGCGGGGCTGCGGCGGCCCGGGAGCGCTGCTTTCCCTGGCAGAGCGCCCTCGACCGGCAGCCCACGGCGGCCGAGCTGACCGCCCTGCTCGCCCCCTGGCTGCGCACGCCGTGAAGCGCGTCCCGGACGCGGCGGAAGAAAGTCTTGCAATGGCGCTGAAAATAGGATAAAATAGTACCGTAGTATACCGCTTCGGCGAGAGAGCCGGAGAGGAACGAGATATGGAGGCTATGAGTATGATTACTGCAGGCGATTTCCGCAACGGCGTCACCTTTGAGTATGAGGGCAAGGTCATGCAGGTGGTGGAGTTCCAGCACGTCAAGCCGGGCAAGGGCGCGGCCTTCGTGCGCACCAAGATGAAGAACGTCATCACCGGCGCCGTCACCGAGACTTCCTTCAACCCCTCGGCGAAGTTTGAGTCCGCCTATATCGAGCGCAAGGTGATGGAGTACAGCTACTCCGACGGCGATCTGTACTACTTCATGGACACCGAGACCTATGACATGGTCCCCCTCAACCGCGACCAGCTCGGCGATGCCTTCCGCTTCGTCAAGGAGAACACCGAGTGCAAGGTCCTGTCCTACAAGGGCAGCATCTTCGGCATTGAGCCGCCCAACTTCATGGACCTCGAGGTAACCGAGACCGAGCCGGGCATCCGCGGCGATACCGCCACCAACGTCACCAAGCCCGCCACGCTGGAGACCGGCGCGGAGATCCGCGTGCCGCTGTTCATCAACGTGGGCGACAAGATCATGGTGGACACCCGCACGGGCGAATATCTCTCCCGTTCCAAGTGATCCGGACGGGGAGCGCCGGGCGCATCGGATGCGCCACGCACGTCTGAAAGGAGCGATTTCCATGTCCCTGACAGAACGCACCGCCTATCTGCGCGGGCTGGCCGACGGCATGGCCCTGCGCGCGGAGGATTCCAACGAGCACAAGCTCCTGCTGGCCATGGTGGAGACGATGGAGGACATCGCCGCCCATGTGGAGGCCAACGAGGAGTCCATCGCCGCCCTGGCCGATGAGCTGGAGGAGCTGGACGACGCCGTCACCGAGCTGGAGGAGCTGCTTGAGCAGGATGACGAGGACGACGACGAGGACGATGAGGACGAGGACGGGGAGACGGTGGAGTATGAGCTCACCTGCCCCGAGTGCGGTGGCCCGGTGATCCTCGACGAGGAGACCATCGCCGGCGGTGAGACCGTCTGTCCCAACTGCCAGCAGCGCCTGGAGGTCGACCTCGGCTATGAGGAAGAGCCGGACAGCGCGGAGAGCTGACCGGCAAGAAAAAGTGCGACCTGCCCGCCGGAGGACTGAATCAGTTCTCCGGCGGGCATTATCATGGGGAAAGCACCTGTTTTTTAGCGCAGTTTGGTGCGGTTGACACTTGCAGTTGGCCGCCGGATGCATTATAATGTAAAATGGGTCTGTCCAGCAGGCCCACATGACAGAGTAATTCAAGAAAAGGAGTTCTGCCCTATGATTTTCCATGAGGAAACCCGGGAAATGCTGCAAATGGTCCGGGATTTCGTAGATAAAGAAATCATTCCGACGGTGGGCGACTATGAGAAGAGCGGCGTCTTCCCTCAGGAGCTGCTCGACAAGGCCTGCGATATGGGCCTCAACGCCCTGTGCGTCCCGACTGAGTACGGCGGCCCCGGCCTGACCAACGTCCAGGCCTTTGCCATCGCCGAGGAGATCGCCCGCGGCGACATCGGCATTGGCACCACCCTGATCGCCAACGCCCTGGCCTCCTACCCCGTCCTGATCGCCGGCAACGACGCGCAGAAGAAGCTGTGGTTTGAGACCATGCTGGAGAAGAAGTATGCCGCCTTCTGCCTCACCGAGCCCAACGCCGGCTCCGACGCGGGCGGCGTGCAGACCACCGCCGTGGAGGACGGGGACGAGTACGTCATCAATGGCACCAAGTGCTTCATCTCCAACGGCCCCATCGCGGGCATCTACACCGTGCTGGCCTCCACCCGCAAGAAGGCGGGCATCATGGGCCTGTCCGCCTTCATTGTCGAGCGCGACCGCCCCGGCGTGTCCATCGGCAAGGAGGAGGACAAGATGGGCATGCGCCTGAGCTGCACCAGCGAGGTCATCTTTGACAACGTGCGCATCCCCAAGGACCACCTGCTCGGCAAGAAGAACCGCGGCTTTAAGTATATCATGGAGACTTTGGACCACTCCCGCGCCGGGGTGGGCGCCTTCGGCGTCGGCATCGGCCAGCGCGTGGTGGAGGAGGCGACCAAGTACGCCAAGCAGCGCAAGCAGTTCGGCCAGCCGGTCGCCAACTTCCAGGCGGTGGAGATGATGCTCGCCGACATGGAGATCCAGGTCCAGGCCGCCCGGCAGATGTATCTGCACGCGGCCGAGCTGATGGACGCCGGCCTGCCGTTCACCATGGAGGCGGCCATTGCCAAGACCATCGGCACCGACACCGGCATGAAGTGCGCCGTCGACGGCGTGCAGGTGATGGGCGGCTACGGCTATATGCGCGAGTACCCGATGGAGAAGCTGATGCGCGATGCGAAGATCCTCCAGATCTACGAGGGCACCAACCAGATCCAGCGCACCGTCATCGCCAGCCAGGTCAAGAAGAAGTATACCGACACCGGCGCGCACCCCATCCCCTCCATCCAGCCGCCCAAGGCGGAGCCCGCCAAGAGCTCCGTCCCCACCGTAGAGGCCCAGAGCGCGGCAAACCCTAAGACCGCGGGCGGCAAGGGGCTGAACATCCTCGTCTGCGTCAAGCAGGTGCCCGACACCACCCAGATCAAGATCGATCCGGTCAAGCACACCCTGATCCGCGAGGGCGTGCCCGCCATCGTCAACACCTTTGACACCTACGCCCTCGAGGTTGCTCTGCGGCTGAAGGACCAGGCGGGCGGCAAGGTGACCGTCATCTCCATGGGCATCCCCAAGGCCAAGGACGCCCTGCGCGAGTGCCTGGCCGCGGGTGCAGACGAGGCGTACCTCATCACTGACCGCGCCTTCGGCGGCTCGGACACTCTGGCCACCTCCAAGATCATCTCCACCGCCATCGAGGTGCTGGAGAAGAAGAACGACCGCGCCTTTGACTGCATCCTCTGCGGCAAGCAGGCCATCGACGGCGACACCGGCCAGGTCGGCCCGGAGATCAGCCAGCACCTGGACCGCGCGCTGGTGAGTTACGCCGTCGAGGTCTCCCTCCAGGCGGACGGGACCCTCAAGTGCAAGCGCGAGAGCGACGAGGGCTATGACTTCTACAGCGTCGGCGCCCCCTGCGTCATCACGGTGAACAAGACCCCCTTCGACCTGCGCTATCCCAACTTCAAGAGCCAGCGCTATGCCCGCACGGCGGAGATCGGCGAGCTCACCTCCGCCGAGGTGGTGGTGGACCCGTCTGAGCGCGGTCTGGCCGGCTCCCCCACCAAGGTGGTCCGGACCTACACCCCCACCCACGAGAAGAACGGCATGAAGATCGAGGGGCTGGGCGGGGCCGAGGCGGCCCAGAAGCTGGTCGATCTCATGGCCAGCGCCAAGCTGCTGTGATCGAGGAGGACGACGGAACATGGAACATAAGAATCTCTGGGTCTATCTCGAGACCGAGGAAGGCGCGGCGAAGAACGTCGGCTATGAGCTGCTCAACCCCGGCCGCCGCATGGCGGACAAGCTGGGCCAGGAGCTGGTGGCGGTGGTCCTGGGCAAGGACGTGGAGCACGTCGCCCGCCAGGCGATCGCCTACGGCGCAGATAAGGTCATTCTGGTGGAGGGCGAGGAGTACGCCGTCTACAACACCGATGTGCAGACCCACGCGATGGTGGAACTGATCGGCAAGTATCACCCCTTCATCGTCCTCTACGGGGCGACGAACAACGGCCGCGATGTCGGCCCGCGCGTGGCGTGCAGCGTCCACACCGGCCTGACCGCCGACTGCACCGGCCTGGACATCGACGAGAACGGCCTGCTCGCCTCCACCCGTCCCGCCTTTGGCGGCAACCTGATGGCGACCATCTCCTGCCCGGACCACCGTCCGCAGATGTCCACCGTCCGCGCCGGCGTGTTCAAGAAGCCCACGGCGGACGAGGGGCGCACCGGTGAGATCATCCGCGAGGAGATCCACCTCGACCCGGCCAAGGTCCGCGTCCACCTGCTCGAGCGGGTGAAGGAGGTGGCCGAGGCGGTTAACCTGGAGGAGGCGGAGATCATCGTCTCCGGCGGCCGCGGCCTCAAGAGCGCGGAGAACTTCCAGCTCGTGCGCGACCTGGCCGACGCTCTGGGCGCCACCGTGGGCGCGAGCCGCGCGGCGGTGGACGCGGGATGGATCCCCCACGCCCATCAGGTGGGCCAGACCGGCAAGACGGTCGCCCCCAAGGTCTATGTCGCCTGCGGCATCTCGGGCGCGATCCAGCACCTGGCCGGCATGAGCGGCTCGGACACCATCATTGCGATCAACAAGGACCCCGACGCCCCCATCTTCTCGGTGGCGGACTACGGCATCGTGGGCGACCTCTTTGAGGTCCTGCCCGCCCTGACCGCCGCCATCCGCGCGAAGAAGAGCTGAGAATCGGATAAAATCCACACAGCGCTGCCCAGGGCGGCCGGAGACGGGACGACGCCGCCTCCGGCCGCCCTTTTGCCGCAGAGCGTGCTGCCGGGCGTGAAAAATGACAAAAAATGACGAATTGTCAGGGAAAGAAAGAGCTTTCTTAATTGTTTCTTAAATCGCCCGCCCGCTTTCCCACGGGGGAGAAAGTTGTGCTATAATGAGTCTGCCAGACGGCGCCTCTGCGCCGCCACAGGACGGGAACGCGATGGGGCCATCGGCCCGAAATCAGGAAAGGAAGAATACCATGAAGCAGAAACGTTATCTCGCGCTGCTGCTGGCCGCCCTGCTCTGCCTCGCGCTGGCAGGCTGTGACACGGGCGGGAGCGGACAGGAGGCCTCCGCCTCGGTGCAGTCGGTGGCCATGCTGATGGGGGTCAACTTGGGCGGCAACGGCCAGTTCCCCGGCGTGGTGGAGCCCAAGGCGACGGTCGGGGTGAACAAGGACGAGAACAAGACGGTGGCCGAGTGCCACGTCGAGGTGGGGGACACCGTGCAGGCGGGAGACCTCCTGTTTACCTATGACTCCGACGCCCTCCAGCTCACCCTCTCCACGGCGGAGCTGGAGGTCCAGCAGCTGGAGAATTCCATCGCCTCCTACACCAACCAGATCGCCGACCTGGAGAAGGAGCGGAAGAACGCGCCCTCCGCCGACCGGCTGGAGTACACCCTCCAGATCCAGGAGGCGGAGCTCAACCGCGCCGAGGCGGAGTACAACCTCGCCCAGAAGCAGGCGGAGCTGGAGCGCCTGCGCGAGAGCATGGACGAGACGGAGGTCTATGCCGAGGTGAGCGGCATCGTCCAGAGCATCAACGATCAGGACAGCGGCCAGAACTACTATGACGGCGGCTCGGACGGTAACAGCGCCTACATCACCATCATGGAGACCGGCACCTACCGCATCAAGGGGACGGCGACGGAGGAGACGGTGCGCGAGCTCTATCAGGGCCTGGAGATCACCGCCATCTCCCGCCTGGACGAGAGCGAGACCTGGCCCGGTGTGATCGAGAGCGTGAACACCAGCACCACCGAGGAGGACAGCAACAACAACTACTACTATGATGCCGGCGGGGAGTCGAGTGCGAAGTACTCCTTCTATGTCACCCTGGACTCCTCCGACGGCCTGCTGATCGGCCAGCACGTCTATCTGCGCCTGGGCGGCGCGGAGGCGGAGGAGACCGGCGTCCGCCTCTCCTCCGGCTATCTGGTGATGGACGAGTCGGGGGAGAGCGCCTCCGTCTGGGTGGCGAACAGCGAGGACCGGCTGGAGTTGCGCACCGTCACCCTCGGGGCCTATGACGAGATGATGGACGAGTACGAGATCACAGACGGCCTCGCCCTGGAGGACTACATCGCCTGGCCGGACGACACCCTCTCCGAGGGGATGAGTGTGGTCCGCTATGACGAGAACTCCTTCGGCGGCTACGAGGACTTCGGCGACACCGGCGAGGACTACATTGACGAGGGCTATGTCGATGAAGGCTATGTCGATGAAGGCTACGTTGATGAGGAATACGTCGAGGAAGACTATGTCGAAGAGGACTACGTCGATGAGGGCTACGTTGCGCAGGACGCCGTGGACGAGCCCGTTGCGGAGGAATGAGCCATGGTGCTGGAACTGCATGATATCTGCAAGGACTACATGCGCGGCAAAATGGTGGTCCCCGTCCTGAAGGACATCAACCTCACCGTGGAGGAGGGGGAGTACATCGCCATCATGGGCCCCTCCGGCTCGGGCAAGACGACGTTGATGAACCTGATCGGCTGCCTGGACCAGCCCACCTCGGGCAAGCGCATCCTCAAGGGGATCGACCTGGACGGGGTGAGCGACAACCGGATGGCGGACCTGCGCAACCGGGAGATCGGCTTCGTCTTCCAGACGGCGGACCTCCTGCCCGGCCTGAGCGCGCTGGACAACGTGGCACTCCCGCTGGTCTACCGCGGCGTGGGGAAGAAGGCGCGCCGCGCCAGGGCGGCGGACATGCTCGCGCGGGTAGGGCTGGCCGACCGGATGGAGTTCAAGCCCAACCAGCTCTCCGGCGGACAGTGCCAGCGCGTGGCCATCGCGCGGGCGATGGTGGGCAATCCCAGCCTCCTGCTCGCCGACGAGCCCACCGGCGCGCTGGACACCCAGTCCGGCCAGCAGGTGCTTGAGCTCTTCCACCACCTCAACGCCGAGGGCGCGACCATTATCATGATCACCCACGCCCCGGAGGTGGCCTGCTGCGCGCAGAAGACCTACCTCATCCGGGACGGCCAGATTCAGAAGGGGGAGGTGATGGTATGAAGACGAAGAAATTCCCCGTGCGCCGGGTGGTGACCATCCTGCTGACGATCACCCTGCTCGCCGGGTGCGTCGCGGGCGGCATGACCCTCTGGCGCAGCCGCCAGAGCCGTCCGGTGACCGTCTACCCGGTCAGCGACTTCTCCATGACGGACTACTACGGCGACACCAGCGAGACGGAGGGCATGGTCACGGTGGAGGGTCTCCAGACCGTCTATCTGTCTGACACCCAGACGGTGACCGGTATCCTCGTGCAGGAGGGGGACACCGTCCATGTGGGCGACCCGCTGCTCACCTATGACACCACCCTGACGGAGATCGACCTGCAGCGCAAGCAGATCCAGGTGGAGCAGGCGGAGCTGGCGCTGACCGAGGCGCAGAAGGAGCTGGCCACCGTGCGCACCTACCGGCCCGGCGTCTTCATCCCCGGCAGCGTGACCACCATCGTCATCCCCGGCGTGGACGCCCCGGAGGAGATCCCCTGGGAGGATGATGGGACGCTGACCTGGGCTGGCGGTGATGGCAGCAAGGATAACCCGTTTGTGTATGCGTGGAAAGAAGAATACTCCTACACGGACGCATTCTTCTACCAGTGCATGCGGGGGCTGGACGACGCCTATGTGACCTTTGTTCTGTCGGGCAGCATGACGCTGCCGGAGATGCCGGACACGCCCGACACTCCGGACACGCCGGATACGCCGGACACGCCGGATACCCCGGACACGCCGGACACGCCGGACACGCCGGACACGCCGGACACGCCGGATACCCCGGACACGCCGGACACGCCGGATACCCCGGATACCCCGGATACGCCGGACACGCCGGATACCCCGGACACGCCGGATACCCCGGATACGCCGGATACCCCGGACACGCCGGATACCCCGGACACGCCGGATACACCCGACACGCCGGACACCCCGGATACACCCGACACGCCGGACACCCCGGAAGACCCGGTGACCCCCGAGCCGGACCCCTCCGTGCCGGAGGAGGGTGAGCCGCCGGCGCCTGCGTCCTCTGCCACGACGTCGGACCAAGGCCCCACCCCGGTCCAGATCAGCTGGACGATGCAGATCCAGCACACCGATGAGACCGGCTACGTCGCCCGGATGATCTCCATCCAGGTGGGACAGACGGAGGGCGGCTCCGGTTCGCTGATCAACGTGGACACCGGAGAGGCCCTGCCCGAGCTGCCGCCGGAGGAGCCGTTTGAGCCCATCCCCCCGCAGACCATCACGGACGGCATCAAGTACACCGCCCAGGAGATCGCGGTGATGCTGCGCGATGCCGAGCAGCAGGTGAAGGAGCTGGACATTGCCCTCCAGCAGGCCAGGCTGGAGTATGACAAGGCACAGCACGAGCTCAACGACGGAGCGGTCTACAGCACAGTGGACGGCACCGTGACCGGCCTGCTCGACCCGGAGAGCGCAAAGGCCAACGGAGAGCCGCTGATGAAGGTGAGCGCCGGCGGCGGCTATTACATCGAGGGCTCGCTCAGCGAGCTGGAGCTGGAGAGCATGGCCCCCGGCCAGACCGTCACCCTGATGAGCTGGATGTCGGGCGAGCAGCTGGAGGGGGAGATCACTGCCATCTCGGAGTATCCCACCACCGGCGGGTACTACTGGGGCGGCGGCAACAACAACGTCTCCCGCTATCCCTTCACCGTCTTTGTGGACGGCAGCGCGAATCTCCAGGCGGGGGAGTACGTCTCTATCTCCTACGCCGCGTCGGTCAGTTCCTCCGGGCTCTATCTGGAGAGCATGTTCCTGCGCTCGGAGAGCGGACGGAGCTATGTCTACGTCGCCGGGGAGGACGGCAAGCTGGAGAAGCGCTATCTCTCCACCGGCAAGAACCTCTGGGGCAGTTATACGGAGATTCGCAGCGGCCTGACGGTGGAGGACTTTGTGGCCTTCCCCTATGGGGACAGCGCGCGTGAGGGCGCGAACACCCAGGAGGGCACGATGCAGGAATTCTACGGCTGGTGAGGAGGTGGAGCACTGTGTTTGAAAATATCGGACTCTCTTTTCAGGGCATCTGGAACCACAAGCTCCGGAGCCTGCTGACCATGCTGGGCATCATCATCGGCATCGCCTCCATCATCGCCATCGTCTCCACCATCAAGGGGACGAACGAGCAGATCAAGCAGCAGCTCATCGGCGCGGGCAACAACGTGGTGAAGGTGCAGCTCTGCCAGGGCGACTACCCGATGGACCTGCAATACAACACCATCCCGGACGGGGTGGGCGTCCTCACGGAGGACATCCGCACCCAGATCTCCGGCCTGGACGGGGTGGAGAACGTCAGCTTCTACCGCGAGCGGACCTATGTGGAGAGCGTCTACTGGCAGAACACCGCCTTCAACGGCACGATGTGCGGGATCGACAGCCACTATTTCGACGTCAACGGCTATCACATCTACCTCGGACGCGGCTTTGTCCAGAGCGACTACGACAGCTACAGCAAGGTGGTCATTCTGGACCAGAAAGCGGCGGAGAGCATCTTCCCTGGCGAGAACCCCCTGGGGCAGACGCTGGAGATCCGCCAGCAGCCCTTCACCGTCGTCGGCGTGGTGGCCCAGCGGAGCACCTATGAGCCGCAGATCGAGACCTATGAGGACTACTCCCTCTACGTCGGCTATGAGAGCGGCGCGGTTTACCTGCCCGACACCCTCTGGCCGCTGGTCTGCCAGTTTGACGAGCCGCAGACGGTGGACATCCAGGCCCGCTCTACGGATGACATGACCAGCGTCGGCCGGGATGCTGAGAGCATCGTCAACGCCACCCTCTCCGTCTCGGAGGACTCTGACATCTCCTACGCGAGCACCGATGTGCTCGAGCAGGCCCAGCAGCTCCAGCAGATGGCTAACGCGACCAACCAGCAGCTCATCTGGATCGCCTCCATCTCCCTGCTGGTGGGCGGCATTGGCGTGATGAATATCATGCTGGTCACCGTCACCGAGCGCACGCGGGAGATCGGCCTGAAGAAGGCGATCGGCGCCCGCCGCAGCCGCATCCTCTGGCAGTTCCTGACCGAGGCGGCGGTGCTCACCAGCCTGGGCGGCGTGATCGGCGTCCTCGCCGGCATCGGCATGGCCCAGGTGGTCAGCCGGGTGAGCGGCTCGCCCACCGCCATCAGCGTCCCCGCCACCCTGATCGCCGTCCTCTTCTCCATGCTCATCGGCATCGTCTTCGGGCTGATGCCCGCCTTCAAGGCGGCCAACCTCAACCCGATCGAGGCCCTGCGCCGGGAGTGAGGCGGAAGCTACAGACAGAGACTCAAAAGGCCGGCCCTGTGACTTTGCAGGGCCGGCCTTGTCGTATCATTGTATCTGCCGCATTCCTGACCTGTGCAGCAAGGACGGCTCTGGCCGTTCAGCCTCCTGCGGGTTGTCCCTCTCCCGCTTGACATTTTTCCGCCGGAGGGGTAGCATAAAATGCAGGAATGCCCGTCAAAGTGAGGAGGAGATCGGATGAACTGGAACCGTCTGGCGCGCCAATTGCAGGAGGAGCCTCATCCGCGCCCGATGCCCGACCTGACGCCCTGCGCCGTGCTGGTGCTGGCGGCGGGGGACGCGCTGGTGATGGAGGTGCGCGCGCGCACCCTGCGCCACCAGCCGGGGGAGATCTGTTTTCCCGGCGGTCGGATGGAACCGGGGGAGAGCGCGGCGGAGTGCGCCCTGCGCGAGACGCGGGAGGAGCTCGGCCTGGACCCGGCGCGCATCGAGGTGCTCGGCGGGCTGGAGTTTCTCGTCAGCATCGCCGGTCGGGTGGTCTATCCCGTGCTGGCCCGGACGGACCGGGCGGCGCTGGAGGGGATCTCGCCCAGCCCGCGGGAGGTGGACGAGGTCTTTCTCCTCCCCCTTGACTGGCTGCGCGCCCATCCGCCGTGCGATTACCGCTACTGGCAGGTCTACGACGCCCCGGAGAGCGAGCTGCCCGAGCTGCGCCGGAGCCTTGCGAGCTATCGCCGCGAGGTGCGCGGCCACTGCTGGGACTATGAGGGCCGCCTGATCTGGGGGATGACCGCCCGTGTCCTCGAGCGATTGCTCGAGCGGCTTTGAGAAGGTAAAACGGCGCCCGCCGCCTGGGCGCGGCGGCCAGAATGTCGAAAAAAGGGAGGAACAGATCATGTGGGAAGAATTGGGCATCAGCGGCGGAACCGCGATCGTTGTCCTGATCGCGCTCTATTTCGTCATCAAATGGGCGGTGAAGAATGGGATCACAGAAGCCTATGAAGAGCTCTCCGGAAAAGAGCTGAGGGATGATCTGGATGAGATCTTGGAACGGGAGGCGGCAGAGCAGGAGGATGGGCAGAGAGCGCAATAGCTGCGGCGTTTCGTTTACTGCATCAAAGGGGCCTGCATCCCATCCGAACGCAGCAGCGTGTCAAAAAAGTGTTTTGGAAAGATTGAGAGGAGAAGAAAGCGCCCTGTGCGCTCTCTTCTCCTCTTCTCTGTCCGCCTGATTCGCTTATTGTCCCATCGCCGCCCGGACGGCCTCCTCCGGCTGGACGCTGGAGATGCCGCCGAAGTACTGGGTGGAGAGGCTGGCCGCCGTGCAGGCAAAGGTGGCAGCCTGATGCATCTCCTCCACCGTCAGGTCGGACGGGGCCTTGCCGAGGCGCAGAAGCTGGCTCACCGCGCTGCCGCCGAAGATGTCCCCCGCGCCGGTGGTGTCCACGACGTGGAGCGGGCCGGTGTAGTTCGTATAGCCGCTGCCGTTCCGGTTGACGTAGTAGCAGCCCTCCGCGCCCAGGGTGACAAAGGCGACCTGGACGCCATACTCTGCCAGCAGCTTTTCGCCGCCCGCCTTCTCATCCAGCCCCCAGAGGAATTCCACCTCCTCCAGGCTGATCTTGACCACGTCCGCCTGCGCCACCCCCCAGAGGATCTGCCGCTTGGCCTCCTCCGGGTCGTCCCAGAGGGGGAGGCGGAGGTTGGGGTCAAAGGTGAGCAGCTTGCCGCGCTCCTTCGCGTAGGCGACCGCCTTCTGCGTCGCTGTGCGCACCGGCTCCCCGGTGAGAGAGAGGGTGCCGAAGTGGAAGACGCGGGCCTGATCGATCAGCGAGAGGTCCAGCTCCTCGAAGGTGAGCATGGTGTCCGCCCCCGGCTTGCGGGCAAAGCTGAACTGACGGTCGCCGGAGGGGTCGAAGGTGACAAAGGCGAGGGTGGTGAAGTAGCGCGGGTCACGGACGATGCCGCCGGTGGCGATGCCCGCCTGCTCCAGCGTGCCGAGCAGCAGACGGCCAAAGGCGTCGTCCCCCACCTTGCCGAGGAAGGCGGTCTTCGCCCCGTACTGGTTCAGGGCGGCGAGGAAGTTGCCCGGCGCGCCGCCGGGATGGGCGGCCATGGTGGGGTAGCCTGCCTCGTCCGTGCTCTGTGTGGCAAAGTCGATGAGCAGCTCACCCAGCGCGGTGACATCCAACATAACGATCTCCTCCTGATGAAATGTATTTTTATCAAACTCCAATATATCCCAAACAGACCGCTCCTGTCAAGAGGCGGGATGTAAACGCGGCCCCGCGCTGTTCTGCGCGGGGCCGGTCGGTATGGCGTATGACTCAGAGCCGGGATGGCGCTCAGGCGAGGATGGACTTGTAGATGTCCAGATACTCCGCCGCAGACTTGTCCCAGCTGAAGTCGGCCTGCATGCCCTTCTTCATCAGGGCGGTCCAGGCGTCCTTGTCCTCATAGACGGCCAGGGCGCGGTCCACGGCGCCGAGCATATCTTCCGCGTTGATGTTGGCAAAGGTGAAGCCCAGCCCCTCGCCGGTCTCAGGGTTGTAGGAGGGGACGGAGTCGCGCAGGCCGCCGGTCAGACGGACGATGGGGATGGTGCCGTAGCGCAGGGCGATCATCTGGCTCAGGCCGCAGGGCTCGGCGATGGACGGCATCAGGAACAGGTCCGCGCCGGCATAGATGGCGGAGGAGAGGGGGGCAGAGTAGGTGATGTTGGCCGAGACGCGGCCGGGATAGCGCGCCTGCGCGTTGCGGAAGAACTCCTCGAAGCCCCACTCGCCGGTGCCGAGCAGGACGAACTGGACGTTGTTCTGCATGATGCGGTCAAAGGCGTTGACGACCAGGTCATAGCCCTTGTGGCCCACCAGGCGGGAGATGGAGCCGATGATGGCGGCGTCCGGATCGACGTCCAGGCCGAGCTGCTTCTGGAGCGCGGCCTTGCACTCGGCCTTGCCGGAGAGGTCGTCCACAGAGAAGTTCGCGGCGATCTTGGTGTCCTTCACCGGGTTGAACGCCTCGGTGTCGATGCCGTTGAGGATTCCCTGCATCTTGTACTGGTTGTCGGCCACTACGCCCTCCAGCCCGTGGGCATAGAAGGAATACTGCAGCTCGCGCGCATAGGTGGGGGAGACGGTGGTCACGTAGTCCGAGGCATAGATGGCGCCCTTCATCAGGTTGACGTCGTTGTAGTAGGAGAGCATATGCTCATTGAAGTACAGGCCGTAATCCAGGCCGAAGACGTCGGAGAGGATGGAGTTGCCATACCGTCCCTGGTACTCGATGTTGTGGATGGTGTAGACCGTCTTGGTGCCGGTCAGCTCGGGCACGTTGCGCCGGGCCTCCATCAGGTAGATGGGGACGAGGGCGGTCTGCCAGTCGTTGCAGTGGATGATGTCGGGCGACCAGCTGAGCTGAGCGGGCAGCTCGACGACCGCCTTGGAGAAGTAGGCGAAGCGCTCGCCGTCGTCATAGTGGCCGTACAGGCCGTTGCGCTTGAAGTAGGTCTCGTTGTCCAGGAAATAGTAGGTGACGCCGCCCCGGTCCAGCTGGAAGATGCCGCAATAGCAGCTGCGCCAGCCGAGGTGGAAATAGAAGTAGCGCACAAAGGTCATCTGGCTGCGCCAGTTGTCGCCGATGCCGGAGTAGAGGGGGAGGACGACGCGGACGTCGTTCTCCTCATCCTTTGCCAGGGCAGGGGGGAGGGAGCCGGCCACGTCGGCCAGGCCGCCGGTCTTGATGAAGGGGGCGACCTCGGAGGAGGCAAACAGGATTTTCATTGCAATCGATCCTTTCACAGGGGGCCGCCGTCCGGCGGACGCCCCAGACAGAGTTCAGAATCCCGGTTCGGGAACGGCAGAATGTGCGGTCCATGCGGCCCGGCGGACCTCCGGCGGGCGCAGCGCCTTCACTTGAAAGGCAATCCCGGGCCCGGCGGCATTTCGCGGACCCGGGACGGTGTGCATCACAGACTGTTGAAAACTATGCCGAGACTTCCGCGACAGAGCCGCGGGGGTGCGGAGGAGGGGGCAAAGGGCCCCCATCGCGTGCAGTCACAACCGTTTTTGGAACTGCGAAGAAGTTTCAAAAACGGACCCAGCGTGGCAAAAAGACTTTTTTGACACGCTGGCATCAGATCAGATGCGGCTTCCCTTGGAGTAGACGATGGGATAGCTCTCGCAGCCGGAGAGGACGCGGTTGGCGCCGATGATGACGCTCTTGTCGCAGATGACGCAGTTGAGGTTGGCGTTCGGGCCGATCTCGACGTCCTTCATCAGGATGCAGTTTTTGACCACGGCGCCCTTGGCGATCTTGACATTGCGGAAGAGAATGGAGTTCTCCACCGTGCCCTCGATGATGCAGCCGTCGGAGACGAAGGAGTGGTCCACCTTGGCCTCCGGCCCGTAATAGGTGGCGGGGTCGGAGCGGTCCTTGGAGCGGATCGGATGGGCGGGGTTGAACAGGTCGTCGCGCACATCCTTGTTCAGCAGGTCCATGCTGTGGGAGAAGTAGTCTGCCACAGACGGGAAGCGGGCGACATAGCCCTCGAAAATGTAGGGCACAACCTTCAGACCCAGGGAGTTCTTGTTGCACAGCACCTGGCGGGAGAAGGAGTACATGTCGCGCGCGCTGCAGTAATCCACCAGCTCGATCAGCTTGGCCTTGCTCATCACATAGATGTTCAGAGACTCATAGCCGACGCCCTTGGCGGGCTTGGCGATCACCTCGGCGACGGAGCCGTCCTCGGCCAGGGTGAGGTAGGTGGCGTGGAAGGCCGCGCCGGTATAGGTCTTGGAGCAGACGATGGTGATGTCCGCGCCGGAGGAGGTGTGCTTGTTGAACACGTCCTCGAGATCGACGTTGAGCACGATGTCCGCGTCGGCGATGATGAGGTACTCCTGCTTGATCTCCTCCAGATAGCTGCGCAGGCCGGCCATGGCCTCCATCATACCGCGATAGTTGTGCTGATGGGTGGCAGACATGGAGAAGGGGGGCAGCAGGCGCAGGCCGCCCTGACGGCGGGCCAGGTCCCAGTCCTTGCCGGAGCCGAGGTGGTCGAGCAGGGACTGATAGTTCTGCTGCAGGATCACGCCGATATCGGTGATGCCGCCGTTGACCATGTTGGACAGGATGAAGTCCACCAGACGGTAACGGCCACCGTAAGGCACAGAAGAGATCGCCCGGATGGAGGTCAGCTCCTTCAGGTCATAACCGGGCTGGTTGGTCATCAGGATACCATGAACATTGTTCAGCATTATGCCTCACCGCCTTTCGATTCTTCAGTGTACATGGCGCCGGCCGGCACGCTCACGCCGGCATCCACGACAACGCCGCCGGCCACGACGGCGATCTCGCCCTTGTCCACGCCTACGCTGGCGCCGGGCTCGACAACAGAGTTCTCCGCCAGGATGGCGTATTCCACCTTCGCGCCCGCCTTGACGGTGGCGCCGGGCAGGAGGACGGAGTAGCGGACGGTCGCGCCCTTCTCCACGTTGACCGACTCAAAGATGATGGAGTTGTCCACCGTGCCGTCGATCTCGCCGCCGCCGGCGACCAGGGAGTGGGTGATAGACGCCTCCGGTCCGGTGACGTGGGGCGGGCAGGTGTTTGTGCGCGCATAGATGGGCCAGCTCTTGTCAAAGATGCGGATGCCGCTCTCCGTGCTCAGCAGGTCCATGTTCGCGTCCCACAGCGAGGCGATGGTGCCCACGTCCTTCCAGTAGCCGTCAAAGCGATAGGCGACGCAGGTCTCGCCCTTGGCGATCAGGCTGGGGATGATGTTGCCGCCGAAGTCGTTCTTGGAGGTGGGGTCGTTCTCGTCCTCAATGAGGGCCTGGCGGAGCTTGGACCAGGTGAAGATATAGATGCCCATGGAGGCGAGGTTGCTCTTGGGGTGCTTGGGCTTCTCCTCAAACTCGTAGATGACGTCGTTGGCGTCCACGTTCATGATGCCAAAGCGGGTGGCCTCCTCCATGGTGACCTCGAGCACGGAGATGGTGGCCGCGGCATTCTGCGCCTTATGGTAGGCCAGCATCTTGGCATAGTCCATCTTGTAGATGTGGTCGCCGGAGAGGATGAGGACGTACTCCGGGTTATACATGTCAATGAAGTTGATGTTCTGATAGATTGCGTTGGCCGTTCCCTTATACCAGGAGCCCTTCTCACCGGCGCCCAGGTAGGGGGGCAGCACGTGCACGCCGCCCTCAGACTTATCCAGATCCCACGGCTGTCCGTTGCCCAGATAGGCGTTGAGCTCCATCGGGCGGTACTGGGTCAGAACGCCGACAGTGTCGATACCGGAGTTGACGCAGTTGGACAGGGGAAAGTCAATGATCCGGTACTTTCCGCCGAAGGGGACGGCGGGCTTTGCCACGGAGCGGGTCAGAGCATACAGGCGAGAACCCTGTCCGCCGGCCAGCAGCATGGCGACACATTCCTTCTTCATTTGCATTCACCTCAATATTCATTGTCTGGCCGGCACAGCCGACGGAGGCGGAGCCGGCGGAGGATTATATTCAGGCGGCAGGAGACCGCCAAAATATACGGGATGGACGCGGGAGAGTCATTGCGGGCCGGCCGCGCCGCGGCGGCGCGGGGCCTTGCTGATACAGCTGAGCACCAGGCCGGTCATCGGCGGCAGGTCGACCTGGATGGAGTCGCGAAAGCGGTGACTGGCGATGGGGGCGGAATAGATCGGGCGGTTCTCCACCCGGCCCTGACCGCCGTGGTCGGTGCTGTCACTGTGAAAGAGCACCCGGTAGACCCCGCCATAGGGGACGCCGATCCGATACCCCATCCGCGCGACAGGCGAGGCATTGAGCGCCACGATCAGCGCCCGCCCCTCGTGGTCGCGCCGGAGATAGACGAAGGTGTTGCCGCTGGCATCGTCCGGGCAGATCCACTGGAAGCCGTCCCAGCTGTCGTCCTCCTCCCAGAGGGCGGGCTGGGTCAGATAGAATTGGTTGGCGGCCCGGAAATAGGCCTGGTGCCGCCGGAAGGGCGGGTAGTTCAGCAGGTGCCAGTCGAGTGAATACTGATACCGCCACTCGTTGAACTGCCCCAGCTCCGTGCCCATCATCAGCAGCTTGCGGCCCGGGTGGGTGAGCATGTAGAGGTAGAAGACGCGCACCCCGGCAAATTTCATCTGGTCATCCCCCGGCATGCGCCCCACCAGGGAATTTTTGCCCCGCACGACCTCATTGTGCGAGAGGGGGAGGATGAACCGCTCGGAGAAGGCGTACATCATGGAAAAGGTGAGGTCCTTGTGGTTGTACTGGCGGTAGATGGGGTCGAGCTGGAGATAGTGCAGCACGTCGTGCGCCCAGCCGGTGTTCCACTTGAAGTCAAAGCCGAGCGCGGCCGGATCGCTCTCCGTCCGGCCGGTGACGTGCGGCCAGGAGGTGGACTCCTCGGCCACCATCAGCACGTCGGGGAACTGCTCTGCCACGGTGGTGTTCAGACGGCGCAGGAAGGCCACCGCCTCCAGATTTTCCCGGCCGCCCTTTTCATTCGGCTGCCAGGGGCGGCCGTCATAGTCCAGATAGAGCATGGAGGCCACTGAGTCCACCCGCAGGCCGTCCAGGTGATACTCCCGCAGCCAGAACAGGGCGGACGAGAGCAGGAAGGAGCAGACCTCCGGCCGGCTGTAGTTGAACATCTGGGTATTCCAGCCGGGGAACTCCGCCTTGAGCGGGTCCTCATATTCATAGCACGGCGCGCCGTCAAAGCGGTACAGCCCATGCTCATCTGTGGGAAAGTGGGCAGGCACCCAGTCCATCAGCACCGCGACGCCGGCCTGGTGGAGCTGGTCGATCAGGTACATAAAGTCATGCGGTGTGCCGAAGCGGCTGGTGGGCGCGAAGTAACCGGTGCACTGATAGCCCCAGCTCTCGTCGCGCATATGCTCCGTCACTGGCATCAGGGACACGCCGGTAAAGCCCATCTCCTTGACGTAGGGAACCAGCCAGCGGGCGATGTCCCGATAGGAGAGGAACCGCCCGTCCCCGGTGCGCCGCCAGGAGCCGAGGTGGACCTCGTAGAGGTTCAGCGGCTGGCCGCGCAGCGGGCGGCGGCGCCGAAACTCCATCCAGTGCCCGTCTCCCCAGCAGTAGCCGGAGAGGTCGTAGAGCTTGGAGGAGATGCCGGGGCGGGTCTCGGCGTGGAAGGCATAGGGGTCCGATTTGTACTGCACCGTCCCGTCGGCCGCCTCGATGGCGTACTGGTAATCGTCGTAGACCGTCAGCCCGCCGATCCAGATCTCCCAGAGGCCGTTTTCCAGGGGCGCCATCGGGTGCGCGCCCACCAGCCAGCTGTTGAACGGACCGACGACGGAGACGGCGGCGGCGCGAGGCGCCCAGACGCGAAAAAGCCAGCCGGATTGATCACCCTGCTGGACGGGATGCGCGCCGGACCAGTCGTACGCACGGTGTGAAACGCCACGCAGATAATCGGTGACGCAGCGATCATCATCGAACAGCTCTGCGGGTTTCATGGTCAACTTCTCTCCTTTTGGACAAGATCATTCGCAATAGAGGCGTAAAAATGGGCCATTGTGACCATTTCCTATGGAATGACAGATAACGAACCCATCTTTGTAGAAATTATACAATACAACCGGAGGCTCGTCAAGGGAGAATTGAAGGGGGAAATACATTTTGAAAAAATTTTGCTCCATGCCAACAAAAATACCGCCGGGCGGAAGGGCCCGACGGCAAAATGTTCGTTTTTCTGTTCGGATTGTGCCTGCGGGGGAGCAGGTCAGCCCTCCCGCGGGATGACGGTGAAGCCGTCCTCCGCCGTGACCGACTGCGCGAGCCCCTCGGTGACGTAGATGGCCCCCGCGTCGTCGATCAGCAGGGCCTCGAACTCGCTGCTGTGCGCGCGCCAGTAGTCGCAGCTCCCCTCCAGGCCGAGCAGGTAGAGAGCGGTGGAGAGGCCGTCGGCGAGCGTCCCGTCGTCCGAGACGATGGAGACGGAGGCGAGGCCGCTCCCGGCGGGATAGCCGGTGGCCGGGTCGAGGATGTGCTGGTAGGTGATGCCGGTCTCCTCATCCACAAAGTAGCGCTCATAGCCTCCGGAGGTGACCACCGCCTGATCGGCCACCTCCACGACGGCGGCGATGCTGCCCTCCGCGCTCCAGGGGTCCTGGATGCCGATGCGCCACGGCGTCCCGTCCGGCTTGAGGCCCAGGCACTGGATATTCCCCCCCAGCGAGACCATGCCGGAGGTGACGCCTGCCTCCCGGTAGAGCTCCATCACCCGCTGGGAGGTGTAGCCCTTGGCGATGCCGCCGAGGTCGATCGCCTGCCCCTCGCCCAGGGTGAGGGTCCCGCTCTGCGCGTCGAGGGCGAGCTGATCTGCGCCCACCACGGCGAGGGTCTCATCCAGCTCGTCCTGCGTGGGGACGCGGTAGTTCTTGTCGGTAAAGCCCCAGAGCTGCATCAGGGGGTAGACGGTGATGTCAAACGCCCCGCCCGTCTCCTCATAGAGCTCCAGCGAGCGGGAGACCAGCGCCAGGGTGTCCGTCGAGAGGGTCCCGCCCCCGTCGCGGTTGAGGGCGGAGACCTCGCTCCCGGCGTCTCCGGTGCTCAGCAGGGCGTCCAGGCGGAGGATCTCCTCCTCCGCCGCATCCAGCGCCGCCTCCCGCTGGGAGCCGTAGGCGGTCAGCTTCATCAGGGTGTCCATGCTCTCCAGATAGCGGTCACTGGAGAGGGCGGCCTCGGGGTCTGCCGGCTCCCCGGCCGCAGAATAGCTGCATGCGCCGAGCAGGGCGGCCAGGGCGAGCAGCCCGGCGGCCAGACGGGCGCGGATGGCGTTTCGGTTCATGTCAGTTTCCTCCTCCGGAAAAGAGCTGGTCGGGCAGGCGGCGGGAGACCTCGTGGCAGATCAGGCCGACCGCCAGTCCGGCGGCCACCCCGCTCACCCAGAGCGCCAGCAGGTAAGAGGCGACCTGCCACGTCTCCAGCACCAGCATCGCCGCGAGGATCTGCCCCACGTTGTGGGCCACGCCCCCCGCCATGCTCACCCCCAGCATGGAGAAATGTGCGCTGCGCCGGAGCAGGCACATCACCAGCCAGGACAGCAGCCCGCCCGCGAGGGAGAAGAGAAAGGAGAGCGCGCTGCCAAAGAGGAGGGAGACGAGGACGATGCGGACGAAGTTGATCGCCAGCGCGGGCAGCTCGCCCATCCGGTAGAGGGCGAGCAGGACCACCAGATTGGTCAGCCCGAGCTTCATCCCGGGCACGGCAAAAAAGGCCGGTACCAGTGACTCCAGATAGCTGAGCACCAGCGCCAGCGCGGCGAGCAGTCCATATTGGGCGATCGTCTTGGCTTTCATGTGCGCACTCCTTCCACACTCAGCCGGCAACGGCGTCCAGGTCCAGGGCGTCCCCCTCGCCGGTGATCTCGATCACCACGCCGTGCGGCAGGCAGATGATGCTGTCGCCGGCATAGCGGATGGCACCCTGATTCACGCACAGATGGTCCGGGCAGTTGGCCCCCGTCAGCCGGGCGGAGCCGTCCTCGATGACGAGCAGGTTTTCCCCGCCGTCCGCCGTCTCGATGCGGTAGGTCCGGTCCTCCTCCAGAGGGAAGGAGGCGAGCACCTCCCCATCCACCCGGACGACGGCCGTGCGCCCCGGCGCGCGCAGCGCCCAGGTCAGCACGGCCAGGACGAGCGCGATGGCGAGCAGGCCGAGCAGGAGCAGCAGATCCCCCCGCCGGAGGCGCCTTTTTTCCGTGTCCGGCATGGCGCGCACCCCTTTCCAGCAGGCATTTTTCCCAGTGTAGCACATTTGCCGGGGAAATGCCAGCCCTGTCCCCGATGGGGCGGGAAAAAGAGAAAAAGGAAACGAATTGACTCTTCACAATTGACAGGTTTTGCGCTATAATCATTCATAAATGTGAGAGATGCAGAGGCCTCCTGCCTGGCCTGCGTGCGGGCGTCCGGCGGGAGACTCTCCTTTCATTCTCCCTGCGGGGAAAACCCGGAATTTGGAACCGGGGAGGCATGGCCCCCGCCGCCCCCACGCGGCGCAGGAGGCCGGAAGGGAAGGAGCAGAGAGTACATGAAAATTGGACTGATGGAGCTGGTGGTGGTGTTCGTGGTGGCGCTCATCGTCATCGGCCCGGACAAGCTGCCCAGCTACGCCAGAAAACTGGGCGCAGCCCTGAGCGAATTCCGCAAGGCGTCGGAGGGTCTGACGAAGGACTTTCAGGAGAGCGTCGTCGCCCCTCTCGAGGAGGCGCAGCGCCCCCTGCGCGAGGCGATCGAGCCCCTGCAGGAGCTGGAAAAGGGCGTCCGCTCGGATATGAAGAAGGTGGAGACCTCCCTGCGCGAGATCGGCAAGCCGAAGAAGGCTGCCCCCGCTGCGGCGGCGTCCGCCGCGCCGGAGACGGAGGAGCCCGCCGCCGCGCCGGAGGAGGCCCCTGTTCCGGAGGCCCCTGCCGCCCCGGCAGAGACGCCCGCTGAGGCGCCCGCCCTGACAGAGCCCGCCGTCCCGGCGGAGCCGGCACCGTCCTCACCCCCGGAGACGCCCGCGGCGTCCGGGGAGGAGATAGATGAAAATCCCACAACAACTGGAGGAGACGTGAAATGAAAGTCGGAGTACAGGAACTGCTGGTGATACTGCTCATCGTGGTCGTCATCTTTGGCCCCACCCAGATCCCCAAGCTGACCAAGATGTTTGGCCAGAGTATCCGCAGCTTCCGCGAGGGCATGGAGGACGATGCGGAGCAGAAGGACGGGGAGAACCATTCCGGGGATGCCAAAGCGTAAGCCGGCGGCGGAAGACGGGCAGATGAGCCTCTCCGGCCACCTGAAGGAGCTGCGCAACCGCGTGATCCTGTGCGTCCTCTTTTTCGTGACCGCCTTTGTCATCTGCCTGGCCTACGCCCCACAGCTCGTCACGCTGCTGACCGGGATCGGGGAGCGGTATGACTACCAGTTCGTCTACCTCTCCCCGGAGGAGCTGCTGCTGGTCTATTTCTCCATCGCGCTCATCGGCGCGGCGGTGTTCAGCGCGCCCCTGCTCGGATATCAGGCCTATGCCTTCTGCAGCCCGGGACTGGAGGGAGGAGAACGGCTGTCCTTTCTGCTGGCGATGGTGTCCGGCGCGCTGTGCTTCTGCCTCGGCGTGCTGTTTGCCTATCTGGTCAGCGTGCCGTTTATACTCCATTTTCTCATCTCGCTCGGGGACGGGGTGGCCATCTCGGCGGCCATCAGCGTCCAGAGCTACATCAATTTTCTGCTGACGATTTTCGTCATCTTCGGCGCGATCTTTGAGCTTCCGGTGATCTCCGTGCTGCTGACGCGGCTCGGCATCCTCAAGCCGGAGTGGCTGGTGAAATCGCGCAAGGTGATGATCGTGGTCATCTTCTTCATCGCGGCGGTGATCACCCCGCCGGACGTGATGAGCCAGATCATGGTGGCCATCCCGATGGTCATCCTGTATGAAGTGAGCATCCTGCTCAGCCGTCTGTGCGCGGCAATGAGACGGAAAGAAAAAACAAAATCAGACGAAACGTAACGACAAGAGGGAGGAAATCAGATGGAAAAAGGAATCAGCCGCAGAACATTCATTAAGGGCCTGGTCGCGGGCGCGGCGAGCGTGGCGACGCTCGGCGTGCTCCAGGCCTGCGAGTACTCCACCCAGCAGGCCGGCCAGGCCGCGGGCGACGCCGCGGGCGGCGCGGCCACT
>CASDSM010000037.1 GCA_949283375.1 uncultured Eubacteriales bacterium | reverse complement strand
TGGAGGACTACCTGAACAGCCGCATCTTCGCCGGGACGGCGGGGACCACCCTCCAGCCGGAGGCGGCGGACGTGGCGGGCTTCAACGCCTGGCTGGACGCCTACAAGCGCGGCCTGGAGGCCGAGCGCGCGGCGGCCGGGCAGCTCTGAAAAAGGAAAAATTTCTGATGAGGTGATTGCAATGAGCAAGAAGTATGAATTCTGGTTTGTGGTCGGCAGTCAGTTCCTGTACGGCCCGGAGGTGCTGGAGACGGTGGCCGCGCGGGCGGCGGAGATGGCGGAGAAGCTGAGCGCTGTGCTCCCCTATCCCATCGTCTACAAGGTGACCGCCAAGACCAACGCCGAGATCACCAGCGTGGTGAAGGAGGCCAACTATGACGACAAGTGCGCCGGTATCATCACCTGGTGCCACACCTTCAGCCCGAGCAAGATGTGGATCAACGGCCTGAACCTGCTCCAGAAGCCCTACTGCCACCTTGCCACCCAGTACAACCGCGAGATTCCGAACGACGAGATCGACATGGACTTCATGAACCTGAACCAGGCCGCCCACGGCGACCGGGAGCACGGCTTCATCGGGGCCCGCCTGCGCCTGCCGCGCAAGATCATCGCCGGTTACTGGCAGGACGAGAGCGTGCAGAAGCGCCTGGGCGACTGGATGAAGGTGGCCGTTGGCGTGGCCTTCTCCAGGGAGCTCAAGGTGATGCGCTTTGGCGACAACATGCGCGAGGTCGCTGTCACCGAGGGCGACAAGGTCGAGGTGCAGACCAAGCTCGGCTGGCAGGTGAACACCTGGCCGGTGGGCAAGCTGGTGGACACGATGAACGCCGTCACCGACGCGGAGATCGATGCGCTGATGGAGGTCTACCGGGCGGTCTATGACTTTGCCACCGATGACATCGAGACCGTCCGCTATCAGGCCCGCGAGGAGATCGCGATGAAGAAGATGATGGACGCCGAGGGCTGCATGGCCTTCTCCAACACCTTCCAGGATCTCTATGGCATGAAGCAGCTCCCCGGCCTCGCCAGCCAGCACCTCATGGCCCAGGGTTACGGCTACGGCGGCGAGGGCGACTGGAAGGTGTCCGCCATGACCGCCATCATGAAGGCGATGGGCGAGGGCGGCAACGGCGCCTCCGCCTTCATGGAGGACTACACCTATCACCTCGTCGAGGGCCAGGAGTACAGCCTGGGCGCGCACATGCTGGAGGTCTGCCCCAGCGTGGCGGCGGACCGCCCGCGCATTGAGGTCCACCCCCTCGGCATCGGCGACCGCGAGGACCCGGCCCGTCTGGTCTTCGAGGGCAAGGCCGGTCCCGCGATCGTCGTCAGCCTGATCGACATGGGCGGTCGCCTGCGCCTGATCTGCCAGGATATCGAGGCGGTCAAGCCCATCCTGCCCATGCCCAACCTGCCGGTCGCCCGCGTGATGTGGAAGGCGATGCCCGACCTCACCACCGGCGTGGAGTGCTGGATCACCGCCGGCGGCGCGCATCACACCGTGCTGAGCTACGACGTCACGGCGGAGCAGATGCGCGACTGGGCGCGGATCATGGACATCGAGTTCGTCCACATCACAAAGGACACCACCCCGGAGAAGCTGGAGCACGAGCTCTTCCTGAACGACCTGGCCTGGAAGCTGAAGTAAACAACGCCTGCAATCCACAGCGCTGTGGATTGCAAAACAGACCGGAGGCCCGCTACATTTGCAGCGGGCCTCCGGTTTTTGCGCCGTCAGCTCAGATAGTCCCCCACCGGGGTCTGATTGTACTGCTTGATGACCTTGAGCAGGATGGAGCCGTCCTCCAGAGACTGCTCGTCCAGAATGCGGTACTGCGTTCTGCTGCGGTCGAGGCCCTGGCGGTAGTGGACCACCTCCTCCCGCACCTGACGGACGGCCTCCTCGTGTGCGATGCCATCCTTGAGCTGAAAATGGAGGGTCTGGCAGATGCAGGCCGCTTTCACTCGTTTCATGACACTGGTTCCTCCTTTGATCTCCGTCGCTGCCGGATGAAAATGTGTGGCATTCCAACTGGATTTACGCAGTCAGAATGCCACACGTTGTAACCTTATGATACCATACCCCGCCCGGCGGCGCAAAGGCATTCTTTCACAAAAAGAACGGAAAAAGAGGGGGGACTTGCCACGTCAAAATGACAAAAGATGATAAATACGGGAGAATAGAGCTCCTTTTGAAACAATCCGATGCATTTGCGGACGAGCTCCGCCGCCCCCTGCCTACGCTGCCTGCAAATGCCGGAGAGCGGCCCAAAACGCGCCAAGACCTGCCCGCCGGAGTCCGGCAGACAGGTCCTGGAGGAGAGGGACCGGCAGACGAATCCACACATCTGCCCGCCCTGGGAGAAGCGCCGGAGGAGGTCCCGGCGCTTCCCATGTGCCCTGCCTCAGATGCGGCGGCCTAGGAAGCGACGCGCTGGAACAGGGAGGCCATCCACCGCGGCATCGCAGCGTCTCTGCCGCGGCGGAGATCGGTGAAAGGGGAGGCTCAGCCCTGCGCGGCCTTCCAGGCCTTGGCCTTTTTGGACCGCTTGACGAAGTAGAGGACTTCCAGACCGACCACAGCCAGGTCGATGACCACCAGCAGGTAGACCCAGCCGGGGAGCTGGTCCGCTTCCTGCGCAAGCTCCATCACCCGGCTGTTCGCCTCGGTGTAGAGGATGTTCTTGCACGCCTGGCGGAGGGCCTGGTTGCCGGTGTTATTCCCGGTGGTGGGGGTGAGGTCGACGCTGGGGTTGAACCAGAGCAGGGAGAGCATCAGGTCGTTGCCCGCCCGAACGGCGGCGTTCAGGTCCATGTAGAGCATGCCGGTCGCGGTGGTCGCGGCGTCGGTGACCACGGTGCCCACGAAGCCCCACTCGCCCCGGAGGACGTCCTGGAGCAGGGCGGTGCTCGCGCCGGTCCAGGTGCCGCCGATGCGGTTGTAGCTGGTCATGATGCCCTGGCTGCCGCCCTCCTTGACCGCCAGCTCAAACGGGCGGAGGTAGATCTCACGGATCGCCTGCTCATTGCTCCAGGTGGCCGGGCCGCCCACATCGCGGTAGGTCTCCTGGTCGTTGAGGGCAAAGTGCTTGCAGTAGCAGTAGACGCCGTTGGACTGGATGCCGCGCACCTCGGCGGCCATCAGCTTGCCCGCCAGCAGGCTGTCCTCGGAGACGTACTCAAAGTTGCGCCCGCCGAAGGGGGTGCGGTGGGTGTTCATCGCAGGGGCGTAGACGCCGGAGACGTTGTTGGCCGCCAGCTCCGCGCCGAAGATCTGGCCCATCTCCTCCACCAGGGCGACGTCCCAGGTGGCGCCCATCAGCACCTCGCTGGTGAACTGGTTGCCGGTGGCGCCGTTCATCAGGTTGTTCATGCCGGCAGGGCCGTCGATCTCGGAGGTGCCGGGCTTGCCCACAGAGGCGATGGCCGGGGTAGACCAGCCGCCGTTGGCGATCAGGTTTACCATGTCCTCCACCGAGAGCTGCTCGAGCAGCAGGTCCCACTGGGGATCGTCATAGGCCAGCCCCTCCATGTCGGTGAGGGAGAGGCCGTGGTCGGCCACCACGATGGGCTCATCGCTCTCATCCACCTCGTGGTGGAGGTCGGTCAGCAGGGCGATCACCTCGTCCGAGGCCTCGCGGCTGGCGGCGGCGCGCCCGGTGGGCAGGGTGCCCTCCCAGTCGGCGCGGGAGACGTAGGTGATGGGCTCGGTGTAGGTCGCCTCGTCAAAGCGGTTGACGGCGGCGGTCAGGTCGGAGCTCCGCGCGCCCGCTCCGGCGTCGTTGTAGATCACGTCGCTCTCCACGGTGACGGTGCGGCTGTCGAGCAGGGTGTGGGCGTTGTCCATCAGCTTGATCTGATAGTCGCCCGCCTCGAGCACATAGGCGCCACCCTCGGCCTTGGCCCCGGCGTAGTCGTAGGAGGCCATGTCCTCATAGGTGAAGGTGACGGTCACCGTCTCAGAGGCGCCCGCCTCCAGCAGGCCGGTCTTGCCGAAGCCGGCCAGGACCACATGGGACTTCTCGATGCCGCCCACGGTGTAGGGGGCGGTGTAGTAGACCTGGACGACCTCCTTGCCCGGCACGGAGCCGGTGTTGGTCACGCTGACCTCCATGGTGACCGTCTCACCGTCGTCGGAGAAGTTCGCGATCTGCTTGTCAAAGGTGGTGTAGGAGAGGCCGTAGCCGAAGGGGTACTGGACGGCGGCGGCATAGGCGGCCTCGTCGCAGGCGCCGGTGGCGTTGTCCACCCAGCGGGTCTCGTAATAGCGGTAGCCCACATAGATGCCCTCGGCGTAATCCACATAGTGATAGGTCATCCCGTCGCCGAAGGTGGTGTTCGTGTAGTCATAGGCCCCGAAGTTGCAGTAGGAGGGGGCGGAGGTGGCGTCATAGGCGTAGGTGTCCGGCAGACGCCCGGAGGGGTTCACCTCGCCGGAGAGGAGCTGGCCGATCGCGGTGCAGCCGGTCTCGCCGGGGCCGCCCACCCAGAGGGCGGCGTCGATGTTTCCGTCCTCCAGGAAGCCCAGCTCCATTGCGTTGGAGGAGTTGATGAGCACGATCACCGTCTCAAACTGCTCCTCCACCATCGCCAGCAGGTCCTGCTCCACCTGCTGGAGCTCCAGATAGTGCCGGCCGGCGTCGCCGCCGTTGTAGCCGGCCATATCCAGGGGCAGGTCGCCGCCCTCGCCGCCGGCGCGGGAGATGGCCACGATCGCCACGTCGGAGAACTCCTTGGCATTGGTCATCAGCTCGTCAGAATACTCGCTGACCGCGACCTCGTTCACGCTGTAGTCATTGCCGGAGAAGCCGGAGGAGTCGCGGGCCACAGCGCGCTCGGCGTAGAAGTCCACCAGCTCCTGATTCACCTCAAACCCGGCGTTCGTGAGGCCCTGGGGCAGGGTGACGTTGTCCGCCGTGTTGCCCGCGCCCGAGCCGGAGCCGCCGTAGATCACCTCGTTGCTCGCATAGCCAAAGAGGTTCACCTTGCTGCCGGAGGCCAGCGGGAGAGACCCGTTGTTCTCCAGCAGGACCATGCCCTCCGAGGCGACGCGCTGGGTCATCTCGGCGGAGACCGCCGCCGCCTCCGCGCCAGCCTGGCTGGTCTCCAGGCCGGAGAGGAAGGTGGTCACCAGGCTGGAATTGGCATAGAGCAGGCAGTTTGCCGCGATCAATACCACCAGCAGCAGGCACATCAGCACCAGGGAGATCTTCCCTGGCCTCTTCATTTTTTTCCCGTTCATCAGTTCTCCTCCCATTTTTTCTGGTGTTGGATTTTTGGAGAAAGTCCCAAAGGTCTTGACTTCTCTCCTCCTGTTTTGTATTTTATAAGAGGACAAAGTGACTGACAACAGGCAAAATCATTTGATTTGACTATTTTCCAACAAATAACAGACGATCTGTTGGATTTATATCCAAACTGGCTTAAATTAATCTGGGAGTTGATTCTATGGAACAGAGACGAAAAGAAAACCAGCGTGTCCGCCTGACCAAGCGGCTCCTCAAGGAGAGCCTGCTGGACCTGCTGGAGGAGAAGCCCCTGGAGAAAATCAGCGTCCGGGAACTGTGCGAGCACTCCGAGCTCAACCGCTCCACCTTCTATGCCAACTACAGCGACATCTATCAGCTCTATCAGGAGATGTGCGACGAGCTGACCGAGGACCTGGAGCAGTATGTCCAGGCCTCCGCCAAAGAGGAGGGGCACCAGACCATCGCCCACATGCTGGAATACATCCGCAGCCGGGAGCGGCTGTGCTCCCGGCTGCTCTACGGCGGCTGGCTGACCGGGCGGCAGAACCCCATTCAGGCCAGGATCACCCAGCTCACCCTCGGCAATATCTCCCGCCTGTATGAGAATGTGGCCCCGGAATACCGCGACTATGTGATGAATTACTGCTACATGGGGGGCAACGCCCTGATCATTCAGTGGATCCGGAACAAGTTCGACCTGGAGCCGGAGACGGTGGCCCGGATGTCGGTCACCTTCAGCGCCCTGATCACCCAGTACGCCATCGCCCACCCCTTCCGGGAGGAGAAGGAGGAGGGCTGAGGAGCAGCCCCATGACGGCGCGCCCAAATGTGCGGCGACCCGACTGCCTGGAAACAGCCGGGGCGCCGCACATTGCCGGTCTTGGGATGTCATCGCGCCGGGTGGGGCGGGCTCAGAGGGAGATGCCGCGCTCCGGCAGCTGCCCGCTCCGGTAGGCCTCGGCCAGCGCGGAGAGGTCTTCGATCAGCCTCCGGCGCTCTGCGCCCTCGTCGGTGTCTCCGACCAGCAGGCGGCGCGGGGCGGTGTAGATATAGTCGCTCTGGCTGGCGATGTCCCCGTCCTGCCAAATCGCCTGCTCCAGCCCCTCGAACGGCTGATGGGTGCGCAGGACCAGCCCGCGCGAGTTGTACACCAGCGTATAGCCTGCGATGCCGGTCTTGCTGTGGTAGGCGCGGCAGAAGCCGCCGTCGATCACGATCAGCCGCCCGCCGCCCTTGACCGGGCTCTCCCCCTCCACGGCGCGGACGGGGACATGTCCGTTCACGATGTGGCAGCCCTCACCCTCCAGGCCGAAGGCGTGCAGGATGGCGAGCGCGGTCTCCGGGCGGGCGATGTGGCGGTAATAGGGGTCCTTGCGCTCGGTGTGGGTGGCGGGGTCTGCGAGATAGAGCCGCTCAAAGGTGGTCATCGCGCTGCGCCCGAAGAGGGGGGAGAGCGCCCCGCACCACAGATACCAGAGGAAGTCCTGCCCCGCCTGACGCTCCGGACTGCCCTCCGGGGCGAAGTAGCCCTGCCGGGCACGGCGGTCGCAGTAGTCAAAGAGGGCCTTGCCCGACCGGGCTTTGCCCTGGAAGGTGATCTCCGCCAGCTCGCCCGCCTCCGTCATCGGCACCGCCCCGTGATAGAGGAGGTTGCCGTTGCAGATCTTGTAAAACGCCCCGTGTGAGTAGAGGAAGCGCGCATGCCGCTGCAACCGCTCGCTTTCCCGGAAGGAGCGCACGAGCGCCTCGAGCACCTGCCGCTCCCCCTCGGTGAGGGCGGCGGGGTCCGCCGGGTCCACGGTAGGGAAGGCGCAGTCGAGCAGGGGATGTTCCCGCCCGCCGCAGCGCACCGTCCCGCGCGCATAGTCGATTTGGCGCAGATAGTCCCGCCCTTCGAGGCGGAAGTCGGGGTTGCGGTCCATCACCTCCGTCTCCAGCTTGAACATGAGGATGGAGACCGCCTTGTGCATTTGGCCCACGGCGGTCCGGTCGCCGGTGAAGTCCTCTGCCACGTCGCCGCGCGGCAGCCAGCGCGTCACGTCGTCCGCGCCGTAGACCGCCCGGGCGAAGTGCTCCAGCGGCCGCAGGCTGATGCCGTAGCCGCGCTCGAGCAGGTCGAGGTTGCCGTAGGCGAGGGTGGTCTTGAGCACCGTCATCACGCACAGCGGACTGCCTGCCGCCGCGCCCATCCAGACCACGTCGTGGTTGCCCCACTGGAGGTCAGCGTGGTGGTGGGCCATCAGCCCGTCCAGAATGAGGTCAGGCCGCGCGCCCCGGTCAAAGATGTCCCCGACGATGTGCAGCCAGTCCACCGCCAGACGCTTGATGAGCGCGCACAGGCGGAGGATATAGGCGTCCGCCCGGCCGCAGCGGAGGATGCTCTCGATGATCTGGCCGTAGTAGAGGTTCTTGTCGTGGTCCTCGAAGTGGGCGTGCAGCAGCTCATCGAGGATATACCCGCAGTCCTCCGGCAGCCAGCGGCGCACATGCGCGCGGGTGTGCTTGCTCGAGACAAAGCGGCACAGCTCGATGAGCCGCAGCAGCGTCTCACGGTACCAGGCGGGGAGGTCTGCCTGCCCTGCCTTGAGGGTGGGGAGCTTCTCGGCGGGGTAGTAGACCAGGGTGGCCAGCTCCGCCCGCTCGCGCTCCGGCAGGGCGGGGAAGACGATGTCGATCTTCTCCCGGATCACGCCGGAGGCGCTGTTGAGGATGTGCACGAACGCCTCGTGCTCGCCGTGGAGGTCGCTCATAAAGTGCTCCGTCCCCTTGGGCAGGCGCAGCAGGGCCTCGATGCGGATGATCTCGCTCGCGGCGGCAGCAGCGGTGGGATACCGCTCGGAGAGCAGCTGCAGATGGCGCGGCGGCTGACTGTTCTGATGCATGGCGGCTCCTTTCTGGAAAGCGCCGGCAGAGGTCCGGCGGCAGAGTGTTAAAAAAGTCTCACTGAGTTTGGCCCGCAGGGCCAAATAGAGTGCAATTTATTTTTCGGACGGGCGTGTACCGGCCGAAAAATACTGATAGTCCGACGAGTGTGCGGATTTTTGGAACAAAAATCCGTGCGCGCGCCCGAGCTGCCAGCGGCGGCGACAAAGTGCCCTTGGGGTATGGGAGGACTGCAAACTCGAGCAAATGCTTGCATTTGCTCGAAAGGCTGTCAAAAATACTTTTTTGACAGCCTCGCGCCGGCAGGTCTCCGGCGGATGGTTCGGTTGGGGCCTTCTGAGGATATTATACACCGCCGCAGGTGGAAAGAAAAGAATTTCCCCCTTCTCCCGGATTCGCCGGGATTTTCCTGTGGCATGCGATACAATCACCCTGTACCCTGCCGGTTTGGCGGTGCAGGGTGATTTTTTCGTCCGGACTGCCCGGACGGTCAGGAGGGATGGACATGCCGCCGGCCTGCCAGATGGAGGGGCGCAGGATGCGCTGGAGCCTTTGCGGCGAGATCGACCACCACACCGCCGGGACGCTGACCCGTCAGCTGGAGGAGGCGCTCAGCCTCCGCCTGCCGCAGGAGCTGGAGCTGGACTGCTCCGGGGTGAGCTTCCTCGACTCCTCCGGCATCGCGCTCGTCCTGCGCGCGTGGCGGACGGTGAGCGCCCTGGGCGGGACGATGTGCATCACCGGGGTACCGGAGCAGGCGGCCCGCGTCCTGCGCGCGGCGGGGATCCACCGCCTGGTCACCATACAGACCCGAGCGTGAAAGGGGAGAATACATACCGATGAAGGCGATCAACAGCGCGAAGCTGGAGTTTCTCAGCCGTAGCGCGAACGAGGCGTTTGCCCGCGCCAGCGCGGCCTGCTTTGCCGCCCAGCTCGACCCCACCCTGGAGGAGCTGGGGGATATCAAGACGGCGGTCTCCGAGGCGGTGACCAACGCCATCGTCCACGGCTACCCGGACCAGCTGGGCCGGGTGGCGCTCAAGCTGCGCATCTATCCGGACAACTGCCTGGAGGTGGTGGTCCAGGACTGGGGGGCGGGGATCCCGGATATTGAAAAGGCCCGCCAGCCGATGTTCACCACCGGCGGGGCGGAGCGCAGCGGGATGGGCTTTACCATCATGGAGAGCTTTATGGACACCGTCAGGGTCCGCTCCACGCCCGGCCGGGGGACCACCGTCTCGATGCGCAAGAAGATCTCGGTGCGCGCGCAGCGATGACGCTGCGCCAGGGCCAGCTCCTCGCGGCCGCCCAACGGGGGGACAAGGCGGCGCGCGAGACCCTGCTGGCGGAGAATGACAAGCTGATCTGGTCCATCGTGCGCCGCTACGCCGGACGCGGGGTGGAGATGGAGGACCTGTTTCAGCTCGGCTGCATCGGCTTTCTCAAGGCGCTCGACAGCTTTGACGAGCGCTTTGGCACCCAGTTTTCCACCTACGCTGTCCCCAAGATTGCCGGGGAGATGCGCCGCTTCCTGCGCGACGACGGGCCGGTGAAGGTCAGCCGCACCCTCAAGGAGCACGCCGCCCTGGTCCGCGCCGCGCGCGAGCGGCTGCGCGCCGCCCTCGGCCAGGAGCCGGGCCTCTCGGCGATCTCTGATGAGACCGGGCTCTCGCCTGAGGAGATCGCAGCGGCAGAGCTGGCCGCCGGCGCGGTCTCCTCCCTCCAGGGCGAGACGTCGGACGGCCTCACGCTGGAGTCCGCCCTGGGGGATGAGGGCATCGAGGGGGAGATCGTCGAGTCCCTCGCCCTGCGCCAGGCGGTTGCAGAGCTCCCTGAGCGGGAGCGCACCGTGATCGCCCTGCGCTACTTTCGCGGCCTGACCCAGGAGAAGACCGCGCGCATCGTCGGCGTCAGCCAGGTGCAGATCTCCCGCATCGAGCGCCGCGCGGTGGAACACCTGCGGAAAAAGCTGGAATAGCGGCGGCGGACATGGTACAATACTCCTTGCCCCGAAACGGGGCGAAGGAGGGTGATATCATGGCCTACAATACCGTGATCTTCGATATGGACGGCACCGTCCTCAACACGCTCGACGACCTCGCCGCCGCGGTGAACGCCGCGCTGGCCCACGCGGGCCTCCCGCCGGTGACGCTGGAGAAGGTGCGCGCCAGCGTCGGCAACGGCGTCCTCGTCCTGATGGACCAGATGCTCCCCTGGCCGCGGGAGGACGCGCGCTATCAGGAGGTGACCGCCTGGTACCGCCGCTACTATGCCGCGCATGATCTGATCGAGACGAGGCCCTATCCCGGCATCCTTGACCTGCTCGCCGCGCTCCGGGCGCGGGGGATCACGATGGCGGTGGTCTCCAACAAGCCGGACGAGGCGGTGGGGCCGCTCAGCTGCCACTTCTTCGGGGACTACATGGACCTCTCCATGGGGGAGCACGCCGGCCTGCGGCGCAAGCCCTACCCCGACATGGTTCAGGAGGTCCTGCGCCGGCTCGGGAAGACCCCGGCGGAGTGCCTCTACGTCGGGGACTCCGAGGTGGACTTCGCCACCGCCCGGAACGCCGGACTGGACTGCGCCAGCGTGACCTGGGGCTTCCGGGACCGGGCGCAGCTGGCCGCGCTGGGGCCGAAGTTCCTCCTCGACCGGCCGGAGGAGCTGCTGGCTGTTTTTGACAGGGACTGATAGGAAAGACAGGACGCATTTCCCGAGCCGTTTCCCGGGAAATGCGTCCTGTCTGTTCGGGGGAGGGAATCACCTGCGCACCAGCTTGTCCAGCAGGTCGGTGATCTCCTGCAATTTCTCCTCTGCCTCGGCGTCGCCGGCCTGCATCGCCTCGCGTACACAGTGGGACATGTGGGCTTTGAGCACCTCGGCGTTCACCCGCGAGAGGATGGACTGCGTGGCCATCAGCTGGTTGGAGATGTCCACACAGTACCGGTCCTCCTCCACCATGCGCAGAATGCCGTCGATCTGTCCGCGCGCGGTCTTGAGCAGGCGGGTGACTTTGCTCTGGTCCGCCTTCACCGGACGGAGACCACTTCGTAGCCCGCGCCGGTGACGGCATCGGAGAGCACCTGGTCCTCCACAGGGGCGGACAGGGTGCAGGTGGCGGTCTTGGCGTCCAGGTCGACGGTGCAGGCGCTCACGCCCTCGAGGGCGGAGAGGGCCTTCTCCACGGTGGCCTTGCAGTGGGGGCACATCATGCCGTTGATGGTCAGGGTCTTGGTCATAGCAGCATCTTCTCCTTTTTGTGTGGTTGGGATGGGACAGGTCTGGCTGAGGACCTCCGGCTCGACGGGCGCGGAGACCCCCTCCGGGTACCTGGGCTGGAAGAGGCGCAGGCGCAGGGCGTTGGAGACCACGCAGACCGAGCTGAGGCTCATCGCCGCGGCGCCGAACATCGGGCTGAGCTGCCAGCCGAGCAGGGGATAGAACACGCCGGCGGCCAGCGGGATGCCGAGGCAGTTGTAGCAGAAGGCCCAGAACAGGTTCTGCCGGATATTCCGGATCACCTTGCGCGAGAGCTGCACCGCGCCCGCCGCGTCGGTGAGGTCGGACTTGACCAGCACCACGTCCGCCGACTCGATCGCCACGTCGGTGCCCGCGCCGATGGCGATGCCCACGTCCGCCCGGGCGAGGGCGGGGGCGTCGTTGATGCCGTCGCCCACCATGGCGACCGTCTTGCCCTCGGCCTGCAGGCGGGCGATCTGCCGCTCCTTGTCCTGCGGGAGCACCTCGGCGACCACCTGGCGGATGCCGAGCGGGGCGGCGACGGCGCGGGCGGTACGGGCGTTGTCTCCGGTGAGCATGACCACCTCGATCCCCTCGCTCTGCAGGGCGTGGATGGCGCGCGCGCTCGTCTCCTTCGCCAGGTCCGCCACGGCGATGGCGCCGAGATAGCGCCCGTCCTCGCTGAAGTAGAGCGGGGTCTTGCCGCTGTCGGCGAGGGCCTCCGCCTGCGCCGCGTCGATCTGTACGCCCAGCTCCGCCATCAGGCGGCGGTTGCCGGCGGCATAGGCGTGCTGTCCGATGCGGGCGGTGAGGCCGAGGCCGGGCCTGGCCTGGAAGTCCCGCACCGGCCGGGTCTCAGTCCCGCGCGCCTGGGCGAGGGTGACGATTGCCTCCGCCAGCGGGTGCTCCGAGGCGGCCTCCAGCGAGGCGGCCAGGCCGAGCAGCTCCTCCTCGCCGCGCCCGGCGGCCGGCAGCAGGTCGGTCACCTGGGGCTTGCCGCGGGTGATGGTGCCCGTCTTGTCCAGCACGATGGTGTTCACCTTGTGCAGCGTCTCCAGGCTCTCGGCGGACTTGAAGAGGATGCCCAGCTCCGCGCCCTTGCCGGTACCCACCATGATGGCCACCGGCGTGGCCAGTCCGAGCGCGCAGGGGCAGGAGATCACCACCACCGACATCGCCGCCGTCAGCGAGGCGGTGACCGACCCGGTGACCGCCATCCAGACGATGCCGGTCACCAGCGCGATACCGAGCACGACGGGGACAAAGACGCCCGCCACCCGGTCGGCCAGCTTGGCGATGGGCGCCTTGGAGGCAGAGGCCTCCTCCACCAGACGGATGATCTGCGCGAGGGTCGTGTCCTCCCCGACGCGGGAGGCGGTGAAGGTAAAGGCGCCGTTGCCGTTGATCGTGCCGCCGGAGACCTTGTCGCCCGGGTGTTTCTCCGCCGGGATGGGCTCGCCGGTCAGGGCGGACTCGTCGACGGAGGTGGAGCCCTCCTCCACGACGCCGTCCACCGGGATGGACTGGCCCGGCCGGACGACGATGCGGTCGCCCACCTGCACCTCTTCGATGGGCACCTCCGTCTCCGCGCCGCCGCGCAGGACGCGCGCCGTCTTGGGCTGCAGGCCGATCAGGTGGCGGATGGCGTCCGAGGTCTTGCCCTTGCTGCGCGTCTCGAGATACTTGCCCACGTCGATCAGGGTGAGGATCATGCCGGCGGACTCGAGATAGAGATGGTTCATCTGAAACTCGTGCGCCGTCTCCAGATCGCCCCGGCCGAGGGCGGCGGCGATGACAAAGAGGGCGTAGACGGAGTAGATCATGCCGGCCGCCGCGCCGATGGCGATCAGCGAGTCCATGTTGGGCGCGCGCCGCGCGAGGGAGCGGAAACCGTTGATGAAGTACTTGTCGTTCAGATAGAGGATGGGGAGGACCAGGATGAGCTGTGCGAGGGCATAGACCATCGCGTTTTCCGCCCCGGTCAGAAATCCGGGCAGCGGCAGGCCCATCATGTGCCCCATCCCGAGGTAGAACAGGGGGAGAAGGAAGACGATGGACCAGACGAGGCGGTGTCGCATCGCGCGGATCTCCTGTTCCACGGCCGCCTGCGGGTCGGGCCGGGCGGCCTGACGCTGCGCGCCGCCCCCGGCGGGGACTGCGCCGTAGCCAGCCTGCTCCACCGCCTGACAGATCTGCTCGACGGAGAGGGCGGACTCGTCAAACTCTGCCGTCATGCTGTTGGCCAGCAGATTGACGCTGGCGGACTGGATGCCGGGCAGGGCGTTCACCGCGCGCTCGACGTGAGCGCTGCACGCGGCGCAGCTCATGCCCGTGATGGTAAAGGACTGCTTCATGGTGCGTTTGACCTCCATTGCGTTCCGGCAGCCTGGGACCCGGAGTGGAGATTACCCCACCCCAGGGGGGTGTCTTTGAGAGCAGTATAACACCCTGCGAAAGGGTTGTCAAGCGGCTTTGTGTGGGCGCTCACGCCTCCGGCAGCGCCTCGCCGCCCTCCGGCTGGCCGGCCTGCTGCGGCTCTGTGAGTGGATAGCAGAACTCGACCGAGTGGCGCAGGTAGTCCCCCATGGCGACGGCGGCCCGCTCCCCGTCGCCCATGCGCAGGGCGGTGAGCAGGAGGTCGAAATAGTAGACCAGCCCGTGATAGACCAGATTCCAGTTGTCCACGCAGTGATAGGTGGCCAGCTCGCGCAGGACGCTCTCCGTCATCTCGGTGATCAGGGAGTTGCGAAAGGCGAGGCTGAGGGCGTAGTGAAACTCCATCACCAGATGGACCAGCTGCCGCCATTCCCCCTCGGGGAGCTGGCGCAGGCGCAGGGCGATCACCTCCAGTCGATGCAGACCGGGCGGGTCGATCTGCCCGGCGAGCTGACGGCACATCGGCGGCCAAGCCAGGCGGGCAAACTCAAAGATCTCCCGCAGCCGCTCGGTGGAGCGGATGGAGAGGTCCTCCCCCAGCGCGGAGAGGTCGGCAGAGAGCAAAAAGCTCCCCTTTCCGCGTATGGTCTGGACCGCGCCGATGGCGGCCAAGTGCTGCATGGCGCTGCGCACGCTGATGCGGCTCACGCCCAGCATCTGGCAGAGCTGGTGCTCAGAGGGCAGCTTGCTGCCGACCGGCCAGGAGCCGTTTCGAATATTTTCGGACAGGTAGGCAATAATCTGTTTGGTCACGTTGCTTGCACTGGCCATACGAATCTCCTCTCTGACGGCGTCTGTCCGCGGGGGAAGGACGGCGGCGCCGCGCGAATGCATTGCACTGCGATCGTTTCGTAAAAATATTATATAGTTCGCGTGACCGGGATGCAAGAGATAATTTGTCGGGATCAGGTGAAAAATCCGCTTAGCGGCGAAAATTTGGACGAAAAAAGCGGCCAGGGACGCTGTTCACGCCCTGGCCGCGCGGGGGCTGCGGCTTACCGCGCCGCCTCTGTGCGCGCCGGATCGGTGTCCCGAAACAGCAGCGAGATGCACCAGATCGCGCACAGGCCGACGACGGCATAGACGATCCGGCTGAACAGGCTGCCCGAGCCGCCGAACAGGAATGCGACCAGATCGAAGCGGAACAGGCCGATCAGGCCCCAGTTGAGTCCGCCGATGATGGTCAGGATCAGGGTAATTCTGTCGAGCATGGTTTCTCCCTCCTCCGTGCCGGCGCAGTGGCCGTCACGCCCTTACTATGGCCCGGGCGGGGGAGAATTATGCGCGGCCTTCAGTCGCCCTCTGACGCGGCGTTCTCTGCCGCTGTGTCCTCTGGAGCTGCGTGTTCCGGCTCTCCGTCCTCCGGCGGGGCGTCCTCCCCGATCTCCAGGGAGAAATCCTCGTCCTTCAAATGGCTGAAGTCGGGCGCGGCCTGTACCGGCGGCGTGCGCCGGAACGGGTCATAGACAAAGCTGCGGCAGTGTCCTCCCGCGTCCACGACCCCTTTTTTCGGGCAGAGCACGCTCTCCTCGCTCAGCGGCTCGCCGTGGCGGCAGTAGGCACAGCGGGGCTCGATCTCCTCTCGAAACAGCATGACGGCATCCACGTCCTTCCCTCCGGCCGGATGGCCGGGCGTTTTTTTCATTAGATATTATTATACCGGCTTGGACTGTTTTTTTCCAGCTCTTTTTGTCAGTATGACCACCGCGAGGAGGGCCAGCGCTCCAACGGCGGGGACGAGAAGGGGGAGGGGGCGCGCCGATGCGGCGCTCTGTCCGGACAGGGAGGCCGCGAGGCCGGGCAGGAGCCTGAGCGCCAGGTGGACCAGAGCGGCGGAGAGGAGGCCCTGCGCCGCCTTGGCGCGCAGGTAGGGGAGGAGGGGCAGACCGCTCCCCTCCAGCAGGGCGGCGGTCTGGCAGTGGACGCACAGCCCACCCCAGCCGAGCAGGAAGGCGGTGAGCTCCATCGCCAGCCCCCGGTCCGCCATCCCCTCCAGCGCGCAGACGCCGTTGGAGAGCTCCAGCGCGCCGCGCAGCAGGGCGGAGAGCCAGTCCGGCGGACAGAGGGGGAGGAGATGCCCCGCCTCCTCCGCCAGCCCGAGCAGGACGGCAAAGAGCACGATATAGGCGCAGACCTGCAGGGTGGCCTCCAGCGCCCGGCGGACGCTGTGCGGCAGGGGCGCGCCGTCCGTCCGCGCCGGGGTGCAGATGGGAGTATGATGCGTGAGTGGAAGGGGAATTGCCCTGCTGCGCAGGAGGACGCCCACGAGCAGGGCGGAGAGCAGGTGGGCTGCCAGTAGCAGCCCGCCTGCCGCCAGGCTCCCGAAGACGGAGACCCCCGCGACGGAGAGGACAAAGGACGGGCCGGCATTGTTGCAGAAGCAGAGCAGCCGCTCCGCCTCCTCCGGGGAGCAGTCGCCCCGGTCGAGCAGGTCGCGCACCGCCTCCGCCCCGGCGGGGTAGCCCCCGACCATCCCGAGGGCGAGGGCGGCGCCGCCCGCGCCGCCGGTGCGAAAGAGGGGCCCCATCACCGGCGCGAGCAGCGCGCCCAGCCGCCGGCCCAGCCCCAGACGGAGCGCCATCTGTGAGAGAACAAAAAAGGGAAAGAGAGAGGGGACGATCACCTCCGCGCACAGCCGCAGGCCCGCCCGCGCCGCCTGCGCCCCCGCCTGCGGAAAGAGAAGCAGGGCCGCCCCGTAGACCGCCGCCGCCCAGGGCCAGAAACGCCGCATGTCCACATCCTCCTCTCGATGGGCTGTCCCATCCTATGACGCGCGGCGGGGGGATAGACCAGCCGGCAATGCTGTGCTATACTGATATGCAATGAAAAACAGAAGTCGCCGCCTCCCGGCGCGGAGGGCGGCGAAGGGGGGGAGCCTATGAACGCATCCGGGCGATATCCGCTCATCGACAGCCTGCGCGGGCTGGCGGTGGTGAACATGGTGGCCTATCACTTTCTCTTTGACGTCTACATCCTCTACGGCCTCCTTCCCGGCTGGCGGGAGATCGGCGCGGTCCACATCTGGCAGCAGAGCATCTGCTGGACCTTCCTCCTGGTCTCCGGCCTGAGCTGGCATCTCAGCCGCCACAGGGTCCGAAATGGGCTGATCGTCAACGCCTGCGGCCTGGCAGTCACGGCAGTCACCCTGCTCGCCACGCCGGAACAGGCCATCTGGTTCGGCGTGCTCAATCTGCTCGGGTGCAGCCTGCTGCTGGCGACGCTGCTCGCCCCGCTGCTGCAGAGGGTCCCGGCAGTCGCGGGGCTGATCGGGAGCTTTTTCCTCTTCCTGCTCACGCGGGAGACCGCGCGCGGGGTGCTCTCGCTCGGCGGCGTGGTGCTCGCGGAGCTGCCGGAGGGGCTCTATTCCGGCTGGCTCACCATCCTGGGCCTTCCCGGCCCCGGCTTCACCTCCAGCGACTATTTCCCCCTCCTGCCGTGGTTCTTCCTCTACCTGACGGGGTGGTTTGCCGGGCGGCTGTTGCTGCGCGAGCCTCCGCGCGCCCTCTCCCTGCGCGTCGGCGTCCTCGACTGGGTGGGGCGGCACAGCCTTGCGATCTATATGGTCCATCAGCCTGTGGCTGTGGCGGCCGCCTGTGCCGCCGTCTGGCTGCTGCGGCAGGGCGGGTAAAACGGGCGGAAACTTGTCAATCTGCCCGGTTCATGCTATACTTTCTTCAGTTGGGCAGATGCCCACCGACAGAGCAAGGGAGGAACTCCTGTGGAGCAGAGCAAGCAGTTTCGCACCGCCGGATTTGGCGGATTTCACCGGCAGGATGTCCTGGATTACATCCAGCGCACGGCAAAGGAGCAGAGCGAGCAGCGGGAGACGCTGAAAAAGGAACTTCAGGAGGCGGAGGCCAGGATCGCCGCCCTCACTGCGTCCAACACAGATCTCCGGACCGAGCGCGACCAGGCGCGCGATCAGCTCGCCCAGGTGGCCCGGGAGCGGGAGAGCTGGCAGCTCCCTGAGGGGATGACGGTGGAGAAGCTGCTGGAGGAGTGGAACACGCTGCGGGAGCAGGCCGGGCTGTATGCCCAGATGAAGAGCGATTATGCCGAGATCGAGGTGGAGGCCCGCCGCCGCTCCAGCCTCCTGATCTCCCGCGCGGAGATGGATGCGGCGGCCCGGGTGTCTAACGCCCGTGCCGAGGCGGATGCGCTGCTGGCCGCCGCCCACAGCGAGGCGGAGGCCCTCTCCGAGCAGACGCGCGCGGCGTGCGAGGCGCAGCTGGCCGAGGCCCGCGCGGAGGCGGACCGGACCGTCCTCGATGCGCAGGCGGAGGCCCACCGGACGAGGGAGGCCCTGCGCCAGCAGCTGGAGCGCACCAGCCGGGACTTTTACACCGGCAGCGCCGACCTCACCGCCGGGGTGACGCAGGCGCAGCGGGAGATAGAGCAGCTCCGGCAGGACCTCGCCGACCTTGCCGCTGTCTTTGAGGAGAACGCCCGCGCAGTGGAGGAGCTGTGCGGGGAGCCCAGATGAGGGAGGAGGAAGCGCAGATGCCTGAGACCTGGCGGATCGGGACCGAACAGCTGCCTGAGTTGGCGGGACGCCTGCGGACTGGAGACCGTGTCCTGCTCTCCGGGACCATCTACACCGCCCGTGATGCAGCCCACAAGCGGCTGTTTCAGCTCCTGGACGAGGGGAAGCCCCTCCCCCTGCCGTTGCGGGGCGCGGTGATCTACTACGCCGGGCCGACGCCCGGCCAGCAGGGCATGGCGGTGGGCGCCTGCGGGCCGACCACCTCCAGCCGGATGAACGGCTTTGCCCCGCGCCTGCTCGACCTCGGCCTGACGGCGATCATCGGCAAGGGCCAGATGGACAGCGCGGTGCGCGACGCCCTGGTGCGCAATCACGCATGCTATTTCGCCGCAGTCGGCGGCGCGGGCGCGCTGATCGCCCGGTGCATTCGCTCTGCGGAGGTGATCGCCTTTGACGACCTCGGGTGTGAGTCCATCAAGCGGATGGAGATCGAGGCGCTCCCCCTCGCCGTTGCCATGGACGCCTCCGGCAGCAGTCTCTACGAGACCGGCCGCGCCCAATACGAGCAACGCTGAATGCGCCTTGTAAAGTATCAACCCCCCAGCCTGTTGGAACGGGCTGGGGGGTTCGTGTGTTTCGCATGCCCCGCCGGAAGACGGGAAGACCGCCTCAGCCGATGCCGTCTACCGTCACCGTGTAGGCGAGCGCCTCGCTCTGGCCGGGGGCCAGGGCGCGGATGCCGGGCTTCTCCTCCAGAGCGGAGGAGGTGAACTCCGCCTCCGGCAGGGTGCTCCACGGCTCGATGCAGACGTAGTGGGTGTATTCCGGGCTGGTCTGGGTCCAGATGCCGAGGTAGGGGAACTGCTCGAATGCCACCGTCAGACGGATGGGGTTGCGGCCGTTGGCCAGCGTGACCTCACGCACTGCGAGGTCGTCCAGCGTCACCGTGTCCAGACCAAAGACCCGCGGCGGCATGGGCATCCGGTCCCCCTCGAGGGGATAGGTGAGCTTCGGCAGGGTGAAGTGGCCCTTCTCGTTCATGCCATAGGGGTGGATCTCCCCCTGACCGGGGAACTGAATATAGTAGTCCTCCATCCGCTCCCCCGCAAAGAGGGTGGTGCGGAAGCCGTCGTGTGCGCCCAGCTCGTAGTACATCGTCTCCCCGCTGCGGTTGACGACGGTGTGCGTCTTGGTCAGTGAGGCGCCCTCGAGGTCGTAGCGCACCTGCAATTGGAAGGAGAAGGGATACTTGGCCAGCGTCTCCGCGTCCTCCTCGAGCTGGAAGACCGCCCAGCTCTCGCCCTGCTCCAGCAGGGTGAACGCCTTGTCGCGGGCAAAGCCGTGCTGGCTGATGGCGTATTCCCGCCCGTGGACGGTATAGCGCCCATCGCGCAGGCGGCCGATGATGGGAAACAGGATGGGAGCGTGCCGCCCCCAGATGGCCGGGTCGGCCTGCCAGAGCAGCTCGGTTCCGGCGGCGGTCTTCACACTGGTGAGCTGCGCGCCCAGCGTGTCGATGGATACGGTGAGCTGTGCGGATGCGATGGTGACAGTCATGGAAATCCCTCCCGATGGATGTTATCTCGCAATAAGTATAGCACAGTTCCCGCCGCCTGAAAATGTTCCGGCACAAAATAGTCCTTCGCAGCCTGCGCGCCTCGGGGCGCCGGCAATGGAGGCAAACAAAGAGGCCGCTGAAAACCACCCGCTCGGAGGTTTTCAGCGGCCTCTTCCTGTGTACTTCGCTCAGCACTCCCTGCGCTGCAATTGCAGGCGGTCGGCGATCATGGCGATGAACTCCGAGTTGGTGGGCTTTCCCTTGGCGTTGGAGACGGTGTAGCCGAAGTACTTTTGCAGGGTCTCCAGGTCGCCCCGGTCCCAGGCCACCTCGATCGCGTGGCGGATGGCGCGCTCCACCCGGCTGGCGGTGGTGCCATAGCGCTTGGCCACCTCAGGATAGAGCACTTTGGTGACGGCGTTGATGACGTCCATGTCGTCCACCGCGATCAAGATCGCCTCGCGCAGATACTGATAGCCCTTGATGTGGGCGGGCACGCCGATCTCATGGATGATGGAGGTGATCAGGGTCTCCATGTTCTGATAGGCCTTTGGGGTGACGGTGCTGCTGTTGCGCAGCAGGCGGATGCGCTCGATCACCGCATGGGTCTGGGCCGGCTTGGTCAGAAAATAGTCCGCGCCCAGGGCGGCCGCGCGGGCCGGCACCCCTCCGTTCACAAAGCCCGAGCAGACCAGGACGCCCGGCTTGCGCGGCTCCTGCGTGTTGATCTGCTGGAGCAGGTCCAGCCCGTCCGCCCCATAGAGCACGAGATCCATCACCAGCACGTCTGCGCCCGTCTCCCGCAGCAGAGGAACGACCCGCGCGCTCTCGCCGGTGCTGCCGGCCACCTCAAAATCCTCCTCCGCACACAGATGAGACGCCAGGTTGTTCCGAAATTCCTCGTCCGCGTCGGCGATCAAGACCTTGATCTTGTTCATTTTTTGATCTCCCTCCGTATTGTTCTGAGTTTCCAATGAGGCGTCTGTCCGGCCCCTTGAATCACTACCCATAATGTAGCATATCAAATCGCCGTTCGCAACTGTTTTCTTCCATTAATTGCCGATTTTTTGTCTCTTTTTTTCGACAAAGCAGAACCTTTCGACTCTTTTCGAGCCGATTCGACATCTTCCGGGGCGGAAAGACGACTCGCTTCCCGTCCGTCCGACCACTTTTTCGGTTTTGCGCCGGAAAGCCGCTTTTTGTCCGGTTCTGCCGCAAAATGGGCTCATTTTCCTGAGTTCACCAGAAATTCCTTTTTATGGAAGTTTCGGGGCGGCGGAAAGACGGGCGTTTTGCCGGCCTGTTTTCGCCCGTGCGGGGGAAGAAGTGACTTTTTCCGGCAGATAAGCGCCTCTTGCGGGGGAGAATGCCAGCTTTTGACAGGATGCCGTCTCCCGGCCCGCTTTTGGAGCGGCGGCGCTGTCTGCCGCTGCCGCCGCGCGGCAGACCCCTGTAAACACGAAAACCTCCTCCCGCTAAGGGGAGGAGGCTGAGTGATTTGTCTGTTATGACAGCTTGTGAAACAGGGGAGCGGCGACGTGGTCCTTGAAGAACTGGATCAGCGGGCCGTTCAACAGGGCGTTGAGCAAGGTACCCACGCCGATGATGAGTCCGAGCTCCCCGCCGGCGAGGAGGCAGAAGACAACGCCGATCAGCACGGCGGTGACATCGCTGATCACCCGCGCCCGGTCGTAGTGCAGCGCGCCGCCGGTCCCCTCCTCGATGAGGACGCCCACCGCATCATAGGGGGCGATGCCGAGGTCGGCGACCATGTAGAAGGCCACGCCCAGCCCGGCCAGGACCATCCCCAGCGCCAGGGCAACCAGACGCAGCGGCAGGGTCATCTCCAGCTTCGCCACGTCCTGGACCATCCAGCAGATGAAGTCTGCCATGTAGCCCACGCCCACCATGTTCACGATGGTGCCCGGGCCGATGCAGCTCCGCTTGCGGAAGAAGATGATGACCAGGAGGACGGCGTTCACCATCAGCTGCCAGGTGCCGAAGCTGAGGCCCACAAAACCGCTGATGCCCAGGTTCATGCAGGTGAAGGCGTCCACCCCGAAGGCGCTCAGGCGGAAGCTGCCCACGCAGACGCCGATGAGGAAGATGCCAAGCACCATCATCCCCATCCGCAGGGATAGGGGGGACTCTGAGGTGTCCATCTCAGTCCCTCCCCCCGTCCACGGCGGTCAGATGATAGAGCAGGGAGGTGAAGTCTCCGCTGCACGCCCGTCCCGCCGCCATAAAGGTGGTGGAGCCGTCGGTGGTGATGAGGCCGGCGGACATCAGCTCGTCGCCGAAGCGGTCCAGCCCGTCCACCGAGTCGTGATAGCAGAGGTCGGGATCCAGTCCCTGGAGGACCAGCCGGCTGTAGGGGACGTTCGCCCCGTTGAGCACCTTGTAGACGCCCACGATCGCCTCCCGCCTGTCCTCGCTGACCACCATCCAGGCGGTCCTGCCGTCCCCCTCAAAGGGGCTGAGCAGGCGGTAGAAGGTCCCGAACTGGAAGAGGGCGCGGTGTGTCTTCATGAAGCGGATCTGCTCCTTGACCTGCTCCTGCTCCTCATCGGAGAGGCGATTCAGGTCGAGCTCGTAGCCAAAGGTGCCGAAGTAGGCCACGTTGGCCCGGGTGTCCAGCGGGGTCTCCCGCCCGACCTGATGGTTCGGGCTGACCGAGACATGGGTCCCCATGGAGACGATGGGGTAGCAGTAGGAGGTGCCGTACTGAATCTTCAGCCGCTCGATGGCGTCTGAGTCGTCGCTCGTCCACGCCTGGGGGGCGTAGTAGAGCAGGCCGGGGTCAAACCGCCCGCCGCCGCTCGCGCAGGACTCAAAGAGCACCTCGGGGAACCGGTTGGTGAGCCGCTCATAGAGGTCGTAGACGCCCAGGATGTACCGGTGGAAGACCTCCCCCTGCCGCTCCGGGGGGAGGGCGGCGGAGTAGCACTCGGTGATGGAGCGGTTCATGTCCCACTTCACATAGGAGACCTTCGCCTCGGAGAGGATCTTCGCCATCATCTCATAGATGCGGTCCACCACCTCCGGGCGGGAGAAGTCGAGCACATGCTGAAAGCGGCCCACCGTGCGCGGCCTGCCGGGGGTCTGCAAGATCCAGTCGGGGTGCTCGCGGTAGAGGTCAGAGTCCTCGTTTACCATCTCCGGCTCAAACCAGAGGCCGAATTTCAGGCCCATCCCCTCGATGCGCTCGGCCAGGCCGGTGATGCCGTCCGGGAGGACGTCCGGGCTCGCCACCCAGTCGCCCAGGCCGGCGTGGTCGTGGCGGCGGCCGCCGAACCAGCCGTCGTCAAGGACGAAGAGCTCCACCCCGCACTCCTTCGCCTTGGCGGCGATGGAGAGGAGCTTGTCCTCCGTGATGTCAAAATAGGTGGCCTCCCAGTTGTTCAGGAGGATGGGGCGCGGCCGGTCCCGCCAGTAGCCGCGGGCCAGCCGGTGCAGGTAGAGCCGGTGGAAGGTCTGGCTCATGTGGTTCAGGCCGCGGTCGGTGTAGACCATCACCGCCTCCGGCGTCTGGAAGCGCTCGCCCGGGGCGAGCGCCCAGTCAAACCAGTGGGGATGGATGCCCAGCAGCACGCGGGTCTCATCGTGGGTGGAGACCTCCGCCTGGGCGAGGAAATTGCCGCTGTAGACGAGGGAGAGGCCGATGCACTCCCCCTGCTGCTCATCCGTGCCCGGCCGCTGGAGAATGAGGAAGGGGTTGTGGTTGTGGGAGGATTGGCCGCGCAGGCTCCCCACCGACTGGATGCCCTGCTCAAGCATGCGGACCTTCTTGTACCGCTCGCGCCCCCACTGGCCGGAGAATTGGACGAAGGCATAGTCCGCCCCCGGCAGGTCGAGGCTCAGGCTCATCGCCCGGGTGAGATGAAGGGTCTCCGCCCCCTCGTTGACAAAGCGGACGCTCCGGGCGAGGATGCCGCCCTGGTCAAAGACGGTGTAGAGCAGCTCGAGCTTCAGCCCGTCCAGCGGGTCGCGCAGGGTGATGGTGAGGGTCATTGCCTCGCCCTCGTCCTCCACATAGGTGGCGGGGAGGCCGGGGAGGGTGGGCTTGCCGGCGGCGATCGTGTACCCGGCATAGCGGAAGTCGGAGAGGCGGCTGCCGTTGGGGTGGAGGACCTCGCAGGCGGGGTCACGCATGTCGCTCGCCCCGTAGACGGGGTACTCCTGCCGCTGATGCTCCTGGGAGTAGCTCACCTCGTCCACCTGGCGGAAGGGGGCCATGGCGAGGGCGGAGTACTCCACCAGATGGGAGAAGTCCTTTCGGTGGTGCAGCCGCCGGCCAAAGTAGACCTGCCCCAGCCGCTCCTCCGGGAGGATGGTCATGATGTAGCTGAAAAAGTCATTGCGCAGGTGAAAGGTCCGGGTCGATGGCTCATAGATGATCTGTACCATAGCATATTCTCCTGTCCTGTTTTTCAGTCTCATGGGTTCGAATGGTATAGGTAGTATTAGTATATCGGAAAAGACAGGAAAAGCCCAGAGCCTGACGTGGGAGAAGTCTGTCAAAATGTGACAGGGGCGGCAAAACGAAAATCCCGCGCTGCGGTCAGGCATTTCTGCCTGTCGCAGCGCGGGATGACTTATGCGTTTGGCTTCTGCCTGTGCTCCGTCAGAGGGCGCAGGTCTCAGAGCTGCGGGCCGGCGGGGACCAGGGCCTTACCGGCGGCGTTGCTCTCGTACTTGGCGAAGTTCTTCTGGAAGCGGGAGGCGAGGTCCTTCGCCTTCTCCTCCCACACGGAGGCGTCGGCGTAGGTGTCGCGCGGGTCGAGGATCTTCGGGTCGACGCCGGGCAGCTCGGTGGGGACCTCAAAGTTGAAGAAGGGGATGCTCTTGGTGGGCGCGCTCTTGATGGAGCCGTCCAGGATGGCGTCGATGATGCCGCGGGTGTCCTTGATGGAGATGCGCTTACCGGTGCCGTTCCAGCCGGTGTTCACCAGATAGGCCTTCGCACCGCTGGCCTGCATACGCTTGACCAGCTCCTCAGCATACTTGGTGGGATGCAGCTCGAGGAAGGCCTGGCCGAAGCAGGCGGAGAAGGTGGGGGTGGGCTCGGTGATGCCTCGCTCGGTGCCGGCCAGCTTGGCGGTGAAGCCGGAGAGGAAATAGTACTCCGTCTGCTCCGGGGTCAGGATGGACACCGGGGGCAGCACGCCGAAGGCGTCGGCGGAGAGGAAGATGACGTTCTTGGCGGCGGGGGCGGCGGAGACGGGGCGCACGATCTTCTCGATGTGGTCGATCGGATAGCTCACGCGGGTGTTCTCGGTCACGCTCTTGTCGTCAAAGTCGATCTTGCCGTTCTCGTCCAGGGTCACGTTCTCCAGCAGGGCGTTGCGGCGGATGGCGTTGTAGATATCCGGCTCAGACTCTCTGTCCAGGTTGATGACCTTGGCATAGCAGCCGCCCTCGAAGTTGAACACGCCGTTGTCGTCCCAGCCGTGCTCGTCGTCGCCGATCAGCAGGCGCTTCGGATCGGTGGAGAGGGTGGTTTTGCCGGTGCCGGACAGGCCGAAGAAGATGGCGGTGTTCTCGCCGTTCATGTCGGTGTTGGCCGAGCAGTGCATGGAGGCCACGCCCTTGAGCGGCAGGTAGTAGTTCATCATGGAGAACATGCCCTTCTTCATCTCGCCGCCGTACCAGGTGTTCAGGATGACCTGCTCGCGGCTGGTGATGTTGAAGACGACAGCGGTCTCGCTGTGCAGGCCGAGCTCCTTGTAGTTCTCCACCTTCGCCTTGGAGGCGTTGAAGACCACGAAGTCGGGCTCGAAGTGCTCCAGCTCCTCCGCGGTGGGCTGGATGAACATATTCTTGACGAAGTGCGCCTGCCAGGCCACCTCCATGATGAAGCGGATGGCCATGCGGGTGTCCTTGTTGGTGCCGCAGAAGGCGTCCACCACGAACAGGCGCTTGTTGGACAGCTCGTCGATGGCGATCGCCTTCACCGCGTTCCAGGTCTCGATGGAGGCGGGGTGGTTGTCGTTCTTATACTCATCGGAGGTCCACCAAACCGTGTCCTTGGAGTTCTCGTCCATGACGATGAACTTATCCTTGGGGGAACGGCCGGTGTACACGCCGGTCATCACGTTGACGGCGCCCAGCTCGCTGACCTGGCCCTTGTCATAGCCTTCCAGGCCGGGCTTGGTCTCCTCCTCAAACAGCATCTCATAGGTGGGATTGTACACGATCTCGGTCGTGCCGGTGATCCCGTACTTGCTCAGATCAATCTGCATCATTGGGGAAAATACCTCCTTGTGTCATAATGCTTCCATTGCAGTTGTAATATACCGTAATTTCAACAAAATCGCAATGCATGAAACGGCGATTCTGGCAAAAAGAACGCGGTTGCTTTTGGTCAACTGCCACAAAGCGCCCGCAAAGCGGTCCTCTGGAAAAGGGAGCCGTCCTGTGGTACACTGGTAAAAACACAAGGAAGTGATATGATGTCAGAGATCATCCGCCAGCTCGGCCCCTGGCGCGCCGTTGCCGCCCCCATGCTGGACGAGCCGTGGTGCCGTCAGCTCTTCGACCGGGTGGAGGCGGCCTACGGCGGGCCGCGCCCGGTCTATCCGCCCCGGGAGGACCTCTTTGCCGCCCTCCATGCCACGCCGCCGGAGGCGGTGCGCTGCGTCATCCTGGGGCAGGACCCCTATCCGAACCCCGGCCAGGCGCACGGACTGTCCTTCTCCGTCCGCCCGGGCGTCCCCCTGCCCCGGTCGCTCCGGAACATCTACCGCGAGCTGGAGGACGACCTCGGCATCCCGCCCGCCGCCACCGGCTGCCTCCTGCCCTGGGCGGGGCAGGGGGTGCTGCTGCTCAACAACGTGCTCACCGTCTACGGCGGGGCCTCCAACAGCCACAAGGGCTGGGGCTGGGAGCGGTTCACCACCGGCCTCCTGCTCGCCCTGCGGGCAGAGCCGCGGCCCATCGCCTTCCTCCTCTGGGGCAGGGACGCCCAGACCAAGGGGGAGACTGCCCGGATCGAGGAGAGCCCCTATCCCCGCCTCGTCCTGCGCGCGGCCCATCCCAGCCCGCTCTCCGCCCGGCGCGGCTTCTTCGGCTCCCGCCCGTTTGGTCAGGTGAACGCCTTCCTGACCGCGCACGGGCAGCAGCCCATCCGCTGGGCGCTGGAGGATTGAGGCGTCCGGGCGAAATTCCCCCTTGACAGCGAGGGTCTACAGGTGTAGACTTATTGTGAGGTCTACAAGAGTAGACCAATAAATCACAATCAGCCTGCAAGGAGGGAACGATATGTCTTACGATCTGCTCTCGGAGAGCGACTACCGCCTGCTCTCGGCGGTCTGGGACCATGAGCCGGTCGGCTCCGGGGAGCTGGTCCGCCTCTGCCGCGCGGCCTATGGCTGGCAAAAGTCCACCACCTACACCCAGCTCAAGCGCCTGGAGGGCAAAGGCCTGGTGCGCAATGAGAACGCCACCGTGACCGCCCTCGTCTCCCGGGCCGAGGTGCAGGGCCGGGAGAGCCGGAGCTTCGTCCAGCGGGGCTTTCAGGGCTCGCTGCCCGGCTTTGTGGCCGCCTTTCTGGGCGGGAGCCGCCCGCTCACCGACGCGGAGGCGGAGGAGCTCAAGCGCCTGATCGACCGGCACAGGGGGTGAGGAGATGGAGCTGCTCAGTCAACTCTTTGCCGCCGTGTTCTCCCTCAGCCGGACGGCGGCGCCGGTGCTGCTGGTGCTCTTCCTGCTGCGGCTTTTGCTGCGGCACGCGCCCCGGCGGTATACCTGCGCGCTGTGGTGGATTGCCGTCTTTCGCCTGCTCTCGCCCGTCGCCCTCCCCTCGGCGTGGAGCCTCTTCAATCTCGCCCCGCTCGCCTCGAGTGAGGGCGGGCAGATTACCGCCCTGACCGAGATGGCGGTGAGCCGCGGCCTCCCCTCCGTTGGAATGGACACCGCCGCCACACAGGCGGCCGGGACGCCGGTGCCGACGCTGGGGCTGACGGCGTTGCTCGGCCTGCTCTGGGCGGCGGGGGTGGCCGCCCTCCTGCTCTGGCGCATCGTCCAGGCCCTCCGCCTGCGGCGCAGCCTCGCGGACGCGGTGGAGGCGGAGCCGGGGGTGTACGAGTCCCCGCGCGTCTCTGAGCCCTTCCTCGCGGGGCTGCGGCGGCCGCGCATCTACCTGCCCGCCGGGCTGACCGGGCCGGGGCGGGCCTGCGTCCTCGCCCACGAGCGCGCCCACCTGCGCCGGCGGGACCACTGGACCCTCGCGGTCTGGACCGTCCTGACGGCGGTCCACTGGTATAACCCCCTCGTCTGGCTCGCCTGCCGCGCCGCGGCGCGCGACTTGGAGACCGCCTGCGACGAGGCGGCGGTCCGCGCCCTGGGCGACGAGCGCCGGGCGGACTACAGCGAGACCCTCCTCGCCCTCGCCTCCGGGCGGCGGGACCTCCTGCCCACCCTCACCTTCAGCGCGCCCGACGTGGGGCGTCGCATCCGCCATGTGCTCACCTTCCGCCGGGGCGGGCGGCTTGCGGTCGGGGCGGCGGCGCTGGTCCTCCTGCTCGCCTGCCTGACCTGCTGCACCGGGGCGGTCACCGGCGGCTGGGTCCGCTGTGAAGGGGGGACGTTGGAGGGGGAATCCTTCACCTATTCCCTCCCGCGCGGGACGGAGAGCCTGCTGGTCTACGCCGAGCTGGTGGAAGACGGCGCTGTGATTGGGCGGAATGTCTTCCCCCTCGATGTTGACGGACGGGAGGGGACCGTCTCCCTCGGGCTTGAGCAGTTCCGGGAGGTGTCAGCGGCGCTCTGGGCGGCGGGCGGCGCGTCCACCGGTGGGACCGGCGGCGGATACCCTGCCGGGCAGGTCTCGCTCAGCCTGGACCAGCCCACCTGGATCTGCCAGCATGACCGCACCGGCGCGAACGGGGAGACGGCCTCTCTGCAATGGTACCTCTACCCCTCCGCCCGCACCCGGGAGGAGGCGGAGGACTGGCTGAACGGCGGGGCCTACGCCGCCCGGCTCTACGAGGCCCGGGTGGAGTACGTCGGCGGGGCGAGCGACGTGGGCGCCCTGCGCGACGTGGTGTTCGAACCCTGCCGCTGGCAGGACACGACGATGGAGTTCTTCACCGCCAAGACCCCCTACGGCCTCTGCTTCCACGCCACCGACAGCGGCTGGGCGGGGAACGCGGCGGAGCGCGAGCGCTTTGAGGCGGAGAACCGCCGCAACGCCGCCCTCCTCCTCGCGCTGACCGACAACGCGGACTACTACTACCAGACCGTCCAGACCGGACCGGAGGGGGAGGTCTACACCGCCCGCACCTGGACCACGGCGGAGCTGGAGACAGCGCTCGGCATCCCCTCCCTCAAGGAGTACGGCCGGAGCGCCGAGGGGGTCCGCCTCCTCCTCGCCCTGCTGGAGGGGTGAGCGCCCCGGCCAACCAACAAAAATGCCCCGGCTGCATTGGGAGTGCAGCCGGGGCACAATCTGTTTTGAGGCAGTCTGAAAGACAAAGAACGGGCGTATCAGCCGGGCAGCATGGCCCTGCCCCGGCAGTAGGTCTGGCGGACGCGGTAGTCGTCCTCCAGCACGGCGATGTCCGCGTCATGCCCTGCGCAGAGCCTGCCCTTGCGGCCGTCCACGCCGAGGCAGCGGGCGGGGTTGACGGTGCAGGCATTCAGCGCCGTCTCAAAGGGGACGCCCGCCTCCTCCACCGCGATGCGGAGGCCCTGATTCAGATGCAGGGTGCTCCCGGCGATGGTGTCCGTCCCCTTCAGCCGGGCGAGGCCGTCCGGCCCCACCTCAATGTCGTGTCCGCCGAGCTGGTAGTGCCCGCCCGGCGGGCAGCTCTTCACCCGCAGCGAGTCGGAGACGAGGATGGAGTAGTCCGGCCCCTTCGCGGTGAGGAACTGGTAGAGGGCTGCCGGGTGGGAGTGGCAGCCGTCCGGGATGATCTCCCCGTATACCCCCCGCAGCCGGTACGCCGCGCCGACCAGGCCGGGCTTGCGGTGATGCAGGCCGGTCATGCCGTTGTAGACGTGGGTCATGCTCCGCGCCCCCTCGGCGGCGGCGAGGAGGGCCTCATCAAATCCGGCGGAGGAGTGGCCCATGCTCACCACCACCCCGTGAGCGGCGCAGTGGCGGGTCAGGGCGTGGTCCGGGTCGTGCTCCGGGGCGAGGGTGATATAGCGGATCAGCCCCTCCGCCCGCGCCTGATAGCGCTCGAACTGCTCCACCGAGGGCGCGGCGATCGCCTCCGGCGGCTGGGCGCCCTTGTAGTCCATGTCGAGGTAGGGGCCCTCGAAGTGGATGCCGAGGATCTCCGCCCCCTCATACCCCTCCCGGACGACGCGGGCGACGTTGGCCACGGCGGCCTCCAGCACGTCCGGCATCTGGGTGACGGTGGTGGGGAGGAGGGCGGTCACCCCCTCCTCCGGGATATGGCGGACCCAGTGGCGCAGGCCCTCCGGCTCAGCGTCGTTCGTGTCAAAGCCGTAGCAGCCGTGGGTGTGCAGGTCGATCAGGCCGGGGACGACGCGCAGCGCGCCATAGTCCACGTCTGGCGTCCGCGCGCCATAGGGGAGGACGCGGGCGATGCGCCCGCCCTCCAACTCGAGCTGGAGGGGGGCGAACAGCCCGCTGGTCCAGACCCGCTTACTCTGTAAAATCATGTCAAATCACATCCGGGAAAGCGCGGCCTCGTCGGCCACGATGGTCACATCTGAGTGGAACTGTAAAATGGAGCCGGGCATGGCGGGGGTCACCGGCCCGCAGCAGACGGCGCGCAGGGCCTCCGCCTTGTCCTCGCCGCTCACGACGACGAGGATCTTCTTCGCGCGCAGGATGGTCCCGATGCCCATCGTATACGCCTCGCGCGGCACATCCTCCGGCCGGGCGAAGAAGCGCTGATTCGCCTCGATCGTGCTCGCTGTCAGGCGGACGCAGTGGGTCCGGGGGGCGAAGGCGTCGGCCGGCTCGTTGAAGCCGATGTGCCCGTTGCGGCCCAGACCGAGGAGCTGGAGGTCCACCCCGCCGGTGCGCTCGATAATCGCGTCATAGTCCGCGCAGGCACGCTCGCTGTCCAGCTCGCTCCCGTCCGGCAGGAAGGTGCGCGCCGGGTCCAGGTTCACATGGCGGAACAGATGATGGTGCATAAAGTAAAAATAGCTTTGCTCGTGTTCGCGCGGCAGGCCCTTGTACTCGTCCAGATTGACGGTGGTGACGCGGGAGAAGTCCACGTCGCCCTTCTGATACCAGTCCACCAAATACTGGTAGGTGCCCACCGGGCTGGACCCGGTGGCCAGGCCGAGTACGCTGTCTGGTTTCAGAATGACCTGCGCGGAGATGATATTGGCCGCCTTGCGGCTCAGGTCCTGATAGTCTTTCGTCCGTATGATGTTCATACCGTTCACTCCTCAGATTAGATATCCCGACGGACTGCCGGTCTGCCCGGAGCGTTACAGCCAGTTCGTCTGGTTTGTCACGCCGGGCCAAAGGGAAAAGAAAACGGCGGCCGGGAGAGGTCGGCCGCCGGAGAAGGGCGCAGAGGAAACCGCGCCCTCCTTTGGACGGGAAACTGTAGTTACAGCATCTTTGCCATCTCGTCGGCGACAAACTGTACCTTTGTGCCGACGATGACCTGGACGGAGGTCTTGCTGGGCCGGATGACGCCGGCCACACCGGCAGATTTGATTTTCTTCTCATCCACCTGCGTGTAATCCTTTACCTCCAGTCTCAGACGGGTGATGCAGTTGTCCAGGGAGACGATGTTCTCTCTGCCGCCCAGGCCCTCCAGCACGATGGAGGCCACCTGGGTGTAGTCGTTGTTGGCCAGAACGACCGACTTTTCCGCCTCGGTGTCGTCATCGTCCTCCCGGCCGGGCGTCTTCAAGTCAAAGGTCTTGATGGCGAAATAGAATATCAGGAAGAACACGACGAACGCTGCCGCGCCGAGCGGGATGATCATCCAGGTGTTGTTCGCCGCCGGCAGCGGGGCCGAGAAGACCAGGTCGGTCAGGCCGGCGGAGAACTGGAAGCCGGCACGGAATCCGACGGCCACAGTGATGACGGTGAAGATGCCGTACAGCAGCGCGTAGACCACATAGAGCGGGAAGGCCAGGAACATGAATGCGAACTCGAACGGCTCAGTGACGCCGCAGATGAGCGCACTGAGCGCGGCGGAGCCGACCAGGCCGATGGCTACCTTGCGCTTGGTGCTCTTGGCGGTCACGACCATCGCCAGCGCCGCGCCGGGGACGCCGAACATCATGCAGGGGAAGAAGCCGGACATGTACATGCCCACCGACCAGTCGATCACGGTGCCGTTGGCCATGGTGCCGCCCTCTGTCAGGGCGCTCCAGTAGGCCGTCAGGTCGCCCATGCCGATCGTGTCAAACCAGAACACGTTGTTGAGCGCGTGGTGCAGGCCGAAGGGGATGAGCAGGCGGTTGAGGAAGGCGTAAATGCCGGCGCCCAGAGCGCCCAGCCCCTTAATGCCGTTGCCCACGGCCACCAGCGCGCCGAAGATGACGGGCCAGGCGAACAGCAGCACGGCGGAGACCACAATGGAGACCACGCCGGTCACAATGGCGACCGAACGCTTGCCAGAGAAGAAGGCGAGCACGTCGGGCAGCTTGGTACCCTTGAACTTGTTGTAGCACAGCGCGCCAATGATGCCGGCCAAGATGCCGATGAAGGGATTTTCAATCTTGCTGAAGGCCACAAAGTTGGCGGTGCCCTCCACACACATCCAGGGGGCGATGACGCTCACCACGCTGGTATTGAGCAGCTTGGTGATCATCAGCCAGGAAACCAGTCCGGCCAGTCCGCCGGTGCCATCGTTGCCGTTGGACAGGCCGACGCCGACACCGATGGCGAACAGAATGGCGATGTTGTCGATCAGGGCGCCGCCGGCCTTGATCAGGAAGAAGCCGATGACATATGCCGCGCCGGAGGTCGGTCCTTCGGCGCCCATGGCTGCGGGGGCGAGCGCATAGCCGATGCCCATCAGAATGCCGCAGATCGGCAGGCAGGCCACCGGCAGCATCAGCGCTTTGCCCAGCTTTTGCAGGTGTTTCATCATAGGGGTTATCTCCTTTCTTTTCCGCCCCGCCTCTCCTTCGGGGCAAATGCTTCCTGTGTGATATCTACTGTGCGCCCCCAGTTCCGTAGAACTGTGGCAGAGTGACAAAAAAGGTCTCACCGAGTTTGGCCCGAAGGGCCAAATAGATTGCAAATTATTTTTCGGACGGGCATGTACCGGCCGAAAAATACTGATAGTCCGACGAGTGTACGGATTTTTGGAACAAAAATCCGTGCGCGTGGGAGGACTGCAAACTCCAAGCAAATGCTTGCATTTGCTTGGAAAGGCTGTCAAAAACACTTTTTTGACAGCCTCGCCCCCAGTCCCGTGGGACTGGGGGTTCTTTTGCTCACTGACCAAAAGAATGGGCATTGAACACCTGGCCCTTATTTCAGGGCCAGGATGGGATCTCCCGGCGAGACCGGCTTTCCGGTGAGCGCTGTGACGGACTGGAAGCGGTCCGGATTGCAGAGGATCACCGGCGTGACCGGGTCAAGCCCTGCGGTGCGGATGGCCTCCAGGTCCGCCTCGATCAGCAGGTCTCCCTCCCGCACCGTCTGCCCCTCTCTGGCGTGGATGGTGAACGCGCTGCCCTGGAGGGTGACGGTGTCCAGCCCGATATGGACGAGCACCTCCGCGCCGTTTTCCCCGGTGAGGGCGACGGCGTGGCCGGTGGGGAAGAGGGTGGTGACTGTCCCCGACACCGGGGCGCAGACCCGCCCGTCCGTGGGGCGGATGGCGGCGCCGGGGCCGAGGATCTCCCCGGAGAAGGTGGGGTCGGGCACCTCCGAGAGCGGGACGCACTGCCCCGCCACCGGGGCGGCGACGTGCAGCTTGGAAGAGCTGCGGCCAAACAGGCGGTCGAACAGGCCCATGGGAATGGCCTCCTTTCGCGGCGCAGAAGCGCGCTTTGTGGCGTATGACTCATTATAGCACGAATAGAAACTTTTGTCAATGTAATTTTACAATATTAAAAAAGAATGATATGCCTGACATTTTATGGGAAAATAAAACAAATGGCAAATAATATAAAGTCTAAAAAGCAGTCCGCGCCCTGGAGCGGTCTCCAGGGCACGGACTGCTTTTGTTGGCGGCTTGAAGCCAAATAAACCCCCGGTTCTACCGGGGGAAATAAAAACTTCAGTATATGAAAAAACGACCTCCAATGATAAGATGGTAAAGGTTTGGCGACCGCATTACCAGAAATCAAAGGAGGTAGTTTTTGT
>CASDSM010000036.1 GCA_949283375.1 uncultured Eubacteriales bacterium | reverse complement strand
TGATTCTGGCTGACAGGCGATCCTGCCTGACGGCTTAAATCAGTGCGGCTGCAGCGCTGATGGAATGGCGTATATATGCCCTGCCGGCTGGAATCTTCCCGCAGGGCCTTTCCTTTTGCGTGTTCTGCGGTGTTGCCTTAGGATTTTAGGTGACTTGCGGATACCGGATACGCAGGTTTTGATCCTAAGAAAAAGGTCTAGCTGATTTTTGCTGATCAGTTAGACCTTTTTGTTTTGCACTTATTGATCTGAATTTTATGATTTTTTGTAACAAATGGTCCATCCAGTGGCCTGAAAGTGGACCGTGCAGATATCCCTGTTACAGCTCGGCAATGGCCTCGATCTCACAGAGCAGGCCTTTGGGAAGCTGCTTCACAGCGACGCAGCTGCGGGCGGGCTTGGAGGTGAAATAGCCGGCGTAAACCTCGTTGAAGGCGGCGAAATCGCCCATGTCCGCCAGAAAGCAGGTGGTCTTTACGACTTTGTCAAAGCCGCTGCCTGCCGCGCGGAGGATGGCGCCCACGTTCTTGCAGCTCTGCTCAGCCTGGGCGGCGATCCCCTCCGGCGCCGTGCCGGTGGCAGGGTCGATCGGGATCTGGCCGGACGTGATGACAAGTCCGTTGGTGACAAATCCCTGGGAGTAGGGGCCGATCGCCCCGGGCGCTTCCTGCGTGTTGATCAGCTTCATGATAAGTTGCCTCCGTTCTGATTCTGATATGAAAGGGGGAGAGATACCGTCAGGCGTACACCGCCTTGATGCGCTGCAAGGCCTCCTCAATGTAGCGGGTGGGGCAGGCGAGATTCCAGCGCTCGAAGCCCTCGCCCTGCGCGCCAAAGACGTAGCCCTCGTCAAAGAAGACCTTTGCCTCCTCGTGGTTGCGCCGCTCCAGCTCGCGGTAGTCGATGCCGAGGCCGCGCCAGTCCATCCAGAGCAGGTAGGTCGCCTCCAGATCGAAGACCTTGATCTGCGGCAGCTCCTTGGCAAAGAAATCCACCACCAGCTTACGGTTGGTGTCGATCAGCCCGATCACCTGGTCCAGCCAGCCAGCGCAGTGGTCATAGGCGGCCTGGCAGGCGACGTAGCCGAGAATGTTGCACTTGGGGTTGGGATTGGAGCGCTTGAGCCCCTCCAGATACCGGGCGCGCAGCGCCTCATTGGGGACAAAAATGTTGGAGGTCTGCAGGCCGGCGAGGTTGAAGGTCTTGCTGGGGGCGGTGCAGACGATGCAGTTCTGCTCCACCTCCTTGGAAAGGGTCGCGTAGACGATGTGCGTGTGGCCCGGCATGATGAGGTCGAAGTGGATCTCGTCCGAGACGACCAGCACGTTGTGCCTCAGGCAGATCTCCGCGATCTTCTCCAGCTCCCAGCGCTCCCAGGCCCGGCCCACAGGGTTATGGGGGGAGCAGAGGATGAACAGCTTGGTGTTTTCATCCGCAGCCTTCCGCTCGAAGTCCTCAAAATCGATCTCATAGCGGCTTTCCCTGCGCACCAGAGGGTTGTCGACCAGCTTGCGGCCGTTGTCGAGAACGGCGTGGTACATCGGATAGTAGACCGGGGTCATCAGCATCACCCCGTCGCCGGGCTCGGTGTAGATCTTGACGCAGTCGAAGAAGGCGTCTACCACGCCATGCGCGGGCAAAATCCACTCGGGCCTGGCGTCCCAGCCGCGGCGCTCCTTCATCCAGCGGCAGACGCTGGAGAGATAGGCGTCCGTGGGGTTGGCATAGCCGAGGACGCTGTGCTCCGCTTCGGCCTTGATGGCATCGACGATCTCCGGGGCGGTGCGCAGCTCCATGTCAGCGACCGAGAAGGGGATGATGTCCTCCTCCGGCTTGACATAGGGCACCAGCTCATTCCACTTCTTGGAGCCGGTGTTGTAGCGCTTGTTGATGGTCTCAAAATCGTATTTCATGATCTTTGCCTCCTTAAAAATTGGTTGAAAGACCTGTTTGCGGGGTTCAGCGCCCCTGTGTGGGTGATTTGCTGCCGGCATCCGGCGCCTGTGCGGCGGAGTAATCCACGATCAGATCGTTCTCGACCGTCACTTTTCTGGCTGCTGTGGACACATAGATGACACTGATGACCACCAGAGCCGCGACAAAGATGACCGCGTACATCGACAGGCTGAGGAAGAGGGAGTAGGACAGCACGCAGAGAACGACGATGCCCAGGAGCGCCAGCAGCTTGGCGGCGCCGGCACTGATCTTCATGCTGCTCCGTCTGAGGATCTCACTGTAGCGCGCGGCCAGCGCGAAGAGGGCTGCGCAGACCAGAATTTTGGTCAGCAGGGAGTTGGCGGTTGTAAATTTGGTGATGAAGGAGATGTCAAACCGCAGGACCAGAGGGATCATGCCGACCAGATAGAACAGGGTGAGCAGTTTGTATGGAACGCCGTATTTGCTCACCGTGCCGAGGCTGTGCGGCAGGATGCCGTCATCGCAGGCGACCAGCAGGGGCTTGGTGATCCAGGAGAGGGTGGCGTTCAGCGTGGTGGCGGTGGCGCCCAGGGCAGCGCCGATGACAAAGAGATACATGACCACCCGGGGCATGGTCTGCTCGGCCACCAGGGTCAGAGGCTGGTTGGCGACCTGCTCCATGGGAAGCACGCCCGCCGCCACCAGAGCGATCAGCACATACAGGATGCCGACGCCAAAGGTCGAGGCGACCATGACGCGGGGGATGTTCCGGCCCGGATCCTTCGCCTCACCGCCCAGCTCTGCGATAAACTGCGCGCCCGCAGTGGCCGAGCTGAGCAGGGCCAGGGTGGAGACAAACATCCCTGGGCCGTTGAGGAAGAGATTCTGGACGTTCATGACATAGCCGATATCGACCTTGGGCAGGCCAAAGACGATGAAAAGGCCCAGGCCTCCGAAGAGCGCAAAGCTCATGATCTTATTGAGCAGAGCGGCGCTTTTTGTGCCGACCAGATTCATCCCGTAGAACAGGGTGAGGACGATCATGGCGGCAAGGTGGGAATTGACTGCCGGTACGATGCTGTGGAAATACTCGCCGAAGCTCAGCGAGTACTGCGAGACCGCGATGCCGAATGCCGTGGTGTGCAGCAGCAGGTAGACGGTGCCGGTCTTTTTGCCCAGCAGGCGGCTGCAATAACGGTAGGGGCCGCCGGTGGTCGGCGCAGCCGAGCTGAGGATGGCGACCGGGAAGATGCTGATGATGGTCAGGAACGGCGACAGGAGATAGGCCAGCACGACGCCGGTGCCGGACATGCCAATGGCCACGCCAGTCGAGGACATGATGCCCGCGCCGACGATCTGGCCGACGGCAATGGCCATCAGGTCCCAGAAGCCCAGGTTGCGGATCAGTTTGCTTTCTTGTCTTTCAGTACTCATCTGTGTGATTCCTCCCAAAATGTTCTCAAACAGTCCTCCATATGTCTGAGATGTATCTGAGAAGTCGGGAAATGCCGGGCCATACGCGAAAACGCGCCCATCCAGGCCTATGGCCCGGTTTTCCTGCTGAGGGCTTTTCAGAGACACCTCGTGGATCGCCAACTCCATCTCCTGCCGCCCGGCAGCGGTCTCTCTGTCCCATCCGCGCGCTCTGAAAACAGGAAAGACGCGATGCCCCCTGTATTCAGCGCTCCCGCCCGGGACAGTCTCTCTCGCTGCCGGTACTTGCAGACGGAACCGGCGCTTCCTGAAGCCGGACGGTCTGCACCCCGGAACTGCGGCCCATGCCTTCCGTCCCCCTTTCTGACCGGCCGCAGAACATCCAGCCCAACAAGTTAAGTACCTTTACTTTATGTTAAGAAGTTTAACTCGTTGCATTTGAAAAGTCAACCGTTTTCCGGCGGACGGCTGTAGAAATCCCCCCCTGTTTTTGGTATAATATTCACAAAAATAAAGTTGCCGCATTGTCCGGGAAAGGGAACCGTGCTTATGAAGACCTACTCTGCCGCCGAGATGGCCGATATTCTCCACCAGGCGTCCATGCTGTATATGTCCTCCAACATCCCCATTGATTACGGCACGGGGCAAAAATACACGCCGGTGGAGGTACACATGCTGGAATACATCATCAACAACCCCGGCAAGATGACCACTGAGCTCTCAGCCGAATGGGACAAGACCAAGGCTGCCATCTCCCAAATGATGAAGAAGATGGAGGAGAAGGGGCTTGTGACCCACCGCGAAGCGCACGACAGCCGGAAGAAGCAGCTCTATTACGCCACGCCTTACGGCGAGGAGCTCAACCGGCAGCACCTCGCCTACGATGAGCGCGTCTTCGGCCGCACCCTGGACCTGATGCGGGAGGAGTGCAGTGAGGAGGAGATCCTGCAATGCTTCTCCACCCTGCAAAAATTCTGTCGTGCCCGGCGGAAGAAGCACTACCGCTCATCGGAGGACTGAGGGGCAGTGGGAAGAAGACCCGGACCCTTTGCGGGCCTGAGCACGGCAGTCAAAGCCGTCTGAAGAATATTTTCTTCCCCGCAGCTCTGTGCTATACTGGAGGAGGGAGAAACCATCTACAGCCCGCAGAAGGAGTGCGATCATGGAAAAACATGTCTCTGATTCCATTGTAGAGCAGATCTATCAGCTCCGCCCGGAGCATCTCAACGGCGCAGGGCGGCTGTTCGGCGGCACGCTGATGTCATGGATCGACGAAGTGGCCGGTCTGGTCGCCATCCGCCATGCACAGACCAATGTTCTGACCGCCTCGGTGGACCATCTGGAATTTCTGCGCGGCGCACAGCAGAACGATCTGATCGTTCTGGTGGGAAGGCTGACCTGTGTGGGCAACACTTCGATGGAAGTCCGCGTGGACACCTATGTGGAGAGCTATGACGGAACGCGCGAGCCGCTCAACCGCGCATATCTGACCCTTGTCAGCATCGACGCCGAGAACAGGCCCAAACCCGTTCCCCGCCTGCTCCTGGACAGCGAGGAGGAGCGCGCCGAGTGGGAGGCCGGCAAACGCCGGAAAGAGCTGCGCAGGCAGTTGCAGAGAGAACGATGACACCATGAAGAAAGCGCCTGGAGCCACTGTCGTGTGGTTCCAGGCGTTGTGCGTGTCGGAAAAGATCGACAAGCTCGCACAAAATCTGCGATTTCGTTCGAAAAATGTGGCCGGGTACTCTGTCGCTGCCGTTGGCGGCTCGGGCGCGCGCTCCCTGCGGGCCAAACTCGGCGAGGCCTTTTTTGCCACGCTCCTGTTTCTGTCTTCAAGGGGAAAATGCAAATGCTCCGTCCAGAGTGTCAAAGCATTCGCAGAATGCGCAGCCACAGAATAGAATTCTGGGCTCAAAAGGGTTTGGGGACGCTGCCCCAACAAGCAGGTTTGCGAAGATGGCTCCGACGGAGAAATCGAGAAAACGGGTGAACCTGTACAGGTTTACACTGCTGGCCAAGACGATGTGCCGGATCTGGCTCTGCCAAGAATGGAGAGAGAAGCTGGATACTGGACCGGCAGATGGGTGAGAAACGGAAGAGCGCAAGATACGGCTCGTAATACAATCCTGCAATACACGATTTGTAATACGCAGACGTTTTCAACATCTGTCGCCCTCTATCTTGCTGGGGATTTCGTTCCCCCGGCCCTCGCGCCCAAACCTTCTCATTGCCTTTCCAGCCTGTTTGCGGTATACTGAAAAAACAGTCTTTGAAGAAAGAAAAGAGAGCAAATGATGGAACGCAAGCTGTTGGGAGCCCAGGTCGAAGAAGATCTGATGACTTATATCCTGAAAACCCCCATCCGGATCGGGGAAAAACTGCCCAATGAGTTTGAGCTGGGCGAGATGTTCCAGGTGGGGCGCAGCACCATCCGGGAGGCAGTGAAGAGCCTGGTCACCAAGGGGATTTTGGAGGTCCGCCGGGGAGACGGCACCTATGTCCGGAGCCATATGACCCAGTCGGAGGACCCCCTGGGCCTCTCCCGGCTGGATGACCGGTATAAGCTGGCCCTGGAGCTCTTTGACGTGCGCCTGGCCCTGGAGCCGGAGATCGCCGCCGCTGCCGCCGAGCACGCCACGCCGGAGGACAAGCAGCGCCTGCTGGCCCTCTGCGACGAGGTGGAGCGGCTCTACCGCGCGGGAGAGGACCATATCCCTCAGGATATCCAGTTTCACACCTGCATCGCCCATTGCAGCCAGAACCGGGTGATGGAGATGCTGGTGCCCATCATCAATACGGCGGTGATGACCTTCGCCAATCTGACCCACCGCACCCTGATGCAGGAGACCATCCAGACCCACCGGGCGGTCACCGAGGCCATTTGGGACGGGGACTCCCTGGGGGCCCGCTGCGCCATGGTGATGCATCTGACCTATAACCGGCAGGCGATCCTCCGCCTGCAAAAGCAGCACCGGACGGGACAAATGCCTGATACAGCAGATGTATAGGCTCCCTTCGCAGGTCCAACAGAGCAAAAACTGTGCAACTTTTTAATTGAATCGGCAAATTGCCTAAAAAACCGGGGCGTTTTCCCACGAAAACGCCCCGGTTTTTTGTGCATAAAAGAGAGTAATGTAGAAAACATATGATGTATATTGAATATAATCAACAATGGTGCTATATTTAGGCCATAAAGATAAGACGTCATATGAATCAAGGGGAGACGAGAGGAGGGCAGACAGTCGATCGCATATGACACGGGAAAGGGAAACAGCATCAAACAAGAGAAGGAGTGTATCAATATGGCTGAAATGGCAACACTTGACCCGGTAAGACTGATATTCGCAGCGATAGTGGGACTGATTCTCCTGCTGGTACTCATCATTAAGTTTAAGGTCCACGCTATGGTGTCCATCCTGATCGGCGCCATCGCCATCGGACTGATCGCCGGTATGCCCGCCTCAGAGATCGTCAACGCGGTCAATGACGGCATCGGCAATACCCTGGAGGGAATCGCCCTGCTCATCGGCCTGGGCTCCATGTTCGGGGCCATTCTGGAGGCCTCCGGCGGCGCCCAGACCCTGGCGGTCACCATGGTCCGAAAGTTCGGTGATCAAAAGGCGGCCTGGGCCCTGGGCATCACCGGCCTCATCGTGGCCATGCCTGTCTTTTTTGACGCGGGACTGATCATCCTCATCCCCCTGGCCTTCTCGCTGGCCAAGCGGACCCAGCGCTCCACCCTCTACTACGCCATCCCGCTGCTGGCGGGCCTGGCAGTGGGGCACGCCTTTATCCCGCCCACGCCCGGCCCCATTCTGGTGGCCTCCATGCTGGGTGTGGACCTGGGCTGGGTCATCCTCATCGGCACCTTCTGCGGCACCATCGCCATGATCGTGGCCGGTCCCATCTGGGGTTCTATCTGCGGCAAGAAGTATATGGTTCCCGTCCCGGAGCGGATCTCCAGCCAGGAGGACTTTGACGACGCCAAGCTGCCCCCCTTCGGCACCATCGTGGCCATCATTATGATCCCCCTGCTCTTCATTATCTGCGACTCGGTCTGCGGGGTGATCCTGCCGGAGGAGCATATGATCGCCGTCCTCTTCAGTTTCCTGGGCGAACCCTTTGTGGCCATGCTCATCGCTACTGTGGTGGCTATGCTGGTCCTGGGCCTGAAACACGGTTATAATATGGAGCAGTTGGAAAACATTATGACCAAATCCCTGGAGCCCACCGGCCTCATCATGCTGGTCACCGCCTGCGGCGGCGTGCTGCGGTATGTGCTGCAATACTCCGGCCTGGGTGACCTGATCGGCTCCGCCGTTTCCTCCATGAGCCTGCCCCTGGTGGTGCTGGCCTTCCTGGTGGCCGTTCTGGTCCGGATCAGCGTGGGCTCGGCCACCGTGGCCATGACCATGGCCGCCGGTATCGTCTCTGCGATCCCCGGCATCAGCGAACTCTCCCCCCTCTATCTGGCCTGTGTCACGGCGGCGGTCGCCGGCGGCTCCACCGTCCTCTCCCACTTCAACGACTCCGGCTTTTGGCTGGTCAAGTCCCTGGTGGGGCTGGATGAAAAGACCACCCTCACGACCTGGACCGTTATGGAGACCCTGGTGGGCGTTACCGGCTTCCTGGTAGCCCTGGTCATCTCGTTCTTTGCCTGAGACGGCTTTGCCGCCCAGCGCCCTGTGAAAGGAGACAAATGATTATGAACTGTCTGATCAGTCAGAAAATGCGCACCCTGGCCCCGGAGCTGGACCCCCTGCGGATCGGCACCGGCTGGAAGCCGGAGGATCTGTCCAAGCCCCAGGTCATCATTGAGAGCACCGCCGGCGACAGCCATCCCGGCAGCGGACACCTGGGCGTCCTGGTGGAGGAGGTGCGCAAGGGTGTAGCCGAGGCCGGAGGTTACGGCGCCCGCTACACCTGCACCGACATCTGCGACGGCGAGAGCCAGGGCACCGACGGCATCAACTACAGCCTGGCCAGCCGGGAGATCATCGCCAATATGATCGAGATCCACGCCAACGCCACCCCCTTTGACGCCGGCGTCTATCTGGCCAGCTGCGACAAGGGCATGCCCGCCAACCTGATGGGCCTGCTGCGGGTGGATATCCCCTCGGTGGTGGTGCCCGGCGGCACCATGAACGCCGGGCCCGAGATGCTAACCCTGGAGCAGCTGGGGATGTACAGCGCCAAATTTGAGCGGGGAGAGATCGACCAGGCCAAGCTGGACTGGGCCAAGCGGAACGCCTGCCCCAGCTGCGGCGCCTGCTCCTTTATCGGCACCGCCTCCACCATGCAGATCATGGCCGAGGCCCTGGGCCTGGCCCTGCCCGGCAGCGCCCTGATGCCCGCCACCAGTCCCGACCTGCTGGCCTACGCCCGCCAGGCCGGACGCCGGGCAGTGGAGATGGCGGGCCACGAGGAGATGCGGCCCAGCAAGTTCGTCACACTGGAGAGCTTTGAGAACGCCATTTTGGTCCACGCTGCCATCTCCGGCTCCACCAACTGCCTGCTCCATATTCCCGCCGTCGCCCACGAGCTGGGCATTGAGATCACCGGCGACACCTTTGACCGCCTCCACCGGGGCGCCCGCTATCTGCTGGACATCCGGCCCGCCGGACGGTGGCCCGCCGAGTGCTTCTACTACGCCGGCGGCGTACCCGCCATCATGGAGGAGATCCGGGATCACCTCCACCTGGATGTGATGACGGTCACCGGCAAGACCCTGGGAGAGAACCTGGACGAGCTGAAGGCCAACGGCTACTATCAGCGCTGCGAGCAGTGGCTGGAGCAGTTCAACGCCCGCTACGGCTGCCATATCACCCGGGAGGACATTATCCGGCCCTACGACAAAGCCCTGGGCACCGACGGCTCCATCGCCATCCTCAAGGGCAACCTGGCCCCCGAGGGTGCGGTCATCAAGCACACCGCCTGCCCCAGGGAGATGTTCCGGGCGGTCCTCCGGGCCCGTCCCTTTGACAGCGAGGAGGAGTGCCTGGCCGCCGTCCTCCACCACGAGGTGCAGAAGGGGGACGCCGTGTTCATCCGCTATGAGGGCCCCAAGGGCAGCGGCATGCCTGAGATGTTCTACACCTCTGAGGCGATCTCCTCGGATCAGGAGCTGGGCCGCAGCATCGCCCTCATCACCGACGGGCGCTTCTCCGGCGCCTCCACCGGCCCGGTCATCGGCCATTGCAGCCCGGAGGCGGTGGACGGCGGTCCCATCGCCCTGGTGGAGCAGGACGACCTGATCGAGATCGACGTGGCCGCCCGCAAGCTGAACATCGTGGGCGTCAAGGGCGAGCGCAAGACGATGGAGGAGATGGACGCCATCCTGGCCCAGCGCCGGACCCAGTGGCAGCCCAAGCCCCGCAAGTACACCCGGGGCGCCCTCCGCCTCTTCAGCGAGCTGGCCGCCAGCCCCATGAAGGGCGCCTACCTGGACTACGACGCCCTGTGCAAATAACAACGCGATTCTCCTTTTATCCCCCCATTTGTAGGGACCCCGGGCCACCGCAAGGTGGTCCGGGGTCTCTGCTGGTCAGAAGCTGCGCTGAGATTTCAGCGACAGAGCAGCGGGGGTGCGGAGGAGGGGGCAAAGGGCCCCCTTCGCGTGCAATCAAAACCGTTTTGGGAACTTCGAAGAAGTTTCAAAAACGGACGCAGCGTGGTCCGGGGTCTCTGTATCTATTGTCCATTTGCGGTAACCGGTACTGTATTGTACAAAGCAGAATAGTGATTCTGCCTATCGAGTATTTTGCGGTTTTTCCCTCTACAGTCCATTTACGACCCGTTCCGGACGCAGTCCTTCTGCGATTCGTTTGATATCTGACCAGATCATCTGGTAGCCCCGCCTGAAGGAGGAATCCGTAATGCCGCCCAGGTGACAGCTATAGATGATCTTCTCCTGTATGTGCTCCGGCGCCATCAGCAGTGGATTGTCCAGTGTGACCGGCTCTGGTGCGACCGTGTCAAGTCCGGCGCCTGCCAGATGGCCGGAGACCAGAGCGTCAGCCAGAGCCTCGTTATCCACCAGATCACCTCTGGCGGTATTGATCAGATAGGAACCCCGCTTCATGCGGGAGAGAAACGCCCGGTTCACTCTTCCGGCTGTCTGAGGCGTCACCGGCAAATGCAGGCTGACGATATCCGCCTCCGCCAGCATGGCCGCCTCATCCCGATAGGTGACATGGCAGGCGGACTCCATTTCCGGTGCGGCGCGGTATACGTCATAATAGATCACCCTTGCTCCCAGCGTATGTGCAAATCGGGCCACTTCTTTTGCAATATCGCCGAAGCCGACCAGGCCAATCGTACAGTCCGCCAGCTCTTTCAGGTTGCCATCTGCCATAAGGCGGTTCTTAAAGGTGATCTGTCTCCCCTCCAGCACCGCTCTGTTTCCAGCGCAGACATATCGGAGCAGTCCAAGCATCAGCATGATCGCGTGTTCCGCTACCGCACTGGCGTTCATTCCTTTGCAGTTGCATACATATATATTTCGTTCCCTGGCCGCCTGCAAGTCGATGCGATTAAAGGCGACGCCCTCCGAATGGATCATTTTCAGCAGGGGCATTTGAGCGATCAGCTCACGCGAAACAGGAAGCATGGGATCTGCGATCATGACTTCCGCATCCCTGCCTGCCTGCAGGATCTCCTGGTCGGAAGCGCCGAAGTCCGCATAACAGAACTGATACTGAGACAATTCTGCCGCTCCTTCGTTGATCCGCTGAAACCGTCCCGGCTTTGCAAGCACCAAAATCTTCATCTCTGTCTCTCCTTTTCCGAGCAAATGAGGCCGTCCGTACAGGAACAGAAAGCAAAAGGCATCGGAGTTGGTATGCTCCGATGCCCCGTTACATCTGGTATAGATAGTATCACTGCCAGATGTATGTTTGGTAAAAAAGTCCACTCTGCCCGATGTGTATTTCCTTTTGTACATTTGCCCGCTCAACGTGCGTTTTTGTATGCAGTCCTGATGCGGTCCGTGTGAAACAGCAGATGCTTTTCCATTCTTGTCCTGGCCAAATCGTCATCCCCGGCAGCAATCGCCTGATAGATTCCGGAATGAGAGCGATACAGCTTTTTGATACTGTCCTCTGTCACAACAAAACGAAAATTAAACGTCATCTTTACCTTGTGACGGTCCAGAAGCTCTTGCAAATAGCCATTGTCGGAAGCCTGGGCAATCAGGTGATGAAACGCATAGTCCGTCTCCATTATTTTTAAGATCTGGCCTTTTTCTGCAACCAACACCCGCAAATGTTCCACATTTTCCCGGAGCGCCTGGATTTGCTCCTCTGTGGCCCTTCTTGCTGCCAGGGCAGCTGTCATGGGTTCAACGATGATCCGCATCTCGGAGAAATCCAGATAATCCAGAAGTGTCCCATTATAGAGGCGAAAGCTCCCCTTCTCCGTACGGGTCAGATAGCCCTCTCGCTCTAACCGGAGCAGGGCATCCCTGACAGGCGTTCTGCTAAAATTCAAGAGCGCTGCGACCTGTTCCTGCAGGATCAGATCTTCGCTTGTGATGTTTCCATTCAGGATCTCCTGAAGGATGATCTCATAAGACAGCTCTGTGTAGTTCAGAAAAGGATGCCTTTCCTGTAGGTTCTGTATCGCATTTTGATAATATGCCTTCTCCTGCTTCATGAAAATCTGTCCTCTATCTCTCAGATTGCTTCTTGTTGTCAATGGCAAGCGTCTGCAACAGAAATGTGATATAGTTATGATACCATGCTGTGATTGCAGGTTCAACTGAGACGAGACTTGTCAAGGGTATTTTTCCCGAAAGTTACGGGGTAGAGTATTCGGTAAGAGATAAGCTGAGCATCTCGTCAAAAGGCTATAGTCAAGCCGTCACGTTTAGACATCCATTGAGCAAGTCGGTATCCTCCAATAGGGAAAGTGAAGATTTTCAAAAAAACCCAGCAGGTGCATCCCTGTAGAGATGTACCCGCTGGGTTTCGTTGTGTATGGGGAGATTTTTGTTCGAGGGAAATGATGCGTGTATGACAAAGAGCAAGATACGGCTCGTAATACAATCCTGCAATACACGATTTGTCATACGCAGACGTTTTCAACATCTGTCGCCCTCTATCTTGCTGTGGATCCCGCTCCCCAGGCCCTCGGATTTTGTGTCCTGCGCGGCAGGAAAGATACAGCCCGCTGCAGAATCGTTCTGGATGGAAAACGAAAGAGACCGCAGAAAACGCTCGCTTATGAACTGCCCCGCCCGGCCAATCCGTGGTTCTGGAGCCAGCTTTCCATTTCCGCTCCGGACGTGCCGTTTGCAAAGCGGGTTCCATCCGCCCAGGTCACGGTGTCCGGGCAGAGATCATGCAGGTCCTCCGCGCTGGAGCCCACGCCGCTGGAATGGGAGGTGCAGAAGGGGAGGATGGTCTTTTCAGATTACCCCCTCTCCCTTAGGGCTTTTTACAGATACGCCATATTCTGGCCCAGATTGCTCATATTGGCAAGCCCCTCTGTGTCCTGCTCCACATCTCCGGGCATCTGTCCATGAGCCATGTTCCAGTAGGTGGAACCGACTACGAACATCTCATGGTTGAGGAAGAAGTGGTGCATGGCGTCTATCGCATGCAGCGCGCCGCCCCGCCCGGCCGCTGCCACCGCGGCGCCTGCCTTGTGGGTCAGCAGGCCGGGATTCATGTCACAGACCACCGCCGCCCGCTCCAGAAGCGCCTGCAGATTGGCAGAGATATTGGCGGAATAGACCGGGGAGGCCAGGAGGATCCCATCCGCTGCTTTCATCTGTTCAAAGATCTCCCGGAAGGCGTCCTTGCGGTGGACGCAATTCCCCTGACCGCCGCAGGCCCAACAGGCCTTGCAGGGCGCGATCACCTGTCCGGCAAGCTGGATCATCTCGGTCTCGATCCCTTCTTTGTTCAGTTCCTCAAATACCCGGCTGATCAGAATGGCGGTATTTCCGTCCTTCCGGGCGCTGCCGTTGACTGCAATCACCTTCATCGCCCGCTTCTCCGTATCAATACCAGTCATGCTTTTCGTCCCGGTTCAGCCCGGCGATCTGCGCCATTTCCTCATCCGTCAGTTGGAAGCCGAAGAGGTCGAGGTTTTCCCGGATGTGGTCCGGATCACTGGAGCCGGGGATGACCACCACGCCCCTCTGGAGATTCCAGCGTAAAATCACCTGGGCAGAAGTGACGTCGTGAGCCTCGGCAATGGCGGAGATGGTCTCATCCCCCAGCAGCTCCCCGGTGTATCCTCTGCCGCCCAGCGGATACCAACCCTGCACCGTGATGCCCAGCTCCTGAATATACGGCACCACATCCGGCTCCTGATAATAGGGGTGGATCTCGTTTTGTACCAGAGCCGGGGTGATGTTCACCTGGGGCAGAAATTCCTCCAGCTCCTCCACATACCAGTTGGAAAGGCCGATGGAGCGGATTTTTCCGTCCGCCACAGCCTGCTCCATGGCGAGATAGGCATCCACAGCCCCGACACCGGGATGGTGCAGGAGCAGTCTGTGAGCTCTCCGGCAGCGGCCAGAGCATAGAGGGGGACGTCTACATCTGCGGCGGAGAGACGGAGGGGTTTTCCTTCTTCGCCTCCGCCGCCAGACGGCTGCAGAGCCGGGCCCCGTCGGTCCGGTTCCATTTTTACAGCGGCGACGCCCAGGTGGTGATGGAAAAGCTGGATCAAGGTCTGGTGGATTACGGGCTGTTCGTGGGAAGGGTGGACACCGGGAAGTATGAGTCGCTGGTCCTGCCCCGGCGGGATGTCTGGGGCGTCCTCATGCGGGAGGACAGCCCTCTGGCATCCCGCACCGCCGTTACGCCGGAGGACCTGCGGGACCTCCCCCTCATTCTCTCCCATCAGACCGCCAATGACGGCGCATTTCAGGCCTGGCTCGGGAGAAAACCGGCCCATGTGGTGGCCACCTATGACCTGCTCTATAACGCCACCCACCTGGTCCGTCAGGGACTGGGGTATGCGGTGGGACTGGCGGGGATCATCCAGACGGACGGGGAGCGGGGACTCTGCTTCCGCCCCCTCTCATCGCCCATGACCGCCCGGCTCACGGTGGCATGGAAGCGGGAACAGGTCTTTTCCCGGGCGTCCAAGGCTTTTTTGCAGCTCTTGAAGGAAGAAGTGGAGGGGAAGCAATGATACGGATCGCAGTGGTGGATGATGCGTGGTCAGGTTCCGGTTGGCCGCTCCTTTCTGCTCATGGGCAAAAGAAAAGAGCAGACGTTTTCTGTGCGAAAATAGCTGCTCTTTGGGGCAAATATTTCGTTGATATTTTCTGTTTGACGAATCTCGAATTGTCAGTTCTTTCCCGATTTTTGTAAAATTCGATGATATACAGGAGTATCTGGTTCTGGAGCCGTGATTGGGTTCAATAGCCCTTCCTTAATAAATTGCTCAATGCGTAAAGCAATCCAGGCGTCACCGATTCCAAGCTGATATTTCCCCAGTACCTGTCCGACAAGCTGTGCCTCCTTAAATTCATTTTCCTGTTTCTCTAATTCTCGAAGAATGAATGTATCATACAGAGATTCCGGGACACTGACTAATTTACCATTTAGCACAGCGCGGAGCGTTGAATTTTCCTGTTGGAGTTCTCTCCAACGACTTGCCAGACCACGGAGAGCATTTACAGGCAATTTCTTTCCCAATCGCGCCATCGCCCCGAAACGATAGGGTTCAACCTCTCCCCAGCCGGTATATCGAACGACGGTGCCGTCTGGTCTTTCTTCCCACTCCGGGAGTTCTACAAGGGTGACATCCAGCATTTCCAGTCCAATGGGCCGCAGTTGTTCCACGATCCAATACAATCCGCACATCACATCTGGTTCACGACTTACCCATACCCGAATTGCCTCTCCGTTTTGAACCTGTTTCAGTAACACATCATAATTCTTGCGGGCGGTATTTAGAAGCTCGCCCACAACTTGAGAGGCCATATCCCGGAAAGTCCCCATCAGCAGAGAAAGCGTCTTCTCTCGTTCAGACCCAATTCCTGGCTCGGAAATATTCCCAATAGACAGAGCTATCGGAAAATTGATGATCTTTTCTGGATTACTTTCAAAGGGGACAGCATTTTCCCATCCGCGACGCTCATTTTCTTCTGCTTCCCGCCGTTCCTTGCTGTATGGGGCTGTCAGGCGAAAAGAAAAACGGGTTTTCTGCATGCGGGAGACTGGATCAGGGGAAGAGGGCTGGCCGGGCGGCATTTGACGGAAGCCTCTCCCTCCGATTCTTTCAGACATCCAAATCGAATTTCTCGATGTCCATGTACGCCGGGCCTTCCGCCCGGAACACGATGCGGTCTGCCTCCTGCGGGGTGAAGAGGACGGTGGAGGCCGCCTGCCGGCCGCCGTCCACAAAGAACTCCAGGCTGAACCGGTCCAGAATGAGCCGCAGGTCCAGTTGTCCGTCCCGGCACACCACCGGGATGGTCCGGGTGTGGCAGATGTCGAACAGGTAGCCGCTGCGGCTGCGGTCCAGGTACAGCACGTTCCGGCCCGGGAGCCAGGTGAGGGTGGTCTCATGGATGCCGCCCTTGCGCAGGGCGATGGTGACGCTGGAGCAGCCGCTGGCGGCCCGCAGATGCACATTCAGGTCCACCACCGTCCCCCGGACGCCCCCCAGCTCGGTCTCCGCCCCCAGCGCCACCTGGGTATACCGGACCGGGCGGCAGCGGCAGCGCTCCAGCTCCCGGATGGGGGACTGCATCAGCCATCCATCCTCTACCCGCAGCTCCCTCGGCAGGGTCATCTGCCCGAAGTAGCGCGCGCCTCTGGGGACAAAGGTGGACGAGGCCCAATTCTGCATCCAGGCGACGAGGATGCGCCGGCCGTCCGGTGCGCACATGGTCTGCGGCGCGTAGAAGTCCAGACCGGCGTTCAGCTCCTGCACCGATTCCCGGTGAAATGCCCGGCCGTCAAAGTGCCCCAGCAGGGCCACGGTGGTATGTCCCGGATGGGAGCCGGGACCCAGAGGCTCCATGTCCATGGGGCTGACGATCAGTACCTGCCGCCCGTCCAGCGGGAAGAAATCCGGACATTCCCACATCCGGCCCAGCTGCCGGTCACTGTGATCGAGCACCGAGAGCAGCGTCCAGCGCCGGGCATCCTGGCTGCCGTAGAGCAGGACCTGCCCGGTGCCGTCCCCCCGGTCGCTGGCGATGACCACCCGAAAGGAGCCGTCCGGCTCCATCCACAGCTTCGGGTCGCGGAAATCGGTGTCCTTCGCCCCCGGCGGCAGGTCCGCGGCGGTGATCACCGGGTTTTCCGGGCACTTTTCGTAGTTCACCCCGTCGCCGATGGCGATGGACTGGGTCTGCACCTGGACGATGGCGCCGTCCGGGCGGACGGCGGGGCCCACGCTGGTGTACATCAGCATCTGCCGCCCGTCCGGCAGGGTGACGGCGCTGCCGGAAAAGCAGCCGGAGGCGTCATAGGGCTGGTCCGGCGCCAGGGCGGTGGGCAGGTACTCCCAGTGCAGCAGGTCATCGCTCCTCGCGTGGCTCCAGTGGATCCGGCCCCAGCGGGTGTCGTAGGGGTTGCTCTGATAAAACAGGTGGTACGCCCCATTGTAATGGGAAAATCCGTTCGGATCGTTCAGCCAGCCCACCGCCGCGGAGAGGTGGAAGGCGGGCCGCGCCTCCCAGGGCACCTTCCGGCCCTCGGAGAACTCGTATCGTCTTGTTTGTTCCAGTATATCGCTCATTTCCTATGACCTCTTACAAAACAGATCGGAGGGAGCCGCCGGGAGACCTCAGGTGGACCGGCCATAGTGCAGCCGCGCGGAGAGCTCCACCCGCGTCTGCGAGGCGGGGACGCCCTGCAGAAGCTGGAGCATCAGGCGCACGCACTCGCGCGCCAGGTCCTCGATGGGCTGGGTCACCACGGTCAGCTCCACATCCGACAATTTCAAAATGCCGGTGCCGTCGTAGGCGACGATCTTCAGGTCCTCCGGGACCCGCAGGCCCCGCTCCCGGGCGGCCTTGAGGGTACACATGGCCACGATGTCGGTGCCAAAGACGCCGTCAATGTCCGGAAAGCGCGCCAGCGTCTCCCGGGCGAGGGCCAGATTGGATGCGAAATGGTCGCCAAACCACTCCGTATGCACCCACTGGCAGGGGACGCCGTGCTGGCGCATGACCCGGTCAAATTCCTCGTGGCGCTCGTTGGAGGGGCTGATCAGCGAGGGGATCACGCCGAATTGGAGCACGTTCCGGCACCCCGCCTCCAGCAGCACCTGGGCCGCCAGCCGGCCGCCGGCCCGGTGGTCCACCGCCACGCAGGGGATGTCCGGCCCCAGATCCCGGTCCAGGGCCACGACGGGCCGGTCCGTGGACTGATAGAAGGCCGTGTCCAGGGAGTGGGCGCCGAAGATCACCCCGTCCACCCGCTTCTGCTTGAGCATCTGGAGGCAGTGCATCTCCGACTGAGAGCCCTGCCAGGCGCTGCAGATCATGGTCTGGCCCCCCCTCGCTGGAGAGGGCGTGCTCCACTGCATTGACAAATTCGGCGAAAAAGGGGTGGGCGGTGTCGGGGACGATCACCGCCACGATGCCGGTCCGGTTCCGGTAGAGATTCTTCGCCATCTCGTTGGGGGTATAGTTGAGATGGTCGATCGCCTCCAGGACCCGCTGGCGGGTCTCCTCCCGGACGTACCCCGTCCCGTTGAGCACCCGCGAGACCGTGGCCGCGCCTACCCGGGCATATTTCGCTACATCATGGATCGTCGCCATGGTCAGCACCTCCCTGCGTGAAAAAGCTGCGCCGCAGGCCGCCCTCCGAAAAGGCGGCGGCCCGCAGGCCCCCTGTGCAAAAACATTCGGGAACGCTCATTCCAATTTACATGAGATTATACCACAGAGAGGGGCGGAATGGTAGCGGGATGTCCGCACGGGAGAGACTATCCCTTGATGCCGGTGGAGGCGATGCCCTCGACGTAGTACTTCTGCATGAACACGAACATCAGGATCATGGGGATGGCGGAGACCACCAGGGAGGCCATGATGGCGCTGTAGTGGACCGGCTGGGTGCCGAAGAAGGACTGGACCGCCAACTGAATGGTGCGGTTCTCCGTGCCCGTCATCACCAGGAAGGGCCACATGAAGTCGTTCCAGTGGGCCACAAAATCCAGGATGAACACCGTGGCATACACCGTCTTGGACAGGGGCATGACCACCCGGAAGAAGGTCATGATGGGGCCGCAGCCGTCGATGGAGGCGGCCTCGAGCAGGTCGTCCGGGATGTCCATAAAGAACTGGCGGAACATGTAGATGGAGAAGCATTTGGCGACAAAGGGGACCACCAGCGCGGGCATGGAATCCAGCCAGCCGAGCTGGCTGATCTCAATGTACAGCGGCAGCATGATCGCCTCCATCGGCAGCACCATCAGCGCCACCACCAGGCTGGTGATGAGGTTCTTGCCCTTGAACTGGAACTTGGCCAGGGCATAGCCGCAGAAGGAGTTGAGCAGCAGGTCGAGCACCAGAATCAGCGCGATGTAGAGCAGGGTGTTGCCCAGTACCTGCGGCATGTCCAGCCGGGAGAAGACCTCCTGATAGTTGTCCAGAGAGGCGTCGGTGGGGAAAAAGGTGGCCAGGGAGTTCATATTGGCGAAGATCTTGGCCTCCGGCTTGAGCGAGGCGGAGATCATCCAGATCAGCGGGGAGACGAAGATCAGCCCGATGACGATGTTGCCGAAGTAGAACAGGAACTTGCTCATGAATTTGGAGGTCTTCATGGAACTGGAATGTCCGGTCATGGCTCTCTCTCCTTTCTCACGCATCGGATTCAGTGGTGATGCGCTTCATCAGCAGCGACATGGTGACCACGATGACAAAGAACACCGCTGCGATGGCGCAGGCGTAGCCGAAGTTGCCCTTCTGGAAGCCCTGGGTGTAGATGTAGTAGACGAGGGTCTTGGTCGCGTTCTTGGGGCCGCCCTGGGTCATGACGTAGGGCTGGGTGAACAGCTTCATCGCCTGGATCATGGTGATCATGATCACATATTTGATGGTGCCACGCAGGCCGGGGATGGTGATGTTCCAGAACTGCTGCCAGCTGTTGGCGCCGTCCACCGACGCGGCCTCGTAGTGGCTGGCGGGGATGCCCTGCAGACCCGCCAGGAAGATCATCATCTGATAGCCGGCGCCCTGCCAGGCGGACATGAAGATGATGGAGTTCATGGCGGTGTTCTCATTGGTCAGGAAGTTCACCGGCTCCATCCCCAGGCTGGTCAGCATGGAGTTGATCAGGCCGGTGTTGGGGTTGGCGTTGTAGAGCACCGTCCACAGCACGGAGATGACCACCATGGAGGTGAGCTGCGGGCTGAAATACATGGTGCGGAAGATGGCCACGCCCTTGAACTTCCGGGACACCAGCATGGCCAGGGCGAGCGCCAGGGCACATTGCAGCGGCACCACGACGACGGTAAAGTAGACGGTGTTTTTCAGCGCCTGCCAGAAATCCCCGTCGGACAGCAGCGCTGCGTAGTTCTCCCCGCCGATGAACTGCATCTGGTCCGGGCGCATGATCTGATACTGGAACGCCGCGTGATTGAACACGCCCAGCGTCACCTCGCCCACGGCGCCGAGGCCGCTCACGCTGTCCAGGCGGATGTCCTCCTGCTCGCAGTCGCGCTGGATGCACGCGAGGATCTCCTCCCCCCGGTCGATGCGCAGGACGACGTCATCACCAAATACACGATATTCCATATGGAATTCTCCTTTCTGCATTGACAGTTTTGCAGTCACTATGCTACATTGATTTCAAAATATGAAATACGGAGGCGCAATGACCCATGGCCAAGACAGCGGTGCTGCTTCCCCGGCAGGAGATGCAGGCCATCTCGGAACATCTCATCGAGGGCTACAAAATGCTCACCCCCATGTGCATCGAGCACATCCAGACGCAGAACGTCTGCGCCCGGGCCAGGGAGCTGGAGGAGCAGGGCTGTGAGCTGATCGTCGCCCGCGGGCTCCAGGCCGCCCTCATCAAGCAGACCGCCCGGGTGCCGGTGGTGAGCGTGGTGATCACCACCCAGGAGCTCGGCATTCTGACCCGCCAGCTCGTGCGCGACACTGGGCTGCTCCACCCCAAAATCGGCCTGATCGGCTTTGAGAACATGCTCAGCGACATCTCGCGCTTTGACGACCTCTTCGATGTGGAGCTGGTGCGCTACCTGATTCCCGAGCAGACCACCTCGGACACCGCCCAGATGCTCCTGGAGCTCACCGACCGCGCGGTGCGGGAGGGTTGCCAGGCCATCATCGGCGGCGACCTGGCCTGCGCCCGGGCGGCGGAGCACGCCCTGCCGCACTGCTTCCTCTCCTCCGGGCTGGAGAGCCTGCGCATCGCCTTTGCCACGGCCGAGCGGGTGGCCTACGCCATCGACCTGGAAAAGCGCAACAGCGCGGAGATGAACACCATATTCTGGACTTCGGCTCCAACGGCGAGTTCTACATGCTCGAGGAGGACGAGATGGAGCGCGGGCTCCGGATCATGGTGGACCAGTCCGCCGGCCGCGTGCCGGTCTACTTCGGCATCGGCGCGATCAACACGAAGAAGTGCTGCCGTCTGGCCCGGATGGCGGTGAAGAACGGGGCGGCCGCCGTCAGCGTGCTGCAGCCCATGTTCCTCAAGCCCACCTACACCGAGCTGTACCGCCATTTCAAGGCCATCGCCGACAGCGTCCCCGAGACCCCCATCCTGCTCTACAACAACCCCGGACGGGTGGGCTACACCCTCGCCGCCCAGCTCGTGGACGAGCTGGCGCACACGGTGCCCAACATCGTCGGCATGAAGGACACCAGCGGCGATATCACCCTGACCTCGGAGTTCATCCGCCGCACCCGTGACATCGGCTTCAAGGTCTTCGGCGGCAAGGACACCCTGCTGTACGCCAGCATGTGCCACGGCGCTGTGGGCGGCGTGTGCACCGCGGCCAACTTCATGCCCGAGCTGATCACCGACGTGTACAACAAGTTCGCGGCGGGCGACCTGCAGGGCAGCCTGGAGGCCCAGTTCAAGCTCAATCCCGTGCGCCTGTCCATGGACGCGGCCAGCTTCCCGGTGGCCGCCAAGGATATGGCCGCGCTGCGGGGCCGCGATGTCGGCGTGCCCTATCTTCCCTCCCTGCCCACTCCGGAAGGCGCGGCACGTCAGGGCTTTATCCGGACGATGCGCGAGGCCGGCCTGCTCTGAGAAAGGAATGTGAATCATGTCCATTCCTACCGTAGTGAAGATGGAGATCTATCCTGTGGCCGGTCACGACTGCATGGAGCTCAACCTCTCCGGCGCGCACGCCCCCTATTTCACCCGTAACATCGTCATCCTCACCGACTCCACCGGCACGGAGGGCGTCGGCGAGGTCCCCGGCGGCGAGAAGATCACCCAGGCCCTCGAGGCGGTCAAGGACCTCGTCCTCGGCACCAGCATCGCCGACTACAAGCAGACCCTCAACAAGGTCCGCGCGTGGCTGAGCAGCAACATCAAGGACGACGTGCGCGGCCTGCAGACCTTCGACCTGCGCGTCGGCGTCCATGTGGTCACCGCCATCGAGGCCCCCCTGCTCGACCTGCTGGGCAAGTTCCTGAACGTGCCCGCCGCCGCCCTGATGGGCGATGGCATCCAGCGCCGCCGCGTCCGCTTCCTGAGCTACCTCTTCTATGTCGGCGACCGCAGAAAGACCGACCTGGAGTACGAGGAGGAGCCGGATTCCGACTGCGCCTGGTACCGCCTGCGCCACGAGGAGGCCCTCACCCCGGAGGCCATCGTGGCCTTGGCGAAGGCCACCCACGAGAAGTACGGCTTTGTGGACTTCAAGCTCAAGGGCGGTGTGCTCGCCCCGAAGGAGGAGCTCAAGGCGGTGCAGGCCATCAAGGCCGCCTTCCCCGAGGCCCGCGTGGACCTCGACCCGAACGGCTGCTGGAGCCTGGCCGAGGCGCTGGAGATCGCGCCCGAGCTCAAGGAGTGCCTGGCCTACTGCGAGGACCCCTGCGGCGCCGAGGGCGGCTTCTCCGGCCGCGAGATCATGGCGGAGTTCCGTCAGGCCACCGGCATGCCCACCGCCACCAATATGATCAACACCGACTGGCGCCAGATGTGCCACTGCCTGGCCCTCAAGAGCGTGGATATCCCCCTGGCCGACCCGCATTTCTGGACGATGAACGGCTCTGTCCGCGTGGGCCAGATGTGCAACGACTTCGGCATGATGTGGGGCTGCCACTCCAACAACCACTTTGACATCTCCCTGGCCATGGTCGTGCAGTGCGCCGCCGCCATCCCCGGCCGGATGAACGGCATCGACACCCACTGGATCTGGCAGGAGGGCCGCGAGCGGCTGACCAGGGAGCCGATGCAGATCGTCGACGGCTGCATCGACCTGCCCGAGAAGGGAGGCCTGGGCATCGAGGTGGACCGCGACCAGGTGATGAAGGCCCATCAGCTCTACATGGACAAGTGCTACGGCAAGGGCGCGCGCAACGACGCCATCGGGATGCAGTACCTCATCCCCGGCTGGACCTTCAACAACAAGAAGCCCTGCCTGGTGCGCTGAAACAGAGGTGTGAACCATGAGCGCCTTGCGTGAGTATGCAGATCAGATCATTGCCGCCAGCATCCAGGCGGTCCTGCCCGATGAGGCCGTCCGCAGAGCCCTGAGCGGATTCCATTCCGGGGGAAAGACCATCCTGGTCGCCGCCGGAAAGGCCGCGTGGCAGATGGCCCGAGCCGCCGTGGACGTGCTCGGCCATGTGGACAGCGGCGTGGTGGTGACCAAGTACGACCACGTCAAGGGCCCCATCCCCGGCGTGACCTGCTATGAGGCGGGCCATCCCGTGCCGGACGAGAACAGCTTCTCCGCCACCGAGCGGGCGCTGGAGCTGGTGCGCGGCCTGCGCGCGGAGGACACGGTGCTCTTCCTCCTCTCCGGCGGGGGCAGCGCGCTGTTTGAAAAGCCGCTGATCCCCGGCGAAGAGCTCCAGGACATCACCGGCCAGCTCCTGGCCAGCGGGGCGGACATCGTGGAGATGAACACCATCCGCAAGCGGCTCTCCGGCGTGAAGGGCGGGCGCTTCGCCCAGGCATGTGCCCCGGCGAAGGTGTTTTCCATCGTGCTGAGCGATATCCTGGGCGACCCTCTGGACATGATCGCCAGCGGCCCCGCCTGTCCCGACAGCGCCACCTGCGCCCAGGCCCTGGCAGTGGTGGAGAAGTACCACCTCCGCCTCTCCCCTCAGGCCCTCGCCCTGCTGGGCAGGGAGACCCCGAAGGCGCTGGACAACGTGGAGACCCAGATCAACGGCAGCGTGCGAGAGCTCTGCGAGGCCGCCGCCCGCGCCTGCGCCGCCCTGGGCTATGAACCCATCGTCCTGACCGACCAGCTCTGCTGCCAGGCGCGGGAGGCGGGCAGCTTCCTCGGCTCCATCGTCCGCACCCATGCCGGCACGGGGCGAAAGCGCGCCTTCATCGCCGGCGGGGAGACGGTGGTCCGTCTGACCGGCAAGGGGCTGGGCGGACGCAACCAGGAGCTCGCCCTGGCCGCCGCCCCGGCGCTGGCCGGTATCCCGGGCTGCTGCGTGTTCTCCGTCGGCAGCGACGGGACCGACGGCCCCACCGATGCCGCGGGTGGCTATGTGGACGGCGAGACGGAGGCCGCTCTGGTCCGGGCCGGAGGCAATGTCTCCTGGACGCTCGCGGACAACGACGCCTACCATGCCCTCCGGATCACCGGCGGACTCATCATGACCGGCGCGACCGGCACGAACGTCAACGACGTGGCCGTGGCGCTGGTGGAGTGACCCGGAAGTAAGTCCGCAAACAATGAGCGATCCCCCGAATGCGAAGCGTCTGCTCCGTGTCCGGGGGATTTTCTGTCTGCCTGTCTTCTCTGTGCGGGCGGGATGTGCGCCCGTCCTCTTTCCGGCAGCGCGCCGGACCAGTGGGGGCGCCCGCACCCCAAAGGAATTGTGCTCTGTTTGGTCTGCCGGGTCAAACCCGGCGAGACCTTTTTGGCACACCGATACAAGCCGGCGGAGGCCGCAGCGCCTGCAGTCCCCGCCGGCCTGTCTTTACATTTGCGATCGTGAGGTAGAGGGGGTCAGACGACCCCGCGGCGGGCGGCTGTTATCCGCCCTGCCAACTCCACCAGACGCCGCACGTCCTCCGGCGGGTCGTTCGCGTAGAGCAGGCCATAGGGAATGCTGTAGTCCCAGTCCACCGGGAGCGTGACCAGGGCGGGGTGGACCTCCTGCCAGCACTCCAGCGTGAGCAGGACCTGTCCCGTCTCCGCGCAGCGGTTGAAGACGGAGATGTCGTAGAACTGGCTGGTGTCCTCGATGCGGATCTGCGGGTGATTGCGCTCCAGGTCGCTGCGGATAAAGTCGTTGGTCTGTGAGTCTCCCCGCTTGACCATCATGAGCGTCTGCCCGTAGAGGTCGGAAAAATGCAGCTGTCCCTTTTTTGCCAGCGGGTGGTCCCGCGAGACGGCGCACATCTTCCGATAGCGGCCCAGCGGCAGCATGCTGCACTGGTCCAGCCAGAGTTTGGAGTCGCACACCCCCACCAGAAAGTCAAACTTGCTCCCCAGGGCGGCGATCTCGTCCAAAATCCCGCGGTGGTCGTCCTCAAAGGGCACCAGGCGGAGCTTGTAGCCCGGAAAGTCGCGGTTCACCTGATACCACAGGTCCATAAATGGCTTGGCAGGGTTGAGCAGGGAGGTCCCCACCCGAAAGAGCTGCTCCTCCGCCCCCATCGCCGCGCGCGCCCGCTCTACCGCCCGCCGGGAGGAGGCGAAGAGCTGCCGCGCCTCCTGATAGATGACCTCGCCCGCCGCCGTCAGGCGGACGCCGTGCGCGGTCCGCTCAAACAGCTGGAGCTCCAGATGCCGCTCCAGCGCGTTGACCTGCTTCATGACGGCGGTGGGGGAGATATACAGCCGCCCGGCGGCCCGCGTGAAGCTGCCGCAGTCCGCCACACAGACGAAGACGGGCAGATAACGGTTATACAATGGCGTTTCCCCCTCTCACTGGCATCAACTTTTGGTTGATACCAGCATAACAGAACGGAGATTCCCCGTCAAGCGCCGGCGCGGTATACTGTCCTCAGCAAGAGAAAATGAGGTGGTTCCCACGGCTTCCCTGATCGTCTATTTCTCCCGCGCGGGGGAGAACTATGTCAACGGCACGATCCAGACCCTTTCGGTGGGCAATACCGAGACGGCCGCCCGGATGCTGGCCGGGCTGACGGGGGCGGATCTCTTCCGCATCCGCCCGGTGCGGCCCTACCCGGCAGAGTACAACGCCTGCATCGCCCAGGCGCAGGCGGACCAGCGGCGGGACGCCCGGCCTGAGCTGGAGGAATATCCTGACCGTCTGGACGGGTATGACACCGTCTTCCTCGGCTATCCAAACTACTGGGGGACAATGCCGATGGCGGTCTTCACCTTTCTGGAGCGCTTTGACTGGACGGGAAAGACCATCCTCCCCTTCTGCACCCACGAGGGGAGCGGACTGGGCGGCAGTGAGCGGGATATCCGCCGCCTCTGCCCGGGGGCGGAGGTCAGGAAGGGGATCGCCATCCACGGTGGCGGAGTGCAAGCCGCCCGCCCCGCGCTGGAGCGCTGGCTGCGCGGGACCGGGGCGCGATGAAATGAGAGCTGAAAGACAACGATTCACAGGAGGGTACAGAAGATGAAACCGGAGACACTTGGCGTATTCCCCATGGGGGAGAAAAATGTGGCCTACGGCAGGTACTTCGTCGGACAGAGCTATCTGAACATGCTCACCACTACCGGCGTCCCCATCGGCAACGTCACCTTTGAGCCGGGCTGCCGCAACAACTGGCACATCCACCACGCGAAGTCCGGCGGCGGGCAGATTTTACTGTGCACTGCTGGCCGCGGCTACTATCAGGCGTGGGGAGAACGTGCCCGCGAGCTCCGTCCCGGCGACGTGGTGGTCATCCCGCCCGAGGTGAAGCACTGGCACGGGGCCGCGCCGGACAGCTGGTTCGTCCACCTCGCCGTGGAGGTACCGGGGGAGGAGACGTCCAACGAGTGGTGTGAGCCGGTCTCGGACGCGGACTACAGCGCGCTGAAATAAGCGCCGCAGCGAGGAGGTATCGTGATGGAACAGACGGAATTTTCCCGCCAGTATCTCGACCAGATGGGGGTCGATCAGACCGGCGGTCTCTGGGAGACCGACCCGGAGTTTATGCAGCGCTTTGCCAATTTTGCCTTTGACGAGGTGGCGCATCAGGCGGCGCCGCTGGACCGGAGGACCCGCTTTCTGGCGATCCTCGCCTCGCTGATCGGCTGCCAGGGGCTGGACGCCTACCGGGAGACACTGCCCGCCGCGCTGCGCTGCGGCCTCACCCCGGTGGAGGTGAAGGAGACGGTCTATCAGGCGGCGGCCTATCTCGGCTTTGGCCGGGTGCTCCCCTTCCTGTATGCGGCGAACGACGTGCTGCGCGCGGCGGGCGTTCCCCTCCCGCTGGAGGGCCAGGCCACTACGACGAGGGAGACCCGCCTTGCCGCGGGCAATCAGGCGCAGGTGGATATCTTCGGCGAGGGGATGCGCGGCTTTCAGGACAGCGGCCCGGAGGAGACCCGCCACATCAACCGCTGGCTGGCGGCCAACTGCTTCGGCGACTACTACACCCGCAGAGGGCTGAACTGCCGGGAGCGGGAGATGATCACCTTCTGCTTCCTCGCCGCCCAGGGCGGCTGTGAGCCCCAGCTCATCTCCCACACGCGGGGCAATCTGAATCTGGGCAATGACCGGGCCTTCCTCATCCGGGTGGTCAGCCAGTGCCTGCCCTACATCGGCTACCCGCGCAGCCTGAACGCCCTGCGCTGCATCGACGAGGCGTCAAGATAAAGCAAAGCTGCCGGCAGCGGCAGAAAATGCGCCCCGCGCCTGTCCGTTTGGACATGGCGCGGGGCGCACTGTTTCGCCTTCCATGTTGATCATTCATCCCGTTCCGCCTGGAGGATCTCACCGTCCGAGATGCGGATCTCGTAGTCGTACTCCACGTCTCCCGCCTCAAACTCCACCTCATAGGCGGGCACGCCGTCCACGTCGTCCTCCTCCACACTCCAGTCGCTCACCTCTGAGCGGTTCAGCCCCGCGTGGGCCAGGGCGATCTCTCCCGCCTGCTCCGCGGTGATGGGGCCGAAGGGCGCTGCCGCGCCCTCCTCCGGCGCAGTCTCTCCCTCGCCGGACGGCATGGGCGCTTCGCCGGTCTCCGCCTCCTCGCCGGAGGGGTCCGGGGTGGGCGTGTCTTCCAGCCGCTCGCCCTCCTGCTCTTGGGCGAGGACCGCGCCGGTGGAGGCGTCGATGTCGTACTCATACTCCACCCCGGCGACGTAGAACTCCACCTCGTAGATCATCCGCCCGTCCTCATAGTCAAAGTCGGTCCCGGTGATGGTGGCCTGTGCGGCGTCCACACCGGCGTCCGCCAGGGCGGCGGCCTGTGCGGCCTCCACGCCGATGTATCCCTCCACACTGGCCGAGCCGGTGGACTGGATGTTGGAACTCTCCAGTGCGGTGGACGCGGTCTGGATCCCCTGCTCCCGCTGGGCGGAGACGGCGGTAGAGGAGGCGAGGAGGTTGAGCTCGTTGATGGTCAGCCCGGCCAGCTCGTCAAAGGTGAGGTGGTCGCTGCTGTCCACGAGGGACTGGATCAGGGCCGCCTTGCCGTGGGTGATGCCATACGCCTCCGCCAGCTGGGAGAGACCCTCGTCCGCCGTTACCGTCTGGGAGAGGACCGCCCCGCTCACCGAGGCCGCGTCGAGGAGCTGGGCCACCTCGCCGCTGAGCGTCTCGCGCAGGCTCTGTGCGCGCGCGCTGTCGGCGTCCTCCACGCTGATGAGGATGGAGTTGGCCAGGGCGTCCACATAGCCGTTTTTCACCAGAGAGCCGATGATGGCGTTCACCGCCACATTCAGGTCGGTCCCCGCGAGGTCCATCCCGTCCAGGATGGCCGCGCCGTCGCCGTTTTGGGCGGTGGCCTCGAGCACGCGGCGTTCATCGTCCAGTGTGAGGACCACGCTGGGATTCACATCGAGGGAGACGACGCTCACCGCCTCCTGCGCGGTGAACAGCGCCGGGCGCAGCAGGCCGATGGAGAGCACCAGAGCCAGACAGGCCGCGAGCACCGCCGGGACCGCCCGCAGGGGCCGCCTGCGGCGAGGCGTGAGCTCGGTCAGATAGGGTCCGGCGTCCTGCGCGCCGCAGCGGGCGAGCACCTCCTCCGGCCGGTTGGGCGCAGCATGCTCCAGGGCGGTGCGAAGGCGCTGGTCCAAATCTTTGCCGTTCATGAGATACCCCCTTCCGTCAGATAGGCCCGCAGCTTTGGGATCGCTCTGTGATACTTGGACAGGACGGTGGACAGCGGCAGGTCGAGCAGCTTGGCCACCTCGCGGAATTTCAGCCCGGTGGCCGCGTGGAGCAGGACAATCCGCCGCTCCTGCTCGCCCAGGCGCTCAAGCGCGCCGCGCAGCAGGACGCGGTCCTCCGCGGTGAGGATGGAGCGGTCCGAGCCGAAAAAGGCGTCCCGGTCGTCCTCCGGGAGCTCCGTCACTCTGCCGCGCTCGCGCAGGCGCATGAGGGAGAGGTTGCGCGCGATGGCGAGCAGCCAGGCCAGCGGCGTCCCCTGCGGGCGGTAGGACGGCGCATGCTCCCAGGCGCGGACAAAGGTGTCCTGCGTGACGTCGTCCGCCTCCTGACCGTTTTTCAGGTAGGACAGCGCCAGGCCGTAGACCGCCGTGCGGGTGCGCTCATAGAGCTCCGCCAGCGCGTCCCGGTCCCCGTGGGCCAGGCGCGCCATCAGCGCTTCCAGCAGGTCCGGGCGGACGGATTCCCGGTAGTCCATCGCCGCGGCCATCAGCAGCATCATCCTCATTCACTCCTGTCATCTGTATAATGCGCCAGCGGGCGGTTTTATCGCATCCGCCCGGGAAAAATTTTGCTCCGGGGGCCGCCGGATCAGACCACGCGCAGCGGGCAGTCCGCCCCGTCAAAGAAGCGGCGGGTGGCCGCCAGCGCGTTTTTCACCATATCGTCCGCCACCGTGTCCGTCCAGAAGGCGAGGTGGGGGGTGAGGATCACGTTGGGCATGGCGTTCAAAATGGCCAGCTCCCGGTGCCCGATCACCTGATTGCGGTGGTCGAGGTAGTAGACCGCCCGGTCCCCCTCCACCACGTCGAGGGCCGCCCCGGCGAGGCGCCCCTCCTCCAGCGCGTCGATGAGGGCCGCCGTGTCCACCAGCTCGCCCCGGGCGGTGTTGACCAGGAAAGCCCCCTGCTTCATCCGCCCGATCGCCGCCCGGTCGAGGATGTGACGGGTCTCCGGCGCGGCGGAGAGATGGAGGCTCACCAGGTCGCTCCCGGCGAGCAGGGTGTCAAAGTCCACATAGGTGACAATGCCCGCCAGCTCTGGCCGGGGATGGCGGCTCCAGGCAAGCAGGCGGCAGCCGAAGCCGGCCAGATGGCGGGCGGTGGCCGCGCCGATGTTCCCTGTGCCCACGATGCCCACCGTCATGGTGTGCAGCTCCCGGCCGCGCAGCCCCTCATAGCGGTAGTCCTGCCCCACATTGCGCAGGAGGGCCGCCTTGGTGTGGCGGGTGACCATCAGCATGAGCATGATGGCGTAGTCCGCCACGCTGGCGGCGGAGTAGGTGTTGCGCAGTACGGCAAGGCCCCGCTGCGCCGCGTAGGCCAGGTCGATATTGTCCACCCCGATCGCCCGGGAGGAGAGGACCCTCACCCCGCCGTCACAGTAGGTGTCGATCATCCCCCGGTCCACCCCGCGGGCGGCGGCGATCATCACCCCGTCGTAACCACGCGCGAGGTGGGCGTTTTCCGGGAGGGGGCGCTCCGCGCAGCAGGTGACAGAAAAGCCATACGCCCCGGCATAGCGGGCATAGCGCTCCCGCTCCTCCTCTCCGCAGGCGTAGGCAAACAGGCGCTCGCCCGCCATCACGCATCCACCCGCTTGGAGTAGACCGCCTTGGCGGACACGCCGGGCAGCCGCCCCACCTTGCCGGAGAGGGCGGAGATGGCGTCCATCGGCGCGTCGAGCATGATGCTGATCAGGTTGATGCCCCGCTTCGGATAGGGCAGGCCCATCCGGCCGATGATATAGCGCCCATACTGGTGCAGCAGCTCGTTGAGCGCCTGCACGGAATCCGCGTCCTCCACCACAATGGCGAGCAGGGCCACGCGCGTCTCTTCCATTGTCCTCACCTCATCTGTCTGAAGATGGTCCCATTATATCAGCTTCCGCCGCGCCGTGCAATCGCTCTGCTAGCCGGGCAGGAGGATGACGATCTCGCCCTGCAGGTCCGTGCGGAAGATGCGCGCCCCGGCCGCCGCGGCGCGCGCGAGCGCCTCGCCGGTGGGATGGCCGTAGGGATTGGCCCCGGCAGAGAAGAGCACCGCCTGCGGCCGGACAGAGTCGAGCAGGGCCTCGCCCGTCGCGTAGCGGGAGCCGTGGTGGCCGCCCACCAGCACATCCACCGGGGAGAGGTGATAGCGCGCCGCGAGGGCCGCCTCCTCCTCGAGGTCGAGGTCGCCGGTGACGAGGAGGGAGAAGTCACCCGCCGTGACCAGGACGGCCCCGGCAGGTCCCTGATCCGAGTCCATCGGGAGGAGGGTGAGCGCGGCGTTGGAGAGGGCGATCTCCCCCGCATCCTCCACCCAGCAGACCGCCGCGCCGCACGCGGCTGCGGCGGCGCACATGCCGGACGGGTCGCCCTCCGCCTCCTCCTGCGTGCCGGGCAGGTGGAGGGTGTGGACCGGGACCGTGCCGAGCAGCTCAGGCACGCCGTTCGTGTGGTCGCTGTCCCAGTGGGTCAGGATGAGATGGTCGATCTCCCCCAGGCCGCGCCGGGCGAGGGCGGTGCGCAGTCTGGCGGCGCTGCCGCCTCCGCTGCTGCCGCAGTCGATCACGGCGGTCTGTCCGCCGTTCGTGAGGAGGATGCACTGCCCCTGCCCCACGTCGAGCAGGGCGATCTCCAGTTGAATGCCCGCCCGGTCGCCCGCCTGGAGCAGCAGGGCAAGGACGAGCGACCCGGCCAGCAGGAGGGCGGAGAGCGGCCGGGCGCGGCCGCGCAGCAGGCCGGAGCCCCACAGGGCGGCCACGGCATAGCCGAGCATCAGCCAGGCGATCACCCGCGGCTGGTCCGCGCGCAGGGCGGCAAAGGGGATGTCCGCCAGGGCGTGGATCAGCGCGAGCACCCCTCTGGCCGCCCAGAACGCCGGGATGGCGAGCAGCTCCCCCAGCGCGGGGCAGGCGAGGCCCGCCAGCGGGCAGATCAGGGCGAGCGGCAGAAGGAGGGGGAGCGTCCAGAGCACCAGCAGGTTGGCCAGCGGCCCGATCAGCGCGCTCTCTCCAAAATACCAGAGGACGAGGGGCAGGGTGAACGCCGTGGCCGCCAGCGTGGTCCCCACCGTCATCCCCGCCCCGCGCAGCGGGCGCGGCAGGCGCTCCAGACGGCGGAAGATGGGCGGGCAGAGGACCATCAGCCCCAGCATTGCCGCAAAGGAGAGCTGCAGGCTGACGCTGGCGGCCGCCATCGGATTGACAGAGAGGATCATCGCCAGGGCGAGGGCGAGCGAGGTCGGCGGGTCCTCCTCCCTCCCCAGGAGGGGCGCGAAGAGGGAGACCGCCTGCATCAGCGCGGCCCGGCAGATGGACGGGGTGAACCCCGCCAGCGCCGCAAAGGCGAGCAGGCAGGGCAGGAGCAGGAGGCTGCGCGTCTTCTGGCTCCCGGGCAGCAGGCGGAGCACAGCGATCAGCAGGCTGATGTGCAGGCCGGAGGCGGCCACGATATGGCTCAGCCCGGTGTCCCGCAGATCGTCCGTCAGCACCTGCGGCATCCCGCCGCGCTCACCGGTCGCAAGGGCGAGGAGAAAGGACGCCTCCTCCTCCGGAAACAGGCGGTCCAGCTCCCCGGCGAGCGCGTGCGCCCAGACACGGGGGAGGAGATACCACGGCGTCCCGCGCGAGTTGACCTCCAGCCCCTCCGCGCTGCCGCGCAGAGTGATGACGTCCGCCCAGTAGGAGAGGGTCGGGCCGGAGGCGTTCTCCCCGGCGGAGTCCAGCGAGACCGTCGCGGAGAGCGCATCGCCGGGGCGGATATCCTCCGCCGCGTCCAGATAGAGGAGGAGACGCTCTCCGTCCAGCGGGCCGAGCGCGCACACCTCCAGCGCGTACCCGTAGCCGGTGGGGCGGGGATAGTCCTGCGCGACGGCGGTCAGCTCCACCGTGCGCCCCGCCCAGCCGAGGTCCAGTGTGACGAGATGGAAGTGGGTGAGCCAGCTCAGCCACGCGCCCGCCATCACCGCCAGCAGCACCGCGCCGGCGAGGGCGCGGCGGCGCAGGAGGGCAGTCAGACCGCCCAGCAGTCCGAGCGCGCCGAGTGCGAGCATCTGCCAGCCCGACAGCAGAAAGACACAGAGGGCGGCCGCGATGGAGAAAGAGAGGCAGAGGCGCGCGAGCACACGGGGCGCGCCTGTCCGCGCGTCCTGTCTGTCCGGCGTCTCCGCCCTGTCTCTGCGTTCCATCCCGGCCCCCTCCGATGCTCAGTGCTCGACCTGTACCTGCGCCTCGAAGCAGGTCCGGCCGTCCGGCAGCCTGCCGGACATGGAAAAGGTGTCCGCTCCGTCCGGGGCGGCAAAGAGCGTCACCGCCTCACCCAGGCGTGCCTCGTGGTGGAAGGCAAGCTGCGCCGCCAGCACCGTCCGCCCGCGCAGGCCCTCCGGCGCATAGTCCGAGAGCAGGTCGGCGTAATACTGATTTCCCATATGGCCGTTGCCGTCAATCTGAGAGGGCCGGACCACATGCTCTGCCGCCGGCGGGAGACTGCCCAGCCGGAGACGGCGCAGCTCCGGCTCCACCGGCCGGTCACAGGGCATCATGGGGTGGACGCACTGGCTGGGGCGCAGGATCTTCCGCTCCACCGGGTCCACCAGCATCCAGCTGCTGGCGGACTGGGCCAGCACCTCCCCCTCCGGGCCGAGGAGCTGGAAATTGCGCAGGAAGCTGGGGCCCTTCACCCCGCCCTCCCAGGTCTGAAAGCGGCACTCCATCCCGTATTGGACCGGGCGGAAGCGGCGGAAGGCCAGGCGGGAGAGCAGAAAGGCCTGGCGCTCGGCCAGCATCCCCTGCCAGGTGATGCCGCGGCTCTCCAGATGGAGGTTGCCCATCTCCCCGCTCCACTCCAGATAGGTGCGCAGGGAGAGGTTGCGGCTGCTGTCGCAGTGATAAAAGCAGATGCGCTCCGGCACGGTGAAAATGTAGTCCATATGCGTCCTCCAGAGGGTGATGGGCGGCTGCCGTTTGCAGCCTGTGTTGCGTAGACACTATTATAAAGCACCTGATTTCTCCGTGCAAGCATAACTCTCTCCTTTACAGAAGAAAGCTCTCCATGTATAATAAAAGTAGCTATCGAAAGAGGGGGCCGACCGATGAGAGAACGAATCCGCGACCTGCTGCGCCGCTTTGCCATTGCCCTGGAGTTCTTTATCGCAGGACTGCTCTGCCTGGCGGTGCTCTACTTTACCTTCCGCCTGCTGATGGGCTTTTTGCAGGTGGAGGGCTATCCGATCTACGGCACGTTTGAGTCCTTCCTGAACACCGCCTTCTCCCTCGTCATCGGCATCGAGATGATCCGCATGACCTGCGAGCACTCGGCGGAAAACGTCTTTGACGTGCTCACTTTCGCCATCGCCCGGCAGATTGTCATCCACCACACCAACGCGATCGACAACGTCTACGGCATCGTCGCCATCGCCATCCTGTTTGCCACGAAGAAGTATCTCTTCTCCCTGTCCGGACGGCATGCGGCGGACAAGAAGCCGTGACCGAAGGCCTGCGCGCGGCAATGCCCGGCGGCAGAGGACTCGATTCCCCTGCCGCCGGGCATTTCTGCGTGTTTTTTGCCGTCACAGCCGCCGCTGCGTCTCGCGCAGGGCCTCGGCCAGCTCCGCCTTCACCTGGTCCATCTCCTGGCGGAAGCTCTCCGCCGACACGCGCAGGCAGCCGTGGCCGAGGACGATGATCTGCTCCAGCCCGTCCGAGGTGGCTACGCGGACGCGGTGGCGCTTGCCGAGCCGGTAGGACGCCTGCTCGATATACTGGTCCGCCGTCTCCGCCTCCTGGGTGAAGACGACGTGGATATTGTGATAGCGCTCCATCCGGCGCACGCCGCCCTTGACGCGGTAGGCGTCAAAGACCAGGATCACCCGCACATGGCGGACCGCCTGGAAGCTGCACAGCTCGTCCATCAGGGTCTGGCGGGCGCGGTCCATGCTCTCGCGGGCGAGGCGATTGAGGTCCTCCCAGGCGAAGATGATGTTGTACCCGTCCACGAGCAGATACTCCTCCAGCGGCTCGTGGGCCCTGATCTCCACATGGTTGGAGAGCTTCACCTGCCGCCGGGCGGGTTCAAACGCCCTCTGGCGGCGGACCGGCCCATAGGTCCGCTCAAAGATGGCCTCCAGCTCCCTCTCCTCCGCCGCCGTGGCAGGCGCCCGGGAGCGGACGGCGGACCGCTCCGCCGCCTCCTCCCGCGCGCGGGTGAGCGGGGTCTCCAGATGCTGATAGCGCCCCACCTCGTCCCAGCGGACCACATGGCCCGCTCCGTGGGAACAGAAGACGGAGTCGGCGGGCCAGTCGGTGTCCCCGTCGCAGTCGTAGCCGGCAGCGGCGATGACCGCCTCCGGGTCGGCGCAGGGGAAATAGCCCTTCATCCGCGTGGTCATCCGGCCCCGGCCGCGGGTGTAGGCCAGCAGCTCGGCGGCGTAGTCCCCCAGCGCGTCCACCGGGGCAGAGCCCTCCAGCACGGTCCGGTCCCCCTCCAGCCGGGGCGGCTGGCAGTCGCCCCCGCGCTGCTGGAGGTCGTTCATCGCCCGGCCGGCGCACTCCGGCGGCAGCTCGAGGCGGAGGTCATACCACGGCTCGAGCAGGACGGTCTCTGCCTGACGCAGGCCCTGGCGCAGGGCGCGGCAGGCCGCCTGACGGAAGTCGCCCCCCTGGGTGTGCTTGGGGTGTGCCCGGCCGGTGAGCAGGGTGATGCGCAGATCGGTCAGCGGCGCGCCGGTGCGCACGCCGGGGGGCAGTTCCTCCTCCAGCTGGGAGAGGATGAGCCTCTGCCAGTTGAGCGGGAGGGCGTCCTCCCGGCAGGCGCTCCGGAAGACCAGCCCGCTGCCCCGCTCCCCCGGCTCGAGGAGGAGATGGACCTCCGCGTAGTGCCGCAGCGGCTCAAAGTGGCCGACGCCCACCACCGGGGCGGCGATGGTCTCACGGTAAACGACATGCCCCGGGCCAAAGGAGACCTCCCAGCCAAAGCGCTCCAAAACCTGACGGGCGAGCACCTCCCGCTGGACCGGCCCCATGAGCTGGACGTGCAGCTCGCGCACCCGCTCCCGCCAGACCAGGTGGAGCTGCGGGTCCTCCTCTTCCAGCATGCGCAGCTTTTGCAGGGCGGTGTGGACGTCCACCTCCGGCGGCAGCAGCACCTGATAGGTGAGCGCCGGGGTCAGGACGGGGGCACTTGTCCCGGCAGCGGCCTCGATGCCGAGGCCCTGACCGGGGAAGGTATGGCTCAGACCGGTGACGGCGCAGAGGGTCCCCGCCTCCGCCCGGTCGAGCAGGCGGTACTTCGCCCCGGAGTAGAGGCGGAGCTGGTCCGCCTTCTCCGTCCAGTCCTCCTGACCAGTGCGGCCGGAGAGGGCGTCCTTCACCGAGAGCGCGCCGCCGGTCACCTTCAGCCAGGTCAGCCGCGCGCCCTGGCCATCGCGGGAGATCTTATAGACCCGCGCGCCAAAGGCCTCCGGGTAGGTCCGCCGCGGCCCCAGCTCCTCCAGACCGCGCAGAAACTCGTCCACCCCCTCCAGACGGAGGGCGGAGCCGAACCAGCAGGGGCAGAGCGTCCGCCGGGCGACCGCCCGCGCGAGCGACGGGGTGGAGAACGCCCCGGTGGAGAGGTATTCCTCCAGCAGCGCCTCATCGCACAGGGCGGTCTCCTCGCTCGGATGGGCGGGGTCGGCGCACTGCTCCCCCAGACGGGCGCGGAGCTGGGCGAGGACCGCCGCCCGGTCCGCGCCGGGGAGGTCCATCTTGTTGACAAAGATCAGGGTGGGCAGATGGTAGCGCTCCAGCAGGCCCCAGAGCGTCTCGGTGTGGCTCTGCACCCCATCCGGTCCGCTGATGACCAGAATGGCGCAGTCCGCCGCCTGCAGCGTCCGCTCCATCTCGGCGGAGAAGTCCACATGGCCCGGCGTGTCGAGCAGGGTGAGCTGTCCATCCCCCAGGGGGAGGACCGCCTGCTTGGAGAAGATGGTGATCCCCCGCTCCCGCTCAAGCGCGTCGGTGTCCAGAAAGGCGTCCCCGTGGTCCACCCGGCCCAGACGGCGCAGCTGTCCCGCGCGGTAGAGCATCGCCTCGGAGAGGGTGGTCTTCCCCGCGTCGACGTGGGCGACCAGCGCGGCGCTGAGCGGCTGGCGCTCTGTTGTTCCGGTCTGTTCCGGCATAAGAAGTCCTCCTGTGGAAATAGACTGTGAACAGTATACCACAGGAGGACGGTCAGGTCGAGAGGTCAGGAGAGGGAGGCCTCTGCCAGCTTCTGATAGATGCGGGCGGTCACTTCGGTGTAGAGCAGGAGTTCTTCGTCGCTGAGCTCCTCCTCGTCGATGGCCTCCAGCGCGGCCATCGTCTCCGCGTACTGGGCCATGTAGCTGGCGTAGTCGGTGAGCATCGCCGTCACGTCGTCAGACTCTGCGTAGGTCGTCATGAAATCGCAATATTCGTCAAAGAACGCCTCGTATTCCTCCATTGCCGTGCGAAATTCCGGCCGGATGCCGTCTGCGGGCGGCTCCTCACCGTCGGACTGCTGCGCGCCGTCAGGCTCCGCCTCTTCCTCCGGGACCTCCCCGACGTCCTCCGGCGCCTCTTGCGTCTCTGCCTCCGGCTCCTCCTCTGGCGCTGCCTCCGGTTCCTCCCCCGGCAGGATCTCGTCCAGTGCTTCGGAGATCTCCTCCGTCGCATCTTCCAGACGATCGGAGATGCGGTCTCCGGCCTCCTCCAGACGCTCCTCCGTCTCCGGCGAGGCGCAGGCAGTCAGGGAAAGGGTCAGCAGCAGAGCGGCTGCCAGTGCGATCCATCGGTTGTTTCTCATGTGGGATTCCTCCTTGTTCTCTGTGTGGCATGGCGGCGAATGGGACCGTCCTGTTATGCCAGCAATTCCAGCCGGCGTTTGGCCTCGTCGATCAATTCCTTCAGTCGTTCACGCTCCTCTCCCAGCGCCTCCACCCGCTCTGCCAGGGCAGCCCGCTTGACGGCGCTGGGGCCGTCGATCAGGGAGCAGATTTCCCGGATGGAAAAACCGATCTCCTGATAAAACCGGATTTCCCTCACCCGTTCCGCCGCCTGCCGCTGATAGAGCAGATAGCCGTATTTGTTTTTCCCAATGGGCGCGACCAGACCCGCCTTTTCGTAACCCTGGACGGCCCGGCGCGAGATTCCCGTCTCGGTGCAAAGCTCACGCAAAGTCAATGTGTTCACGTTGTTCCCTCCGTGGGAGGTTCTTCCTCCGTAGGCTAAAACTGCACGCTGCGTGCAGTCAATGGGTGTTTTTTCCCATCCGCCTCCATGCCGTAAGAGAGCATGTTTTTTTCGCGAAGGGCCTCCCCGCCCGCCGGGCGGGGAGGGACGAAAGGTTTTTGTTTACAGTCTCCGCCCTTTTGTTATACAATAAGTTTGCGAAAACGACATTGCGATTTGATCCGCGGCGCACCGCTGCGGGAGAGGAGATGACCCATCATGCGAAAGAAGACACTGACGCTGCTGCTCCTGGCCGCCGCGCTCCTGCTGACGCTGGCCGGCTGCGCGCCGGCGAACAGCTTCACCGCCGAGCGGCTCACTGTCTGGATCTGGGACGAGAGTGAGCAGGAGACCTGGCAGACGGTTGCCGATGACTGGACGCAGCGGACCGGCGTCGCGGTGGAGATCACCGTGAAGGACCCCGACCAGTACTGGGAGGACGTCGCCTCCGGGGCGCTGCCCGACCTGTTCTGGATGGACAGCGCGCACCTGGAGGCCTCCGCCGCCGCCGGACAACTCCTCCCACTGGAGGCGCGGCTGGAGGAGGGGTCCCTGCGGACGGAGGACTATTATGAGGCGCTCTGGAGCCTCTGGACCTCCGGCGGCCGGACCTGGGCGGTCCCGAAGGACAGCCGGGTGACGGCGCTCTGGTACTCCCGCGCCCTCTTTGACAGCAAGGGGCTGGACTATCCGGACGAGAGCTGGACCTGGCAGGATGTCTGTCAGGCGGCCTTGGCCCTCACCGACCGGGCGGGCGGCCTCTATGGCTTTGTCATGAATCAGACGGACACCGCCAATGGCTGGTATAACGTGGTCTGTTCCGCCGGGGGCGCGCTCCTGCGCACCGGGGCGGACGGCACGGTGACCGCCGCCTGGACGGAGGAGCAGACCCGCGCGGCGATGGGTCTGGTGGGCGCGCTGGTCGCCGACGCGATGCCCAGCCAGCCCACAATGGCCCAGCAGGGCGCGATGGAGCTCTTTGCCGCCGGGCGGGCGGCGATGGTCCTGCTCGACAGCGACCAGGCCCTCGCGCTCCTCTCGGAGAGCGGCTCGAGCCAGTGGGACTGCACCGTGCTGCCCTACTGGGACCGCGACGGGAGCGGCGACTGCGGCGAGGGGGAGCGGACCGCCGTCCTGGACGGGACGGGTTGGGCGATCTCCGCCGCCTCCGCCGACCCGGACGCCGCCTATGACCTGCTCGAGGCGTTCGCCGGGCAGGCCGGACAGGAGGCGCAGGTGAGCGCCGGGGTCTCTCTGCCCGCCGTCAGCGGCCTGCAGGAGACCTGGGAGGAGACGGTCTGGGCGGGTTCCCTCTCGCCCTACCGCACGGCGCTGGAGAGCGGCGCGCTGGCGGAAAAGCCGCGCCAGAGCGCCGGGGAGACCTGGGAGGACTATGCGATGAGCACCACCCTCTACACCGCCTGGAATAACCCCGACGCGATGGAGGAGATGCTCGCGGACCAGCAGGCCTACACCGAGCGCGACCTCGCCGCCGCAGCCTCCGCCGCGTCCGGTCCGCAGAGCGGCCAGACCGGCACAGACGGGGCGCAGGACACCCGGACGGATGCAGACGCGGCAGATCACACGGATGCGGCAGACGGCGCGGATACGGAGGAGGGCACAGAGACTGAGGGCGGCGCGGAGGGCGCGCAGGAGGACAATGCATGACGAAGGCTGGCTGTGAGCACTGGCGGACGCCCGGCTTTTTTGCCGAGGGCTGTCTTGCGCCCCGCTCGGGGCACACCTGCTATCCCGACCGGGTCGCTGCCCGGCGCGGGCCGGAGGGCAACCCCCTGCGCTATAGCCTGAACGGCGCCTGGCGCTTCCACTATGCCCGCAATATGGGCCAGACCGTGCCGGAGTTCTGGGCGGCGGACTTTGACTGCCGCGGCTGGGCATACATCCAGGTCCCCGGCCATATCCAGATGCAGGGCTACGGACGGCCCCAGTATGTCAACGTCCAGTACCCCTGGGATGGATGGGAGGACGTCCGGAGCGGCCACGCCCCGGAGCGGGAGAATCCGGTGGGGAGCTATCTGCGCACCTTCCGCCTGCCGGAGGGGATGGAGGGGATGCGGGTGTGCATCTCCTTCCAGGGGGTGGAGAGCGCCTTTGCCCTCTGGCTCAACGGACACTATATCGGCTACGCGGCGGACAGCTTTGCCGCCCACGACTTTGAGCTGACGGAGCACCTGTGCCCGGGTGAGAACCGCCTCGCCGTCCAGGTCTGGCAGTGGAACCCCGGAAGCTGGCTGGAGGACCAGGACTTCTTCCGCTTCTCCGGCATCTACCGCGACGTCTGGCTCTACGCCTGCCCGGCGGTCCATCTGCGCGACCTCGCCCTGCGCCCCGAGTTGACGAAGGACCTCGGAACGGGGACGCTCGGCGTCCGCTGCGCGCTGGAGGGCGGACCGTGGCAGGTGGAGGCGGTGCTCTCCCGCGCGGGGCGGGCGCTGTGCCGGGAAACCTTCTCGGGGGAGGGGGCGGAGCTCGCCTTCTCCTGGCTGGTGGAGCGCCCCGACCTCTGGTCGGCGGAGTCGCCCGCCCTCTACGAGCTGGAGCTGACCCTGCTGGACGGCGCGGGCCGGGTGACGGAGTATGTCCCCCAGCCGTTCGGCTTCCGCCGTTTTGAGCTGCGCGGCGGGCTGATGCTGCTCAACGGGCAGCGCATCGTCTTCTGTGGGGTGAACCGGCACGACTTTGCCTGCGACCGGGGGCGCGCGGTGACGGCGCTGGAGATCGAGCGCGACCTGCTCACCATGAAGCGCAACAACATCAACGCCGTGCGCACCAGCCACTACACAAACTCTCAGATCTTCTACGACCTCTGCGACCGGCTCGGCCTGTACGTCATCGCGGAGAACAATCTGGAGAGCCACGGCACCTGGCAGCCGCCCGCCCGCGGCCCTGCCCTCCCGAAGGACGACGAGACCTGGCTGCCCCTCCTGCTTGACCGGGTGGAGCGGACCTATCACCGCGAGAAGAACCATCCCTCCATCCTGATCTGGTCCTGCGGGAACGAGTCCTTCGGCGGACGGGTGATCTGGGAGATGTCCCGGCGCTTCCGCGCCCTGGACGACAGCCGCCTGGTTCACTATGAGGGAATCTTCCACGACCGAAGCTGGCCGGACACCTCCGACATGGAGAGCCAGATGTACCCCTCCGTGGCCGCGATCCGCGCGTTTCTCCGTGAGCGGCCGGAGAAGCCCTTCCTCTGCTGCGAGTACACCCACGCGATGGGCAACTCCTGCGGCGGGATGCACCTCTACACCGAGCTGGCCTGGGAGGAGCCGCGCTATCAGGGCGGCTTTATCTGGGACTTTATCGACCAGACCATCCGCACGCGCGACCCCTTTGGGCGCGAGACGCTGGCCTACGGCGGCGACTTCGGCGAGCGGCCCACGGACGGTTGCTTCAGCGGCAACGGCATCTGCTTCGGCGACGGGCGGGAGACGCCCAAGATGCAGGAGGTCAAATACAACTACCAGCCCATCCATATCACCGTGACCGGGGACCGGGCGGAGGTCTGGAACCGGCAGCTCTTCACCGACACCGCCCGCTATGACGCCCGCCTCACCGTCGCGCGCGACGGGGTGGAGGCCGCGCGGGTGGAGCTGGGACAGATCTCCGTTCCGCCGCTGGGCCGGGCGGCGGCCGGCCTCCCCCTGCCGGACTGCTCCGAACCGGGGGAGTGGACGGCGACCCTCTCCTTCCACCTGCGGGAGGACGCCCCCTGGGCGACGCGCGGGCACGAGGTGGCCTTCGGACAGGGCGTCTGGCGGGTGGAGGCCCCGGAGCGGCCCGCCCCAGTGGGGACGTTGGAGCTGATCGAGGGGGACCTCAACCTCGGCGTGCGCGGCGAGGGCTTCGACGTCCTCTTCCGCCGGGGCACGGGGGAGCTGCTCTCCTACCGCTGGGCGGGACGGGAGCTGCTGTGCGCGCCGCCGCGGCCCAATTTCTGGCGCGCCCCGACGGACAATGACCGGGGCTACCGCTTCGGCGCGCAGCTCGGCCTCTGGCGCCTCGCCTCGGAGTATCCAGAGGCGGAGGAGGGCTGCTCGGTCACGCGCGGCGCGGACTGGGTGCGCGTGTCGGGCTGTTACCATCTGCCCGGCGTGGAGGCCCGGTGCGCCTTCTCCTACACCGTCCGGGCGGACGGGTCGGTCTGCGCCGGTCTGGACTGGCCGGGCGCGGAGGGCCTGCCGCCCATGCCGGAGTTCGGGATGCTGATCCGGACGGACGCGGACTTCTCCCGGCTCTCCTGGTACGGGCGCGGCCCGGCGGAGTGCCACTGCGACCGCGACCAGGGCGCGCGCCTCGGCCTCTGGCGCTCGGCGGTGGCGGATGAGGTCACCCCCTATCCCCGCCCGCAGGAGTGCGGCAACCGCACCGGCGTGCGCTGGATGGCGGTGATGGACCACAGCGGCCGCGGCCTGCGCCTGGAGGGGGAGGCGCTGGAGTGCTCCGCCCTGCCCTATACCCCCGCACAGCTCGAGTGCGCCGCCCACCACTGGGAGCTGCCGCCCGCCGTCCACACCGTCCTCCGCCCGGCCTCGGCGCGCATGGGCGTCGGCGGGGACGACAGCTGGGGCGCCTGGCCGCTGGAGGCATACCGCATCCCTGCCGGCGAACCCCGCTCGCTCCGCTTCACCCTCCGCGGCCTGTGAGTGCGCGGGAGGACAAAAGGGAGGTCCCGAGCGCACAAAACGCCGCTTGAAGTGGCGCGGGCGGCGTGCTATCATGGAAGCAGACAAATTCCGTCCGGACGAGGGACGGGAGAGGACAATAAAACGACATTTTGATTCAAATGAGGTGAAGCCAGTGTTGACCATTCGGGAACTGAAGGAGCGCCTGGCCGGGGATACCTACCGGCCGCTGCTGGCAAAGGCGTACTGCAAGGCGGAAGGGGATCTCTCCGCCGAGACCGGCCGCATCCGGGGCGTGATCTCCGGCTATCAGCGGGTCTTTGCGCGCGAGGAGGAGGCGGAGGTCTGCATCTGCACCGCCGCCGGCCGCACCGAGGTGGGCGGCAACCACACCGACCACCAGCGCGGCAAGGTCCTCGCCGCCAGTGTCAACCGCGACGCGGTGGCCTGCGCGGGCATCAGCGGGACCAGCCTGATCCGCATCTACTCCGAGGGCTACGGCCTGGTCACGGTGGACACCGCGGCGCTCGCCAAGGTTCCGGAGGAGGAGAACACCACCATCTCCCTCGTGCGCGGCATTGCCGCGCGCATCACGGCGATGGGTTACCCGGTCGCCGGGTTTGACGCCTATCTGCGCTCCGACGTGCCGGGCGGCTCCGGCCTCTCCTCCTCCGCCTGCTATGAGGTGCTCGCGGGTGTGATGATGAATCACCTCTTCTGCTCCGACGCGCTCACTCTCACCCAGATCGCCCAGATCGGCCAGTACGCCGAAAACGTCTATTTCGGCAAGCCCTCCGGTCTGATGGACCAGATGGCCTGCGCCCTCGGCGGCATCGTCGCCATCGACTTTGCCGACGCGGAGCACCCCGTCTGCCGTCAGGTGGACTTTGACTTCACCCGGGCGGGCCACGCTCTTTGTATCATCGACACCGGTGGCTGCCACGCCGACCTGACGCCGGACTACGGCGCGGTACCGGAGGAGATGCGCGCCGTCGCCGCCGCCCTGGGCGGCGAGGTGCTCAGCGAGGTGGAGGAAGAGGCGCTCTACGCGAACCTCCCCGCCGTCCGCGCCGCCTGCGGCGACCGGGCGGTGCTGCGCGCGATGCACTACTACGGCGACGTCCGCCGCGTGGAGCAGCAGGCCGCCGCGCTGGAGGCGGGGGACTTTGACCGCTTCCTCGCCCTGGTGCGCGAGTCCGGCCTCTCCTCCTTCTGCTACCTGCAAAATGTGGCGACCTACCGCGACCCGAAGGAGATGCCGGTCGCCGTGGCGCTGGCGGCGGCGGAGCGGCTGCTGGCCGGGCGCGGCGCGGTGCGCGTCCACGGCGGCGGCTTTGCCGGGACCATTCAGGCCTATGTCCCGCTGGATCTGGTGGAGGCGTTCACCGCCGGGATGGAGGCCGCCCTCGGCAAGGGGACCTGCCACGAGATGGCGATCCGCCCGATCGGCGGCGCCGTGCTGATGGACTGACGGGAGGGAAGGAAGATGCTGGAAACGCGCATTTCTCAGCTGGTAGAGTACGCCGTCCGCCACGGCCTGATCGAGGCGGGCGACCGCGTCTGGGCCTCCAACCGTCTGCTCGAGGCGCTGGGCCTGGACGGCTTTGACGGACTGGAGCCGGTGGGGGAGCTCCCCGAGCTCCAGGAGATCCTGGACGACCTGAACCGCTCGGCCTACGAGCGCGGGCTGATCGCGGGGGATACCGCCTCGTTCACCGACCTCTATGACACCGCTCTGATGGGTCTGCTCACCCCGCGCCCCTCCCAGGTGGCCGCCGCCTTCTGGGCGCGGTATGACCGCTCTCCCCGCGAGGCGACCGACTGGTATTACGCCCTCTCCGGCGACACGAACTACATCCGCCGCGACCGCATCGCCAAGGACGTGAAGTGGCTCTCCGAGACGGACTACGGCACGCTGGACATCACGATCAACCTCTCCAAGCCGGAGAAGGACCCGCGCGCCATCGCGGCGGCGGGCAAGGCGAAGGCGTCCGGCTACCCCAAGTGCCTGCTCTGCGTGGAGAACGAGGGCTACGCCGGCCGGATGGACCACCCCGCCCGGCAGAACCACCGCGTCATCCCGCTCACCCTCGCCGGGGAGGACTACTGCCTGCAATACTCCCCCTATGTCTACTACAACGAGCACTGCATCGTCTTCAACCGCCGTCACATCCCGATGGCGATCGACCGGCGCTGCTTTGACCACCTGCTCGAGTTCGTCACCATCTTCCCGCACTACTTTGTCGGCTCCAACGCTGACCTCCCCATCGTGGGCGGCAGCGTGCTCAGCCACGACCACTATCAGGGCGGGCACTACACCTTCGCCATGGCCCGGGCCGCCGTGGAGCGTGAGATCTCGATCCCCGGCTACGGGGACCTCAGCGCGGGGATCGTGAAGTGGCCGATGTCGGTCATCCGCCTGCGCGGGGCGGACCCGGCGCGCATCGCCGCGTGCAGCGAGCACATCCTGCAGGTCTGGCGCGGCTACTCCGACCCGGCGGCGGACATCCTCGCCGAGACGGATGCGCCGCACAACACCATCACCCCCATCTGCCGCAGAAGGGGGGAGGACTACGAGATGGACCTCGTCCTGCGCAACAACCGCACGACGGAGGAGTACCCCCTCGGCATCTTCCACCCCCACGCGGAGAAGCACCACATCAAGAAGGAGAACATCGGTCTGATCGAGGTGATGGGCCTGGCCGTCCTCCCCGCCCGGCTGAAGGCGGAGCTGGCGGCGCTGGAGGAGGGCATCCTCTCCGGCGCGGACCTGGACGCGGACCCCCGCACCGCCCCCCACGCCGCCTGGGTGCGCGAGACGGTGCTGCCCGCCCATCCCGAACTGGACGCGGCAAACTGCGGCGAGATCCTCCGTCAGGAGACCGGCCGCGTCTTCGCCGGCGTGCTGGAGGACGCGGGCGTCTACAAGCGCGACGCGGCGGGACAGGCGGCCTTCCTGCGCTTCGTGGAGGCGCTGTGACTGGACGCCCTGAACTGAAAATCGTGCCGCCCGGACGAGAAGACTCTCGCCCGGGCGGCCAGCGTGTCAAAAAAGTCTTTTTGCCACGCTGGGTCCGTTTTTGAAACTGCTTCGCAGTTCCAAAAACGGTTTTGATTGCACGCGAAGGGGGCTCTTTGCCCCCTCCTCCGCACCCCCGCGGCTCTGTCGCGGAAGTTCCAGCGATGTTTTGAGACAGCCGTGCCGCCCGGACGAGAAGACTCTCGCCCGGGCGGCACTTTTTTGCAAAATGCCCCGCGCGCAATTGCAAAAAGGGCGGGGCTGTGATAAACTACATAGTTGACGCCCCTTTTGGCTCCGCAGCCCTTTGAGACGGCGTCGATGAATGAGATTCTGAGAAATCCTGACGAAAGAGTGCGGAGGGGACGTAACGTGTACAAAATCGTGCAAAAGAAAATGCTCAATCCCACCATCTGCCTGCTGGAAATCGAGGCGCCCTTTGTGGCGCGCAAAGCCCAGCCGGGGCAGTTCATCATCCTGCGCATTGACGAGAAGGGAGAGCGCCTTCCGCTCACGATCGGCGGCTTTGACCGCGAGCGCGGCACAGTGACCATCATCTTCCAGCTCGTCGGCCTGACCACCCGCGCCCTGGCCAAGCTGGAGGAGGGGGATGCCCTGCTCGACTTCGTCGGCCCGCTCGGCCAGCCGACCGAGATGGAGGGCCTGCGCTCCGCCTGCGTGATCGGCGGCGGCCTGGGCACTGCCATCGCCTACCCGGTCGCCAAGGGCCTGCATGACGCGGGGGTGGAGACGGATGTGATCGTCGGCTTCCGCAACAAGGACCTCGTCATTCTGGAGGAGGAGTTCCGTGGCGCGTGCGACAACTTCTACCTCATGACGGACGACGGCTCCTATGGCGAGAAGGGCTTCACCACCGCCAAGGAGCAGGAGCTCCTCGCCGCCGGCAAGCGCTATGACGTCATCATCGCCATCGGCCCGGTGCCCATGATGAAGTTTGTCGTCAAGACGGCGGAGCCCTTTGGCGTGCCCTGCCGCGTCTCGCTCAACCCCATCATGATCGACGGCACCGGCATGTGCGGCGGCTGCCGCGTGAGCGTGGGCGGCAAGATGAAGTTCGCCTGCGTGGACGGGCCGGAGTTTGACGGCTATCAGGTGGACTTTGACGAGCTGATGAACCGCAATGCCACCTACCGCAGCCAGGAGGCCGAGACGGAGCGGGACCACATGTGCCGCTTTGACAAGATGGCCCATGCGTTGATTCGCTGAGGAGGAAGCCAGTATGACAAAACGGAATATGACCCCGGTCAAGACCCCGATGCCCAATCAGGACCCCAAGGTGCGCAGCCGCAACTTTGAGGAGGTCGCCCTGGGCTATACCGAGGAGATGGCCCGCCAGGAGGCGGCGCGCTGCCTCGGCTGCAAGAACCATCCCTGCGTCGCCGGCTGCCCGGTGAACGTGCGCATCCCGGAGTTTGTCGCCAAGGTCGCCGAGGGGGACTACGAGGCCGCTTGGCAAATCATCACCGACACCAACGCCCTGCCCGCCATCTCCGGCCGTGTCTGCCCGCAGGAGAGCCAGTGCGAGGCCAAGTGCGTGCGCGGCATCAAGGGCGAGCCGGTGGGCATCGGCCGCCTGGAGCGCTTTGTCGCCGACTGGCACCGCACCCACAGCCAGGATCACGTGGAGCGCCCCGCCTCCAATGGACACCGCGTGGCGGTGGTGGGCTCCGGCCCCTCCAGCCTGACCTGCGCGAGCGACCTGGCCAAGCTGGGCTATGAGGTCACCATCTTCGAGGCCTTCCACACCGCCGGCGGCGTGCTGGTCTACGGCATCCCGGAGTTCCGCCTGCCCAAGTCCATCGTCCAGGGCGAGGTGGACCGCCTGGCCGAGCTGGGCGTCGAGGTGATGACGGACATGGTGATCGGCAAAGTCCTCTCCATCGACGAGCTGATGGACGAGATGGGCTATGAGGCGGTCTTTATCGGCACCGGCGCCGGCCTCCCCCGCTTTATGAACATCCCGGGCGAGGGGCTGGCGGGCGTCTGCTCCGCCAATGAGTACCTCACCCGCATCAACCTGATGAAGGCCTATCTGGACGAGTACGACACCCCCGTGCTCAAGAGCCGTGCGGTCGCCGTCGTCGGCGGCGGCAACGTGGCGATGGACGCCTGCCGCTGCGCGCAGCGCCTGGGCGCAGAGCAGGTCTATATCGTCTACCGCCGCTCCCGCGAGGAGATGCCCGCCCGCAACGAGGAGATCGAGCACGCCGAGGAGGAGGGCATCGAGTTCAAGCTCCTCTGCAACCCGGTAGAGGTGCTGGGCGACGATCACGGCCACGTCTCCGGCCTCAAGTGCATCCGCATGGAGCTGGGCGAGCCGGATGAGTCCGGCCGCCGCCGTCCGGTGGAGGTCCCGGGCAGTGAGTTCGTCCTGGATGTGGACACCGTGATCATGGCCCTCGGCACCTCGCCCAACCCCCTCATCCGCTCCACCACCCCCGGCCTGGAGGCCAACCGCCGCGGCTGCCTGGTGGTGGGGGAGGACGGCGTGTCCACCACGCGCGAGGGCGTCTTCGCCGGCGGCGACGCGGTCACCGGCGCGGCGACCGTCATCCTCGCCATGGGCGCCGGCAAGAAGGCCGCCGCCGCCATCGACCAGTACATCCGGAGCAAATAAGATACTTCCAACAGAAAATGCGGCATCCTGTTTTGGCAGGATGCCGCATTTTGTCATCATAACGTCAGCTTATCCGGGGAGAATAAACCGCAGGCAAAACCAGAGGGCGAGGTGGATGGCCAGCAGCACGGGTACGCCGACCATAAACTTCCCGTGCTTGGTCTTGTGCCGGAAGATCAGCATACCGAGCAGCGCGCCCAGGCTGCCGCCGAGGGCGGCGGCCAGCAGAAGGGTCCGCTCCCGAATGCGCCAGGCCTTCCGCTTGGCCCGGCGCTTGTCCACGCCGAAGAGGGCGAAGGCGATCAGGTTGATCACGATCAGCCAGACGGCCAGCGGTCCCGCCAGCCAGGAAAGAACGTCCGACATGATCACTGCTCCTCTCTCTCCGGCGGCTCGACCTCGTCGAGCGTGGGCATGCTGGGGATCGCGCCGCTGCGGCTGACGGTGATGGAGCCCACCTTGTTGGCAAAGGCGAGGATGGCCTCCATCTTGGGGATGGGAATGGGGGTGCTGAGGTCCAGCGTGGAGAGCTTGGCGAGCACCGCGCCAAAGAAGGCGTCCCCTGCGCCGTTGGTATCCACCACATGGCAGGGCACGCCGGGCACATGGCCGGTCTTGCTGCGGTAACGGTAGTAGACCCCGTCCGCGCCCAGGGTGACGAGCACCATCAGGATGCCGTACTCCGCGAGCTGGGCCGTGCCCTTCTCCACATCGTCCGTGCCGGTGAGCAGGCGGAGCTCCGCGCGGCTGATCTTGAGAATGTCGCACAGGGAGAGGGCCTGCTTGATGCGGTAGACCGCGTCAGCCTCGCTCGGCCAGAGATTGGCGCGGTAGTTGGGGTCAAAGGTGACCAGCGTCCCCATCCGCCGCGCCATCGCCGCCACGACGAGCACGGCAGACTGCGCCGGCTCGTGCGAGAGGGCGACGGAGCCAAAGTGCAGGATGCGCGGCCAGGTGGCAAGCCCCCGCACCGCCTCCTCCTGCGTGAGCAGGGAGTCCGCCCCCGGAGAGCGGTAGAAGGAGAAGGAGCGCTCGCCCGCCTCGTCCAGGGTGACGATGGCGAGGGTGGTCAGCTCGGTGGGGTCGGTGAGCAGAAAGGTGTCGTCCACCCCGTTTTCCCGCAGGCTGCGGCGCAGCTGCTCGCCGAAGCGGTCGGGGCCGACCTTGCCGATGAAGGCGCTGTCCGCCCCCAGACGCGCGGCGGCGACCGCCACGTTGGCCGGCGCACCGCCGGGATAGGCCGCGAACTGCGGCACTCCGCTGGAGGTATGGCCGGTCTGGGTGAGATCGATCAGGATCTCGCCGATGGTGGTAATCAGTGCCATAAAAACCTCCTTTCGTGCCAAACGGGAGACAGCGCGGCCCGTGTGAACGGCGGCTGTGCAGAATCCACAAACTACAGGAATTGGAAACGTTTTCTATCTGGTAATTTCATTATAACAGTCGCCTTTTGGAAAAGCAACTCATTTTGAGAGAAAAGTTTTCTCTCCAGCCGGGCAAAATCTTCCGCCCGGAGGGTTGACAGGGCGGATGAGGTCTGCTATTATTAGTTAGGAAAAGCTAACACTCCTCCTGAGAGGAGCTTTCTTTTGGGGGATGGTTAGCAATGACTAATTATGGGAGGGGGCGTCCGGATGGACCCGGAACTGGATCAGCTCTTCGCCTGGCACTGCGCGCCCACCTTTGCCGGGATCAAGATGGCGAGCCTGGTCGCCGCGCCGCAGGTGCGGCGGACGGAGCTGGCCGGGCAGCTCGGCCGGTACAACCGTGCCTTCCGGCGGCAGGGCCTGCGCTTTCGCCTGATCCCGACGCATCGCTCGCGCGACCTGCTGCTGGTCTACCGGCCGGAGCAGCTCGCGCGCCAGCTTGCCCGGCCGGAGGTCCGGCGCCTGCTGGCCGGGCGGGGCTATCCGGCAGACGGTCCGCCGGAGCGGCAGGTGGAGCACCTCTGCCGCCAGCTCGCCACGCGGGAGGCGTTTCCCCACGAGGTGGGCGTCTTTCTCGGCTATCCGCTCGAGGACGTGCTCGGCTTTGTGGAGCACGGGGGGAAGGGGTGCAAGTGTACCGGCCCGTGGAAGGTCTATTCCGACGTGGACCGGGCGCAGGACCTCTTCCGGCGCTACGGCCAGTGCCGCGAGGCGGTCTGCCGCCGCGTGGCGGAGGGGAGTACCCTCGCGCGGCTCTTCGGCGGCCTGGAGGACAGACCCCAACCGACGATCCCGGACAGGAGGTTACAGACATGAGCAAAGCAGCAGTGATCTATTGGAGCCAGACAGGCAACACCCAGCGGATGGCCGAGGCGGTCGCCGAGGGGGTCCGCAGCGCAGGGGGAGAGGCAGAGCTCTTCCCGGTCGCCGGCATCGCGCCGGAGGAGGCGCTGTCCTATTCCCGCCTGGCCCTCGGCTGCCCGGCGATGGGGGCTGAGGTGCTGGAGGAGGCGGAGTTTGCCCCCTTCTTTGAGGCGATCCAGGGCGCACTCGGCGGAAAGCGCGTCGCCCTCTTCGGCTCCTACGGCTGGGGAGACGGCGAATGGATGCGCAATTGGCAGGATGAGGTCTCCGCCTCCGGGGCGGAGCTGGCCGGCGGCGAGGGCGTCATCGCCAACTACGAGCCGGACGAAGAGGCGCTGGACGCCTGCCGCGCCCTCGGCGCGGCGCTGATGGGCTGAGCGCACAGACAGGTCTCCTCTCGTTTGAAACAGGCAGAACGAAATCCACCACACCCCGACCGGACGGGCCAATTGGGGCGGCCCGTCCGGTCCCTCTTTTTGCCCGGGGGAGAACGCACAAATGGGGATACCATTTTGATGCATGTTTGCGGTATAATCTCTTTCGGGAAACAAGGCTGCGCCGCGCGCGGCAGAGAGGAAGAGACGATATGATCCAGATCCTGATCGTGGAGGACGAAAAGCCGATTTCCAACCTGATGCGCATGAGCCTCGGCCGGGCGGGCTATCACTGCACCTGCGTCTACGACGGCCTGGCCGCGGCGGACCTGCTGGAGCGGGAGACCTTCGACCTCATCCTGCTCGACGTCATGCTCCCCGGGGCGGACGGGTTTGAGCTGATGGAGTACATCCGCCCGATGGAGATCCCCGTCATCTTTATCACCGCGAAGAACGCGGTCAAGGACCGGGTGAAGGGCCTGCGGATGGGGGCGGAGGACTATCTGGTCAAGCCCTTTGAGATCATCGAGCTGCTCGCGCGGGTGGAGGTGGTCCTCCGGCGCTACCACAAGCTGGGCAGCGTTCTGGAGATTGGCGGGCTGCACATCGACCTGCGCTCCATGCAGGTCTTCCGCGACGGGAAGGAGATCGCCCTGACGCCGAAGGAGTATGAGCTCCTCCTCCTCTTCGCGCAGAACCCCGGCATCGCCCTCTACCGCGAGACCATCTACCAGCGCGTCTGGGACAGCGAATATCTCTACACCACGCGCACGGTGGACCTGCATGTCCAGCGCCTGCGCAAAAAGGTGGGCTGGCAGCAGATTCTGGTGGCCGTGCCCAAGGTCGGCTACCGGCTGGAGGTGCCCCGTGAGCTTTCGCACTAAGATCATGCTCTGCACGGCGGTGCTCATCGCCCTGGCCTTCGGCCTGGGCGGGACGCTGCTGATCTCGCTGTCCTTCCAGAACGCGCTGGACCAGCAGGAGGAGCGGGCGGTCCAGTCCTTTCAGACGGTGCAGAGCACCCTCGGCCTGGTCAACTCGGTCAGCAGTCAGACCCAGGAGGAGGACGTCGTCTCCGTCCTGCGCCAGATGGACACGCAGAGCGGCGGCGCCTGGCTCGCGCTGCGCATCACCTCGGAGGGGGAGGTGCTCTATCAGAGCACCGGGGCGGAGACCAGCCTGCTGCACAGCCTGTGGGAGGGGGTGAGCTCGGAAGGCGGCCTGCTCGAGCGCTTCACCGACGGGGAGGGGCACTACCTTCAGATTGCCAGTCCCTTTCTCATCAACGAGCAGACCTACTGCCTGGAGGCGCTCTACGACAGCTCGGAGGCCTACCGCGACCGGGACAATCAGCAGCGCAGCTACCGGCAGATCTTCTGGCTGGTGGTGCTCGCCGGGGCGGCGGTGTCCTGGCTGGTGGCGGGGCTGCTGACCCGGCCGCTGCGCCGTCTGTCCGCGGCCAGCCGAGCGCTGGCGGAGGGGAACCTCTCCAGCCGCTCGCGGATTCAGACCGGCGACGAGATTGGACGCCTCAGCCGTGACTTTGACCGCATGGCGGACAGCATGGAGGACTATATCCGCCGCCTGCAGGAGAACATGCGTCACCAGGAGGAGTTTATGGGCAGCTTTGCCCACGAGCTCAAGACGCCGATGACCTCCATCATCGGCTACGCCGACATGCTGCGCGGCCAGTCCCTCACGGGGGAGGAGGTGCGCGAGGCGGCCAACTATATCTTCAGCGAGGGGGTACGGCTCGAGCGGCTCTCTCTCAAGCTGCTTGACCTGCTCGTGCTGCGGAAGGAGGACTTCCGGCTCGTGCCGGTGGAGCTGGTCCCCTTCGCCCGGCAGATCAAGGGGATGCTCGAGCCGGTGATGCGCCGGCACGAGATCACCCTGCGCGTCTACTGCCGGCCCGGCCGCTGCCGGATGGAGCCGGAGTTGGCCAAGTCTCTGGTCATCAACCTGATTGACAACGCCCGCAAGGCGATGGACGGCCCGGGGGAGATCATCCTGAACATGCGCCCGACGGAGGAGGGCTGTCTCATCCAGGTGGCGGACAACGGCCGCGGCATCCCGCCGGAGGAGATCGACAAGATCACCGAGGCCTTTTACCGCGTGGATAAGTCCCGCTCCCGGGCCCAGGGGGGCGCGGGTCTGGGCCTTGCCCTGTGCGGGGAGATCGTGCGGATTCACCACGGCACGCTCCAGTTTGAGAGCCGTCCCGGCGCGGGAACGTTGGTCACCGCCGAGCTGAAAGGGGGCGCGGCGGCATGAGGCGGTATCTGACGGGCTGCGCCCTCGTGCTCGCCGCCCTCGTCCTAGTGGCGGCGGCCTTCCGATTGCCCGACCTCGCCGCCTGGCGGCAGGACCAGCGCGCCGAGGGGGTGCGCACCTACCAGCCGGGGGAGGAACTCCAGCTCACCGTCGGCAGTGGCACCACCTTTGTCGAGCGTCTGGAGCTCGTCGCCGACTTCAACGCCGTGACGGTGTCCGGCGCGGACGAGACGAGCCTCACCGCCGGGGAGGCGGCGGAGCTGGCGCGCCAGGCGGCGGAGGAACTTCTCCCGCCCGGCAGCATGGCGGAGGTGGAAATGGGCACGGTGCAGGCGCTGATGGCCTGGGATGGGGCGCTGGAGCGGACGGTGCCAGTCTGGTCGGTGGACGCCGAGCTCTGGTCGGAGGACCAGACGGTCTGGTACGGCACGTTTTACTGCTACCTGGATGACGAGACAGGAGCGCTTCTCATGTTCAACATGCAAAACTATGAGGAAGACGTGGACTGGCTGTGGACGGCGCTCGACGCCGTGGAAACGGGCAATCCGGACGGGCAGGGGAGCGACATGTCCGCTGAGGCATGGGGGCTGGCCCGCCCGCCGGAGTACGCCCTGGCGGCGGTCCAGTGGATGCTGGGGGAGGACTGGACGCTGGAGGCGGTCGACGGCGAGGACCTGGATGCCCTGAGCACCCGTTATCAGGTGATGGCCACACGGGGGGAGGACGCGCTCCTGATCCCGGTCTATCTCTGGACCTGGGGCGTCGTGGTCAACAGCGAGATGTGGTGAGAGACGGAGGAGGGGGCGGGATGCGCCGGAGGAAGAGAGAGCTGGCGCCGCTGGCCGCGGCGGCGCTGATTTTGCTGGCGGCCTTCTGCCTGCCGGAGCTGGCCGCCTGGCGGCAGGACGCCGCGCGGCCGGGGCAGGAACCCTTTGATGAGTCCCCCCTCCAGCTCAAGCTGGACAGCGGCCTGACCTATCCCGAGCGGCTGCGGGTGGTGGCGGACCTGAGCTGCGTACAGGTCGCGGTGGAGCCGGACCAGATGAACATGAGCGAGGACGAGGTGCTGGCACAGGCCGACAGCGTACTGGAGGTCTGGTTCTCCGACGGGGAGTTGGAAGAAGGGATCTCCCCCGAGCTGTGGCTGAATAACGAGATGCCGGAGCCGATCGGCATGTGGTCCTGCTGGGGGACGATTGTCGAGGACTGGAACGATGCGGCGAATTCGTCCGCCTGGATCTCCCTCTACCTGGACGACGCGAGCGGGCGGCTGCTGCGGATCTCCTACTCCGGCACGAATGCCTGGCGGGACTACCTCTGGAATGCATGCGCCGAGCAGGGCTGGGAGCCGCCTCCGGCGGACGGCGGCACCGGCACCGCCTGGGAGGAGGATGCCTGGGCCCTGCTCACCCTCTTCCTGGAGGGGAAGACGGAGGGGGCCGGCCTGGAGGTCGCGTATGAGGTCGGCGGTATCACCTATTATCTCTTCTCCTGCCAGGTGGACGGGGAGACGGTCTCCCTTCAGATTGAGGTGTCGGACGGCTTCTGGGCGGTGAACAACTGGCGGACGGTCGGGCTGGACGATTTCAGCGAAGTGGAAGCGGAGGAGCCGTGAATCTGATACGCGCCCTTTAGAAAATCTTAATCTCTTATGCAGGGAGACCTTAAGGTTTTCCTGCTATTCTTTTGAGCAGACAAGCACAAGAGAGGCGGATTTTTATGTACGATCGCACGATCTACCGGCAGCAGGGAACCTTTTATGAGCTGCCCCCCGACGCTGCGCCGCAGAGGCGGCGGCACCGCAGAAAGCGCCGCTCCGTCTGGCCTCGGCTGCTGTTGGTGGCCATCGTGGGGCTCCTGCTCTGGCGGGGACTGCCGGTACTGGGCGATCAGCTTGCCCGGCTGGAGCTGCGCGCGCAGGAGCCGGAGAGCTTTTCCGAACTGCCGGAGAACCTGCAGACGCTCTGGGAGAAGAACGAGGACGCGCGCGGCTTTGTGGAGGGCTATTGGGAGAAAAAGGATCAGACCTTTTCCGTCGACCTGTCGGAATACGCCGGAAGCGGCACCGTTCCCCTGCTGATGCAGTGGGACGAGCGGTGGGGCTACAATACCTACTCAGGCGACCTCATGGGGCTGACCGGCTGCGGGCCCACCTGCCTCGCCATGGCGGCGATCTATCTGACGGGGGACACCTCCCTCGACCCGTATACCGTCGCTCAATTTGCCGAGACAAACGGCTACGCCGTGCCGGGCAGCGGCACAGCTTGGGCCCTCATGACGGACGGGGCGGAGGCCCTCGGCCTCACGGCGCGGGAGCTGCCGCTGGATGAAAATTCGATGGTCACCGCCCTGGAAGGCGGTGAGCTGGTGATCTGCGTGATGGGGCCGGGCGACTTCACCGACAGCGGGCACTTCATCGTCCTCACCGGCTGTCAGGACGGGGCGTTCACCGTCAACGACCCCAACAGCTACGCCCGCTCCGAGCGGACGTGGACCTTTGACGACCTGCAATACCAGGTGAAAAACCTCTGGGCGCTGGGCGCGCCGGCCTGAGAGGAGGAGCGGGGATGAGGAGAGCGGGACTGCTTGCGCTGGCGGCCTGCCTGCTGCTGGCCCTGGGCGGCTATCACCGGGCGGATGCCGCCCGGGAAACGGAGCCGCTGCAGGTCTGCTGCGAGGAACAGACCGCCTGCCGGGGCGCGTGGAGGGAGGAGAGACGGGACCTGTATCTCCATCTGCGCCGCCGGGCTGCCGTCGGGCGGGCGGACGGAGAAGCACTTGCCCCGCGCGCCGCCGTGTGGCATAATAGAGCCAGATGACTGCGGCGGGGAGCGGATCAAAATGGATACCTGGGAGACACTCGGCCCCTATCGCCTCCGACAGCGCGAGGGCCTGCCCAAGCTGGGGCGGGACAGTCTGCTGTTGGGGGCGTTTGCCGCCCTGCGGCCGGGCTGGCGGGTGTGTGACCTCGGCTGCGGCAGCGGCGCGCTCGCCCTCCTCCTCGCCCGGCGGGCGGAGGGGCTGACGCTGGACGGGCTGGATCTCCTGCCGGACTGCGCCGCCCTCGCGGCGGAGAACCTGCGCGCCAACGGCCTCACCGGCCGCGTCCTGACCGGCGACGTCGCCCATCTGCCGCCCGGGCTGGAGGCGGGGCGCTATGACCTGGTGGTCTCCAACCCACCCTACTTCGCCGCCGGACGGGGCGCATGCGCGCCCGGCGCGCGGGGGACGGCGCGCACGGCGGCGTCCTTTGAGCCGTGGTGCGCGGCGGCGCGGCGGCTGCTGAAAAACGGCGGACGGTTTGCCCTGTGCGCCCGCCCGGACCGGCTGGCGGAGCTGCTGGCGGCCCTCACCGCCCACGGTCTGGAGCCCAAGCGGCTCCAGTGCGTCCAGAGCGGCGACGGCCGCCCGGCCAATCTGATCTTACTGGAGGCAGTTGCCCAGGGAAAGCCCGGCCTGGAGCTGCTGCCCGTCCTGATTGCGAGGTGACTTCCATGCCCGGCACCCTCTATCTCGTCCCCACTCCGATCGGCAATCTCTCTGACCTCTCCCAGCGCGCCGAGCGCACGCTCGCGGAGGTGGACTTCATCGCCGCGGAGGATACCCGCGTCACGCTCAAGCTGCTCAACCACCTCGGGCTGAAAAAGCCGATGGTGAGCTATTACCGCCACAACACCACGACGAGCGGCCCCGCCATCGTGGACCGCCTCCTCGCCGGGGAGAGCTGCGCCCTCGTCACCGACGCGGGCACCCCCGCCGTCAGCGACCCGGGGGAGGACCTGGTCGCCCTCTGCGTCCGGGCCGGGGTGGAGGTGACCGCCCTGCCCGGCCCGTGCGCGCTCATCACGGCGCTGGCGGTCTCCGGACTTCCGACCGGGCGGTTCACCTTCGAGGGCTTTCTGCCGATGAACCGGAAGAACCGCCGCGCCCATCTGGAGGGCCTGCGCGGCGAGGCGCGGACGATGATTTTCTACGAGGCCCCGCACAAGCTCACAGCCACCCTGGACGACCTCGCTGCCGCCTTCGGCCCGGACCGCCCCGCCGCCCTCTGCCGGGAGCTGACCAAGCTGCACGAGGAGGTGCTGCGCACCACCCTCGGCGCGGCGGCGGAGCACTACCGGGAGACCGAGCCACGGGGAGAGTTCGTCCTCGTCGTCGCCGGCGCGCCGGAGCGGGAGGAGGATGTCCCCTCGCTGGCGGACGCGGCGGAGCGGGTGCTCGCCCTGCGGGAGCAGGGGCTCTCCCTGCGCGCGGCGGCCAAACAGGTGGCCGGTGAGACCGGCCTCGGGAAAAACGAGCTCTATCAGGCGGCGCTCCAAATACAGGAGGACTGAAAACGGCCCGGGACGGCGAAAACCGTTCCGGGCCTGTTTCTCCGCCCGGGAGATGCCGAGAGCAACTGCGGGGCGGCCGGGTATGGTGAAAGAAAAAACACTTTCAGACAGCAAAAATGAGGAATTTTGAAAGACGATCCGCTGTTTTGAAATATATTGGACGGAATTCGGCGAAATGTAGAAGAATGTTGACATTTTGAAAAAACATTGCTATACTAATTTTTGTACTGTAGTAATCGTTTGATGCGCGGTTCCACCGGATTTCTGCGGTAATGTCCTGTCTGGAGAGGAGGTCCGATACAGAGGAAAAGATTTCTGGGAACGCCCGATGATCGGGCCAAAGCGTATGGATATCCAGAATTTAAAGATGAGGAGAGATGAAACATGAAGATGAGAAGATGGCTGTGCCTGGCCCTCAGCATCCTGATGGCGCTCAGCCTGGCGGCCTGCGGCAACAACAGAGGCGTGAACGACCTGCTCTCGAACAGTGAGACTGAGACCACGGACGACAGCGGCGAGGAGCCGGCCGGCTCGGGGAAGGCAGAGCAGCCGGAGGAGCCGGAGGAGTCTGAGGAACCCGAGGAACCTGAGCAGCCGGAGGAACCCGAGGAGCCTGAGCAGCCGGAGGAGCCCGAGCAGCCGGAGGAGCCGGTGAGCACAGTGGAGACCGGCACGGTGGAGATGTCGGACGAGCTGAGCGACTTCACCTTTACGCTCGACGGCAAGGTCTATCAGCTCCCGTTCGCCTACGCGGACCTAGTCGCCGACGGCTGGACCATCTCGAGCAGCGGCACCTATGAGACCGACCTGGTGGCCGGCAATTCCTACCAGTCCTCCATCAGAATGTCCAAATCCGGCAACAACATCTATGTGGACGTCATCAATATGAGCGGCAATGCCAAGGAACTCTCCACCTGCAAGATCGGCGGCATCAGCGTGGAACTGGATGACATCTCCTCTGCGGACTTCTTTACGGTCGCGCAGGGGATCAGCCCCGCCTCCTCGAGGGACGATGTGGTCGCTGCCTTCGGCTCGCCCAACTCGACCAACGAGGATGACGACTATGTTCTGCTCAAGTATGAGTATGACAGCTATGTAGATGCCACCTTCTGGATCTATAGTGAGGCGTCGGACATGAGGGAGTACAGCGAGATCGAACTGAGGAATTATGTGGCCGATGAGAGCGACGCGACCGAGACGGTCACGGATGTCCCCTCCTACCTCAGCGATTACCGGGTGGCCAGCGAGCTGGGGAACAGCTTCATGACGGCCATGGTGGAGATCGAGGGCGACATCTACAGAATGCCCTGCCCTGTGAGCGCTTTTACGGACAACGGCTGGTCGATCACCCAGAAGTCCAATGCTGTTCCGTCCGGCGGGGATGATTACATCACGCTGAGCAAGGATGGCAATTCGATGAGTGTGCCCATTCACAACTACGCGCCCTATCAGACCATCCCGGAGAACTGCGCGGTCACCCAAATCTACATCGATGACTATGACGAGATCTCCTGCACCCTCCCCGGCGGGCTGTCCATCGGCGACACCCGTGAGGAAGTGGAGGAATGGGTCACGAGCGACTTCGAGTTCAACGACTACGACGGCTATGACTTCTACAGCTTCCACTATTACGATGACGAGTACAACGATGTGCTCACCGTCAGAGTTGATGTGGACGATGAGACGGGGCTGGTGGAGACCATCGTAGTCTCTTCGGAATACTGGGACTATGAGTGATACATCCAGAACATAACAGACCTATGACGGGCCCGGAACGGTTTTTGCCGTTCCGGGCCTTCTCTCTCCGGGGCGGATGCGCCCCGGGCGGTGGTAAAAAAACACAGCTCACAGGCGGGAAAGGGATGTCAAATTCTGCCTGCGCGTGTTATAATAATGCCTGATAAATCAACCGGGCAGCACTTGCTGAAAAAGTGTCCGTCCGGTCTGTGGTATGATAATACTGTCAAACGGCTGCGGCGGACCGGGCGGCGTTCCCATTGCCCGGGAAACCAGAGAGACTTGCTGCCGAAGATCCGGCCGGAGAGCAGGCAGAAGAGCAGAGAGGGGGAGGCGCGATGCGCAGAAGAGAGAGAGGACCCGCGGCGCGAAAGGGCGCGAAGGCGGTCGTATGGCTGCTGCTGGCCGCCCTGCTGGCGGGCGTGCTCCCGGTGGCCGCCCGGGCTGCGGACGGCAGAGCGGAGGTGGCCGGGCAGCTCTATACGTTTGACGGGGAGAGCCACTACGAATTCTCCAGCGCGGAGACGTCTGAAGAGACGGACGGGGAGAACACCTGTGGCGTCTTCTCCGTGAGCGGGAGCTTCACCGAGGCGGGCAGCCAGGGCGGCGTGCCGGCCTTTGAGGTGACGGAGGGCAACCTCTCCCTGTACTACACCCATGGGGACGGGCTGCTCAACGCCGCTGAGGAGTCCTGGCACCTGGTGGAGGACAAGAGCAAAAAGCTGGACACGATGACCCTTGAGGAGAAGATCGGGAAGGGGGCGATCCTCCTCCAGACCTCGAAGGACAGGCTGACGTGGGTCGATCACACCGTGATCACGGACGCCTTTGAGGCCTCGCCCTCCCGGACGGGCGCGCTGTGCGCCACCAGCGAGGTCGAGCTGCTCAACGGCTGCTATTACCGGCTGATCGTCGCCTATGAGCTCGCCAGGAAGACGGGGGAGCGCACCTACCTCTTCATCAGCCGGGATGAATACGAGTACCGGAAGTGCGTCGAGGTATACGAGTTCTACGCCTGCACCGACAGCGGCGCGGCGGGTACGGCCGCCCCGGAACAGCGCTATCAGCTCGGAAGCCGGGTGAAGGTGAGCGATGGGGACAACTATACCGGCGAGGAGAGCATCGGACAGGATGACATTCACTACGGCTGGGAGCTGGGAGAGTTCTACGTCAGTGGATTTACCGAGCGGAAGAGTAGTGGAGACGGCAGCATGACCTTCCTGAAGAATGTCGGCGACCGGGTGACGCTGTGGTTCCATCTGAACCAGAACATCAACGCCATCGGCGGGGATGAGGATCTCTCCATCACCGCGGATACGGAGGCCTGCGACCAGTATTTTGAGACGGATACGATGGATTTCGGGCGTGGCACCCTGATCATCCGCTATACCGACTACAACAACGTCACAGAGGAACCTGTCATCTACACCAATTATCTCGAGGCGAACGCCACGGCGGGGGCGGACACCAGAGTCCAGCTCTTTGAGGAGGGGGACTATGAGGTGGCGCTGGACTATGAGGTGACGCGGGACAAGCTGATGGACAAGGTGGAGCACTACCGCATCTTCTTCCGCTTCTCCGTCCGCAACGGCAACTGCATGGTCTATCCCTTCGACGTGGAGACGGGCAGCGAGCTGACCAACAGCTCCATGACCGAGAACGGATTCCGGCTGGACCTGGCAAAATCGCGCTATCTGACCATCAATATCAAGCGGGAGGTGCTGGCGGAGAGCGCGGACGGCCTGGTGGAGGACACCCGCTTCAACGGACCGGCGCGGGACGGGGCGGAGTACACCGAGGAGGGGATCTACACCATCACCGTCCACAACCAGTATACCAACCAGCTCACGGTGAAAAAGATCTATGTCGGCACGAATGACGTGCTGCGGGCCCATATGACCACCGGACTCTCCATCCCGGAGATCAACGAGCTGATCGAGCAGGGCGCGACCATCGCCGAGGACGGCACGATCGAGCTCGCCGCCGCCCTGCCGGAGGAGGAACCGCCGGAGGAGACGGAGGTGGAGGAGGAGACTGCCGTCCCCGAGGCGGAGCTTGAGACAGAGCTGGCCGCCGCCGCACCCCCGGAGGAAGAGGTGGGGGAGACCATGCCCGTTGTGCCTGTGGCCGCGGCTGCTGGCGGCATTGGCGTGGCCGGCGTGCTCTCGCTGATGTTCCGCCGCAGGTCGGCGCGTGCGAGGGGAGGTGCCGGGAAATGAAGCGTGTGATCGCCCTTTTGCTCTGCCTGATGATGCTGCTGGCCTCCTGCGCCCCGGCGGAGACCCCGAAGGACGAGGGACAGCCGGAGCAGCAGATGCAGGAACTGGAGGCCGCGCCGGCGTCGGAGGCCGGTCTGGTCTGGACGGACGATATCCCGGCGTATTCCTCCTACAGCGATGCGGGGCTGCTCGGCCATGTGGAGGACATGGTCTACCGGGAGACCGTCTCCGCCCTGGGCGGCGGGGATTACTTTGTCGAAAACGTCAGCGCTGTCTATATCTCAAGGGAATATCTGGACGAGGTGTCCTTTAACGCGCAGGCCAACCTCTATTTTGGCTATACGCTGGCCGAGCTGGACGAGGTCTTTCAGGGGAGCCGCTATGTCTTCACCCTGGGGGAGGACGGGCGGACCACCGTGCAGGAGCTCCAGACCGTTGAGGGGATGGACACTGAGGCGGCGCTGGTCAATCTGGCGATCGGGGGCGGCGTGCTCCTGATCTGCGTGACCGTCGCCGGTGTGGCCGGTGCGGTCGGCGCGGCTGAGGTCAGCATCCTCTTCGCCGTTGCGGCGGAGTCCGGCACGCTCTGCGCTCTGCGCTCCGGCGCGTTCGGCGCGCTCACAGAGGGGATCATGGTCGGGATGGAGACGGGCGATTTTGATGCTGCGCTGGAGGCGGCGGCCCTCCACGGCAGTGAGGAGTTCAAGTGGGGGGCGATCTCCGGCGTGCTGGGTTCGGTGTCCGAGGAGGCGGAGGCGCTCCGGGGCATCCTCTGTCAGGGGCTGAGCCTGTTGGAGGCCGCCGGCGTGCAGAGCGAGTCGGGCTTCCCGCTGGATGTCATCAAGCAGTTCCAGAATATGGGGCAGTATGAGACCTGCAGGGACGCCGGGCTCACGCCGCAGATGCTCAACGGAGAGACCGCCCTGGTGCGGGACATTGATCTGGACGCACAGGACGGCGAGGGGCGGACGAATCTGGAGCGGATGTCAGCGGGGCTGGCGGCCCTCGACGGGAGCGGCAGCGCCTATCAGCTCTGCCGGATCGGAGAGGACCCGGACGCGACCCTCGCCATCCTGACCGAGGCAGAGCTCCAGGCGGGCGGCGGGCTCTGGCAGCCGGTGGCGGGCGGCGCTGGCGCGGAGACAGAGGCGCAGGCGTTCTGGCAGGCGGTCTCCAGAAGCGCGGCGGCGGCATAGGCCCGCCCGGACCGGAAGAGAAAACATGACCGGGGCTGTCTTCCCACAGCAGGGAGACGGCCCCGGTTTCGTTCTTGTTATCCGCCGCTCTGGTCCGCATCGCGCGCCAGGGTGAGCAGGACCACTTCCGGCGGATTGTTCACGCGGAGAGGGAAGATGCTGTTGCCCAGCCCCCGGCTGACCGCCATCACCGTCCCGCCGCTGCGGTACAGCCCGCTCGTATAGGCCGGCAGCAGTCCCTGATTGGGCGCGGCCAGACCGCCCAGGCCTGGCACGCGGATCTGGCCTCCGTGCGCGTGGCCGGTGAGGACAAGGTCCACGCCGTGCGCGGCATAGACCTCCAGCAGCTCCGGGCGGTGGGAGAGGAGCAGGAGATAGTCCCCCGTGCCCGCCTCCGCCCCGAGGGCGGCGAGGGCGCCGTCCATTGTCTCCGCCTCGTATTGCGTGGGGGCGAAGGAGGGGTCGTCCACCCCCCAGATGCACAGCTCCGCCCCCGAGCGGGAGAAGGTGGCCGCCCCGTTGCGCAGCACTGTCACGCCGCCCGCGCGCAGCGCCTCCTCCAGGGAGGGATAGACGGCGCTCAGACGGGCCTCATGGTTCCCGGTCACATAGTAGACCGGCGCGATCTCCGTCATCCGGACGACCGTCTCCGCCGTATCGCGCCAGTCCTCATCATCCGTTCCCGTGCGGTAGGAGTCGATCAGGTCCCCCGTCACCGCGATCAGGTCGGGCTGTGCCGCGCGCAGGGCGGCGAGCAGGTCTCCGTTCTCCGCACCAAAGACCGCCCCGTGCAGGTCGGAGACCTGCGCGATGCGCAGCCCATCCAGCCCGGCGGGCAGATGGCTGGAGGAGACGGTGCAGTTCGTCACCGTGAGCGCGCAGTTCCCGTGCCAGAGGACGAGGGCCAGCGCGGTGAGCAGGGCTGCGGCGGCGAGCAGGCGGGCCGGGCGGCGCAGGAAGGAGTTCATACCCGCTCCTCCCCGCAGAGCAGGCGGCGCAGCCGCTCCGCTGCACCGCGATGGCTGCGCGACTCATCGCTCACCAGAGAGATGTGCCGCTCCGGGATCTCCTCCACCAGCGGGATGTGGAAGACCTGCCCGTCCGCGATCGCCTGCGCCGCCATCGGGGCGGGGACAAAGCCGAGGCCGAGGTCGCTCACCACCATTGGCAGGACCTGATCCAGGGCGGCCACCTCCAGATCCACCCGCAGTTTGATCTCGTGGCGGGCAAAGAGACGCTGGAAAAACTCCCGCGCGCCCGCCCCCTCCTCCAGACAGATGATGGGGTAGTCCACCAGCCCGGCCAGATGCTGCCGCGTTCGGGAGAGGGCGGCAAAGCGCGGGCCGCCGATCAGGATGTCCCGGAAGGCCATCAGCCGGTCCTCATGCAGGGGCCGCCGGATGTGCAGGGGGGTGCTCACCACCGCAAAGTCCACCAGCCCGTTGCGCAGGGCGGTGAGGGCCTGCGCGGTGGCGTGGCTGCTGATGCGCACGCGGATGCCCGGCTGAAGGGCGCGGAACTGCTTGAGCTTGTCGAGCAGGAGCAGGTGGAGGGCCGCGTCGTTCGTGCCGATGGAGACGATGCCGCCGCCGTTTTGGCGCAGCTCGTCCTCCCCCGTCTCCAGCTGGCGGAAGGCGACGCTCACATGGGCGTAGAGCTTCTGCCCCTCCGGCGTGAGGGTGACGCCGCGGTTGGAGCGCACAAAGAGGGCGCAGCCCAGCTCCTCCTCCAGATTGTTCATGCAGCGGGTGATGTTGGGCTGGCTGTTTTTCAGCACATGAGCGGCCTCGGTGAAGCTGTGGTACTGGGCGACATAGTAGAAGATCCGGTAGTAATCGTAATTGCTCGACATGGCCAACCTCGCTCTCTCCGCCGTCCCGGCCCTCCGGCCGGACGATTTGTCTATTTTGCCAGTCATTATATCGAAATAGTATAGCAGCTATATCAAATCCGTTTTTTACATTTCGTGCCGTAGCCAGTATAATACGGAAAAGGGAAAAAAGCAACGCGGCCCGACCCCGGTTTGTCCCGGTGCGGCCCCTCTGTGTGCGTTTTCCCAGCCTGACGGACGGAGGTGGGAATGGATTGCAAGACAGACAAACTGCTCCGGCGCGCTGCCAGAGAGGCGGCAGGGCGGGAGCCGGTCCGTTCCGCCGTGTCACGACGGCCGATCTTTGTTATCGTAAGGTGGTGAAAATCGCATGAGTAAAGAGAAACGCCGCACCTTTCTTCTGATCTGGATCCTCGTTCTGGCTGCGCTGCTGGCCGGCATCATCCTCACCGGCCCCGCCGGGGCGAAGGACGAGGCGCTCAACGAGGCCATGCGCGACGCGGTGCTGCACGAGGAAAATCGCGTCAGCCTGCTCGGCCTGGTGGAGGTGAACCCCGCCGTGATCTCCGCGCTGACGGTGAACGGGGTGCTCCTGCTGGCGGCGGCCTGCATCCGCATATTTGTGATCCCCCGCTTCCAGCTCATTCCCGGCCGTGTGCAGATGCTGCTCGAGGAGCTGGTCGGCTTCTTCGACGGCCTGGCGAGGTCCAACAGTCCCCACCGGCACAAGTTCCTGGGCGTCTACCTCTTCGCCGCCGGCACCTATATCTTCACCGGCACCCTCTTTGAGCTCTTCGGCGTCCAGTCCGTCACGACAGGCGGGCGCATCATCGCCCTGCCCGCGCCGCTCTCCGACATCAACGGGGCGATCTGCATGGGCTGCCTGTCCTATCTGGTGATCCTCTCCGGCGGCATCGCGGGCAACGGCCTGCGCGGCGTCGGACTGACCCTCAAGGACTTCTCGCTGCCCATCTCGATGAGCTTCCGTCTCTTCGGCGCGCTCCTGAGCGGCCTGCTGGTCACCGAGCTGGTCTACTACTCGCTCGCGCTGAGCTTTGTGCTGCCGGTCATCGTAGGCGTGATCTTCACGCTGCTGCACGCGCTGATCCAGACCTATGTGCTCATCATGCTCACCGCGCTCTTCTACGGCGAGGTGTCCGAGCCGCACAGGAAGAAAGAGAAGCCCGCCCGCACGCAGCATAACTGACGAACATCCTTTTTGATCTGAAATTGGGAGGTAATTTCGCTATGAAACCGTTCAAAGCCATCACGCTCCGCGCCGCTCTGGCGCTGGCCGCCCTGGCCGCCCTCATCACCCCCGCCCTTGCCGCCGAAGGCGGCGCGGAGGCCGCCTCCGCCCTGGCCGGCTCCGACTGGGCCAAGGCCCTCGCCGCGGGCCTCGCCATCGGCCTGTCCGCCGCGGGCGGCGCCATCGCCATGGGCCTGGCCGCCGGCAAGTCGGTGGACGGCATCTCCCGCCAGCCGGAGGCGGAGGGCAAGATCCGCACCACCATGATGCTGGCCCTGGTGTTCATTGAGACCGCCATTATCTATGCCCTGATCGTGGCCATCCTCATCATCTTCGTGCTCTGAGAGGGGGGCGCGCACGGTGAATATCCCGCTCAATATCGACCTGCAGCAGATCCTGCTGCATCTGTTTAACTTTGTCATCCTGGCCGGGGGGCTCTACCTGCTGCTCTACCGCCCGGTGAAGGACTTCATGGCTAAGCGTGAGGCGCATTATCAGGAGATGGCCCAGCAGACGGAGGAGGCGCTCCGGCACGCCGAGGAGCTCGAGGCCGCGCGCCAGCAGCGCCTGGACAGCGTGGACCAGGAGCTGCGCGAGCGCCGGGTGGTGGCGACCCAGGAGATCAACCGGGCCGCGGACGACCGACTGGCCGAGGCGGAGCGCCAGGCGCAGGAGATCATCTCGGACGCGCGGGAGGCCGCCCGCCGGGAGCACGACAAGATCCTGGACCAGGCGCAGAAGGAGCTGGTAGACCTGGCGTTCGCCGCGGCCGAGAAGGTCGCGCGCGGCAGCGCGGACTACGACCGCTTCCTCGACCTGGCCGAGAGAGGTGAGAGCGATGGCAACTCGTGACGCCTCCGCGCCGCTGCACGCCGTCCTCCGCTCCGCCGAGCGCCCGACCTGGCCGCAGGAGGAGCGCATGCTCTCCTTTCTGGAGCGAAAGTATGGCCAGCTCGTCAACCTGGAGTGGGTAGAGGACCCGGCGCTGCGCGACGGCTTCCTCCTCCGGGTGGGACTGGACACCTATGACTGGAGCCTGGAGGGCCGCCTGCGCCAGTTCAAGGACGCGATGAGCCACCTCGAGCGCGCCGACGGACAGGACGTCATCCCCCTCATCCGGGAGACGGTCCGCAGCTGGATGCCGCATGTGACCATCGAGGAGACGGGCGAGGTGCGCACCGTCGGCGACGGCATCGCCACCGTCAGCGGGCTGAGCGGGGCGATGTATGGCGAGATCCTGCTCTTCTCCGACGGCATCCGCGGCATGGTGCAGGAGCTGCGCCGGGACGAGGTGGGCTGCATCCTCTTCGGGGATGACTCGGCCATCGAGTCGGGCAGCGCGGTGCGCCGGACCGGACGGACCGCCGGCGTCCCGGTGGGCGAGGAGTTCCTCGGCCGCGTGGTGAACGCCCTGGGCGCGCCCATCGACGGCAGGGGAGAGATCCGCGCCGAGGGCTACCGCCCGGTCGAGCACCCCGCGCCCGGCATCCTGGACCGCCAGCCGGTCAACCGGCCGATGGAGACCGGCCTGCTCGCCATCGACGCCATGTTCCCCATCGGGCGGGGACAGCGCGAGCTCATCATCGGTGACCGCCAGACCGGCAAGACCGCCATCGCGCTGGATACCATGCTCAACCAGAAGGGCAAGGACGTCATCTGTATCTACGTCGCCATCGGCCAGAAGGCCAGCTCCATCGCCCAGCTGGTGGAGTCGCTGCGCCGCCGCGGCGCGATGGACTACACCATTGTGGTGAGCGCCTCCGCCAGCGACCCCGCCCCGCTGCAATATATCGCCCCCTATGCCGGCTGCGCGATGGCGGAGTATTTCATGGAGCAGGGGCGCGACGTGCTCATCGTCTATGACGACCTCTCCAAGCACGCGGTGGCCTACCGCGCGCTGAGCCTGCTGCTCGGCCGCTCCCCCGGCCGTGAGGCCTATCCGGGCGACGTGTTCTACCTCCACTCCCGCCTGCTCGAGCGCGCGGCGCACCTGTCGGCGGCCAAAGGCGGCGGGAGCATCACCGCCCTCCCCATCGTCGAGACGCAGGCGGGCGACGTGTCCGCCTATATCCCCACCAACATCATCTCCATCACCGACGGGCAGATCTTCCTCGAGAGCGAGCTCTTCTTCGCCGGTCAGCGCCCGGCGGTGAACGTCGGCCTCTCCGTCTCCCGCGTGGGCGGCGCGGCGCAGACCCGGGCGATGAAGTCCGCCTCGGGCGCCATCCGTCTGGAGCTGGCGCAGTACCGCGAGATGGAGGTGTTCACCCAGTTCTCCAGCGACCTGGATGAGGCCACCAAGCGGCAGCTCCTCTACGGCCAGGGCCTGATGCAGCTGCTCCGCCAGCCGCAGTACCACCCGATGGCGCAGCATGAGCAGGTGATCACCCTGCTGTGTGCGATGGCGCATCTGCTGCATGTGCAGCCGTCCGAGGTGCCGGCCTGCAACCGGGCCATCCTGGACTATGTCCAGGCGCACGCTGCCGACCTGTGCCAGGACATCGACCGGAACGGGCGGCTGGACGAGGCCGGACGGGGGCGTATCCTCGCCCTCGCCCGGGAATGTCTGGAAAAACGGGGCCAGAGCGGGAGCGTGAGCGAGCATGCCCAGCAGTAAGGAGATCAAGGGGCGCATCGAGAGCGTCCGGGACACACAGAAGATCACCAACGCGATGTACCTGATCGCCTCGACCAAGATGCGCCGCGCCAAGAGCGAGCTGGACCTCACCCGGCCCTACTTCACCGCCCTGCGCGGGGAGATCAAGCGCATCTTCCGCACCGTGGAGGACGTGGAGAGCCCCTATTTCTATCCGCCGGACGGCACGTCCTTCCAGGAGGGGACCTACGGCGTTCTGGTCATCACGGCGGACAAGGGGCTGGCGGGCGCCTATAACCAGAACGTCATCCGCAAGGCGGGCGAGCTGCTGGCCGAGCACCCGGACACCCAGCTCTATGTCGTCGGCGAGTACGGGCGGCGCTACTACGCCCACCACAAGATCCCCATCGAGCAGAGCTTTCTCTACACCGCGCAGAATCCCACGATGCAGCGCGCCCGGGAGATCAGCGCCATCCTGCTCGACCGGTTTGAGCGCGGGGAACTCAAGAAGATCTACGTCGTCTACACCGACTTTCAGAACGGCCTGTCCTCCGAGGTCAAGTCCACCCGCCTGCTCCCCTTCCACCGGACCCACTTTGCCGACTCCGAGCCGGAAAAGGAGGTCACCGCCCCGTTCGCATTTGTCCCCTCCATCCCGGTCATTCTCACCAATATGATGCAGAGCTATGTCTCCGGCTTTATCTACAGCGCGCTGGTGGACAGCTTCTGCAGCGAGCAGAACGCGCGTATGACCGCCATGAGCTCGGCCAACCAGAATGCCGAACACATTCTCGGCGAGCTCTCCGTGCAGTATAACCGTGTGCGCCAGGCCGCCATCACCCAGGAGATCACCGAGATCTCCGCCGGCGCCCGCGCACAGCGCAGCAAAGGCAGAAAGGAGGCGCTGTCACCGTGAATATCGGAACCATCGCCCAGATCTCCGGCCCCGTGATCGACGTGGACTTCCCAGACGGGACGCTGCCGAGAATCAGAGAGGCCCTCTCCGTCGAGGTGGACGGGGCGCGCCGCGTGATGGAGGTGGCCCAGCACACCGGCGGGCAGACCGTCCGCTGCGTGATGCTCTCCGCCAGCGAGGGACTGTGCCGCGGGCTGCCGGTCGTCGCGACCGGCAAGACGATCGAGGTCCCCGTCGGCAAGGCGACCCTCGGCCGGATGTTCAATGTCCTCGGCGACCCGATCGACGGCGAGGCCCCCGTCCCTGCCGGTGAGCCCCACTGGTCCATCCACCGCGCGCCGCCCTCCTTTGAGGAGCTCAGCCCGGTGGTGGAGATTCTGGAGACCGGCATCAAGGTGATCGACCTGCTCGAGCCCTATCCCAAGGGGGGCAAGATCGGCCTCTTCGGCGGCGCGGGCGTGGGCAAGACGGTGCTGATCCAGGAGTTGATCCACAACGTCGCCATGGAGCACGGCGGCTATTCCATCTTCACCGGCGTGGGTGAGCGCAGCCGCGAGGGCAACGACCTGTGGACCGAGATGCGTGAGAGCGGCGTGTCCGCCAACACCGCCCTCGTCTTCGGCCAGATGAACGAGTCCCCCGGCGTGCGTATGCGTGTGGCCCTGTCCGGGCTGACGATGGCGGAGTATTTCCGCGATGAGGAGCACCGCAACGTGCTGCTGTTCATCGACAATATCTTCCGCTTTGTCCAGGCGGGCAGCGAGGTGTCCACCCTGCTCGGGCGGATGCCCTCCGCCGTGGGCTATCAGCCCACCCTCGCCACCGAGATGGGCGAGCTGCAGGAGCGCATCACCTCCACCCGGAACGGCTCTGTCACCTCGGTCCAGGCGGTCTACGTCCCCGCCGACGACCTGACCGACCCCGCCCCGGCCACCACCTTCGCTCATCTGGACGCAACCACCGTCCTGAGCCGCAAGGTGGCCGAGCAGGGCATCTATCCCGCCGTCGACCCGCTCGAGTCCACCTCCCGCATTCTGGAGCCTGAGCTGGTGGGGGAGGAGCACTACCGCATCGCCCGCCGCGTGCAGGAGATCCTCCAGAAGTACAGCGAATTGCAGGACATCATCGCCATCCTCGGCATGGAGGAGCTCGGCGAGGAGGACCGCCTGACCGTCATGCGCGCGCGCAAGATCCAGCGCTTCCTCTCGCAGCCGTTTCACGTGGCGGAGAAGTTCACCGGCACGCCGGGCGTCTATGTCCCGCTCAGCGAGACGCTGCGCGGCTTCCGCGCCATTATCTCCGGAGAGATGGACGAATATCCCGAGGCCGCCTTCTTCAACGTCGGCACGATCGACGATGTGAAGAAGAAGGCCCGCGACATGGAGGACGGTGGCGCGCTATGAGCCAGTTCCAGGTGAGAATTCTGGCGGCGGACCGCCCCTTCTATGAGGGCGCCTGCGAATCTCTCATTGTGCCCACCGTGGCGGGGCAGTATGGCATTCTCGCCCACCACTGCAACACCATCTCCGCCATCGTGCCGGGGACGCTCTCCTACCGCGTGCCGGGCGAGGAGCGGTTCCGCCTGGCCGCCGTCTCCTTCGGGATGGTCAAGGTGGAAAATAACGATGTGCTCGTGCTGGTGGACACGGCGGAGCGACCGGAGGACATCGACGCCAACCGCGCCCAACGGGAGGCGGACCAGGCCCGCGAGGAGCTGCTGCAAAAGCACAGCATGATCGAATACCGCACCACCCAGGCCACCCTGGCCCGCGCGCTCAACCGCCTGCGGGTGAAGCGGTATTACGAGCAAAACAGCATCAATCTGTAGTGACGGACCCGGCATCCTCCAGGCGCGCCGCAGAGCACGGGCAGATCCCGTGCCTCTGCGGCGCGATTTCTGCTTGTTTTTTCAAGGGCGATCCGCTATAATCAATATAACTGTATTTCGATCTGAGGAGGTCTGCCCCGATGGGACGACGTGTGCAGATGCCGGAGCGTGAGAGCAATCTCCTGCTGACCTCCGGCCTGATTTTGCTCATTTCCCTTGTACTGGCCGCAGTGGCCTTTTTCGCCTTCACGCTGGAGATCATCGACCCGCCGGTCACCAGCGACGCGCCCAGCCGCCGGGGGAGCAGTTCTTCCGACTCCACCGGCATCGCAAGCCCGGACGGCACGACGGTGGAGAGCGGTACGGAGATCGGCAATATCATCTATCCCGGCTTTGTGGACTTCTCCATCACGAGCGGAAAGAGCACGGTGGACCTGTTCAACGACAGCAGCAACCCGGTCTCCTTCACCTTTACCATCCGGGACGCGGAGGACCAGATCCTCTACAGCGTGAGCGGCGTGCAGCCCGGACAGAGCGAGAGCTGGAATGTGACCGGGGCATACGAGCCGGGCACTGGCCGGAAGGAGCTCACCATCACGACGGAGGCCTTCGGCCTGGAGGACGGGGAGGCGTATAACGGCGTCTCCACCACCATCACGGTCAATATGGGCTGAGTCCTGACCGGCACAGAAGAGAGGCAGAGCAGCGGCGGCCGCCGGTGATCCACGGCCGCCGCTGAACGCTGAAAAGAGAGAGGGAGAGAGCATGGACACGCAATTTGCCGCCGCATCCCGCCTGCTCGACGGGCTGACGGTCTACCGGGGGCTTCTGGAGCTCGCCGCCCTGCGCGCGGTGGAGGAGCTGCTGGACGTGCGGTGCGAAAACCGCCTGAGCCGCTACGGAAGCGCCTTTTTCGCCCTGGCGGAGGAGGGCTATGACTCGCTGGCCGCCTGGCTTTCCGACCACCTGCGCTATGACGAGTCTCCCTACGCCGTGGCGGTCGCCAAGGGGGAGGAGACGGAGGCCCTCACCCGCGCGGCGGGGCACGACCTGGAGGTGCTGCGCCGCCTGCTCGCCCTGCCGTGGGAGGCGCTGGCGCGGGAGCTGTCGCCGGAGGAGCCGCTGCCGCTCTGGGCGGGCGGAGACCTCCCCACGCTCGGGGAGCTCACCGCCTTTTACCGTGCCAACGGCTGCGGGGAGTTTGCGCGCTACCGCGCCTTTCTCTGGCAGAGCGGCCAGCTCATCCCGGTGCGCGAGCCGGACTGCATTCCCGCCGGGGAGATGCTGGGCTACCAGCGCCAGCGCGAGCAGGTGGCGGCCAACACCCGCGCGATGCTCGCAGGCCACCGGGTAAACAATATGCTCCTCTACGGGGCGAGCGGCACCGGCAAGTCCGCCACCGTCAAGTCCCTCCTTGGGATGGAGGGGATGGAGAGCCTGCGCCTGATCGAGGTGGACAAGAACGATCTGGGCGGCATCCCCGAGCTGGTGCGGATGCTCGGTCACCAGCCGCAGAAATTCATCCTCTTTATCGATGACCTCGCCTTTGAAAAGGACGACCGCAACTACTCCCTCCTCAAGACCATTCTGGAGGGCGGGGTGGAGCCGCGCCCGGCCAACGTGGCGGTCTACGCCACCTCCAACCGCCGCCATCTGGTGCGCGAGACCTTCTCCGACCGCCTCGGCGACGAGGTGGACGCACGAGAGACCATCCATGAGAAGACCTCCCTCGCCGAGCGCTTCGGCCTGCGCGTCCTCTTCCAGGAGCTGACCAAGCCGCAGTTCCTCGAACTGGTGCGTACGCTGGCGCAGGTCCGCGGGGTGGAGATGGACCCGGAGCGGCTGACCGCCCTCGCCGTCCGCTGGGACATCCGCAATCCCAACCGCACCCCCCGTTCGGCGGTCCAGTTCCTCACCAGCCTCGCGGCGATGGACGATTGAAAAGACCTGCCCCTTACCCCCCTGCGGACGCTGCGGCGTCTGTGGGGGATTTTTGTTGTTCCGGGCGCAGGACGATCCTTCCGGATCGGAAGCTTTATTTACAAAATATCCGTTGTTCTGTATAAACAATCATGTTATCATAAATTGTACAGAGAAAAACCGCGGGGCCGGAGGCCCGGCGGGCATTGCCAGAGCATCCCCGGGAGGCAGAGCCATGTCGTATATCCAGCTAGAGCACGTTTCCAAGCATTACCAGATGGGCGAGGTGAAGATCGTCGCCGTCGCCGACATCTCTTTTCAGGTGGAGAAGGGGGAGTTTGTCGTCATCGTCGGCCCCTCCGGGGCGGGCAAGACGACGGTGCTCAACCTCCTCGGCGGGATGGACAGCTGCACCGGCGGGGAGATCATCGTGGACGGCCGCCGCATCAGCGGCTACAACGCGCGCCAGCTCACGGAGTACCGCCGGCACGACATCGGCTTTGTCTTTCAGTTCTACAATCTGGTGCAGAACCTGACGGCGCTGGAAAATGTGGAGCTCGCCGCGCAGATCTGCCGCGATCCCCTCCCGGCGGCCCAGGTGCTCGAGCATGTCGGCCTGGCCGGGCGGATGAACAACTTTCCCGCCCAGCTCTCCGGCGGCGAGCAGCAGCGGGTGGCCATCGCCCGCGCCCTGGCGAAAAATCCCAAGCTCCTGCTGTGCGACGAGCCGACCGGCGCGCTGGACTATGTCACCGGCAAGCAGATCCTCAAGCTCCTGCAGGACACCTGCCGTGCGCAGGGGATGACGGTGCTGGTCATCACCCACAACTCCGCCCTCACGCCGATGGCGGAGCGGGTGATCCGGATCAAGAACGGTCAGGTCGCCTCCATGATGACCAACGACCACCCCACCAGCGTGGAAGAGATCGAATGGTGACGGACGCGGCAACGGAAGGAGTTATCCATGTCAAAGCGCGCACTCAATCGGGACGCCCTGCGTGAGATCAGCAAGACCCGCGGGCGCTTCCTGTCTATTTTGACGCTGGTGGTGATCGCGGTCTGCTTCCTCTACGGGCTGCGGATGTCCGCGCCGGATATGATGGCCTCGATGGACGCCTATCTGGACGGGCAGGACCTGATGGACGCCCATATCATGTCCACCCTCGGCCTGACGGAGGAGGACGTGGAGGCCCTCCGGACGGCGGAGGGCACCGAGCGCTCCGAGGGGGCCTACAGCGTGGACGCCATCGCCTACAACGACGGGGCGAGCGACTCGCTGGTGGTCAAGGCGATCAGCCTGAGCGCCAGCGGACTCAACGCCCCCAGCCTGACGGAGGGCCGCCTGCCGGAGACGGCGGAGGAGTGCCTGGTGGAGCCGGGCATGATGGAGACCCTCGGCCTGTCGCTGGGGGACACCATCACCCTGGACACCGGCAGCGGAGCCTATGAGGACAGCCTCGCGGTGGAGACCTTTACCATCGTCGGCGTGGGGGAGAGCCCGCTCTACATCTCCATGACCCGCGGCACCTCCACCCTGGGCAACGGCAGCGTCTCCGCCATCGTCACCCTGCACCCGGAGGCGTACGCACTGGACTACTATACCGACATCTACCTCACTGTGGCGGGCGCGATGGCCTGCAACGCCTATGAGGATGCCTATACCGACCTGATCGACCGCTATACCGACGGACTGGAGCCGCTGCGCGCGCTCCGGGAGCAGGCGCGCACCGAGGAGGTGGTGGGCGAGGCGCAGGCGGAGATCGACGACGCGTGGCTGGAGTACTATGACGGCGAGGCGGAGGCAGAGCAGGAGCTGGCCGATGCCTGGCAGGAGCTCTCCGACGCCCTCACCGAGCTGACCGACGGCTGGTCGGAGTACTATGACGGCACGGCGGAGCTGGAGGATGCGCGCACGGAGATCGCCGACGGCGAGGCGGAGCTGGCCAGCGGCCTGGCGGAGCTGGAGAGCGGGGAGAGCGACTATTCCGACGGCCTCGCCCAGTATGAGGACGGCTATGCGCAGTATGAGAACGGCCTGGCCCAGTATGAGAGCGGCGCGGCCGAGCTGAGCGGACAGTGGGCGGTGTTCCAGGAGGGACAGGACGCCTATGACGCGGGCTATGCGCAGTATGAGGCGGGGGAGACCGCCTATGCCGGGAGCTACGCCCAGTATGAGGCGGGGGAGACCGCCTACGCCGAGGGCCTTGCCCAGTACGAGGCGGGCGAGACGGCCTGGGCCGAGGGCTATGCGCAGTATGAGGCGGGGGAGGCGGCCTACGCCGCGGGCTATGCCCAGTACGAGGCGGGGGAGACCGCCTACGCCGAGGGCCTCGCCCGGTACGAGGCGGGGGAGGCCGCCTGGGCCGAGGGACTCGCGCAGTATGAGGCGGGCGAGGCCGCCTATCAGGAGAACTATGCCGCCTTCCAGCCGGTCTGGGAGCCGTATCAGAACGCCCTGTCCGCCTGCGCGCAGAGTGAGGCCGATTTGCAGGCCAGCTGGGAGAGCTGGCAGACGGACTGGGACGCCTGCGAGGCCGGCCGTCAGGCGCTCGAGGAGCGCCGCGCCGCGCTGGAGGCGGAGGGCTGGACCGAGGAGGAGATCGCCGCCGAGCTGGGCGAGGAGGAGCTCCGCCTGAGCGCCCTCGCCGGGGAGCTGGAGGCCAGCCGGACAGAGCTGGAGGCCCGTGAGGCGGCGCTGGAGCAGGAGAGGGCCACGCTGGCCGCCCAGGGAGAGGTCCTCGAGCCGCAGTGGGCGGAACTGGAGGCGGCCCGGACGGAGCTGGAGGAAAATGCGGCGACCCTCGCGGCAACGCGGACGGAGCTGGATACGAGCGCGGCGACTCTTGCGGCGACGCGGACGGAGCTGGATACGAGCGCGGCGACCCTCGCGGCGACGCGGATGGAGCTGGATACGAGCGCGGCGACCCTCGCGGCGACGCGGACGGAGCTGGATACGAGCGCGGCGACCCTCGCGGCGACACGGACCGAGCTGGACATGGCGAAGACGGGGCTGGAGGCCGGCCGTGCGGAGCTGGACGCGACAAAGACGATGCTGGAGGCCAGCGCGGCGGAGCTCGCCTCCGGGCGCAGCCAGCTGGAGGCGGCGCAGGCGGAGCTGGACGGGGCGAAGGGCGTGCTGGACGACACCGCTGCCCAGCTTGCCGGCGCCTGGGCGGAGCTGGTCTCCGGCCGTGCAGAGCTGGACGACGGCTGGGCAGAATACTATGACGGGCTGGCCTCGCTGGAGGACGCCCGCACCCAGCTGTCGGACGGGGAGGCCGAGCTGGCGGACGCCTTCCTCGAGCTGACGGACGGTCAGGCGGAGTATGAGGACGGACTCGCCGAATATTACGACGGTGAGGCGGAGGCGGCGCAGGAGCTCGCCGATGCCCGTGCCGAGATCGAGGACGGACAGCGCGAGGTGGACGAGATCGAGCCGGGCGAGTGGTACGTCCTCGACCGGACGAGCAACACCGGCTTTGCCAGCTACCAGCAGGACGCCGAGCGGATGGACAAGCTGGCCACCGTCTTCCCCACCGTCTTCTTCCTGGTGGCAGCCCTGGTCTGCCTGACCACGATGACCCGCATGGTGGAGGAGCAGCGCGTCCAGATCGGCGGTCTCAAGGCGCTGGGCTATTCCCGCCTGGATATCGCGCGCAAGTACGTCGGCTACGGGCTGGCCGCCTCCCTCACCGGGAGCGTGATCGGCCTGCTGCTCGGCGGGACCTTCATCCCGTGGGTGATCGTCTCCTGCTGGAAGGTGATGTACGACTATCCCGGCGTCGTGCTGACGGTGGACTGGACGATGGCGGCCATCTGCGTCCTCATGGCGGTGGGCTGCTGCACCGTCGCGGTGCTCGCCGCGGCGCTGACCGCCCTGCGCGCCACCCCGGCCGCCCTCATGCGCCCGAAGGCCCCAGACCCTGGCAAGCGGGTCTGGCTGGAGCGCATCCCCTTCCTCTGGAGGCGGATGTCCTTCAGCCACAAGGTCACGGCGCGCAATCTCTTTCGCTATCAGAAGCGGTTCTGGATGACGGTGATCGGCATCGCCGGCTGTACCGGTCTCATCATCTCCGGCTTCGGCCTGCACGACTCCATCATGGACGTGCTCGACATCCAGTTTGACCGCATCACCCTCTACTCCGCCATCGTCTACACCGACAGCGGCGCGGAGCCGGAGGAGCGCGCCGCTCTGGACGAGGCCCTCGCGGCGGAGACCGCCCTGGACGGCTACGCCCCGGTCTACCTCACCACCGTTACCCTGGAGAGCCCGGCCTACTCGCTGGACGGCAACCTGATGTCCGTCCATCAGCCGGAGGACCTGGACGGCCTGCTCGACTTCCACGACCGGCTCACCCTCGACCCGGTGGAGATGCAGGCAGACGGCGCTCTGATCTCGGAGAAGACCTCCGAGCTGCTGGAGGTGGGCGTCGGGGACACGGTGACGGTGATCTCCGGCGATGAGCGCGCGGAGATCAAAATCACCGGCATCGTGGAGAACTATATCCAGCACTACCTCTATATGACGGACGTCTGCTATGAGGCCGCCTTCGGCCACGCGCCGGAGGAGGAGCAGATCCTCCTCCGCTATCAGGACAGCGCCGACTGGGCCGGCATCGGCAGCCGCCTGCTCGGCCTGGAGGCGGTGAGCGGCGTGTACTACATGGAGGAGATGGAGGAGATGGTGCGCAGCCAGCTCAACGGCGTCTATCCAGCGGTGGTCATCATCATCAGCGCCGCCGGCGCGCTCGCCTTTGTGGTGCTGCTCAACCTCTCGAGCATCAATATCACCGAACGCCTGCGCGAGCTGGCCACCCTCAAGGTGCTCGGCTTCCGGGAGAAGGAGCTGCGCGACTACGTGTTCCGGGAGAATCTGGTGCTCACCTTTATCGGCATGGCCCTTGGCGTGCTGGTGGGCAAGTGGTTCCACAGCTATCTCATCACCACCGTGGAGGTGGACCTGGTCATGTTCGGCCGCTCGGCCCATCTGTCCAGCTATCTCATCTCGGTGGCCATGACGCTCGCCTTTGCCTTCATCGTCAACCTGGTCGGCAGCCGCCGGCTCCGGAAGATCGACATGGTGGAATCGCTCAAGACGGTGGAATAAGCGCTCTGGGGACGGCCCGTCGGGCCGTCCCCGGTTTTTATCATCTGTATTTTTGCTTGCATGGCGGCGGAGAGTGTGCTATACTCTCCCTGTTCTGAACGAATTTGACGGAGAAAAGGGGCCGAGGCATGATTTATTACACCCATTCCCCCGCCCAGACGGAGGCGCTGGGCGAGCGGCTGGGCCGTCTGGCGGTCCCCGGCGCGGTGATCGCCTACACCGGCGACCTCGGCGCGGGGAAGACCGCCTTTACCCGCGGCCTGGCGCGGGGGCTGGACATTCCCGGCCGGGTGACCTCTCCCACCTTTACCATTGTGGACGAGCACACTGGCGGCCGCCTGCCGCTGTTTCACTTTGACCTCTACCGCCTCTCCGGCCCGGATGAGCTCTATGACATCGGCTGGGAGGACTACCTCGCCCGCGGCGGCGTCTGCGCCGTGGAGTGGAGCGAGGTGGCGGAGGACCTCTTTCAGGACGGGGAGACCATCCGCGTTGACCTGCGCCGCGGCGCGGGGGAGGACGAGCGGGTGATTACCATTTCGGGGGTGGAAGGACTGTGAATATTCTGGCGCTGGACACGAGTGCAAAGTCGGTCTCCGTCTGCCTCTGCCGGGACGAGTTTCTGGTGGCGCAGAGCTATCAGAACAGCGGCCTGACCCACAGCCAGACGCTGATGCCGCTCTGCCATGACCTGCTCGACCGCTGCGGCGTGCCGCTCCGGGAGGTGGACCTGATCGCCTGCGCCGCCGGGCCGGGCTCGTTTACCGGTCTGCGCATCGGCCTCGCCGCCGCCAAGGGACTCGGCTGGGCGACGGAGAAGCCGTGCTGCGGCGTCTCCACCCTCGAGGCGATGGCCTGGCAGATGGCCCACCGGCGCGGAGAGATCCTCTGCGCGATGGACGCGCGGCGGGGACAGGTCTACAATGCCCGCTTTTTCTCCGACGGCGAGCACCTGGAGCGCCTGTGTCCCGACCGGGCAATCTCCCTGGAGGAGCTTTTTTCCGAGCTGGGGGAAAAAACGGAGCAAGTTTTGGTTGGAGACGGCGCGGAGCTGTGTTATAATGACGGGAGAAGACGCGGGGCCCGCCAGGAGCTGGCGCCGCCGCACCTGCGCTTCCAAACCGCCTGGGGCGTGGCCCGCGCTGCGCTGGAGATGGCCCGTGCCGGCCGCTGCACCGATGCGGCGGGGCTGCGCGCGCAGTACATCCGCCTCTCCCAGGCTGAGCGGGAGCGCCTGGCCCGTCAGGGCCGTCCAGTTTGAAAGGGGAGTCCGACATGACCGATCACGTTCATATTTTCGACCATCCGCTGATCCACCATAAGCTGGCGATCCTCCGCGACGAGCGGACGGGCACGCGGGAGTTCCGCGCCGTCACCGGCGAGATCGCCGCGCTGATGTGCTATGAGGCCACGCGCGACATGCCCACGCGCGACATCGAGGTGAAGACTCCGGTGGGCGTCGCCCAGTGCAAGACGCTGGCGGGCAAGAAGGTGGCGATCGTCCCCATTCTCCGCGCCGGGCTCGGCATGGTGGACGGGATGCTCTCCATCCTCCCCTCGGCCAAGGTGGGCCACATCGGCCTCTACCGCGACCCGGACACCTTCGCCCCGGTGGAGTACTACTGCAAGATGCCGCCCGATATCTCCGAGCGTGAGGCGATCATTGTCGATCCCATGCTCGCCACCGGCGGCTCGGCCAGCGCCGCGGCCCAGTTCCTTAAGGGCTACGGCTGCCGCCACATCAAGATGATGAACATCCTCGCCGCCCCGGAGGGCATCGAGCGGATGCGCCGCGAGCATCCCGACGTGGATATCTACGTCGCTGCGGTGGACGAGTGCCTGAACGACCACGGCTACATCGTCCCTGGTCTGGGCGACGCCGGAGACCGGATCTTCGGCACCAAGTAATGCGTACCTGATATTCAAGGGAGAAGAGCAGGGAACGGCAAAGCGCTGCCACCCTGCTCTTTTCCGGTCAGTACCACAAGCTGGGAGGAATACCTATGTGTGGAATTGTCGGTTTTATCGGCGGTGAGCAGGCCGCGCCCGTCCTGCTCGACGGCTTACGCCGCCTGGAATACCGCGGCTATGACTCCGCCGGTCTGGCGGTCTTCGGGGAGCAGCAGGGCCTTCAGCTGGTCAAGGCAAAGGGGCGCCTTGCCGTGCTCTCCGACCTGGTGGACGGCGGGGCGAAGCTGGAGGGGACGGTGGGCGTCGGCCACACCCGCTGGGCGACGCACGGCGAACCCTCGGATGCCAACTCTCACCCCCATCTGAGCAATTCCGGCCGCATCGCGGTGGTGCACAACGGCATCATTGAGAACTATATGGAGATCAAGGAGTACCTGCAAAGTCAGGGCGTGGTCTTCCACTCGGACACGGACACCGAGGTGGTCGCCCAGCTGCTGGACTACTACTACCAGGGCGACCTGGTGGAGGCCACCTTCAAGGTCCTGCACCGGATCGAGGGCTCCTATGCCCTCGGTATCCTCTGCTCGGACCATCCCGGCCAGCTTATCGCCGCGCGCAAGGACAGCCCCCTCGTCCTCGGCTACGGCGAGGGCTGCAACTTCCTCGCCAGCGACGTGACCGCCCTCATCAAGTACACCAAGACGGTGAGCTATATGGAGGACGGTGAACTCGCCATCCTCACCCGCGACGGCATCCAGGTCTATGACGCCCTCCTCCAGCCGGTGGAGAAGGAGCGCAGCACGGTGGACTGGGATATCGCGGACGCGGAGAAGGGCGGCTATGAGCACTTCATGTTCAAGGAGATCATGGAGCAGCCGGAGGCGGTGCGCAAGGCGATCGCCCCCCATATCCAGAACGGACAGGTGGTGCTCGACGGCCTCGGCCTGGATGCGGACTTCCTGCAGAGCCTCTCCCGGCTCTACATCGTCGCCTGCGGCTCGTCCTACCATGTCGGTGTGGTGGGCAAGTACCAGCTCGAGCAGCTGCTGCGCAAGCCGGTGGAGGTGGTCCTCGCCTCTGAGTTCCGCTACTCCAACCCCCTGGTGGACGAGAACTCCCTGGTCATCGTCATCAGCCAGTCCGGCGAGACGCTGGACACGATGGCCGCCCTCCGCGAGGCCAGGCGGCTGGGGGCGAAGACGCTCGCCATCGTGAACGTGGTGGGCAGCTCGATCGCCAAGGAGGCGGACTACGTCCTCTATACCTGGGCGGGGCCGGAGATCGCCGTGGCGACTACCAAGGCCTACTCCACCCAGCTGGCGGTGCTGATGCTCTTCGGCATCTGGACGGCCCGCCTGCTCGGCCGCCTCACGCCGGAGCGGGAGGCGGAGCTGCTCGGCGAGATGCTGCGCATCCCGGACAAAATCGCCGAGATCCTGCGCCATACGGAGGAGATCCAGTACTACGCCTCCCTCTATTTCAACCACGAGTCCATCTTCTTCATGGGCCGCAATCTGGACTATGCGATGGGGCTGGAGGGCTCGCTCAAGCTCAAGGAGATCTCCTACATCCACTCCGAGGCCTACGCCGCCGGCGAGCTCAAGCACGGCACCATCTCCCTGATCGAGGATGGGACGCTGGTGGTCGCCCTGGCGAGCTACGCGCCGCTCTTTGACAAGGACGTGAGCAACGTCGTCGAGGTCAAGTCCCGCGGCGCGCGGGTGCTCGGCCTCACCACCCGCTCCAGAGCGGAGGAGATGGCAAAGCACGCCGACTCCCTCATCGTCATCCCGGACACCGACCTCATGTTTCTCCCCTCGCTGGCCATCGTGCCGCTGCAGCTCTTTGCCTACTATGTCGCGCTGATGCGCGGCTGCGACATCGACAAGCCGCGCAACCTCGCCAAGAGCGTCACCGTGGAGTGACGGGCGATCCCCCCTGTCCGGGCCGGTCTCCTGGCCCGGACAGAAATTTTCTCAAAAAAACTCTTTACATTCCCCGAAAGTCTGCTATAATAATACCGTTGCCGATTTCCGGCAGCGTATACGGGCCCGTAGCTCAGCTGGGAGAGCGCACGGTTCGCATCCGTGAGGTTCGAGGGTTCGATCCCCTTCGGGTCCATCTGGCAGAAGCCGCAGACTGACGCAGTCTGCGGCTTTGTGTTTGTTCACACTTTGTTTGCGAAATGGACGCAGAATGGTCACGCATTCGGAGAGAGACTGTGCTATACTGCTCACTGTCAGGGACAGCAAGCATTGACATTCTCTCTCTTCTCTCTTTTCTCTCTCAACCAGACGGCCCCGGCGGGTGATTCCTGCCGGGGCCGTCTGGCGTTGTTCGGAGCCTTCTCGTTGCGTTCTGTATGAAAACGGAGCGGAAGCGCCGTTGGCGGTCTGCGCGCATTTCTCCCGGAACGGCGAAAAGGCGATAGATATGCCACCCTCATCCGGTGGTGCGGCAGTCCGGCATAAATCCGGAACACATAAGTCTACATAAAGTATTGCTTTATTCCATATTACGACAGAAACGCCTGACATGGTCCATAGAAAGCGGCTCCGGAAAGCACTGCGAAGCACGGGCGCCGGAAACCGGGCCATTCCATCGCCAAAAACGGCGATTCACAGGCTTTTTCATGCGATTTGCCGCCTGATTTCCTTCCCTTGCCGCAGAATTGCCGCCCGAAACCGGACGATCGTTTGTTTTGAGGGCGGTTTGGCGGCAGCCCGCCCGCCCGGACCGCCCCGCCGGACGGCGAGAAAATCGGGAGATAATCTCTGGAAATTCTTGACATCACAAATTCCGGGGGCTATAATAAGCCTAACTTGGGGCAGAGTATGGGCAAAATTGCGCCACCCCCGGCGCCGCGCAAATGTGCACATTTGCGCTTTCCTGTCAAAGTACCTTTGACAGGAAAATAACCCTGACCACGATAGGTAAGCAGGCCGTTACAGTCTGTTACTTATAAATCCATTCTTTCCTGAGAGGAGTAGAAGTGTATGGAGAGGAGATTCAAACACAGACTGCTGTCACTCGTGCTCGCACTGGTGATGACGCTGACCCTCCTGCCCATGTCCGCCATGGCCACGGGGAACAGCACCTCGTCTGAGCTTGACTACCGCATCGTCCACCTGGACAGCGGCCGCAAGTACTTCAGCGTGGACAACATCAAGAGCATCATTGACACCGCCTCGGATGCCGGCTTTAACTATCTGGAGCTGGCGTTCGGCAACGACGGCCTGCGTTTCCTGCTCAACGACATGTCCATTGAGGTGGAGCAGACGGTCACCACCTATGACGTCGATGAGCAGGCCGCTGACGAGCCCGTGACCGAGAGCGAGGAGCCCGCGGAGGAGACACCCGTGGAAGAGCCCGAGGCGGAGGTCCCGGCTGAGGAGCCCTCTGAGGAGGAGACCGCCGCTGAGGAGCCTGCCGAGGAAGAACCCTCTGAGGAGGAGACGCCCGCCGGGGAGCCTGCCGAAGAGGAGATTCCCGCGGAAGAGGAGCCCGCGGAGGAGACCTCTGCCGTGCCCACCGCTTCCAGCAGAAGCACCCCGGCCGCTGAGCCTGTTACCACCACTCAGTCGGTCACCTACACTAGTGAAAAGGTGACCGCCGCCATCCAGGCTGCCAACGAGGCTTATTATGACGCCGGTGACAAGAACGAGCTGACCCAGGACGAGATGGACGAGATCATCGCCTATGCCAAGGAAAACGACATGGAGATTATCCCGCTGCTCAACACCCCGGGCCATATGGACGCGATCCTCGACGCTGCGGAAGCGCTCACTGGGGAAAATCTCGCTTACCAGTATGCGGGCGACTATTCGGATAGAACGATTGACGTCACCAACGAGACGGCTGTGGCCTTCACCCAGGCGCTGGTGAAGAAGTACATCGATTACTTTGCCGAGAAAGGCTGCACCATCTTCAACATCGGCGCGGACGAGTACGCCAACGATCTGTCGTACTCGCACGGCGGCATGGGCTTTGGCCAGCTGCAACAGGATGGTGAATATGGCGCATTTGTAACCTATGTCAACGAGCTGGCCGCGATGGTGAAGGACGCTGGGATGACCCCCATGGCTTTCAACGACGGTATCTACTATAATAGTGATACCACCTACCCCATCGGCAAGGATATCCTGATCGCCTACTGGTCCTCCGGCTGGATCGGCTACGAGGTGGCCTCCGCCTCCTTCCTGGCAGAGCAGGGCTTCCAGATGATCAACACCCATGGCGACTACTATTGGGTGCTGGGGAAGACTGACGCCCAGTGCTCGGCCGAGAAGGCCTCCGGCTTTAAGGCCACTGCCTTCATGGGCGACACCATCTCCAACCCCGCCGGCGCGATGTTCTGCATCTGGTGCGACGTGCCCGGCGCTGACACCGCTGACAGTGTGGTAGCCGACACCGCCGCCACCATCACCGCCTTTGGCAAGGCCATCGCTGGCACCACCGGCGGCGGCGAGACCGAGACGGAACCGGCCACCGTGACGGATACGACTACCAACGTCCGCGTGACCGCCCCCGGCCTGACTGGCGTGACGGCTGTTCAGATTACGGAGAATGTTCCCACGATCGCGGGCGCGGCTGAGGTTGTCGCCTACAGCATCACTCCCACCACTGCCGATGGCAGCTACACCGGCTCTGCCACCGTCGCCATCCCTGTCCCTGAGGAGTGGGATTTGACGGACAAGACGGTTAAGGGATTTGTGCAGGAAGAAGACGGCACCTATACGCTGATCAACGGCACGCTGAGTGAGGACAACAGCACCTTCACCTTTACCTGCCCGCACTTCTCCGAGGCCGGCATTGTGCTGCTGAGCGACCCCATCACCATTACGGTTACCGCGGGCGGCACGGCCACTGAGACCATCGAGAACGTGAATTACAGCGGCGAAACCGCCGTGATTGAGGACACGAGCATTGTCACTAACGTCACGGTGACCGGCAACGACGCGGTGGAGGGCGGCACGACCTATGCAGAGGTCGATGTCTCCTACGATGATCTAATTCGCAGCGATAGCAACGGTAGCTGGCGAGCGACTGGCTATTATTACCGGACAAGTGACGGCAACTATTATCCGCTCTATGCGCAGAGAAGCCGTTCATGGAGAACATACTACTATAGCTGGGGTTATTCTACGACTGATTCTATCACTAATGTGGTGGAATGCGGCTCTGATGAAACCAGCTGGCCGGATTGGCGCTCCCCCAGCATTGATGTTTATCAGATTTCCGGCACTACCGAACCTGTCCCCGCCTCCACCACGGTGACCTTCACCGCGGCCGCGGATGCCGCCGGCAAGATTACCACCGTCACCCTGGGCGATCAGGTGTTTACGGTCAATGTGGTGGCAGAGGACCTGAGCCAGGTTGATCCGCTGACCATTGAGTATTGGATTACCAACGCTCATGTCAATGATGCCAATGGCAACCAGCGCACTGCGATTAGCGCTCAGACAGCGTATGGTGAGGACGGCGTCGTCATCAGCGCGTTGGTTCCGGAGGATGCCGTTAAGGCTGGCGATGGCTATGAGACGGTCTACTGGAAGGCCAGAAGACTTCCAGATGGATACCACCAGTACACTGCGGGCGATGATGGTGTCGATATGTGCACCGACGAGCACGGCACCGATATCACCCATATCCGTTATTGGCAGGGAGCCTGGTGGTACTCTGCGGATGGCGAAGAATGGACGCGAGTGCGAAGCGACGATCAGATTGTGGCCTACTACATGCAGGTGTCTGAAGTTACCGATGAGGTGACCACCGTCTTCGTGGACTACGGCGTAGAGCGAGATGAGTGGAGCGGCGCCTCTTGGCTGGATGGCAAGTACGTCCGTCTTGACTTCGCGGTGCGTTATCCCAGCGGCGAGCGCGTGCCCGATAGCTTTAGCACGGAAAAGACACTGCTCTATCACTGCGACGGTGTGGGACCATACCGTACCCTCAAGCCGATTCGTGCTCTGGAGACGGCGGAGTATGAGATTTACCTCATCACGCTGACGCCCACCAGCGACGATGACAGGGCCGACTTTGGAAGTGATACCGCGAGCACTCAGCGCTATAGCTACGACGGCACGGAGACAGTCGCCTGGGCGGCCACGCAGGAGGACCTGGACAACAGCGGCATGGAGGCATGGACCAGTATTTCCGGCACTTATTCCTGCGTCATTGGCGGGAGCCCGGATCTTCAGGCCATTGAGATCTACAATCTTCAGGGCATGCGCGTCACCTATTATCTCCGGGCCAAGGTCACGGAGGACTCTCTGACGGTCCACTATATTGACAGAACTGAGAACTATGAGTTCTATAATTACAACATTGCTGTAAATTCCGGCACAGTCTTTAATGAGAATATCGCTCTGTCTGACCCCTGGAAGGGCGATCTGCTCAACGGCACTGTGATCAACAGCAATAACCGTGAGCAGACCGTCTCCTCTGACCTTTCGACCTTGACCGAGCTCTCCTACGCCTATGCCGACCGTGACTATACCTGCGTAGGGGTGACGCGTAGTGAAGACGGCAAGGATGTCTATCTGTACTATGAGTTTGAGGACACTCATACGGTGGTCTATGACTATGGCCTGCCCATCACGGTACCGGCTAGTGAGCTTGCCCTGCAAAATGCCACCACAGTTACCGCTGGCACGGCTCGCTACGGCACGGTGACGGTCAACGCTGATAAATCGGTCACCTACACGCCCAACACCATGAGCCCCAGAATGGATGACGTGGAGCTGACCGCAACATTCAGTGACACCGATGCGGGGTCAACCACCACGACATATCTCCGTGTAATCCCCGCCACCACCGTCTACTACGAGGACGACTGCGGCCTGATTACCTACTCTGACGGCTGGACTACCACGGGCAACACTGCCGACAGCACCCAGACCTACAACACCACGCCGTACGGCTACGACAGCGCTTACTCAAGCTTTAGCAACTACTCCAACGGCTCGGCGCATACGGTCAACATTGCTGAGAAGGGGGACAGCCAGACGGCCACCTTCACCTTCACCGGCACCGGCTTTGACCTCTACAGCCAGACGGGTAAGACCAATGGCCTGCTGTCCATCAAGGTCGTGAACGATTCCGGCACGATGGTGAAGAACACCTCCGTCCTGAACACGGGCAATGAGACGCTGTATCAGATTCCGGTCTACACCGTGAAGGACCTGGCCTATGACACCTATACGGTCACAGTCACCGCCTTTGCGGAGTATACGAATACGGCTTATCCGGCTCTGAGCCAGGGCGGCTACCACGTCATTGATGCGGTGCAGATTTACAACCCGCTGACCGCCGAGGGCACCCAGTACCAGACGGACAACGAGGCCAACGCGGTTCGCCTGAAGCTCCGCAACGCCATCATTGACGCTGAGACCTACAACAGCGTAAGCGATAGCGGCAACGGCGTCCTCTACATCAATGCGGGCTCCGTGGAGGACAATGGCGGCGTCATCGACTACACCCTGGTCGGCCCCAACAACGAGGCCTATCTGAACAGCACGGGCTCCGTGATCGGCTTCATTCTGGAAACCAGCTCTAAGGTTGCCACGCTCCAGATCGGCGCCAAGAGCGCGGACGGCAAGTCTGTCACCATGAGCGTCAGCGTGAACGGAGAATCGAATACGGCCAGCATCGCCACCGCCACCGCCATGAACTACAAGCTGGAGAACCTCGGTGTGGCGGGGAATGATGGCGGCAGGTATCAGTACACCGTCTACATCTCCAAGGCCAGCGGCGACGGCATCCTCTCCATCACCGACGTGAAGGCCACCTTCGCCACCCCCTCCACCGCCGAGTTTAAGTACACCAAGGCGGTCGCCGAGGGAGCTACTCCGTCTGAGCCGGCAACGACTGAGGCCACCATTCAGGAGAACGGCGTGACCGTGACCACCAACCGCGTCCGCTATGGCCGGACCATGACCATGGAGGTCACCACCAGTAAGCAGCTTGCCACTGGCCAGACCTTCACCGTCAAGGCGGGCAGCCGTACCTACACGGTGGGCGGCGGCGCCCTCAACGCGCTGACCGTCAGCGAGGGCAAGGCGAACAGTGATGGCACGTTCACCTACACCCTCCAGCTCAAGCCGTACACCTACAGGCTGATCGGCAACACCAATTTCGTGGTCTCCCTGACGGGGGCCGATGGTGGAACCGTCGTCAGCACCCAGACGGTTGCCGTCCGGGTCACCCTGCTCTAAAGGAAGGAGGGAATTGCGCATGAAGAGAACCTATGCCAAGCCCTACCTGATCGTGGAGCCCTTCCAGCTGGACACCGCCGTGGCGAGCTGCTCCGGCGAAAATGGGATCGCGCTGGGATACAGCTATGAGACCTGCACGCTGTGTGACGATAAGGGGCCGAATGCGCATCCGCAGTATTTCGGACTAGCTTGTCTTTCATCCGTAGAGGTCGAACCCGGCACCAAGGTCTGCTATAACGGACCGCTGGGCACCACCACCTTTATGAATTCCTGACCCGTCCTCTTGGGGGCATACCTCATGCGAGGTATGCCCCCTCTTCTATGATGTGGTACGATGAACACAAGATACTATCAATTTGCGGATATCTCCCTCGCGGTGAAGGGCTGCCCTGCGCACCTGCCGGACGGCCCGTATCTGGAGCCATTCCGGACGGGCGAGGCTGTGCCGGACGTGACCCTGTACGCAAGAACGGAGACCATCATACTGCCGGAGGACGCCCGGCGCTCCGGCCTCATGCGCTATGAGGAGCGCGGGGGGAGATGTTATCTCTACAACTGGTTCCGAACGCCAGACCCCGCCATTCGCATTGCGCCGGAGGACTGGAGCGGGGCGGAAATCACGGCCACGGTCCATCCGGAGCTGTATGAGGACCCGGTTTTTTCAGTCAACTGGCTCCTCTCCCTCTCCGGCTTTCACAGCGGCCTGCTGCACCGCCGCTGCGGGACCCTGCACTGCTCCTACATCCGCCACCGGGGCCGGGCGATCCTCTTTGCCGGGTTCAGCGGGGCGGGCAAGTCCACCCAGGCGGAGCTGTGGCGGCGGGAGCGGGGCGCGGAGGTGATCAACGGCGACCGGGCGCTGGTCTTCCCCCGCGCGGCGGGGTGGTGTGCCGGCGGGGTGTCCGTCTGCGGCTCGTCCAAGATCTGCCGCAACGAGACGGCGCCGCTGGCGGCCATCGTCCTGCTCGAGCAGGGGCCGGAGAATGTGATCTTGCCCATGACGGCGGCGGCGCGCTACCGGGCGGTGCTGGCCGGGCTGGCGTTTCACCGCTGGAGCAAGGCGGAGACGGCGCTGGCGGGCCATCTCGCGATGGACCTCATCGGGGCGGTACCGGTGCTCCGCCTGCGCAACCGGGCGGACCTGGGCGCTGTGGAGGCGCTGGAGCGGGCAATGGGAGGTTTGCATGAGGACGTATAAGGACTATCTCTACAGCAAGGCGGCGCGGCTGCGCATCCCGCTGGGCGGGACGTTTGAGCTCTCGCCGGTGTGCAACTTTGCCTGCCGGATGTGCTATGTCCGCAAGACGAAGGCGGAGCTGGCGCGCCTGGGCAAGCGGGAGATCACGGCGGACGAGTGGATCGCGCTGGCGAAGGAGTGCCGGGAGGCGGGGATGCTCTATCTCCTGCTCACCGGCGGGGAGCCGTTCCTCTATCCCGAGTTCCGGCGGCTCTACGAGACGCTGCACGACATGGGCTTTCTGCTGGTCATCAACTCCAACGGGACGCTGATCGACCGGGAGACGGTGGAATGGCTCAAGCAGCGGGCCCCCACCCGGATCAACATCACCCTCTACGGGGCGAGCCGGGAGACCTACGGGCGGCTCTGTCAGAATCCGGACGGCTTTGAGCGGGCGGAGCGGGGGATCGCCCTGCTGCGTGAGGCGGGCATCCATGTGGTGGTCAACGGCAGCATCATCCCGGAGAATCAGGACGACCTGCGCGAGATCATCGCCTTTGCCCACGGCCACGGCTGCCAGGCGAACATTGCGACTTATATGTTCCCGCCGGTCCGCCGGACGCGGGAGGCGACCGACTCCCGGCTGACGGCGGAGGAGTCCGGGCGGCTGAACGTGCTCAAGCAGCGCTACCGGCTGGGCGAGGAGCGCTTCCGCGAGGCGGCGCGCTGGATGCTCGACAAGATCGAGGCGGCGGAGCAGCAGGCGGAGGACGAGACCTGGGGCTCGGACGGCAGCGGCGAGATGCAGTGCCGCGCGGGCCGCAGCAGCGTCTGGATCAACTGGGAGGGCAAGATGACCGCCTGCGGGATGATGGAGTTCCCGGTGGTGACCGAGCCCTTCCGGGAGGGCTTCGCCCCCTGCTGGGAGCGCATCACGACGGAGGTCCGGCGGCAGCAGGTCCTGCGCGGCTGCGCGGGCTGCACGAAGAAGGAGATCTGTCACCCCTGCGCGGCCATCCTGCTGGCGGAGACCGGCTCGGTGAACGAAAAGGCGCCCTATCTCTGCCGGATGACGGAGGTCTCCGAGCAGGAGTGGCGCAGACAGCTTGCATCAATGGAGGAAACGGACGATGAGTAAGAGAAGTGGCAGCCGTATACGGCAAAAAGCGGGGCGCAAGCCGTACCTGCTGATCGGCATCGCGGCGGTGGTGGTCGTGCTGGCCCTGCTCGCGGCGGCGCTCTGGTCCCGCCTGGGCGGCGCGGAGAGCGGCCCGCAGGACGGAGAGAGCGTCTCGGACGGCCAGACGGAACAGACGGACGGACAGGAGGAGACACTTCCCCCGGCGGACCTGGAGCTGGAGGACCGGATGGAGGCCCCCTATGAGCACTGGCTCTCGGCGGCGGTGCTGACCGGCATCTCGATCCAGTACCCCGCCTTTGAGCCGGGCGCGTTCTACACGGCGGGGGAGACCGCCCTGGAGGACGCGATGGACAGCGCGGGCGTCTACCTCACCTTCACGCTGGAGGGGGAGGAGATGTGCATCCACGCCGCGCCGCTGGAGGGCGAGCGCGGCGACGCCGGGACGAAGGACGTCTACTCCGAGGTGATCGGCTTTGCCACCTTTGAGGAGGTGGACCCGGCGGAGATCCCGGCGGAGTTCTCCGCGGTGGAGATCGCGGAGATCAACGAGCTGATCACCCAGTCCACCCGCGTCATGGTCTACGAGCACTGAGGGGAGGACGCGATGGTCATCAAGAGTGACTTCATGCTCCGCGAGATCGCGGGGGAGTATGTGCTGGTCCCGACCGGCATGGCGGCGCTGGACTTTGGCAGTCTGGTCTCCACGAACGAGGTGGGCTACTTCATCTGGGAGCAGCTGCGCACCCCCAAGACCCTGGATGAGCTGGTGGAGGCGGTGGTGGGGGAGTTTGAGGTGGACGAAGCCACTGCCCGCGCCGACACAGAGGAGTTCGTCCGCCGCCTCGAGCATCATCACATCCTCGAGCCGTAAGAAAAAGCCGCCATTCCGGAGCGGGTGGCGGCTCAGTGTACCAGCCTTCAGACACAACAAAGGGCGTGCTGCGAAAATGGCAGCACGCCCTTTTCCGATGGAGAGGCGGCTTATGCTCAGATCGCCGCGAGGGCCTGGGCGACATCGGCGACGATGTCGTCGCCGTTCTCGATGCCGACGGACAGGCGGATGAGGTCGGGGCTGACGCCGGCGGCGACCAGCTCCTCGTCGGTGAGCTGACGGTGAGTGGAGGAGGCAGGATGGAGCACACAGGTGTGCGCGTCTGCCACATGGGTGGCGATCATGGCCAGCTTCAGGTGGCTCATGAAGGTCTCCGCTGCGGCGCGGCCTCCCTTGACGCCGAAGGCGATGACACCGCAGGTGCCGTTCGGCATATACTTCTGTGCCAGGGCGTGGTAGGGGCTGTTCTCCAGGCCGGGGTAGTTGATCCAGGCGACCTTCTCATGTCCCTGCAGGAAGCGGGCGACCTTCATCGCGTTCTCGCAATGGCGCGGCATGCGCACATGCAGGCTCTCCAGACCGAGGTTGAGCAGGAAGGCGTTCATCGGCGCGGGGATGGAGCCGAGGTCGCGCATGAGCTGGGCGGTCGCCTTGGTGATATAGGCCCCCTCCTTGCCGAAGCGCTCGGCGTAGGTGATGCCGTGATAGCTCTCGTCCGGGGTGCAGAGGCCGGGGAACTTGTCCGCGTGGGCCATCCAGTCAAACCGGCCGGAGTCCACGATGCAGCCGCCCACACCGCAGTCGTGGCCGTCCATGTACTTGGTGGTGGAGTGGATGACGATGTCTGCGCCCCACTCGAAGGGGCGGCAGTTGATGGGGGTGGCAAAGGTGTTGTCGATGATGAGGGGCACGCCGTGCGCGTGGGCCGCCCTGGCAAAGCGCTCGATGTCGAGCACGACGAGGGCGGGATTGGCGATGGTCTCGCCGAAGACCGCCTTCGTGTTCGGGCGGAAGGCCGCCTCCAGCTCCTCATCCGAGCAGCCGGGGTCGACGAAGGTGAAGTCGATGCCCATCTTTTTCATCGTCACATGGAAGAGATTGAAGGTGCCGCCGTAGATGGTGGCGGAGGAGACGACGTGGTCGCCCGCCGTGCAGATGTTGAAGATGGAGAAAAAGCTCGCCGCCTGGCCGGAGGAGGTGAGCATCGCAGCGGTGCCGCCCTCGAGCGCGGCGATCTTGGCCGCGACATAGTCGTTGGTGGGATTTTGCAGGCGGGTGTAGAAGTAGCCGCTCTTCTCCAGGTCAAAGAGCTTGCCCATCTCCTCAGAGGAGTCATATTTGAAAGTGGTGCTCTGGATGATGGGCATCATCCGCGGCTCGCCGTTCTTCGGCGCATAGCCGGCCTGAATGCACTTGGTCTCAATGTTCCAATTCTGATCGCTCATGGTGATGGTCTCCTTCTCTAGTCGGATCGAGGAGCCGGAGCCCCGGCTCCCTGCCAGTATACCACATCCGTCTGCGTCTGAACAGGTCTTTTTCTGTCCTGAGCTGCGCCGCGGGCGAGATTGGGTGTTGCTTTTTTCCGCGGCCTGTGGCATAATAGTGGCGTTCCGGGCGCTCTGCCCGGCCAACTGCATGCGCAGCGGTATCGAAGTGGTCATAACGAGCCTGACTCGAAATCAGGTGTACCTCTGGTACCGTGGGTTCGAATCCCACCCGCTGCGCCAAAAAGGGCCAGCGATTTGTCGCTGGCCCCCTTTTTATGCCTGACGCGTCATGGATATCGCTGCGGCCGGTCGGTCTGATAGAGCAGATAGTCGATGCTGACTTGGTAGAACTGTGACAGGCGGACCAAAATCTCGTCGGTCAGCGGTTGCGTGCCGGTCTCGATATAGCTGTACTTCCGCTGCGTGATCCCAATGGCATCGGCGATATTTTGCTGCGTGTAATCATGGTCTTCCCGCAGATTTTTGATCCGGTTGCGCATGCCATTTCACTACCTTGTAAAGACAGGATAATAAAAGTATACCGGGTTATCATTTGTCTATTGACTTTTAGATAGAATTTATCTATACTGTGGGAAAAGATAATTAAGAAATGCTTTGTGGCAATGAGCTAGATAAAAATTGTCTAAAAAAAGGAGAAAAATGTATGGAGCGAGAGGGAATGATTGTCTACCTGAGGAACTTGCTGGCGCTGGAAATGACAAAACGAAAATTAGAAAAAGCTTTATTGAATGTGCAAGGAAATATCGCAGCACTGGAAAATCGCATGCGTCAGAAGGATTTTCAGATGGAAGAGGCGACAAAATCCTATAACGTGGCTGTTTTATGCTTTATTATTGCCTTTATGTGTTTACTAGCGGCAATGTTTTCTTCTGCAGCCGAGTCGCTTGTTTTAGTAGTTATTTTCTCGATCCTAGGTATAGGATGCCTTGCTTGCGGATTAAGTAGTTTGGTTACTACAGCTGGTGAAAATCACAATCGAAAGTGGAGGAATAATGAAGTCCGAAAGCATAATCAAACGGAGCAAGAGCTCATTCAAAATTTAACGCTTCAGCTCGATCAGTATAGACCAAGGGCGTCGTTTTTTAATCGGGAGCTGGAAAAAGTAAAAGGTCTCTTACAAGAAGCCTATGGTGTGAACTTATTAGCCACTCCTTACCGCAATTTGGCGTCTGTCTATTATATCTATGACTATATGACAACGTCACAGGCGTCGTTGTCAGAGACACTGCTCCATGAACACATGGAAAGCGGCATTCAGCGCATTCTGGAAAAACTGGATCAGGTTGTCGCCCAAAATGAGCAAATGATTCTCAGTATGCGTCGGCTGGAGGCGGGAAATCAAAAGGTAATAGAACAGAACCAGCAGATGTTGCTGTCGATGGGAAGCATTGAAAGCAGCGCTCTGAATAGCGAGATGCATAGCCGCCTGGCGGCCAGCTATGCCAAATCGAGCGCTTTCTTTAACGCCGCGACCTATTTAGAGGTGAACAGACGGCGGTAAATAAAAAAGTAAAGTCCCTGCGTCCATCGGGAACGCAGGGACTTTCCCTGTCTGTCGCAATCTGTTGTCACATCGTTCCGTCATCCCACAGGACGACCTCATCCCGCTCCAGTGTCTTCGGCAGGTCGATCAGCCGCTGGTTGGCCGAGCCGCGAAAGCGCAGGGAGATGTCCTTCTGCTCCAGGATGAACTCTCCATCCACCAGCACATCGAGGGAGTGCAGTATCTCGCGGGTGATGGCCCAGTCGCCCAGCTTGCCGGTGAGCAGGTCGGTCTCCAGCGTGTAGCCGGTGAAGGCCCAGATGGTCTTCTCCGGCAGCTCCCGGCGCACCCGGCGCAGCAGGGGCAGCAGGGCTGCCTGGTTGGACGGCTCAAACGGCTCCCCGCCGAGCAGGGTGAGCCCGGTGATATACCAGGGGCGCAGGGCCTCGATCACCTCGTCCTCCGTCTCCCGGGTGTAGGGCGCGCCGTAGGCGAAGTCCCACGCCTCCTGGTTAAAGCAGCCCTTGCAGTGATGGGTGCAGCCGGAGACAAAGAGGGAGACGCGCACCCCCGGCCCGTTGGCGATATCGCGCTTTTTGATGGTCGCGTAATTCATGGCGTCTTCTCCTCCGGCCCGCTGCGGGGCGGTGTCTCGGGTCTCTTACAGGTGGAGCACGCGGGAGCGGATCTCCTTCGTCTTGCCGACGTTCCAGAAGTTCTCGCCCAGATAGCCGCAGGTCCGGCGGACCACGTTCATCAGCCGGTGGTCCTTGTTGCCGCAGCAGGGGCACTCCCACTCCAGGTCGTCGTTGATGGTGATCTCCCCGTCATAGCCGCAGACCTGGCAGTAGTCGCTCTTGGTGTTGAACTCGGCGTACTGGATGTTGTCGTAGATGAACTGGACCAGACTCTCCAGGGCGGGCAGGTTGTGGCGCATGTTGGGGATCTCCACATAGGAGATGCATCCGCCGGTGGACAGCTTCTGGAACTGGCTCTCGAACTGGAACTTGGTGAACGCGTCGATGTCCTCGCGCACGTCCACATGGTAGGAGTTGGTGTAGTAGCCCTTGTCGGTCACGTTCTCCACCGTGCCATAGCGCTCCTTGTCCACCCGCGCGAAGCGGTAGCACAGGCTCTCCGCCGGGGTGCCGTAGAGGGCGAAGCCGATGTTGGTCTCCTGCTTCCAGCGGGCGACGGTGTCCTTCATGTGCTGCATCACCTCGGTGGCGAAGCGCAGGCCCTCCGGCTGGGTGTGACTCTGGCCGGTCATCAGGTAGGTCAGCTCATACAGGCCGATATAGCCCAGCGAGATGGTGGAGTAGCCGCCGTAGAGGTACTTGTCGATCGTCTCCCCCTTCTGCAGGCGGGCGATGGCGCCGTACTGCCAGTGAATGGGGGACACGTCGGAGAGCACGCCCTTGAGCGCGTTGTGCCGGCACATGAGCGCCTCTTTGCACAGCTCCAGGCGCCGGTCAAACTCCGCCCAGAACTTGCCCATATCGCCGCGGACCTCCAGGCCCACCTGCGGCAGGTTGATGGACACGACGCCTTGGTTGAAGCGCCCTTCGAACTGGTAGTTGCCGTTCTCATCCTTCCACGGGGCGAGGAAGGAGCGGCAGCCCATCGGGGAGAAGACGTTGCCCTCGTAATTCTCGCGCATCTTCTTGGCGGAGATATAGTCGGGATACATCCGCTTGGCAGAGCAGCGGACGGCCAGACGGGTCAGGTAGTCATACTTGCCGCCGCGCAGGCAGTTGTTCTCGTCGAGCACATACACCAGCTTGGGGAAGGCGGGGGTGACGTAGACGCCCTGCTCGTTCTTGATGCCCTCCAGACGCTGGCGCAGGATCTCCTCGATGATCATCGCGTTCTCCTCGGCGTAGGGGTCGTCCTCACGCGGATAGAGGAAGAGGGTGACGAAGGGGGACTGGCCGTTGGTGGTCATCAGGGTGTTGATCTGATACTGGATGGTCTGCACGCCGTTCTTCAGCTCGGTGCTGAGCCGCTCGCTCACCAGACGGTCGAGCAGGGCGGGATCCATCTGGCCCCCGGCGGCCTCGAGGATCTTGTGGGCGAACTTCTCCCGGCTCCGGCGCAGGTACTTGCCCAGATGGCTCATGTCCACGCTCTGGCCGCCGTACTGGTTGGAGGCGACGCAGGAGATGATCTGCGTGGTGACGGTGCAGGCGACCTGGAAGCTCTTGGGCGTCTCGATCAGCTTGCCGTTCATCATGGTGCCGTTGTCGAGCATGTCGCCGATGTTGATCAGGCAGCAGTTGAAGATGGGCTGCACGAAGTAGTCCGCGTCGTGGAAGTGGAGCACGCCCTCGTCGTGCGCCTTGGAGATCTTCTCCGGCAGGAGGATGCGCCGCGTGAGGTCACGGCTGACGATGCCGGCGATATAGTCGCGCTGGGTGGAGGCCACGGCGGTGTCCTTGTTGGAGTTCTCCTCCGCCATCTCCTTGTTCGCGTTGCGCAGCAGGTCGAGGATGTCGTCATCCGTCGTGTTCTGCCGCCGGGCGAGGGAGCGGATATAGCGGTAGATGATATACGCCTTGGCGAGGTCGTACTTGCCGAGGGACATGATCTGCTGCTCCACCATGTCCTGGATATCCTCCACCAGCAGGCGGGGACGGTCCTTCTTCATCACATAGTCGGCGATGCCGTCGATCTGCGTCTGGGTAATGCGCATCTCCGGATCGACCGCCTGATTCGCCTTCTGTACGGCGACAACGATCTTGGTCCGGTCGAAATCCACCGTCGCGCCGTCTCGCTTGATCACCTTCATGGGAGGTCTCCTTTCGTAAAGCAAAAGCTCCGCGCCCGCCCGGGCGGCAGAGCGCCGTTGACTGCATGCGAGACACACTATAGCAGATTTCGGGGCGGTTTGCAAGAGCAAAACGGGAAAATGCCACAAGATATTGTGTCCAAACGGAAAGATTAACATAAACAAACACAAAATATAGAATATTGCCATGTGCGAAATACAGGGGAAAAGGACCGGGAAACCGCTCCCGCGCAGAAAACCGGAAACCCTCTGCCGGGAAAGAGCGCGGTCAGGGAGAGATAAGGGACTCACCTCACGGAGCGGGGGCCGCCACCATATCTTGGGGTCAGGAGGGGAGAGAGACATATTTCCGGGCCTGGGGCATACCCTGCCTTGAAGGGAGCGTGAGGACGGATGGCGGAGAGACCTTCCTGGCAGGGCCTGATGGAGCGCGCGGCCCGGTCGCTCGACCTGCCGGGGGATGTGGCAGCGGGGCTGCCCCGGGTGGAGCTGGTGGGCAGCGGCGAATTCTGGATGGAGGGGCACCGCGGCATCCTGAGCTATGGGGAGGAGGAGATCCACATCGGCGGCGGGCGGATGAGCGTCTGTGTGCGGGGGGCGGGGCTGGAGCTGCGCTCGATGAACGCCAACACCCTCTGCATCACCGGCGAGATCCGCGCGGTGGAGCTGCTGTGATGCAGGCGCTGGTGAACCTCCTGCGCGGGGCGGTCGTGCTGGAGGCGGAGGGGCCGTTTCCGGAGCGGTGCCTGAACATCTGCGCGGCGGAGGGGGTGGGCTTCTGGGCGGTCCGGCAGGTGGACGCCCATCGGGTGCGCTTCACCGTCGCCCGCTGGGACCGCCGCCGGGCCGCCGCCCTGGCCGGACGGGCGATGTGCTCCCTGCGCACGGTGGAGGAGCACGGCCTGCCCGCCCTGCTCTGGCGGCTGCGGCGGCGCTACGGGCTCTTTGCCGGGCTGGCGGTCCTGCTGGCGCTCGTGGGGGTGCTTGGCCGCTTCGTGCTGGTGGTGGAGGTGACGGGGAACGAGACCGTCCCCACCGGGCGCATCCTCGCCGCCCTCCAGGCGGAGGACTTCGGCGTGGGGAGCTACGGACCGGGGGTGGACGTGCGCGCGATCTCCAACCGGGTGCTCATGGAGCTGGAGGAGCTGAGCTTTCTGACCATCAACCTGCGCGGCGTGCGCGCCGAGGTGATCGTGCGCGAGGCGAGGCCCGCTCCCGAGGTGGTGGACGAGGAGACCATCACCGAGGTGGTCGCCGCGCGCGACGGGGTGATCGTGGATGTGGACGCCGTGCGCGGCCGGGAGCTGGTGGGGCCGGGGGACGCGGTGCTCGCGGGGGAGACGCTGATCTCCAGCGTGCTCGAGCGCCTCTCGCCCGACGGGACGGGGGAGGTGGCCGGGCGCTGGCAGGTGCGCGCGCAGGGGGAGGTCTGGGCGCTCACCCGGCGCGTCCTCTCGGCGGCCACCCCTCTCACCGCCCTGCGCGCGGCGGGGGAGACGGCGGATTGGCGCGGCTGGGGGCTGAATTTTCTCGGACGGCGCCTCAATTTTTACGGAGATGGTAGCAAACCGGGCACGGAATGTGATAAAATAACGGTGCTGTACCCGCTCACCCTCCCCGGCGGCACAGAGCTGCCCATCGGCCTGTGGCGGACGGAGGGGCGGGCCTACGCCCCGGCGGCGGTGGACGGGGCCGAGGCGGAGGAAGCCCTCCGCGCCCTGCTGGAGGGGCGGCTCGAGGCCATCCTCGACGGGGGCGAGGCGCTCTCGCGCACCTGGGACGTGACGCGCACGGAGGAGGCTGTCACCGTCACCCTCACCGCCCAGTGCCTGGAGCAGATCGGCCGCACCGTCGTCCAGACGGAGTAGGGCGGACAAAAGACATTGACAGAAAGAGTGAACACCTTTGGCAGAACAGAGCATACCGATCGGCCAGACCGAGGAGGCGTCCAACCTCTTCGGGGCCTTTGACGAGAATATCCGCATCATCGAGCGCGAGCTCGGCCTCACCGCCGTGAGCCGTGACGGCCAGCTCAAGCTCTCCGGCCCGGAGGAGGCGGTCGCCCAGGGGGCGCAGGCCATCCGGGGATTGCAGGAGCTGGCCGGCCGGGGAGAGGTGCTCGGCGAGCAGGCGGTCCGCTACACCCTCGGCCTGGTGCGCGAGGGAAAGGCAGAGCAGATCGCCGACTTCGGCCGCGACGTGCTGTGCGTCACCGCCGCGGGCAAGCCCATCCGCGCCAAGACGGTGGGGCAGACCCGCTACGTCCGCGCGATTGAGCGCAACACCATCACCCTCGGCGTCGGCCCGGCGGGCACCGGCAAGACCTATCTCGCCGTCGCCGCCGCCGTGGCCGCCTTCCGCGCGCGGCAGGTGAACCGCATCATCCTCACCCGCCCCGCCGTGGAGGCGGGCGAGCGGCTCGGCTTCCTGCCGGGCGACCTGCAGAGCAAGGTGGACCCCTATCTCCGCCCGCTCTACGACGCGCTCTATGAGATGCTGGGCGCGGAGACCTATGAGAAATACCATGAGCGCGGCAGCATCGAGGTCGCGCCGCTGGCCTATATGCGCGGGCGCACGCTGGACGACTCCTTCATCATCCTCGACGAGGCGCAGAACACCTCCCGCGAGCAGATGAAGATGTTTCTCACCCGCATGGGCTTTGGCTCGAAAATCGTCATCACCGGCGACGTCACCCAGATCGACCTGCCCGCGGACAAGGTCTCCGGCCTGAAGGAGGCGATGCGGGTGCTCAAGGGGGTGGAGGACATCGCCATCTGCCGCCTGAGCGGGGCGGACGTGGTGCGCCATGTCCTCGTGCAGCGCATCATCCGCGCCTACGAAGAGGACGAGCAGCGCCAGGCCAGACAGAAGAGATAGACCGCGAGAGGGGAGGCACAGCATATGGAACACACCATCTGGATCGAGGCGGAGCGGGAGGAGGACCTCGCCGCCTGTGAGGAGCTGCTGCGGCGCGCCATCGCCGCCGCGCTGGAGGAGGAGGGGGTCGCCGTCCCCTGTGAGATCAGCGTCCTGCTCACCGACGAGGCGGGCATCCAGGCCATCAACCGCGACCAGCGGGGGGTGGACCAGCCGACGGACGTCCTCTCCTTCCCGATGTTTGACCTCGTCCCGGGCGAGCCGCCCGCGGAGGAGAGCGCCGAGACCGACCCGGAGACCGGCCTCTTTCCCCTTGGGGACATGGCGATCTCCCTCCCCCGCGCCCGAGCGCAGGCGGAGGAGTACGGCCACCCCCTCTCACGGGAGCTGGCCTATCTCGCCGTCCACTCCGTCCTCCACCTGCTGGGCTACGACCACCTGGACGAGGGGGAGGAGAAGCGGCGGATGCGCGCGCACGAGGAGGCCGTGATGGACCGGCTGGGCCTCGCGCGATAACAGATAAAGGTAGGATTTTGCGATGAAACAGACGACCTGCGGCATGATCGCCCTGGTGGGCCGCCCCAACGTGGGCAAGTCCACCCTGCTCAACGCCCTGGTGGGGGAGAACGTGGCCATCGTCACCGACAAGCCCCAGACCACCCGCAACCGCATCACCGGCGTGGTGACGCGGGGAGAGGCGCAGTATGTATTTCTCGACACCCCCGGCCTGCACCGGGCCAGGACCCGCCTGGGGGAGTATATGGACGGGGTCTCCCGCGCGAGCGTGGCGGACGTGGACGCGGCGGTGCTCGTCGTCGAGCCGGTCCCCGCGCCGGGGGACGCGGAGCGGGAGCTGATGGGCCGGATGGCCCAGCTCGGCGTCCCCTCCGTGCTGGTGATCAACAAGGTGGACCGGGTGGCGCAGAAGGACAGGCTCCTCGCCGTCATCGCCGCCTATCAGGCCGAGCACGACTTTGACGCGGTCCTCCCCCTCTCGGCCAAGACGGGGGACGGGGTGGAGGACCTCTTCGGGATTCTGGCCCGCTATCTCCAGCCCTCGCCGTGGTACTTCCCGGCGGACGCCTTCACCGACCAGCCTGAGCGGCAGATCGTGGGGGAGATCCTCCGCGAGCAGCTCCTGCTCTGCCTGGACAAGGAGATCCCCCACGGCACTGCCGTCTCTATCGAGCGCTTCCGCGAGCGCCGGGAGGGCCTGCTCGACATCGAGGCGGTGATCTACTGCGAGAAGGAGAGCCACAAGGGCATCATCATCGGCAAGAAGGGCGCGATGCTGAAAAAGATCTCCTCCCTCGCCCGCGCGGAGATGGAGACCTTCCTGGACGCGCATGTGAATCTCCAGACCTGGGTGAAGGTGAAGGAGAACTGGCGCGACAATCCGGGGCTGATCCGCAGCTTCGGCTTCACCGAGGACTGAGCGGTGGAGGGGACGCGGACCGGCCTGCTCTCCGGCAGCGCGCTCAAGCGGACCGCCATCGGGAGCATGCTGCTCGACCACACCGGCTATGTGCTGGTGTGGCAGGCCTATCTCGCCGCCCTGGGGACCGGCGCGGCGGAGGGGTGGTATGCGCTCTATGTCCTGCTGCGCCTTGCGGGGCGGCTTGCCTTTCCCATCTTCTGCTTTCTGCTGACCGAGGGCTTTTTCCACACCCGCAGCCGGGGGCGCTACGCCCTGCGGCTCGGGCTGTTCGCCCTGGTCTCGGAGGTCCCGTTTGACCTCGCCTTTCGCGGGACGCTCTGGGCGGCGGACTATCAGAACGTCTTTTTCACCCTCCTGCTCGGCCTGCTGGCCCTCTGGGCGTGGGACGGGCTCTCGCGCCGCCTGCCGCCCGCCCCGGCCTGGGCGCTGGGCCTCGCGGCGGCGGCCCTCTGCGGCCTCGCGGCGGAGGGACTGGAGACGGATTACGGCGCGTTCGGCGTCGCGCTCATCTTCAACCTCGGCGTCTGCCGGGCGCTGACCGCGCCGCGGGACGGAATCGCGCATGCCCTGCTCCCCGCCGCCGTGGGCGCGCTCACCGTCCTTGGCTACTGCGTCCTCGAGGACAACTGGATCGAGTGCGCCGCCCTCTTTGGCCTTGTTCTGACGCTGCTCTACAGCGGCGCGCGCGGGCGGGGCGGCAAGTGGGGGTTCTATCTCTTCTATCCCCTCCATCTGCTCGCCTTGGTCGCCCTGCTGGGGTGGATGCTCTGATTTTTCCAGACATCTTCCGACGCAATTCCGCCATACTAAGCGCAGAGGAGGCGGGGCGATGGAGCGACGGGACTACTGGCGGCTGTTTTTCGCCACCGGACTGCCGCAGGCGTACACCTACTGCAAGGAGCGGGAGCGCCGGGCGGAGCGGCACACGAAGCGAGACGGCCCGCCCGGACGGACGGGCGCATCATGACCGGCCCGGACGGCGGGCTGCCGGAGGGGGACCCGGCGGCCCGGTCCGGGCATGGAACTGTCAGGGGGCGTACATATGCATGTGACCACCCGGGCCATCGTCCTGCGGGAGGCGGCCTACAAGGAGTCGGACAAAATACTCACCCTGCTCACCCCCGACCTCGGGAAGCTCACCGTCCAGGCCCGCGGCTGCCGGAAGAAGGGCAACGGCCTCTCCGCGGCCTGCCAGATGCTGGTCTGGTCGGAGATGACGCTCTCGGAGTTTCGCGGGCGCTGGAGCGTGACCGAGGCGGCGATCGAGCTGGAGTTTCGCACCCTGCGCAGCGATCTGGAGCGGCTGGCCCTCGGGAGCTACTTTGCCGAGGTGACGGACAGCCTGGCGCCCGAGGGGAGCCCCCCGGACGAGCTGCTCCCCCTCCTGCTCAACTGCCTCTACGCGCTCGACCGGCTGGACGCCGCCCCCGCGCTGGTCAAGGCCGCCTTTGAGCTGCGCGCGATGAGCCTTGCGGGCTTTGAGCCGCTGCTGGACGGCTGCGCCGTCTGCGGACGGACGGACCCGGAGGAGGCCGAGCTCGATCTGAGCGAGGGGGTGCTCCGCTGCCGCGGCTGCGGCGGCGAGCGGGGGCGCGGCATCTCCCTGCCCGTCTCCCCGGCGGCCCTTGCGGCGATGCGCCACATCACCGGCTGCCCCGGCCGCCGCCTGCTCTCCTTCCGGCTGGAGGGGGAGGCCCGGCGGGAGCTGGGCGGCGTGTGCGAGGCCTTCCTGCTCGCCCAGCTCGAGCGGGGCTTTCGCACGCTGGACTTTTACAAACAGATCTGCCTGCTGCCGCAGGGCCGGGCGGATGCATGATATGAGGAACTGACATGACCGAACGATTTGAAAAATCCATCGCCACCCTCGAGCTGCCCCAGGTGCTCGAGCTGCTGGCCGCCCAGGCGGCGAGCATGGCCGCGCAGGAGAGGGCGCGCGCCCTCCGCCCGGAGACCGATCTGGAGGAGGTCCGCCGCCTCCAGGCGGAGACGAGCGCGGCCCGCGCCCTGCTCGACGTGGGCCGCGCGCCCAATTTTGCCGGGCTGCGGCCGGTGGAGGCCGCTCTGCAGCGGGCCGCCCTCGGCGGGGCGCTCAACCCGCGCGAGCTGCTGGACATCGCCGGGGTGCTCCGCTGCGCCCGGCAGGCCAGGAGCGGCCAGTCCGGGGCGGAGGAGCCCACCTGTCTGGACGGCCTCTTCCGCTCCCTCGTCCCCAACCCCTATCTGGAAAACAAGATCGCCGGGGCCATCCTCTCGGAAGAGGAAATTGCCGATCAGGCCAGCCCCGAGCTCGCCGGCCTGCGCCGCAAGATCCGCGCCGCCTCCGGAAAGGCACGGGAGGTGCTCCAGCGGCTCATCTCCTCCTCGTCGGCGAAGTATCTGCAGGAGCCCATCGTCACCATCCGCTCCGGCCGCTTCGTCGTGCCGGTGAAGGCGGAGTGCCGCGGAAGCGTGCCCGGACTGGTGCACGATGTCTCCGCCTCCGGCTCCACCTTCTTCGTCGAGCCGATGGCGGCGGTGAAGGCGAACAACGAGCTGCGCGAACTCCAGGCGCGGGAGGAGAAGGAGATCGAGCGCATCCTCGCCGCCCTCTCCGCCGAGGCGGCGGGCTTCCGGGAGGACATCCTGCTCGACTGCGACCTGCTCATCACCCTCGACCTCATCTTTGCCCGCGCCCGTCTCTCCGCGCAGATGGAGGCGGTGGAGCCGCAGCTCACGGCGGACGGCTCGCTGCGCTTTCTCGCCGCGCGCCACCCGCTGCTTGACCGGAAGAAGGCGGTGCCCATCGACCTCAACCTCGGCATCACCTTTGACACCCTGGTGATCACCGGCCCGAACACCGGCGGCAAGACGGTCACCCTCAAAACGGCGGGCCTGCTCTGCCTGATGGCCCAGTGCGGCCTCCACCTGCCGGTCGCGGATGGGAGCCGCTGTCCGGTCTACCGGGAGATCCTGGCCGACATCGGCGATGAGCAGTCCATCGAGCAGTCCCTCTCCACCTTCTCGGCGCACATCACCAACATCGCCGGCATCCTCTCCGAGGCGGGGGAGGGCAGCCTGATCCTCTTTGACGAGCTGGGCGCGGGCACCGACCCCATCGAGGGCGCGGCCCTCGCGGTCGCCATCATCGAGGAGGCCCGCTCCCTCGGGGCGAAGGTGGCCGCCACCACCCACTATGCCGAGCTCAAGACCTACGCCATGACCGAGCCGGGGGTGGAGAACGCCTCCTGCGAGTTTGACGTGGAGACCCTCCAGCCCACCTACCGCCTGCTCATCGGCGTGCCGGGCAAGTCCAACGCCTTCGCCATCTCGCGGCGGCTCGGCCTGCCGGAGCACATCATCACGAACGCCGCCGGGCGCATCGACCGGCAGAACGTCCAGTTTGAGGACGTGCTCGCCCGGCTGGAGCAGCAGCGCCAGGAGATGGAGCGCTCCAGGGAGGAGGCCGAGCGCCTGCGCGCGCAGATGACGGCGGATGCCGCCGCCGCCTCAGCCGAGCGCCGCCGTCTGGAGGGCGTCCGCCTCCAGGCTGCCCAGGAGGCCCGCCGGGAGGCGGAGGAGATCGTGCGCGAGGCCCGCGTCCTCTCCGACCGCGTCTTCCGCGAGCTGGACGAGATGAAGAAGCAGGCCCGCCGGGAGGCCTCCGCCCGGGAGGTCAACGAGCGCCGCAGCCGCCTGCGCCGCAGCCTGAACGAGGCAGAGGAGCGCATGAGTCCCGCCCGCGCGGCGGTGGATGTCCCCGCCGGACGGCCGGCGGAGATGGGAGACACCGTCGAGCTGCTGCGCACCGGGACCAGGGCGCAGGTCGCCGCCGTCAATAAGGACGGGACCCTTCGCCTCCAGGCCGGGGTGCTGACCATCACGGCGGGACAGGACGAGGTCCGCGTGGTCGAGGGGGGCCAGCCGGCGAAGGGACGCGGAAAGAGCGCCCCCTCCGCCGGGCGGGTGGACCGGCCGCTGCGCGCGGCCTCCGCCCCGTCCGAGCTGGATATCCGGGGGATGATGACGGACGAGTGCGGCGCGCTGATCGACCGCTTCCTGGATGACGCGGTGATGGCCCGGCTCCAGACGGTGACCATCATCCACGGCAAGGGGACCGGCGCGCTGCGCCAGGCGGTGCAGCAGCACCTGCGCACCTGTAAATACGTCAGGAGCTTCCGCCCCGGCCGCTTCGGCGAGGGGGAGATGGGCGTGACGGTGGTGGAGCTGCGCTGAGCGGCTCCACTCCGCGCCCGGCGGAGGCAAACGTGCGGAATTTATGGCTATTTTGTGTGTGCGGGGGCCGATGGCGCGCGCAAAGGGCGGGGAAGTTTGTTGAAAATGCCGTTGACGCCGCAGGGAAAAATCTGATATGATAGAGTATCATATCAGACAATGCTTTGGAGGGATCGTTTATGACCGTGAAAGAAGCAGTCGTCAACAACCGGGTGGGCCTCTATGCCCGGCCGGCCACCTTCTTCATCCAGAAGGCCAATGAGTTCAAGAGCTCCATCTGGATCGAGAAGGAAGAGCGCCGCGTGAACGCCAAGAGCCTGCTCGGCGTGCTCTCCCTCGGCGTGGTGCAGGGCACCTCTGTCACGCTGATCGCTGACGGCGTGGACGAGGCAGAGGCGATCGACAGCCTGGTGAAGCTGCTGGCCGAGGGCCTGGGCTGAGCCGGACGGAACAAGGAAAAGGGAAAGAGAGAGGGCACCGCACGGCGCGGTGCTCTCGGCATATCCGGGGAGAGGAGGCGCGCAGATGACCCGGGAGGAACTGAAGGAGAAGGCGCACTCCCTCCCGCTCGGGCCGGGGGTCTATATCATGATGGACGCCTCCGGCAAAGTGATCTACGTCGGCAAGAGCCGCGCGCTGAAGAACCGGGTGAGCCAGTACTTTGCCGACCTCGCCAGCCACAACGCCAAGACGCGGGCGATGGTCGCCCAGATCGACCACTTTGACTACCTCCTCGCCTCGAGCGAGTTTGAGGCGCTGGTGCTGGAGAACTCCCTCATCAAGCGCCACAAGCCGCGCTACAATATCCTGCTCAAGGACGACAAGGGCTATCCCTACGTCCGCCTGTCTGCGGAGGACTACCCCCGCTTCTCCATGGTCTCCAGGCCTGCCAGGGACGGAGCGCGCTACTTCGGCCCCTACGGCGGGCGCAGCGCCACGGCGGAGAGCATCAAGGCCATCTGCAACGCCCTGCGTCTGCCCACCTGCCGGCGGCAGTTCCCGCGTGACATCGGAAAGGAGCGCCCCTGCCTGAACCACCACCTCGGTATCTGCGACGGCTGGTGCCGGGGCCGCCTCACCCAGGCAGACTATCAGGCGCGCATCTATCAGGCCGTCCGCCTGCTCGAGGGGAAGTTCTCCCAGGTGGAGGGGGAGCTGCGCGCGGCGATGGAGGAGGCAGCCGCGGCGCTGCGCTTTGAGGAGGCGGCCGAGCTGCGCGACCGGCTCCGGGCGATCGAGCTGCTCGGCACCCGCCAGCAGGCGGTGGCCTCCTCCCGGGCGGACACCGACGTGGTCGGCTTCTACCGCGGGACCGCCCGGAGCTGCTTTGTCGTCCAGCACTACCTCGGCGGCGCCCTCGCCGGGCGGGACACCGAGGTGCTCCCCACGCCGATGGAGGAGGAGACGGCGGAGATCGTCTCTGCCCTCGCCAAGCAGTACTATCTCGGCCGCAGCACGCTGCCGTGGGAGATCCTTCTCCCCCGCGCCTTTGACGATCTGGAGGAGCTGGCCGCGCTGCTCAGCGAGAACGCCGGGCGGAAGGTGACCCTCACCGTCCCGAAGCGGGGGGACCGGCTTAACCTGGTCCAGCTGGCCGAGCGCACCGCCCTGGACGAGGCGGAGCGGGCCACCACCGCCGAGGAGCGGCAGAGCCGCCTGATGGAGCTGCTCGGCCGCACCCTCGGCCTGGCGCGGCCTCCGGAACGGATCGAGGCCTACGACATCTCCAACACCGGCGCGAGCAATATCGTCGCCTCCATGACCGTCTTTGTGGAGGGAAAGCCGCTGCGCCGGGACTACCGCCGCTTTAAGCTGCGCGACATGGACCACCCGGACGACTACGCCTCGATGGAGCAGGTGCTCACCCGACGCTTTCGCCGCTATCTGGACGGGGATGAGAAGTTCTCCGCCCTGCCCGACCTCATCCTGATGGACGGCGGACAGGGACAGGTGAAGGTCGCCGTCGCGGTGCTCACGTCGCTCGGGCTGGAGGTGCCGGTCTTCGGCATGGTGAAGGACGGCCGCCACCGCACCCGCGCCCTCGTCGCCCCGGACGGGCGGGAGATCGGCATCGCCGGGCAGCAGGCCCTCTTCGCCCTTGTCGGGCGCATCCAGGAGGAGACGCACCGCTTCGCCATCACCTTCCACCGCGAGAGCCACGCGCGCCAGACGGTGGCCTCCGCCCTGGAGGAGGTCCCCGGCATCGGGCCCGCCCGCCGCCGCGCCCTGCTCGACCGCTTCAAGACGATGAAGGCCCTGCGCGCCGCCTCAGAGGAGGAGCTGGCCGCCGTGGTCCCCGCTGCCGCGGCCGGGGCGCTCTGGCAGAAGCTGCACCCGAAGGAACAGGAGGAAACGCCATGCGAGTGATCACCGGCACCGCCCGCGGCAAGCGGCTGGGCCAACTGAACGGAACGGAGACCAGGCCCACCACTGACCGGGTGAAGGAGGGCATCTTCAACATCATCCAGTTTGACATCGAGGGGCGGCGCGTGCTCGACCTCTTCGCCGGCACCGGTCAGATGGGCATTGAGTGCCTCAGCCGGGGGGCGGCGCACTGCACCTTTGTGGACCGGCGGCGGGATGCGATCCATCTCGTCGGCGAGAACCTCCGCCTCACCGGTCTTGCAGACCGGGCGAAGGTGCTCCAGGCGGAGGCCCCTGCCTGTCTGCGCGCCATGGCGGGCGAGCGGTTCCATCTCATCTTCCTCGACCCACCGTATCAGACAAATTTATTGGAAAATGCATTAAAAACGGTGGCCGCAATTGACATCCTTGCTGAAAATGGTATAATCATCTGTGAAAGTCCCCTGAATCACCCCCTGCCCGAGCTTCCGGCGCCCTACCGGCGCGGCCGGGACTACCGCTATGGCAAGATTCAGGTCACCCTCTACCGAAAGGACGTGTCCGCCCTGTGAGCATCGCCATCTATCCCGGCAGCTTTGACCCGGTGACCCTGGGCCATCTGGACATCATCAAGCGGGCGGCCCTCCAGTTTGACCGGGTGATCGTCTGCGTCATGGTCAACGCGGAGAAGTCCGGCGGCCTGTTTACCCCCGCCGAGCGGGTGGACATGATCCGCCGCGCCGTCGCCTCCATCCCCAACGTGGAGGTGGACAAATCCCCCGCCCTGCTTGCCGAGTACGCGCGCGAGCGCGGGGCGACCTGCGTGGTCAAGGGACTGCGGGCCATGTCCGACTTCGAGAAGGAGTTCCAGATGGCCATGATCAACCGCAAGCTCAATCCGGGCCTGGAGACGGTCTTCCTCTCTGCCCGGCAGAACTATACCTATCTCAGCTCAAGCATTGTCAAAGAGCTGGCCAGCTACCAGGTGCCGATGGAGGACTTCATCCCGCGGGAGATCATCCCCGAGGTGGAGGAGAAGCTCCGGCGGCTGAAGGCCCACTGATCGGGGCAGGCCGGCGCGAAACCGATAGAAAAGGATGGTAGACCGATATGGCTAATGGAGTGACAGAACTGCTGGACGTCCTGTACCGCATGATCGACGATGCCAAGGGCGGCCTGGGCGGCACCTGCCGCATCAATCGAGACGACGCGCTCGATATCCTCGATGAGATCCGCAACAAGTTCCCTGCAGAGCTCAGCGAGGCCAAGAAGCTGGTGAACACCCGCAACGAGTACCTCGACGGGGCGAAGACGGACGCCGAGCACATCCGCCAGCAGGCGATGGACAAGGCCCGCCAGATGGTGGATGAGCATGAGATCGTCCGCCAGGCCCGCGCGGAGGCCGCCAGCGTCACCGCCAAGGCGGAGAAGCGCGCCGAGGACCTCAAGCGCGCCGCCAACGACTACTGTGAGGACGCCCTGCGCCGCACGGAGGAGGCGGTCAACGTCGCCCTGAACGAGATCCGTCAGTCCCGCGCCAAGTTCCGCGCGGTGGCGGGCATGGCGGTCGCCAGCAGCGCGCCGCGCAATATGGCCTACGACGCGGCCAAGGAAGAGGACTGAGTCCTCTGCCGAGGACAAAAACCAGACCAAAGGCATGCAAAAGAGCATCCGGACCCCGGGAAAGGGGAGCGGATGCTCTTTTTTTCTGCGTTATCCCGCGGGCTCCGTCCGGCGCAGGGCGAGCACGGCGAGGATGAGGGCGATGGGGAAGACGATGGCGGCCAGCAGACCTGACTGCAGCGCCCCGGCGGCGTTGGAGACAAAGCCCACCAGGGTCGGCCCGGAGGAGCAGCCGAGGTCGCCGCACAGGGCGAAGAGGGCGAACATCGCCGTGCCGCCCCGGGGGCAGCGGGCCGAGCCGAGGGAGAAGGTGCCCGGCCAGAGGATGCCCACCGAGAGGCCGCACAGCCCGCAGCCCACCAGCGCGAGCGCCGGGTGGGGGGCAAAGACGGCGAGGAGGTAGCTGGCGATGCACAGCGCCCCGCTCCCGAGGAGGAAGGGCTCGAGCGGCCACCTCTCGCTGTACTTGCCATAGATGGCCCGGGCGGTGCCCATCAGCACGGAGAACAGGCAGGGGCCGGCGAGGTCGCCCACCGTCTTGGAGACCTGCAGGCCGGACTCGGCAAAGGCGGAGGCCCACTGGCTCATCGCCTGCTCTGATGCGCCGGCGCAGATCATCAGCAGGAAGAACAGCCAGACCACCCGGCTGCGCAGCAGTTCGCCGAGAGACATGCTCTCCCCCTCCGGCACGAGGGGGGCGATGGGCACATGGAGGAAGCGGATGCCGTTGACCAGCGGCACGAGCGCCCACAGGAAGGCGAGATAGCGCCAGTGCCCCGTCCCGAAGAGGGAGAAGAAGGCGGTCGAGGCCAGCACGACGAAGACCACCCCCCAGCAGTAGAAGGAGTGGAGGGTGCTCATCACCCCCGCCTTGTTCTCAAAAGGGCAGGCCTCCACGATGGGGCTGACGAGCACCTCCAGCAGACCCCCGCCGATGGCATAGAGGGCGATGGAGGCCAGCAGGCCCCAGTAGGGGTCGCTCAGGCAATAGGGCAGCACGCCGAGGGCGGCCAGACCGAGGGCGGCGCAGGCGTGGGCGAGCACGATGCTCACCCGGTAGCCGATCTTGTCCACAAAGCGGACGGACAGGAGGTCCACCAGGAGCTGGAGGAGGAAGTTGACGGTGACGAGCAGGGTGATCCTGTCCAGCGAGATGCCGAACTCCGACTGGAAGGTGAGAAAGAGCAGCGGCACAAAGCTGTTGACGATGGCCTGCGTGATGTAGCCGGCATAGCAGGACCAGAGCGTCCGGCGGTAGTTGGGGGCGGCGGAGGCAGTCATGGCAAACGTTCCCTTTTCTCTGGATTTCCGCCCGTCCGGGCAGCAGACGGCAGTATTTTAGCAGACGGTCCGCCGCTTGGCAAGGGGGCGGGGAGAGAAGGTTTGGCAGGGGAGTTCCCGAAAAACACTTGCCGGAAATGATATGGGGAGAAAATACCGCTCTTTTTCGGAAAACAAAAAGATTTCGGGAGGAATGAGCAAATTTTCCGCTGCCGGCGAGAGATATGGCCTATTGACACCTGTTATTTTTTTCACTATAATGACGCTGTATTCGAGCCTGATTTGGGCAAACTGCCGGGCCGCCCGGCGGGAGGAGGAACCATGAGCTATACGATACCGATCGGCCCCTATCATCCCGCGCTGGAGGAGCCGATCCACGCCCGCCTCACGGTGGACGGGGAGCGCATCACCGATGCGCGCGTCTTTGTCGGCTACAACCACCGCGGCATTGAGAAGCTGGCGCAGGAGCGCAATTTCATCCAGACGATCGTGCTGGTCGAGCGGGTGTGCGGCATCTGCTCCCACTCCCATGCGCTGACCTACGCGCTGTGCATCGAGCACATCATGGGCGCGGAGGTGCCGCGGCGGGGGCAATATATCCGCGTCATTATCGAGGAGCTCGAGCGGATCCACTCCCATCTGCTCTGGCTGGGCATTGCCTGCCACATCGTGGGGCACGACAGCGTCTTTATGCAGTGCTGGAACGACCGTGAGCGCACGATGGACACCCTCGAGGCGATCACCGGCAACCGCGTGAACTACGCGATGAACACGATCGGCGGGGCCCGGCGCGACCTGGACGACGAGAAGCGGCGCATCCTCCTGGCGGCGATGGACGACCTGGAAGCCCGGATGGGCCCGCTCGCGCGCTTTTTGACGGAGGATAAGACGCTCGCCATGCGTACAAAGGGGGTGGGGGTGCTCACCACGGAGGACGCCGTCCGCCTCGGCGCGGTGGGGCCGCACGCCCGCGCCTCCGGAGTGGATATGGACGTCCGGCGGGACGCGCCCTACTGCTGCTATGACGAGTTCACCTTTGACGTCCCGGTGGAGCACTCCTGTGACGTCTTTGCCCGCGTGGTCATCCGCGTGAAGGAGATTCTGGAGAGCATCAAGATCATCCGCCAGGCGGCGGACAACCTCCCGGAGGGCCCGATCAACCTGGGCAACAAGCTGCCGCGCGTCCCGGCCGGGGAGTTCCTGGCCCGGCACGAGGCCCCGCGCGGACACCTGGTCTATAAGGTGGTCACAGACGGCGGCCAGACCAACCGCCGCGTGAGCATCCACGTGCCGACCTTCAAGAACGCGCCGACGGTGCCCGTCATGCTGCGGGGGAACACGGTGGCGGATGCGGGGCTGATCGTCGCGTCCATCGACCCGTGCTTCTCCTGCCTGGACCGCTGAGATGCACGAGCTGGCGATCACCCAGAGCATCCTGCACATCGCCCTCGAGGCGGCCGGGGCGCACGGGGCGGAGCGCATCCGGGAGATACGCCTCCGGATGGGAGATTACTGCGGCGTCGTGCCCCAGTGCGTGCAGTACTATTTTGATGTGCTCTCCCGCGACACCGCCGCGGCGGGGGCGAAGCTGAACTTTATCCGCCTGCCCATCCGGATGCGCTGCCGCGGCTGCGGCTGGGAGGGCGAGGTGGACAAGCGGCGCATCCAGTGCGCCGCCTGCGGCGGGACCGACCTCGCCCTGCTCCAGGGCCGGGAATTTTACGTCGAGAGCCTGGAGGCGGAGGACCCGCCCGGAAAGGAAACGGAACGCGATGGAAATTAAGGTGATGCACCAGGTACTGGAGTGGAACGAGGACGTGAGCGGCGCTGTGCTCGATACCCTGGCCGCCCATCAGGTCTGCCTGTGCAACGTGATGGGCTCGCCCGGCGCGGGGAAGACCAGCGTCCTCACCGCCCTGATCGAGCGGCTGCGCGCGCGCTACCGCATCGCGGTGATCGAGGGGGATATCGCCGGCCAGCTGGACGCGGAGCATATCCAGCGCCTCGGCATCCCGGTGGTCCAGCTGGACACCGACGGGGCCTGCCACATCGAGGCGATGAGCATCCAGCGCATCCTGCCGGAGTTTGACCTGGACGGACTGGACCTGATCTTTGTGGAGAACATCGGCAACCTCGTCTGTCCCGCCGAGTTCAAGATCGGCGAACACTTCCGCCTGGCGCTGCTGAGCGTGCCGGAGGGGGATGACAAGGTGGAGAAGTATCCGCTCATGTTTGCCACCACCGACGCGCTGGCGATCAACAAGTATGACCTGCACGACTATTTTGACTTTGACGATGCGCGGGTGGAGCGCAGCGCGCGGGGGGTCAATCCGAAGGTCGCGCTCTTTCGCACCTCTGTCCGCAGCGGCGAGGGGCTGGACGCGCTGGCCGATTGGGTGGCCCGCCGCGCCGAGGACGTCCTGCACCGCAACTGAGAGGAGGGGAGACCGGTGGGAAGACCGGCGCGTTTTGCCCGTTGGCTGTCTGTATTTATCTTCTGCTTCCTGTTCTGGCTGCTGCTGACCTGGTCGGTGGAGCTGCGGGAAATTTTCTGGGGCGTCGTCATCAGCGCGGTGGTCTCCGCGTTCACCGCCCGCTTTTTCATCCACGCGCGCCCCTTCTGGCTCTGGCATCCCGGGCGGCTGGCGGCCCTGCTGGCCTACTGCCTGGCCGTCTTCCCCTGGGAGCTGATCAAGGCGAACGTCGCCATGGCAAAGCTCGTCCTGCCCCCCCGGCTGGGGGACTACAAGGCGGGCATCCTTCGCGTTCCCGGCGCAAAGGAGATTCGGAGCACCTATGGCCTGGCGATGGTGAGCAACAGCATCACCCTCACCCCCGGCACCATCACGATGGACGTGGCGGAGGACGAGGCGGGAGATATCTGGTATTACATCCACTGGATTGACGTGGCTGAGACCGACCGGGAGAAGGCCGGTGAGGCGATCAAGGGCCGGATGGAGCGTTGGATTGGGAGGATTTGGCAATGATTGAATTTCTCATCGCGGCAATACTCTACCTGGTTCTGGCGGTCGGACTGCTCTACCGGGTCTTTCGCGGGCCGACGGCGGCCGACCGGATGTGCGCCGCCGACAGCCTGGACCTCGTCACCGCCGTGGCGCTGGCGCTCTACTCCGTCTATTCCGGGCGAAGCATCTACCTGGACATCTCGGTAGTGGTCGCCCTGCTGGGCTTTGTGAGCACGGTGTTTGTCGCGCGCTATCTGGAGGGAAGACTGTGATGGTGGTACGGATTGTCATTGATATTCTGCTCGCCCTCGGCGTGTTCTTCACCGCCGTCGGCGTGATCGGCGTCAACCGGATGCCGGACGTGTTCGGCCGCCTGCAGGCCTCCACCTGTATCGCCACCCTGGGTACCATCTGCGCCATGCTGGCCGCGGTGATCCACACCGCAGCGAGCGGCGGAGAGAGCGTGGCCTATGTCAAGCTGGGCCTCATCCTGCTGCTGGTGCTGCTGACCAACCCCGCCTCCAACCACGCCCTGTGCAAGGCGGCCTACAAGATGGGGCTCCGGCCGAAGAAGGAGCTGGTCGTGGACGATTACAAGGAGGATGATCTGCAATGAACTTCGGCGGCATCCTGACATTTGTGCTCAACGTGGTCGCGGTGGGCGGAGCGGTGGCCTCTGCGGTGGTCGCCGTGCGGGCGCGGCGGCTGATCGACTCGGTGATCGCGCTGGCGGCGGTCGGCTCGTTCATCTCCATGGAGTTCATTCTGCTCCAGGCGCCCGATGTGGCCATTGCCGAGGCCAGCGTGGGCGCGGTGCTGTCCACCATCCTGTACATTATCGCCCTGCGCAAGGTGAAGATGGATAAGGAGGATCGGAGATGAGGACGAAACGAATCGTGCTCCTGGCCGCGCTGGCGGTGCTGCTGGTGTGCGGAATCTATGTCTCCGTCCGGATGAGCCAGAGCGCGCCCACTTATGACGGGTCGCACACCGACGTGGTCGGGCTCTACGAGCACCCGGAGGAGTATGACAACTCGGACGCCGACGGCGTCGCGGCCGTCATTGTCAACGAGAACCTGGCCAAGACGGTGTCGGAAAACGTCGTCTTCAGCGTGGTCTTCAACTTCCGCGGCTATGACACCCTGGGCGAGAGCTTTATCCTGATCGCCGCCATTGCCGGCTCGCTGGTCATCCTGCGTAAGAGCCGGCCGAAAAAGCCGCCTGAGACGGATAAAAAGGAGGCCCCGTGATGAAGCCGGAGAATAAGAAGCCCGTCTTCCGCCGCAAGGACGTGGTGGTCCGCAGCACGGCGGACCTCTTCCTGCCGCTCGCGTGCGTCTTTGGCTGCTACGTGGTGCTCCACGGCAACAGCAGCCCGGGCGGCGGCTTTCAGGGCGGCGTACTGGTCGCCAGCGCCATCCTGCTCGTCTACCTCGGCCGCGGCCGGGACGAGGCGCGCCACGCCTTCCGCTCCGGCCTGCTGCACAGCAGCGAGACAATTGCCGAGATTCTCTATGTGGTCATCGCCCTGGTGGGCATTTTCACCGGGCTGAACTTCTGCGTCAACTTTGTCTTTATCGGCCAGGAGGTGGAGACCAGCGTCCTGATGAACGACGCGGTGGGCTACCACGTCATGGCCGGCATCACCTGCCTGCTCATCATGATGCTCGGCGTGCTCGAGCCGGATGACGGAGAGGGGCAGGACGGCCCGACAGGAAAGGAGGGGGACGCGCCATGATGCTGGTGAACTATATCGGTTCCTTTGCCCTGGTGGTACTCGGCATCTACTGCATGGTGGTCAAGCACAATATGATCAAGACCATCATCGGCATGGGCCTGGTGGACTACGGGGCGAACCTTCTCATTGTCTCCATCGGCTTCAACGCTGGCGGCACGGCGCCCATCTTTAGCATCGCAGAGCTGGACCCGTCCAGTTTCTTTGTCGACCCGGTGCCGCAGGCGCTCACGCTCACCTCCATCGTCATCGGCGCGTGTACCACCGCGATGAGCCTCTCGCTCGTCATCCGGATGCGGGAGCAGTACGGCACGCTGGATACCCGCAGGATCAGGAGGTTAAACGGCTGATATGACTACCTTCCTGAACAACTTTCCGATTCTGGCGATCATGACCCTGTTCCTGGGCGCGTTTCTGACCTCCCTGGTGGGACGGCGGTTTGCCCCGGCGCGCAATGTGCTGGTGGTGCTCTCCGTCACGCTGCCGCTGGCGATGATGCTCGCGCTGGTCAAGCCGGTACTGATCGACGGCGAGGTCATCACCTATTGGATGGGCAACTGGGCGCCCGAGGCCGGCTGGGCCATCGGCATCAGCCTGGAGGTGGACGCGCTCAGCCTCTTCTTCGCGCTCATTGTGACGGTGGCCGTCTTTGTCTCGGCGCTCTACTCGTTCACCTATATGAACCACGACGACAGTCTGGTGAACTACTACACCCTCTTTCTCATGCTCTCCGGCTCGGTGCTCGGGCTGGTGCTCAGCGGCGACCTGTTCAATATCTTCGTCATGATTGAGATCATGACGTTCACCTCCGTCGCGCTCACCGCCTTTCGCAACCGGCAGGAGGGGGCGCTGGAGGGCGCGTTCAAGTACCTCGCCGTCGGCTCGCTCGGCTCGACCTGCGTGCTGCTGGGTGTGGCGATGATCTACTCCCAGCTCCACACCCTCAACCTCGCGCAGATCGCCGCCCTGCTGCCGGAGCAGGCGGAGAACCCCGTCCTGTTGGCCGCCTTTGCCTTCCTGCTGGTGGGCTTTGGGAGCAAGGCGTTCCTCTTCCCCTTCCACCCGCTGGCGGCGGATGCGCACGCGGTGGCGCCCGCCTCCATCTCGCTGATGATCTCCGGCGTGCTCACCAAGTGCGGCGTCTACGGTATTATCCGGCTGTGCTATGTGCTCTACCAGAATATCGACCTGCCCTTTGTGCAGTATCTGGTCACCGGTCTTGGCACGGTGAGTATGTTTGTCTGCGTCACGATGGCCTTCAACCAGCACAATTTCAAGCGCCTGCTCGCCTTCCACTCCATCTCGCAGGTGGGCTATGTGCTCGCCGCGGTGGGCCTGGGCACCGCCCTCGGCCTCACCTCCGGGCTGTATCACGCGATGAACCACACCATCTTCAAGGGCCTGCTCTTCCTCACCGCCGGCGCGGTGCAGCACCAGACGGGCAGCCTCAACCTGGACGAGCTGGGGGGCCTGGGCAAGAAGATGCCGCAGACCTGCCTGCTGTTTCTCATCGGCGCGGCCTCCATCAGCGGGCTGCCGCCGTTTAACGGCTTTGCCTCCAAGTGGATGATCTATCAGGCCGCGTTTGAAAAGGGGGCGGAGACGGGGAACTTCTTCTATGTCGCCGTCTGCCTCATCGCCCTCATCACCAGTGTGCTCACCCTCGCCTCCTTTATCAAGGTGGCGCAGAGCGTCTTCTTCGGCCAGTACAACGAGAAGTTCGGCCAGGTGCGCGAGGTGCCGCTGGCGATGCGCCTGCCGATGTGGATTCTTGCCGCCCTCTGCGTCGCCGCCGGGTTGCTGCCCGAGCTGGTACAGAGGTACCTGCTCACGCCGGCGGTGAACGCCGTCTTCGGCGTGGCCAACTACATCGACCAGGCGATGGGCGCCGGATACGCCGCCGCGCACGGCATCGTGGAGACCGCCCTGCCGGAGCTGGCCGAGATCGGCTGCTGGGACCCGGTGAGCTGGCTGGTGCTGCTGTTTTGCTTCACCTGTGCCATCGCTATTGTGGCGCTGCTGGCCGCCCCGAACGATCTGAGCCGCGTCCCCGTCTCCTCCGCCCGGGAGGATGGGGAGGCGCTGGACGCCAAATATGAGCCGTTCTTCTCCGGTGAGGAGAGCGTCTACTCCCAGGTGGGCGGCAGCGACCTCTTCTGGGGCTTCAAGCACAACTGGCGGCGGTATTTCCGCCTGATGCACGACTGGCACAGCGGCGTCGTCAACGACTACACGCTCTATGCCGCTGTGGCGATGGCCGCTGTCCTCGCCGCGTGCGTCATCCTGCTGTAAAGGGGGCGGGAAGGATGAATGCGATGACCACTCTGCTCTGGAATCTGTTTTACCTGCTCGTCTTCCCCGGCCTCCTGTTCTCCGTCGCGGTGGGCCTCCTGCTCGCCGGCCTGGACCGGAAGCTGGTGGCCCGGATGCAGCGCCGGGTCGGCCCGCCCCTCCTCCAGCCGTGGTATGACTTTCTCAAGTGCTGCGGAAAGGAGACCATTATCCCCCGCCATGCCAAGCGCGCGGTCTATCTCGCCGCGCCGGTGGTGGGCTTTGTGGCGCTGCTGACGGTGTCCCTTTTCCTTCCAGTGATGGGATTTACCGCCTTCTCCACCGTGGCCGACCTCGTCGTCATCCTCTATCTGCTCACCCTCACCAGCGCGGCGATGATCGTGGGCGCGGCGGCCTCCGGCTCCCCCTTTGCCGGGGTGGGCCTGAGCCGGGAGATGGTCTCCATCCTCTCCTATGAGCTGCCGCTCGTCCTCGTCATCCTCGCCGTCGGCCGCGCGGCGGGGGAGAGCGCGGGAGGGGTCACCTTCTCCCTGGCGGTGATCGGGGAGTACCAGGCGGCCAACGGACCGCTCATCACCCACTGGAGCCTGATTCCCGCGGCGCTGGCGATGCTCTTCGTCATTCCCTGTGAGATCGGGATGCACCCCTTTGACGTCGCCGAGGCGGAGACTGAGATCTGTGAGGGGACGCTGGCGGAGTACAGCGGCCCGCCGCTGGCCCTCTTCCGCCTGACACACGCGGTGAAGATGTATACCATGACCGCGCTCTTCTGCGCGCTCTTCCTCGGCGGGCTGACTACCGGGGTCCCGGCGCTGGATGCGGTCATCCTCGTCGCGCTGTGTGCTGTGCTCACCTTTGTGACCATGAGCCTGCCGCACGCGGCCTGCGCGCGCTTCAAGGTGGAGCAGGTGTTCAAATTCTACTGGACCGTGGTGGCCGCCCTGGCTGCCCTCAGCCTGATTCTCGTCTGGCTGGGCCTGTAAAGGAGGCGGCGCTGTGTTTGAAAAATGGATGGACAGCAGCATGTCCAAGAGCCCGTGGATCTTCCACATCAACGCCGGGTCGTGCAACGGCTGCGACATCGAGCTGGTGAGCGTCCTCACCCCGCGCTATGACGCCGAGCGGCTGGGCTTCCGCCTGACCGGCACCCCGCGCCAGGCGGACATCGTCGTGGTCAGCGGGCCGATTACCCGGCAGACCCGCGACCGGCTGGTGCGCACCCTCGCGCAGGTGCCGGAGCCCTATGTCGTCGTCAGCCTCGGCTCCTGCCCGCGCTCGGGCAACGTCTTCAAGGGGAGCTACGCCATCGACGGCCCGCTGGAGAAGTGGACCCATGTGGACGTGTCGGTGGGCGGCTGCACCCCCAAGCCGGAGGCCATCGTCGCCGCCCTGGCCAAGGCCGCCGAGCTGCTGGCGGAAAAGAGAAAGGAGATGCGCCGCTGATGCTGCCCTATCTCAAGCAGGCGCTGGGCAACCTCTTCCGCGCGCCCAGCACGGAGGCCTTCCCCAAGGGGGAGCCGCCCGCCGCCGCTCCCGGCTACCGCGGCCGGCTGGTCTACCACCCGGACCGGTGCGTCAACTGCGGGCTCTGCCTGCGCGTCTGCGCGCCGCAGTGCATGGAGCGCACGGTGGAAAAGCTGGAAAACGGCGACCAGCGCGTGACGTTTACCTTTGATATGACCAGCTGCACCTTCTGCGGGATGTGCGCCGACTTCTGCACGCAGCACTCCATCACCCTCTCGGAGGACTATATGATCGTCGGCACCCAGCCGGAGGACTTCCTGGTGACCGGCACCTTTATTAAAAAGGCCCCGCCCCCGCGCCCCAAGCTGACGCCGGAGCAGATCGCCGCGCAGAAGGCGAAGGTGGAGGCGGCCAAGCGCGCGAAGGAGGCGGCCGCCAAAGCCGCCGCGGAGGGCGCGAAGGCGGATGGCTGACCGGAGACGGGTCCGCCTGGAGATTGAGGGCATCGTGCAGGGGGTGGGCTTTCGCCCCTTCCTGCACCGTCTGGCGGCCCGGCTGCACCTCGGCGGCTGGTGCCGCAATACCACCGCCGGGGTGACGCTGGAGCTGGAGGGGGACGCGGAGGACCTCGCGGCGTTCCGCGCCGCCCTCAGAAGGGAGGCCCCGCCGCTGGCGGTGATCGAGCGGGTGCGCGAGACGCCCTGCCCGTCGCCGCTGGGCGAGCGGGCCTTTCGTATTTTGGAGAGCGAGCGCGTCCCCGGCCGCGCCGCCCTCGTCAGCCCGGACATCGCCACTTGCCCCGACTGCCTGCGCGAGCTGCGCGACCGGAAAGACCGGCGCTACCGCTACCCCTTCCTCAACTGCACGAACTGCGGCCCCCGCTTTACCATCCTGCGCCGCCTGCCCTATGACCGGGAGAACACCTCCATGGCCCCCTGGACGATGTGCCACGACTGCCGGCGGGAGTACGGGGACCTCACCGACCGCCGCTATCACGCCCAGCCGGACTGCTGCCCCGTCTGCGGGCCTCGCCTCTCCTTTTTGGACGGGGCGGGCCGCCCGGTAGAGGGGGACCCGGTCGCGCGCGCGGCGGAGCGGATCGCCGCGGGCGGCATTGTCGCCGTCAAGGGGCTGGGAGGGTATCACCTCGCCTGTCTGCCCGACCGGTCGGAGGTCGTCGCGGAACTGCGGCGGAGAAAGCGGCGGGACGAGCGGCCGCTCGCCCTCCTGTGCCGCGATGTGGCCGCCGCCCGGCGCTGGTGCCATGTCTCGGAAGAGGAGGCGGCCCGCCTCACCTCGCCGCGCGCGCCCATCGTCCTGCTGGAGCGGCGCCCCGGCGCGCCGGAGGGGCTGAGCGAGACGGGGGAGCTCGGTATTCTCCTGCCCTATACCCCGGTCCATCACCTGCTGATGGACCACTTTGACGCGCTGGTGATGACCAGCGCCAATCTGAGCGACGACCCGGTGCTCTGCGACGACCGGCAGGCGCTGGAGGCATTTCGCCGCTCCCTCCCGGTGGAGGGGATTTTGACCCATCCGCGCGAGATCGTGAACCGCTGCGACGACTCGCTGCTGCGCGTCTTTCGTGGGAGAGACTACTTCTTCCGCCGCAGCCGGGGCTACGCCCCCCAGCCGGTGGAGCTGCCCGAGGCGGCGGACGGCGTGCTCGCCTGCGGGGCGGAGCAGAAGGCGAGCTTTTGCCTCACCCGGGGCAGGGAGGCCTTCCTGAGTGCGCACATCGGCGACCTGAAAAACCTCGCCGTGCTGGAGCACTACCGCGCGCAGATCGCGCGCTTTCAGGACCGCTTTGGCATCGCCGCCGCCCGCCTGGCCTGCGACCTCCACCCGGATTACCTCTCCACCGACTATGCCCGCGCGCGCAGCCGGGCGGAGGGCCTGCCGCTGGTCATGGTCCAGCACCATCACGCCCACATGGCCGCCTGCATGGCGGACAACCGGCTCACCGGCCCCTGCATCGGCCTCGTCTGGGACGGCACGGGCTACGGCAGCGACGGGAGCACCTGGGGCGCGGAGTGTCTGACGGGGGACTGCGAAGGCGCGGTCCGCCGCGCGAGCATGCGCCCCATCGCCCTGCCGGGCGGCGACCGCTGCATGCAGGAGATCGGCCGGGTGGCCCACAGCCTGCTCTGGGACCTCGGATGCCCCGAGCGGAGCGATTGCCCGAACGGGGCGCAGCTCACGCAGATGTTGGGGGCCGGGCTGAATTGCCCGCCCTCGAGCGGGATGGGCCGCCTGCTCGACGGGGTCTATGCCCTGCTCTCCGGGCGTCAGGCGGTGAGCTATGAGGGGCAGGGGGCCGTCCTGCTCGAGGCGAAGGCCGGGCGGGACGAGAGGGCCTTCCCCGTCTCCTGCTATGAGGAGCGCGGACTGGCCCGGCTGGACACCCGGCCCATCCTGGCCGCACTGCTCGGAGACTTGGACAAGGGCGTCCCGACTGAGACGCTCGCCGCCCGCTTTCTCAACACCTTCGTCCTCGCCGCGGTGGTCCAATGCCGCGCGGCCCGGGAGCAGACCGGGCTGCGGCGGGTGGTCCTCTCGGGCGGGGTGTTTCAAAACCGCTATCTGCTGCCCCGCGTGATGGACGCGCTGGAGGGGGCGGGCTTTGTGCCCCACTGCCACAGCCGCGTCGCCGCGAACGATGAGGGCCTCGCCCTCGGGCAGACGATGATCGCCGCAAAAGGAGGCGGCATCCCATGTGCCTGGCCATACCCCTGAAACTGACCGAGATCGACGGCAACAACGCCGTCGGCGAGCGCGGCGGCGTACGCCGTGCCATCCGGGTGGACTTTATCCGTGAGCCCAAGGTGGGCGACTATGTGATCGCCCACGCCGGCTTTGCGATCGAAAAGCTGCGCCGCGAGCAGGCGCTGGAGAACCTCGCCGCCATCCGGGAGGTGGCAGATGCCGAGTGAGTCTGCCTTCCGCCGCCCGGAGGGGACGGAGCGCCTGGTCGCCGCCCTCGCCGGGATGGAGGTCCCGGAGACCCGGCTGATGGAGGTCTGCGGGACGCACACGATGGCGATCGCCCGCGCCGGGCTAAAGCGCCTGCTCCCGGCCAATGTGACGCTGCTCTCCGGGCCGGGCTGCCCGGTCTGCGTCACCCCGGCGGGGGAGGTGGACCGCATCCTGCGCCTTGCCCGGGAGCCGGGGGTGACGGTCGTCACCTACGGCGACCTGCTGCGCGTGCCCGGCAGCCGTCCGGACCGGACGCTCGCGCGCTGCCGGGCGGAGGGGGCGGACGTGCGGTGGGTCTACTCCCCGATGGACGCGCTGGAGATCGCGCGGGACTGTCCGGAGCGGGAGGTGGTCTTCCTCGGCGTGGGGTTTGAGACCACCGCGCCTGGCACCGCCCTCACCGTGCTGGAGGCGGAGCGCCGGGGGCTGAAAAACTTCTCCCTGCTCTCCCTCCTGAAGCTGACGCCGCCCGCCCTGCGGGCCCTACTCGCCCGGCCGGGGGCGCGGGTGGACGGCTTTCTCTGCCCCGGCCATGTGGCGACGGTGATCGGCGCCGAGGCCTTCCGCTTCCTGCCAGAGGAATATGGGCTCCCGGCGGTGGTGGCGGGCTTTGAGCCGGGCGACCTGCTCGCTGCCCTCTGCGCCCTGCTGCGGCAGGTGAGAGACGGCGCGCCCAAGCTGGAAAACGAGTACCTCCGCGCCGTCGCCCAGGAGGGCAATCCCGCCGCCCGCGCCCTGATGGAGCGGGTGCTCGAGCCGGTGGATGCCCGCTGGCGCGGCCTGGGGGAGATTCCCGCCAGCGGCCTGCGCCTGCGCGATGCGTGGCGGGCCTTTGACGCCGGGGAGCGCTTTGCCCTCGGCCCGGCGGAGGAGGGCGCAGAACCGGCCCGCTGCCGCTGCGGCGAGGTGATCTGCGGCGAGTGCGGTCCGGAGGACTGCCCCCTCTTCGCGCGCGCCTGCACGCCGGAGACGCCGGTGGGACCGTGCATGGTCTCCGGCGAGGGGGCCTGCGCCGCGGCATACCGCTACCGCGGCCTGACGGATGGAGAGGAGGCGGAGAGATGAACGAACCTGTCGTCACGCTGGACCACGGCAGCGGCGGACGCAAGACGGCGGAGCTGATCCGGGAGCTGATGCTGCCCGCCTTTGACAACCCGGCGCTGAGCGCTCTGGGGGACGGGGCGGCGCTCGACCTCGCGGGGCCGCTGGTGTTCTCCACCGACAGCTTTGTGGTCCAACCGCTCTTCTTCCCCGGCGGGGACATCGGCAAGCTGGCGGTCTGCGGGACAGTGAACGACCTGGCCATGTGCGGCGGCATCCCGCGCTGCCTCAGCCTCGGCGTGATTCTGGAGGAGGGGTTCCCCCTCTCAGACCTGGAGCGGATTATTGCCTCCATTGCCCGGACGGCCCGGGAGGCGGGGGTGCAGATCGTCACCGGCGACACCAAGGTGGTCGAGCGGGGACGAGGGGACGGCGTGTACCTCAACACCTCGGGCATCGGCACGCTGGCCTGCCCCGGCCTGACGCCGGACGCCATCCGCCCGGGGGACCGGGTGCTGATCTCCGGCGCGCTGGGGGATCACGGCGCGGCGGTGATGATGGCCCGCAACGGCTTTGCCGGGGGAGACGCCCTGCGCTCGGACTGCCGGCCCCTCCACCGCCTGGCCCGTGCGGCGTGGGAGGCGGGGGGTGTGCGCGTCCTGCGCGACCCCACCCGCGGCGGCGTGGCGACCACGCTCAACGAGTTCACCGAGGGCCGGACCTTCTCCATCGAGCTGGAGGAGGATGCCCTCCCCATCCATCCGCCGGTTCGCGCGGCCTGCGATCTGCTCGGGCTGGACCCGCTCTACTGTGCGAATGAGGGCAAGCTCCTCGCCGTCTGCGCCCCGGAGCGGGCGGAGGCGGTGCTGGCTGCCCTGCGCGCCCTCCCCGGCGGGGAGGAGGCGGCGGAGATCGGCCGGGTGACCGAGCGGTATCCCGGCCGGGTGGTGCTGCACAATTTCCTGGGCGTCGGGCGGGTGCTCGGCGTCCTCACCGGGGCACAGCTCCCGAGAATCTGTTAAGGCGGTGTTTGGAAGATGCAAACGAATCGAAAGATCGAGATCACCCGGGACGAGATCCTCTCCACCGCGCGCGAGATGCGCGAGGGAGGCCACCTGCTCATCTGCATCCACGCCCATGTGGACAAGCAGGGGGAGACGGTGGTCACCTATGACTACGACTGCGGCGCGGAGGCGCGCTGCTATGAGGTGCGCGGGGAGAAGGTGCTGCCCTCCATCGTCCCCATCTATGACGCCGCCGCCGAGTGGGCCGAGCGGGAGCTGTGCGAGCTGATGGACCTCACCTTTGAGGGCCTGGACACCAGCGAGCGCCTCTTTTTGCCGGACAACCTGCTCGACGGACAGGGGCAGATCATTGTCACCCCGGTGAACGTCCTGCGGGAGCGCAACCAGGAAGAGGGGCAGTGAGCGGCGCGGAGGCCGCGCAGTCAGAGAAGACAGACAAGAGAGGAGAGGAGAACGTATTGCACGGTCTCCTCTCCTCTTGGCATACCCCAGAGGCCGGCGGGCGTTTCTCTTTGCTAACTGCCCGCCGGGGTGTATAATAAAATAGAACGCATGCGGCAGAATATCATATCGCCGCAGCGCAAGAGGGACACAATTCGTCCCGCAGACGCCGCCGGACCGGTGCGAAGGAGGGATAGCGTGGCGCGTTCCAAGCTCACATTTTCCATGGAGAACTACCTCGAGGCGGTCTATGAGCTCTCCGCCCAGACCGGCAGCGCCCGGGTCAGCGACATCGCCGCGCGGCTGAACGTGTCCAAGGCGAGCGTGAACAACGCGATGAACGTCCTGCACCAGAAGGGACTGGTGGAAAACGAGCGCTACCGCGAGATCTACCTGACGGAGGAGGGCCGGCGCATCGCAAAGCTCACCTCCCAGAAGCACGCCATCCTGCAAACGCTGCTGCAGGAGGTGATGGGGGTGGAGGAGGCCCAGGCCAGCGAGGACGCCTGCGCGATGGAGCACGTCATCAGCAGTACCTCGACGGAGCGGATCCTCCGCTTTTTGCAGGAACGGGGCCTCTCCCCCTTCCCGGAAGAATAAAACGCATCTCCCCGGCCGGCCCCGACGGGGCCGGCCGGGTTGCTGTTTGCAATAGAGAAATCACATGGATTGCCAGGAAAGGAACGTGGAATCTGATGGCAGAGATCGAACGGGAACAGCTCTTTGAGTCCCGGCCCATCCCGAGCGCGGTGGCCTCCCTCTGTGTGCCCACCATTCTCAGCTCGCTGGTCATGGTGCTCTACAATATGGCGGACACCTATTTTGTCGGCCTGCTCAACGACCCGGTGGAGACCGCCGCGGTGACGCTGGCCGCCCCGGTGCTGCTGGCCTTCAACGCGGTGAACAATCTCTTCGGCGTCGGCAGTTCGAGCATGATGAGCCGGGCGATGGGCCGCCGGGAGATGGAGACGGTCTATCGCTGCTCCGCCTTCGGCTTTTACGGGGCGCTCATCAGCGGGGGGCTCTTCTCCCTCCTCTGCACGGTGCTGCGCGCGCCGCTGCTCACCCTCCTGGGGGCGGACGCGGTGACCGGTCCGGGGACGGACGCCTATCTCCTCTGGACGGTCACCATCGGGGCGATCCCGTCCATCCTGAATGTGGTGATGGCCTACCTCATCCGCTCGGAGGGGGCCGCCCTGCACGCGAGCATCGGCACGATGAGCGGCTGCCTGCTCAACGTGGTCCTCGACCCCATCTTCATCCTCCCCTGGGGCTTTGGCATGGGGGCGGCGGGTGCGGGCCTCGCCACCTGCCTGTCCAACCTGTTCGCCCTGGTCTACTTCCTGATCTACCTCGCCGTCAAGCGCAGGAGCACCTGCGTGCGCATCTCGCCGCGCTACCTCACCTTCCGGCGGCAGATCGTCCTCGGCGTCTGCGCCGTCGGTGTGCCCGCCTCCATCCAGAACCTGCTCAACGTGGTGGGCAGCACCGTGCTCAACAACCTCGCCGCCGGCTATGCCACCACCGCCCTGGCGGCGATGGGGATCTGCGTGAAGATCAATATGGTCCCCATGTACATCGGCATGGGGTTCTCCCAGGGCGTGATGCCCCTCATCAGCTACAACTACTCCTCCGGCAACAGCAGGCGGCTGCGCGAGGGCCTGTTCTTCTCCGCGCGGATCACCGAGACCCTGATGCTGCTCTCCTCCGCGGCGATGTTCTTTGCCGCCGGGCCGCTGGTGGGGCTGTTCATCAACGAGAGCGAGACGGTCGCCTACGGGGCGCGCTTCCTCCAGGGCTTCTGCCTTGCCCAGCCCTTCCTCGCCTTTGACTTCCTCTGCGTCGGCGTTTTCCAGGCGGTGGGGATGGGAAAGGAGTCCCTCACCCTCGCCATTCTGCGCAAGGTCGCCCTGGAGATCCCGCTGCTCTACCTGCTCAACGCCCTCTTCCCGCTCTACGGCCTGCCCTATGCCCAGGCGGTCGCCGAGTGCGTGATGGCGGCAGTGGCCGGATGGATGCTCTTGCGCTTCCTGCGCCGTCTGCCGCGCGGTGAAAAGAGGACTGGCCAGACGGCCTGAGTCTGTCCGCCTAAGCGCCCCGCGCGCCGCGCGTTTTGCACGGCGCGCGGGGCGCTTTTGGACGGCGGCGTAAAATAACAGCGTAAAATCCAACGAAAACAAACTTTCGACTCTTTGATAAATGATATAATACCATCAAAAGAGACGCCGCAGAGAGGCAGGGAGCGCCCATGTACAAGGTATTTCTGGTAGAAGACGAGATTGTGGTCCGGGACGGACTGAAGACCATTGTGCCCTGGCAGCAGTATGGCTTTGTGCTGGTGGGAGACGCCCCGGACGGGGAGGCGGCCCTCCCACAGATCCGCCAGACCCAGCCGGACATCCTGATCACCGATATCCGGATGCCGTTTCTGGACGGGCTCTCGCTCGCGCGCATCGTCCGCGCGGAGATGCCCAATCTCCGCATCATCATCGTCTCCGGCTATGACGACTTTGAGTACGCGCGCAAGGCGATCGAGGTGGGGGTGGAGCAGTACCTGCTCAAGCCGATCACCAAGGCCGCCCTCATCAAGGTGCTCTCCGAGCTGCGCGAGAAGATGGACGCCGAGCAGGAGCAGGCGGTCTACTACGAGAAGTTCCGCCTGGAGGCGCAGGAGTACGAGCAGTTCTCCCGCCGCCGCTTCTTTGAGCGCCTGGTCTCCGGCCAACTCACCGTGACGGAGATCTATTGAGCAGGCTGCCCCGCTGGGGCTGGACATCTCCGCCGCGCAGTACAACATCGTCCAGTTCCTCTTACAGCAGGGGAACTCCGACCAGTACTCCGAGCCTCTCGCCCGCTTGCAGGAGGAGCTGACGCAGATGCTCTCCTGCAGCCCGGCGATGCTCCTCTTCCGCTGGAATCTGACCACCTATGCCGTGCTCATCAAGGGGCGGGACTGGGACATTGAGGACCTCACCCGCCGCTGTGTGGAGGCGATCGAGCGCCGGTGCCGCGGCGCGCAGGAGGGGATCGACTGGTATGTCGCAGCCGGGACGCCGGTCGCACGCCTCTCCCAGCTGCCGGGCTGTTTTTCCGCCGTGAGCCGGACGCTCTCCTACCGCTTCCTCTATTCGGACGAGCATGTGCTCAGCGGGCGGCAGGCCCCCTCCCTCGACCCGGGGGAGGAGGAGCGCAAGCTCCAGAAGCTCAACACCTCCGCCATCGACCCCGCGCGCATTCAGCACTTCCTGCGCACCGGCCTTCCCAGCGAGGTGGAGGACTTCGTGACGGAATACCTCGACAGCATCGGAGAGGAGGCGGTCGGCTCCGTCCTCTTCTGCCAGTATATCCTGCTCAACACCCGATTTGCCGCCACCGCCTATGTGGAGCAGGAGGGGCTGAGCCGGGACCGCCTGCTCACCTGCATCGGCGCGCAGAGCCCAGTGGCGCAGATCCGCACCCGCGAGCAGATGGAGACGTATATGCGCGCCCTGCTCACCTGCGCGATCGGGCTGCGCGAGGAGAGCAGCGCCGGGCGCTACCACGACCTCATGGCCCAGACGCGGGACTATATCGAGCAGCACTATACCGACGACTCACTCTCCCTCAACCAGGTGGCCCGGGCGGTCAACCTCTCTGCGAGCTATTTCTCCGCCCTCTTCAGCCAGGAGATGGGCAAGACCTTCACCGAGTACGTCACCGAGCGGCGGATGGAGCGGGCCTGCACCCTTCTGCGCACCACCCGGATGCGCTCGAGCGAGATCGCCTTTGCCGTGGGCTATAAGGACGCGCACTATTTCAGCTTTCTGTTCAAGAAGACGCAGGGCTGTACCCCGCGCGACTACCGCGCCGGCGGGCAGGGAGGCCGGCGGTGAGCGCGCCGTGGCGGCAGCGCCGTCCCCGGCAGATCACCCTGCAGCGGTGGCTCAGCCGCCTGGTCTACGCCTGCATCGTTCCCATGCTGCTCATCGCCGCCATCCTGCTCGGCGAGCTGCTGCACTACACACAGAGCTACCGCGCCCTGACGCACAACGTCACGGTGGCCTCCGAGTTCAACCAGAGCTTCAAGGCCAACATCGATCTGGTGATGTACTACTATGTGGTGGGAAGCCAGTACTCCACCGGCCTGCCGGTGGAGTAGGTCCAGCAGGCCCAGCAGATCGCCGCCGAGCTGATCGCGACCACCACGGACGAGAATTCCCTCCAGGCCATCGAGAGCGTGCTCAATCTGAGCGAGAACCTGGAGGAGAAGATCTACCTCATCGCCGAGACGGAGAGCTATGACGAGCGGCAGAATCAGCTCGAGTACAACATCTATATCCTCACCGATCTGATCCAGGAGTACATGTACACCTATCTGTACTACGAGGCGAGCCATCTCAACGCCCTGCAAAACGACCTGCTGGTGCAGATCCGCAGCCAGCTCCTCTTTCTGGGCCTCGCCGCCGCCGCGCTGCTCGCCCTCCTGCTCCACCACGCCCGCCGGATGACCAGCCAGCTCTCTGCGCGGATGGACACCCTCTGCCGCCGCGTGGAGGCCATCGGGATGGGCGACCTGACGCCCGGACAGCCGGTCTCCAGCGAGGTGAGCGAGATCCAGGCCCTCAACGGCGGCGTGGAGCAGATGGTCTCACAGCTCAACGCCCTCATCCGGCAGAATCAGCTCGAGCAGGTCAGCCTGCGCAAGGCGGAACTCGCCCTGCTGCAGGCGCAGATCAACCCGCATTTTCTCTATAACACGCTCGACACCATCATCTGGCTCATCGAGATGGGGCAGACCGGCGAGGCCGAGCAGATGGTGACCAGCCTCTCCGCCTTCTTCCGCACCTCGCTGAGCAGCGGGCGGGACATCATCACCCTCGCGGAGGAGGAGAAGCATGTGCGCAGCTATATGGAGATCCAGCAGACGCGCTACCGCGACATTCTGACCTATTCCATCCAGATCGACAGCGCGCTCTCCCGCTGCCGCATCCCCAAGCTCACGCTCCAGCCGCTGGTGGAGAACTCCCTCTACCACGGCATCAAGCTCAAGCGCGGCCAGGGCTGTATCCGCGTGACCGGCCGCGCGGAGGGGGAGGACATCGTGCTCACCGTCGCGGACAACGGTGTGGGCATGACGCCGGAGAAGCTGCGCCAGGTGCGCGCCTCCCTCGAAGGCACCGACCGGACCGGCTTTGGCCTCGCCACTGTCCATGAGCGGATCGGATTGCTCTTTGGCAGGGGCTACGGCCTGTCCGTCGAGAGCGGGGCGGAGGGGACTACGGTGACGGTGCGCATCCCCCAGAGCGAGACGGTCTCCGACCCGCTGGAACAGCAGGAGGTGGTATCATGAAGCGTTGGATCGCAGCAATCCTGTGTCTGCTCCTGCTGGTCTCCTGTGCCGGAGGGGAGCAGGTGCGCACGGAGGTGGAGGAGGAGCGGATCGTCATCGGCTTTTCCCAGACCGGGTCGGAGTCGGACTGGCGCGTGGCCAACAGTGAGTCCATGCGCAGCCTCTTTACCCGGGAAAACGGCTATGAGCTCATCTTCAGCGACGCCAAGCAGAAGCAGGAGAACCAGATCAGCGCCCTCTACAACTTCATCCAGCAGCAGGTGGACTACATCGTGCTCTGCCCCATCCTCGAGACCGGCTGGGAGGACGTGCTGACCGAGGCGAAGAAGGAGGGCATCCCCGTCATCATTATGGACCGCATGATCCAGGTGGAGGACGAGTCGCTCTACACCGCCTACGTCGGCTCGGACTTCTTCGCCGAGGGGGAGGCTGCCGGGCGATGGCTGGCGTCCCATCTGGAGGAGTCTGGCTGGGCGGGGGAGACCCTGCGCATCGTGGAGCTCCAGGGCACTGCGGGCAGCACGGCGCAACTCGGCCGCACGGAGGGCTTTGCCTCTGTGCTGGACGGGCAGGAGCGCTGGGAGATCGTGGCCCAGATGGACGGCGAGTTCACCGCCGCCAAGGCGCAGGAGCTGGTTGAGGCGCTGGTGAACGGCGGGACGGCATTTGACGTGCTGGTCTGCCAGAACGACAATATGGCCACCGGCGCCATCGCCGCACTGGAGGCGGCGGGCATCCCCGCCGGCACGGAGGAGGGGGAGGTCCTCATCCTCTCCTTCGACGCCACCCGCGCCGGGCTGGAGGCCTGTCTGGAGGGAAAGATCGCCTTTGACGCCGAGTGCAACCCCCTCCAGGCGCCCTATGTGGAGGAGATCATCCATACCCTGGAGACGGGCGGGACCCCGGAGAAGCAGTCCCATGTGGAAGAGCAGACCTTCACCTTTTCCACCATCACCCGGGAAATAATCGACGCACGCGCTTATTGACCTTCCCCAAAAGCATTTGAGGCGGCCGCATTTGCGGCCGCCTCTGGCTGTCAGCGTTTCGGAGGATCGGGGCTGTCCGTCAGGGCAGCCCGGAGAAGGCGGCTGTAGATGCCGGTGAACTGCCTGCGGGCTGCGGCCAGCTCCTCCGGCGTCAGCTTGCCGTTCTGGCGGCGGCGCTTGATCCGCTCTGCGCGCCGGATCATCCGTTCAATCTCGCGGTCAACTGCGCCGATGGCGGCGTTGGCGGTGGGGTCGGAATGGTAGCTCATAAAAATACCTCCTAAATGGTTAGACAGGTCTGAACGCACTCAGGAGACAAAAAAACCTGTCCGGAAATGGTTAGACTTACTGTGCGTTCATCTTTCATTTCCTGACAAGCAATTACAAATGTGTTTTAAAGTTATCGCATACAGAATACCACGGGCGGACTAAAAAGTCAACCCGTGGCATTCAAAAATTTTTGCTGTTTTTCCGGCTCTGGCCGGCGGCTCAGAACCGGCGGCCAGGGCGGGGACCGGAGCTGTCCCGCTTGACCAGCGTCCAGGAGAGGGTCCTGCTCTGGCCGGGGCGGCCGCTCATCATGGAGACCAGCTCCTCCGTGGCCAGCCGTCCGGGCTGCTGGGCGCTGTGGGGGAGCGAGGTGATGGGAATGGGGCTGTTGTCGCTGTAATAGCTGTGGTCAAAGCTGACAACGGACACATCCTCCGGCACCCGCTGCCCGGCAGAGAGCAGGAGGCGGATGAGCTGATAGGCGATCTCGTCGTTGTAGCACAGCACTGCGCTGCACCCGCCCAGATAGCGCTCCAGATAGCGGTGCAGGAACCAGGGGTTACCGGTGTTAAGCAGGTCCAGCCGGTCCTCGCTGTTGAACCAGCGCAGGCAGCTCTCGTCCAAGGTGATGCCGGCATCGCGCAGCGCCTCGGCATAGCCGAGGTAGCGCTCCGTCCCCTGCCGGTCATCCGCCTTGAAGATGCCGCCGATCCGGTCGTGGCCCAGGCCGATCAGGTAGCGGGTGAGCAGATAGCTGCCGCCCCGGTCGTCATCCGAGATGCAGACCGCCCCCTCCAGCCCGTTGGGCGGGGCGTAGAGGAAGACGGAGGGCACCCCCCGCTGGCGGAGCTGGCGGTACAGATCGAGGTTGGGATTGGGCAGGGCGGTGCGCACCCCCTCCATCAGCAGGCCGCTGAGGTCCTCCTGCAGCAGCCGCTCGAGCACCGCGCGCTCCCGCCCGGTCCGGTTGCCGGTGGAGAAGAGCATGGGAGTGAAGGAGTTGGCATAGAGCACATTCTGGATGTCGTCGAGCACGCGGGGGAAGATGTAGTCGCTGGGATAGGAGAGCACCACCGCCACACGCCGCTGGCGCTGGGGACTCTGCTTTAAATAGGAGCCGTTGCCGTGCCGCCGGTCGATCAGCCCCTCTGCGGCCAGCAGCTCGAGCGCCCTGCGCACGGTCTGGCGGCAGACCTGGCGCTGTTTGGACAGAACTGCCTCCGCAGGCAGACGGCCGGCGGCCGTATACTGTCCCATCTGGATCTCCCGCCGCAGCTCGGCGGCCAACTGCTCATATTTGGGGCGCATCTGCATCCCCCTCCTCATCACAGAGGCGGTCCTCCGGGAAGGGGGAACCGCTATTCCCTGTATTGTATCACAAGTGCTGCGGCAGGAAAAGAGATGGTTTGTTGCAAAAATTCTCCCTCCCGTCCCGCAAGAAATTGACATCTGCGCCGAAGAGAACGAACCGGCGCGCAGAAAACCGCGGCGGCCGGAACAAAAAATAACTATATTTCCAAAAGATATTTAATTTCTGTCCGCCTTCGACCGCCCGGTTTTTGCAGGTATTTTGCGGACTTTTCCCGGCCCGGAGGAGCTGGAATCATAAAATAACAAACTAATTTGACCAATCATCAAAAGAAAACAAACTTTATGGGAAAAGTGGTATGTATTTATCTGAAAATATAAAAAGAGGTATGTATAAAAGATACAAAATACATGTTCCGCCAAAGCCTGTCATTGACGGAAATGGGAAAAAACCGGTATAGTAAAACCAGTTCAGAGAGCGGACCATACGCTCTCAAATATCAGGAAAGAAGGATGAAACATGAAGAAGCTGCTCGCACTGCTCCTCTCTCTTGTCATGGTCCTCTGCCTGGCCGCCTGCGGCGGCACTGCTGCCGACTCCGGTGACGCCGGCGACGCGGCGGACGACACCTCCGCTGGTGATGCCGCCGATGCCGGCGACACCGCTGATGATGCCGGCGACGCTGCCTCCGGCGACCTGATCACTGTCGGCTTTGCGCAGGTGGGTCACGAGTCCGACTGGCGCACCGCCTCCACCAAGAGCGCGCAGGACGTGTTCAGCGAGGCCAACGGCTATGAGCTGAAGTTCGTTGACTGCGACAACGACTCCGCCACCCAGCTCGAGGCTGTGCGTACCTTCGTGCAGGAGGAAGTGGACTACATCATCATCGACCCCATCGTCTCCACCGGCTGGGACACCGTGCTGACCGAGTGTGAGGACGCGGGCATCCCCGTCATCGTGATCGACCGCACCATCGACGACTCTGACAAGTATGTCTCCTGGGTCGGCTCTGACTTCCTGGTCGAGGGCCAGGCCTGCGGCGAGTGGCTGAAGGCCTATGCTGCCGCCAAGGGCATTGAGGAGCTCAATATCCTGGTCATCGAGGGCTCCGTCGGCGCCTCCGCCACCATCGGCCGTACCGACGGCTTCAAGGAGATCGCGGACCGCGAAGGCTGGACCATTCTCGACTCTCAGTCCGGTGACTTCACCGAGGCTGGCGGCCAGGAGGTCATGGAGTCCTACTGCCAGAGCTATGAGGGCCAGTTCAATGTGGTCATCTGCCAGAACGATAACGAGGCGGCCGGCGCTATGACCGCCATGGACACCGCTGGTGTCACCTACGGCGTGGGCGGCGACGTCATCCTCGTCTCCTTCGACGCGAACCGTCCCTATGTCCAGATGGTCCTCGATGGCAAGCTGAACGCCAACTTCGAGTGCAACCCGATGGCCGCCCCCACCGTGTCTGAGATCATCCAGCAGCTCGAGGCCGGCGAGACTCCTGAGAAGGAAGTCTACGTCACCGAGTCCTGGTTCGTCGCGGAGGACGATGTCACCTCCATCACCGTCAACGGCGAGGAGCAGGAGTGCATCGTGGTCACCCAGGAGGTCGTGGACAACCGTCCGTACTGATCTCCAGGCAATCTGAATCAGTTCTATCCGTAGAATCCCTGAGGGAGGGCCCGGTACAGGGTCCTCCCTCTCTGACGAGTTGAGGTGAATGTGAATGGAACCTAATGTAGTGCTGACCATGCGCGGCATCTCGATGACCTTCCCCGGCGTGAAGGCCCTGGACAACGTGGACTTCACCCTGCGCGAGGGCGAGATCCATGCCCTGATGGGTGAGAACGGCGCGGGCAAGTCCACCCTCATCAAGTGCCTGACCGGCATCAACGATTTTGAGGCGGGCGAGATCCATGTGGCAGGCATCGACGGTCCGGTGAAGAACCGCTCCACCCAGGATGCCCAGCGCGTGGGCATCTCCACCGTGTATCAGGAGGTCAACCTCTGCCCCAACCTGAGCGTGGCGGAGAACCTCTATATCGGCCGCGAGCCGATGACCCGCTTCCACACGATCGACCGGAAAGAGATGATCAAACGCGCCAATGACGTCGTGCGGACGCTGGATATCCAGGTGGACGTCACCCAGAACCTGGAGAACTACTCCCTCGCCATCCAGCAGATGATCGCCATCGCCCGCGCGGTGGACATGGACTGCAAGGTGCTCATCCTCGACGAGCCGACCTCCTCCCTCGATGACGGCGAGGTGGCCAAGCTCTTCAAGATGATGCTCCAGCTCAAGGAGGCGGGGGTCGGCATCATCTTTGTCACCCACTTCCTCGAGCAGGTCTACGCCGTCTGCGACCGGATCACCGTCCTGCGCAACGGCACCCTGGTGGGCGAATACCCCGTGGCCCAGCTCCCCCGTGTCAAGCTGGTGGCGGCGATGATGGGCAAGGACTTCGATGACCTGGCAGACATCAAGCCGGAGGGTTTCGCCTACGACGCAAACGCAGAGCTGGAGATCGAGGCCCGCGGCCTGAGCCACAAGGGCACCATCAAGCCGTTTGACCTCGACATCCACAAGGGCGAGGTGGTCGGCCTGACCGGCCTGCTCGGCTCCGGCCGCAGCGAGCTGGCCCGTGCGATCTACGGCGCGGACCGCGCCCAGACCGGCACGCTTAAGGTGGCCGGCAAGGAGGCCAAAATCAATCAGCCCATCGAGGCGATGCAGCTCGGCATGGGCATGCTCCCGGACGACCGCAAAGCGGAGGGCATCATCGGCGACCTCTCGGTGCGCGAGAATATCATCCTCGCCCTCCAGGCCAAGCGGGGCATGTTCAAGCGCCTGTCGCGCGCCAAGCAGGAGGAGATCGCCGACCGGTACATCGACCTGCTCCAGATCAAGACAGCCAGCCGCGAGACCCCCATCAAGCAGCTCTCCGGCGGCAACCAGCAGAAGGCCATCCTGGCCCGGTGGCTGGCCACCGACCCCGACTTCCTCATCCTGGACGAGCCAACGCGCGGCATCGACGTCGGCACCAAGACGGAGATCCAGAAGCTCATCGTCCAGCTCGCGGGCGAGGGGAAGAGCATCCTGTTCATCTCCTCTGAGATCGAAGAGATGCTGCGTACCTGTAACCGGATGGCGGTCCTCCGGGACGGCGCCAAGGTGGGCGAACTGGACGGCGAGCTGACCCAAGAGCGGGTCATGGCCGCGATCGCGGGAGGTGGAACCGAATGAAAAACAAGCTGGCAAAGTTCACCAAACAGCAGCTCTTCCTGCCCGTTGTCTGCGTGCTGCTGGTGCTGGCGGTCAACATGATCTATGATATCTCTCAGGGCAACCCGTTTTATAACTTCTTCCAGATCTCCCTGACCAACGGCGTGCTCCAGGGCCGCCTGGTCAACATCCTCAACCGCGGCAGCGAGGTGGCCATCCTCGCCATCGGCATGACCCTGGTGGTCTCCGCCTCCGCCGGCACCGACATCTCCGTCGGCTCGGTGATGAGCCTGTGCGCCTCCTTCTGCTGCATGCTGGTGGCGGGCTATGGCGTCTCCTCCGTGGCGGACGCGAGCGAGTTTGCCATGCCGCTGATCGTCGGCCTGCTCGGCGCGCTGGTGATGGGCTGCATCTGCGGCGCGTTCAACGGCGCTCTGGTCGCCTATCTGGACATCCAGCCGATGGTGGCCACCCTGATCCTCTGGTCTGCCGCCCGGGCGATCGGCCTGCTGCTGTGCAACAACCTGATCGTCTACGTCCGCGTGCCGGAGTTCGCTGTCTACGGCGGCTATATCGGCCCGGTCCCCACCCCGCTCATCATCGCCGCCATCTGCGTCGTGGTGGTCTCCGTCGTGCTCAAGAAGACCGCGATGGGGATGTATATCCAGTCCGTCGGCATCAACAAACGCTCGAGCCGGATCGCCGGCCTCAACTCCCGCCGCATCATCTTCCTGTGCTACCTGATCTGCGGCCTGTGCGCCGGGATCGCCGGCATCGTGAACGCCTCGCGCATCACCAGCGCCGACTCGAACAATATCGGCCTGAACATGGAGCTCGACGCCATCCTGGCAGTCGCCCTGGGCGGCAACAGCCTGGGCGGCGGCAAGTTCAACCTCGCCGGGTCCATCATCGGCGCCTATACCATCCAGGCGATCACCACCACGATGTATAACCTCGGCGTCTCCACCGCTGTCAACCCGGTGTTCAAGGCGGTCATCGTCATCGCCATCGTGGCCATCCAGTCCCGGCCCCTCCAGAACGCCGTCCGTAAGCTCCGCAGCCGCGGAAAGGAGGTGCAGGCATGAGCAAGACCAACGCCGCAAAGCCTGCCAACGCACTGAAAGAGAAGCGGAAGATCAACGGCAACACCCTGCTGCTGCTTATCACCATTGTGCTGTTTGTGCTGCTGTACCTGCTCGGCTTCCTGCTGGCCAATCTGGGGGTGATCGGCAACGGCTTCACCCGGTTCCAGACCTTTCTGAACATCCTCATCAACAACGCCGGCCTGATCTGCGTGGCCTGCGGCATGACCTGCGTCATGCTCACCGGCGGCATTGATATCTCCGTCGGCTCGCTGATCGCGCTGGACTGCATGTTCCTCGCCTGGGGCATGGCGCAGGGGATCAACGCCATCGTTATGTGTCTGCTCGTCCTGCTGATCGGCCTGGTCTTCGGCCTGGTCCAGGGATTCTGCGTGGGCTATCTGGACATCCAGCCCTTTATTGTCACCATGGCCGGCATGTTCTTCGGCCGCGGCATGACCGCCGTCATCTCCACCGACCAGCTCTCCATCACCGCTGAGACCAGCCAGCTCTTTTACGACTGGGCGAACGCGAAGATCCTCCTGCCGGAGTTTCTGGGCTATGTGAACAACAAGGGCAAGCTCCAGGTCCCCTATATCCGCGTGGGTGTGCTCGTGGCGCTGGTGGTGCTCATCCTCATCTTCCTGATGCTGCGCTACACCAAGTTCGGCCGCTCCCTCTACGCCGTGGGCGGCAGCGAGCAGTCTGCCTCCATGATGGGCCTGGATGTGAAGCGGACTAAGCTGAAGGCCTATGTCCTCTCCTCCTTCCTCTGCTCGGTGGGCGGCATCTGCTTCTGCCTGAACACCATGAGCGGCAGCGTCTCCCAGGCCACCGGTCTGGAGATGAGCGCCATCTCCTCCGCCGTCATCGGCGGCACCCTGCTCACCGGCGGCGTCGGAAATGTGATCGGCTCCTTCTTCGGTGTGCTCATCAACGGCACCATCTCCTCCATCATCCAGTTCCAGGGCAAGCTGGCCTCGTCCTGGCCCAACATCCTCACCGCGATTCTGCTCTGCTTCTTCATCGTGCTCCAGAGCATCTTTGCCAAGATCAAGGAGAGAAATAAGTAACGGCAGGAGGAAATTACCATGTCTATGCAAAACGGCATTGCCCTCGGCATCGAATTTGGCTCCACGCGCATCAAGGCGGTGGCGATCGACGGCGCGCACCGCCCCGCGGCGAGCGGGGACTACACCTGGGCGAGCCGGTATGAAAACGGCATCTGGACCTACGACCTCGCCGAGGTCTGGTC
>CASDSM010000035.1 GCA_949283375.1 uncultured Eubacteriales bacterium | reverse complement strand
CTCGGCCTGGAGGCGGGCGCTCTCCGCCGTGCGGCGGCGGTGGCGGCGCTCCCGCGCCGCGCGCGCCCTGCCGACCTCCTGACAGGGGCGCTGGCCCTCTCCGTCCACCGCGCGGCAGGAGAACCACTCGCGCAGCTGTCCGGAGGGGGAGAGCTCCCAGGGCGGGCGCTCCTCTGGCGGCTGATAGCGGATGTCGTCGCTCTCGTACATGGCGATTCCCCTCTCTTCTCTCTGATTTACTCTCCCGTCTTCTCCCACCGCGCCGTCAGCAGGCGAGGGTGAGGGTGAAGACGAATTCCGTCACCCCGTCCCGGCTGGTGACAGTGATGGTCTCCTTCAGGTCGTTGAGGAAGGTCTTGACCAGATACAGCCCCAGCCCGACTCCCTCCTTGTCCAGACTGCGCGAGCGGTCGGACTTGTGCAGGCGGTCAAAGATGAGCGGCAGCTCCTCGGCGGGGATGGTCTCGCCGGTGTCGCGCACCGAGATATAGGCCTTCCCGGCGCGCGGGGTGATGCTCACGCCGATCACCGTCCCCGGCGTGGAGAATTTGATGGCGTTGTCCAGCAGGTTGTAGCAAATCTGTGTGACGGCGTCCGCGTCTCCCCAGACCTTGGTGGCGCTGTCGGGGAAGCGGGCGTCCACATCCAGATTGCGGCTGTTGATCTTCCCCTCCAGGCTGATGAGCACCTGAGCCATCACCTCGTTGATGTCAAACTCGGTCTGGCTGAGCACCACATCGCCCGACTGCAGGCGGGACATGTCCAGCATCCGCCGCACCAAGCGGGCCAGCCGCCGCGTCTCGTCCGAGATGGTCTTGAGATACTCCCGCTCCCGCTCGGGGGGAATGGTCCCGTCCAGAATGCCGTCGGCAAAGCCGGCGATGGTGGTCATCGGGGTCTTGAGCTCGTGGGAGATGTTGGCGACAAACTCGCTGCGCCGCTGCTCGGCGCTGGCGATGGACTCCGCCATCGCGTTGAACGCCCGGGCCAGCTCGCCCAGCTCGTCGCTGCGGTGATGGTCGTCCACCCGCAGGTCATACTCCCCCATGCCGAAGCGGCGCACGATGTCGGTCATATCCTTCAGCGGCCTGGTCTGCTGGAGGGAGAAGATGGACGATGAGAGGAAGGCCAGGCAGAGCACCACCACGGCGGTGAAGAAAAAGATGGTGGCAAACACCCGCCACATCTCCGTCAGATTCTCCGCAGAGGAGGAGACGATGGCGTAGCCGTAGAGGATGGAGGCGTCTCCGACGGTGAGCACGATGGGCGCGCCGGAGACAAAGCGCTTGCCGGAATAGACGTTCAGATCGCTCATGCCGCTGTAAAAGCCGCCCTCGGTCAGCGACTGGAGGACGGAGGGGGAGATCACCTTCCCTTTCCAGCCCCAGTTGACCTGCCCATTGTCGCAGGCAAAGAGGATGGTCCCGTCCGTCTGGCAGAGGACGATGTCCGAGTCGATGAGCTGGGCGGCGGCGGAGACGTAGCTGTCAAAGCTCTCGTCGCCGGTGAGCATGTCGCGGTACATGAGCTGGGCGGAGAGGGCGGAGACATAGCTCGCCTTGTCGTCCAGGCTCTCGCGCTGCTGGCGCACGGAGTATTGGTAGCTCAGCGAGACGAAGGCGACGGCGAGCAGGGCGAAGGAGAGGAGGATCATCCCCGCCGTGAGGACGAAGTGCCGCTTGAACAGGCTGTTCATCCCGCCCCTCCTTTCCGCCGGGCGCATCTCAGTTGGTACCGGGCGTGTGCAGCTCGAACTTATAGCCCACGCCCCAGACTGTCTTGAGGTTCCACTGGTCGCTCACGCCCTCCAGCTTCTCGCGCAGGCGCTTGATGTGTACGTCCACCGTCCGGCTGTCGCCGAAGTAGTCAAAGCCCCACACCTCGTCGAGGAGCTGATTGCGGGTGAACACCCGGTTGGGGGAGGAGGCGAGGTGGAAGAGCAGCTCCATCTCCTTGGGGGGCGTGTCCACCCGCTTGCCGTCCACCAGCAGCTCATAGGACTCCATATTGATCACCAGCTTGTCAAAGGAGAGCTTTTTCGGGTTCTCCTCCTCCACCCGGCCATAGCGGCGGAGCACCGCGTGGATGCGCGCGAGCACCTCCTTCATCTCGAAGGGCTTGACGATGTAGTCGTCCGCGCCCATCTCCAGGCCGGAGACCTTGTCCGCCGTCTCCCCCTTTGCGGTGAGCATGATGATGGGGGTCTGGCCGGCCTCCCGGATCTTCCGGCACACGCCCCACCCGTCGATCACCGGGAGCATGATATCCAGCAGCACCAGATCGGGCTGATAGCTGCGAAAGAGCTCCACGCCCTTGCCGCCGTCCGGCGCGATCTTCGTCTCAAAGTCCTCCTTCTCCAGATAGAGCTGGAGAAGCTGGGCGATATTGCTGTCGTCTTCTACAATCAGTACCTTGGTCATCCGTGCCAACCCCTTTGCCGTATCCGCAGGACGCTGCGGCGGCGGACGCAGAGCGCCCCTCTCGCCGCAAAATGGTCCAGTCTGACACTATTATACCGCATCCCGGCGGGTTTGGGTGAATTTTTTGTGAAGGAGGTCAGGGGAAAAGCGCCCGCTCCAGCCCCTTTCCCGCCGCCGCGGCGAGGGCGGCGTCATGCCGCGCCTCCACCGGCAGGGCGAGCCAGGCGCGCGCACAGGCCTCCGCCCAGTCCGCCGCCCTGCCGG
>CASDSM010000034.1 GCA_949283375.1 uncultured Eubacteriales bacterium | reverse complement strand
CGCCAACCATCGTCAACGAGTATATTCGAAAGATCGAGGTGTTCGCCCCGGACAAGTCTGGCGGCAAGCGGGTGCAAAAGGTGAAAATCTACTGGAACTTCGTGGATGACGTGGAGATACCAGTGGTTTCCGAGCCTGCGGCCTGCGAATCCACCCCCGGGGGCAGAAAAACGGCGTGACCATTACGGTCACACCGTTCTCTGCCCCGGGCAAGACAAAATAGTTACTTGTCACTATTAAGCCTTGATTTACAGGCGTTTTTTCATGTCCGGTAAATCCTTCCATGACATACAAAAAGTATCCTGATCATCCATTCCAAACTCCTCTTTTTTACTTCCAGCCCATTATAGCACGCCGAAGCCTCTTTTTCCACACCGGGTTTCCGCGCGGCGGTATGGTCCCGGCCGAAAAAGCAGCCGGAAGCCGGCGATCAGCTCCGGCTTCCGGCTGTCTGTTTTGCAATGCTGCGATGTACTGGACTTACTTCTTCCCGAAGTCGGGGGCGAAGATCTTGTTGTCCACGGCAAAGATGATGACCATCGCCACGCCGCCGGTGACCACGGTGGTCACGATGCTCTGGATGGTGTTGCGCAGGGCCTCATTCGTGATGAGCGCGTTGGTGACCGGGTTCCAGACGCAGGTGAAGAGGTTCATGACCAGGAAGACCGCGATCGTCGCGACGAGGTGGGCGAGGATCTGCGGGACCAGCGGGCCGTTGCTCTTGAAGGTGACGTTGCGCTGGAGGGGGAAGTTGACGCACTCGCCGAAGAAGATGGCGGTCAGGTTGGCCAGGGTGTAGGCCAGGCCGCCGCTGGCGAGGTCATTGCCGATAATGGCGAGGCTGAAATTCACGCCGAAGAGGGTGACCGGAACGCCCGGCCAGAGCCACTCCGCGTCTCCCACCAGGCTGCGGTAGAAGGCCGGCAGGAACATCAGCAGCAGCATCTTCAGGAAGGTGACCACATAGCTGAAGATGATGAAGAGACCGCCTTTGCGGAACCACTCGGCTGCCTTGGGGTGCTTCTCGGCAAAATCATTGATAAAGCTCATCTCATATACCTCCTGTTTCTCACTTCATCTCCGCGGCCTTCTTCTGCTTCTTGCCGGCGCGGCCGAGGCCGCCGAGGACCTTGCCGAGGCCCTTGCAGAAGTGGCCGTTCACCATCGTCAGGATGCCCTCCGCCATCTCCATCGTGCACGCGCCGCCGGTCATCTTCGCGATGCCGCGGAAGGGCATATTGTAGATGAACAGGAGGTTCAGGTCGGGCTTGCCCTTGGCCTCTGCCTTCTCGATCAGGCTGGTCAAAATCTTATAGACCAGGCGGGCGATCGGGTTCTTCGCGTAGTACATCTGGCACAGCGCGTCGTTCATCTCCAGCAGGCCGGCGGAGTTCCAGTGACCGTCGGGCACCGGGCCGCCGTAGAGGGTCTCAAACTCCGCATCGGAGACGGCGGTGATCTTGCCGGAGTAGTAGCTCGGCAGGGTCGCCGGGTCGTAGGGGGCCACGGCGTCGGTGCCCTTGACCTCCACGGTGGCGGTCAGCTTAATGTCCGCCACGGACGCGCCGATCATCACCTGATAGGCGCCGCCCTCCACCTCGAAGCGGTTGGTCCGGACGTTGAAGTAACGGAACGCCTTGTCATCGAGGGGGATGGTGACCTGCTTGCTCTCCCCCGCCTTGAGGAAGACCTTCTGGAAGCCCTTGAGCTCCTTGACCGGGCGGAACACCTGGCCGTCCGTGCGGGAGACATAGAGCTGCGCGACCTCCGCGCCGTCCACCACGCCGGTGTTCTTCAGGGTGAAGGTGGCCTGCTTCGGCGTCACCTTGAGGTCGGAGTAGGCGAAGGTGGTGTAGCTCAGGCCGAAGCCGAAGGGGAAGAGGACGGGGATATTCGCCGTCTCATAGTAGCGGTAGCCGACATAGAGGCTCTCGCGGTACTCCGAGGTGCGCTCCTTGCTGGGGAAGTAGGGGGCGGAGGAGACGTCCTCATAGCGGATGGGATAGCTCTCCGCCAGACGGCCGGAGGGGTTGACCTTGCCGGTGACCACGTTGAGCACCGCCGCCGCGCCCGCCTGGCCGCAGAGGTAGCCGTGGACCAGCGCCTTGCAGCTGCCCAGCCAGGGCATCTCCACGGCGGAGCCGCCGGAGAAGATGACGACGATCTTCTGGTTCACCCGGGCGACCGCCTCGAGGAGCTGGATCTGGCTCTCGGGGATGCGCATGTGCTTGCGGTCCAGGCCCTCGGCCTCGGAGATCTCGTCCAGGCCGATGCACAGCAGGACCACGTCCGCCTTTTCAGCCAGCTGGCAGGCCTCCTCCTGCAGCGCGGCGTCCGGACCGCCGGCACGGGTGTAGCCGCGGGCAAAGCCGATGCAGTCCAGACCGCTCGCGCCGATGACGTCCTTCGTGCTGTCCAGCTTGGTGGGGTTGACGACGGAGGAGCCGGCGCCCTGATAGCGCGGGGTCTCGGCGAAGTCGCCGATCAGGGCGACCTTGCTCCCGGCGGAGAGGGGCAGGATGCCGTCCTCGTTTTTCAGCAGGACGACAGACTGCTCCGAGGCGCGCATCGCCGCGGCGTGGTGGGCCTCCTTGTCAAAGGGCTTGCCCTCGCCCGCCTCGATGGCGGGATGGGTGCGCAGGACGACATCAAGCAGCTCGTCCACGATGGTGTCCAGCCACGCCTCCGGGAGCCTGCCGCTCTGGACCGCCTCGATCAGCTCGGGGTCGGAGTCGCCGCCGCTGGTGGGCATCTCCAGGTGGGAGCCGGCCAGCACGCCGGCGACGTGGTCGTTCGAGCCGCCCCAGTCGGAGACGACATAGCCGTTGAAGCCCCACTCGTCCTTCAGAATCTCGCGCAGGAGGTGGCGGTTCTCGTTGGCGTAGACGCCGTTGACGCAGTTGTAGGAGCTCATGAGGGAGAGCGGGTCGCTCTCCTTGACGGCGATCTCAAAGCCGGTCAGGTAGATCTCCCGCAGCGTCCGCTCGTCCACGATGGAGTCGGAGGCCATGCGGCGCAGCTCCTGCGAGTTGCAGGCGAAGTGCTTCGGGCAGGCCGCGACGCCCTTGGACTGGATGCCGCGGACATAGCCCGCCGCCATCTTGCCGGCCAGATAGGGGTCCTCCGAGAAATACTCGAAGTTGCGGCCGCACAGCGGGCTGCGCTTGACGTTCAGGCCGGGGCCGAGGACCACGGCTACGCCCTGAGAGACCGCCTCCTCGCCCAGCAGCTTGCCGATCTCCTCGCCGAGGGACGGGTCCCAGGAGTTGGCGATGGTCGCCGCGGTGGGGAAGCAGGTGGCCGGCAGAGAGCCGTTCAGGCCGAGCTGGTCGCCCGCCCCCTCCTGCTTGCGCAGGCCGTGCGGGCCGTCGGACATGCTCATGCTGGGCACGCCCAGGCGGGAGACGCTCCTGCTGGCCCAGAAGTCGCGGCCGGAGAGCAGGTAACACTTCTCCTCCAAAGTCATTTGTTGGATCAGATCTTGATGTTTCAGCATGATATCCTCCCTCTACAAGTCGATGCGGTCCTCGCCCGGACAGGCTCGGTTCTTTTCCCTGTCCAAAAGGCCTGTGCGCCAGGTCTCTTGGACAGACCCACATCCGTCACCGGAACGGATGTGGTACCCGGCTCCCCGGCCGGTTGGCCGGGGAGCCGGAAGCTGTGGATGGTACAGGTTTCAGAGGTCCGCCGGCATTACTTCGCGCCCTTCTTGCGCTTCATGTAGTTCATGATCAGCAGGATCTCCCAGGCGGCCAGGACAACGCCCACGCCGATGTTGACGCCGGTCAGGATGGTCTCCCAGCGGTTCGGGGTCTGCGAGTAAGCGATGCCATCCTCGCTGTACTGGCGGCTGTTGACCACAGTGTAGAGGATATTCTTGGTGGCAGTGCGCATCGCCTGCTGCGCGCCGTTGGTCTCCTGGAAGCGGACCTCGCTGGTCTCGGTCTCATAGTTGACCAGGCAGAAGTCGGTGCCGTTGCGGATGGCCTGGTCGGCGTTCATGTAACCATAGACGCCAAAGTAGTCGGTCAGGACCATGCCCTGAAGTCCCCACTCATCGCGCAGGACGACGTTGCACAGCTCGTTGCAGCCGCCGGCCCAGCGGTTGCCCACGTAGTTGAAGGAGGACATGACGGCCATAGGATAGCCGGCGGTGGCGCCGCCCATCGCGACGTTGTCCTTCACGCAGATCTCGAAGGGCTTCAGATAGATCTCACGGATGGTCTGCTCGTCCGCCCAGGTGCAGAGCATGGTGTTCCGGTTGCCCTCCTGGTCGTTGAGGGCGAAGTGCTTCAGGTAGGCGTACACGCCGTACTGGGCGGCGCCCATCGCGCCCTGGGAGGCGATTATGCCGGAGAGGACGCCGTCCTCGGAGTAGTACTCGAAGTTACGGCCGGCGAAGGCGTTGCGGTGGATGTTCATCGCCGGGGCATACCAGCCGGCGGTGTCCATCTGGTTGGCCATGTCGCCGATGGAGGAGCCGAAGCGATAGGCGATGTCCTTGCTCCAGGTGGCGGCAATCATGACGCCAGCCGGGAAGCCGACGGAGCCCTGACGGGTGAAGTTGTTGTTGATGGAGGCCGGGCCGTCGCAGTCGTTCGTGCGGTACTTGCCGATGGACTCGATTTCCGCAGTCTGATAGCCGCCTCTGGCGATCAGGTAGGTCATCTCCTCCAGGGTGAGCTGGTCGAGCAGCAGATCCCACTGCGGGTCGTCATAGGCCACGCCGCGCAGGTCGGCGAGCTGCAGGCCGTTGTCCGCGCCGGTGGTGATGGGCTCGGCATCCGGGTCCTCATCGGCGATAGAGGCGCTGTCGTCGTTCACATAGCTGGTGTGATAGAAGCCGGCCTTGGACTCCTCATCCATCTCAAAGTTGGTGGGAGCGGCGGTCGCCTCATCATAGTTGGCAAAGCCGTCGGCGCGGGAGAGGACGGTGAACTCACCGCGGGCGAAGTCGAACTGGTTGACAGCGGCGACCTGATCGCTCTCGCGCTTGTTGTTCTCGTCATAGGTGATGGGGCTCTCGATGGAGAAGGTCTCGGAGTCGAGAACGGTGTGAGAGTCAGCGTTGATGGAGATGACATAGTCGCCCGCCTCCAGCACATAGCAGCCGGCGGTCTGATAGTCATAGGAAGCGAAATCTTCCGCCGCGATGGTGAAGCTGATGGTCTCAGAGGCGTTCGGCTCGAGCAGGCCGGTCTTGCCGAAGTCGATCAGGTTGGCAGTGGCCTTCTCAATGCCGCCGTTGGTGTAGGGCGGGTTGTAGTAGACCTCGACCACGTCCTTGCCGGCGACCGAGCCGGTGTTGGTGACGACGACGTCGAAGGTGACGTTGGTCCCGTCAAAGGCGAAGTTCTGCATCTCCTGGGTGAAGGAGGTGTAGCTCATGCCATAGCCGAAGGGATACTGGACGGTCTCCTCATAGTTGATGAGGCCCTCGGCCGCGGCGGTCTCGTAGAACTTATAGCCGACATAGATGCCTTCCACATAGTTCACGAAGGTGGGCACGCCGTCCTCGCTGAAGCCGGCGGTGCAGCGGAACTCTTCCATATTGGTGTAACCGAAGTTACCAAAGTTGTTCCAGGTCGGGGTGGTGGTCAGGTCGTACACATAGGTGTCGATCAGCTTGCCGGAGGGGTTCGCCGCGCCGGAGAGCACCTGGCCCAGGCCGGTGAAGCCGGGCTGGCCGGCGCCCGCGCACCAGAGGACGCTCTTGATCTGGGGATAGTCCTCCACGAAGCCCAGCTCGAAGGGGTTGGCGCCGTTGTAGAGGACGATGACGTTCTCAAAGTTGGAGCACACCAGGTCGAGCAGGTCTTCCTCACGGTTGGACAGCTGCAGGAAGTGGTCGCCCTCGTCCCAGTCAGCGCCCTCGTTGAAGTCCTCATTGTAGGTGCCGTTGTAGTAAGCGCTCAGGCCGCCCTGAGTATTTTCACTCATCCAGGTACCATTCACTACCGACATCATGTCAGTGGGAAGGTCCGCGCCCTCGCCGCCGCCACGGCCGATGACCACCATCGCGGTGTCGGAGAACTCCTTGGCGCCGGTCATCATCTCATCGGTGTACAGGTTCACGTTGGGCTCGGGCAGCGTCCAGTCCTGGGCGCCCATGGACACGGAGGGACGGCTGGCGCAGTACTCGGCGTAGAAGTCGGTCAGCTCGGTGTTGGTGCTGATACCGGCCTGATTCAGGCCGTCGATCAGGGTGGTGGTGGGATAGGACGCATTCAGGGAGCCGGAACCCGTGCCGCCGTAGACAGGGCTGTAGGACGCCCAGCCGAACACGTTCAGCGTGGTGTCGGAACCCAGAGGCAGCAGGTTGTCCTCGTTCTCCAGGAGAACGGTGCCCTCCGCGATGATCTCCGCCGCCAGCTCGGTGGCCGCGGTGGTGCTCTCCTCGCTGATCTCGCGCAGGGGCTTGCCCGCCACGGACGTGAGCAGGGTCTCCAGCGGACCAGTCATCAGGTTGACCACGATCAGGACCACCAGGACGAAGGCCACGCCCGCCTCGCCCCGGATGAGGCGTTTGAGGGGCTTGGGCTGCTTCATCACCGCGACGATCACTGCGATCATCACGATGAGCGCAACAACGATGGCGATCAGGTGGGGTAAGACCAGGCTGACCACATTCCATACGTCGTTCCAGTTGATTGCTAGCATGGTTTGTTTTCCTCCTTCTTTTACATAAAGTCGCTTCCTAAGCATTACACAGTATAGCACAGTTCCGGCTTGCAGAAAAGTCTTTTTTCACAAATTGTTCATTTTCTTGCGTAAGATGCCATGCAATATCCATAAGTTATACAAAAATCCCCGGACGTTTTTGTGCATTTTGACGTCCAGGGATGCTATGTCCCCGCAGCACACGCGATTCAAGCCGTTTGTCAGGCCGCGCGTTTCAGCGGGATCAAAATATTCAGATTAAACCACTGCTTTTCCGCGCTCACACTCAGGGTGCCCCCATAGCGCTCGGCGGAGTAGCGGATGCTCTTGAGGCCATAGCCGTGGAAACGGCTGTCCCCCTTGGTGCTCACCGGCAGGCCCTCCTGGAACTCCAGGTGCCCCTCGAAGTAGTTCTCCACCTGGATGAGCAGAAAGCCGCGCTGCGCGGACACGGACAGGTGGATCAGCCGCTTCTGCTTGTCCGGGATCTCCAGCACGGACTCGATGGCGTTGTCCAGGGCGTTGCCGAAGATGGTACAGATGTCCATCACGTCCATAAAGCCGAGCAGCGCGCCGTCCGCCACGCAGGTCAGGTTGATCTGGTGCTTCTGGCAGTAGAGGCTCTTGCCGGTCAGGACGGTGTCGAGCACGCCGTTTCCCGTCTTGTTCTGCGCCTCATAGACGGCGATGTCGCTCTCCATCTCGTCCAGCCAGGCGGCGCGGCGCTCCGGGTCCGCCTCGGCGCGCAGGGCGGCGATCTGGTGCTTCAGGTCGTGGTACTTCCGGTTAATCAGGTCGATGCTCTCGCGCGACTGGCGGTACTGGGTGTACTGGGTCTGGAGGACGTTCTGAATCGCATCGCGCTCGTAACGCAGGCGCAGCTCGCGGCGCTGGAGGTGGTAGGCATAGAGGATGGCCACACCCCCGATATCCACCAGCGTGCGGATATTGTAGACCTCCTGGGCCACCCGCCCGCTGAAGGGGGTGTTGGAGGTGACGAAGCTCAGGTTGCTGATGGAGAAGGCGGCGATGCCGATGGCCGCGCAGGAGAGCAGCTCGCGCACCGTGATGGGATAGCTGCGCCCGTCGTCGCTGCACCGCCCCTCCAGCCGGAAGGCGAGGCAGAACACCGCGCCGTAGATCGCCGCCAGCGTGAGCAGCTCCACCCACAGCACAGCGGGCACGCCGAGGTAGGTCTGCCCGTAGTAATAGAGCTGCCACTCCAGCGAGGCGGCGAGCTCAGAGAGCAGGAAGGCGCGCACGCAGTAATAGCCCGCGCCGGCCGGCGAGATGTCCATGCAGGCGCAGAGATAGGCAAACATCAGCCCCACTGAGCCCGCCATGCTCGGGATCCAGAGGAGGACCGGCAGGCCGCCGGTGAGCGTCAGCTCCAGGGCGAGGGCGGCCAGGGCGAGGGCGCTCGCCAGGACCAGCCGCGGCCCGTTCAGGCGGCGCTGGCGGTGATAGGTGACGATCAGCAGCAGGCAGGCCAGCCACTGGGCGAGGGCGGTGTAGAGCCGCGGTATGGTGGGAAATACCTCCGTCGTCACTTTGTCCTGCCCCCCATGTATCCGGCCATCGCCTCGAGGAAGGCATTCTTCCGCCCCCGGCTGATGAGCAGCGGCTCGCCGTCCACGATCGCGCTCCCCTCGCGCACGGCGTCCACATGGGCCAGATTGATCAGATAGCCCTTGTTGCAGCGGAAGAAGCCGTGCGGGACGAGCGCATCCTCCAGCTCGCGCATCGTGCCGGAGACGGAGAGGGACTCCTCCCGGAGATGGACGGTGAGGTTGTGCCCCTGGCTCTCGATATAGCGGATGTCGGAGACATCCAGCTTGCGGCTGCCGCCGCGGACGGCGAGGGTGATATAGCGGGCGGTGCGCTTGCGCATCCGCTCAATCGCCCGGTCCAGCCGCTGGGAGAAGGCGAAGTAGCTCACCGGCTTGAGGAGATAGTCCAGCGCGTCCACCGCGTAGCCGCGGATGGCGTACTGCGCCATATTGGTGATAAAGAGGATGACCACCTCCGGGTCCTGCCGGCGAATCACCTCCGCGGCGGTCATGCCGTCCATCGAGCGCATCTGCACGTCCATCAGGATGATGTCATAGTTCGGCTGATAGTGCCGGACGATCTCCTCTCCGTCGGCAAAGACGCTCACCCGCAGCTCATTGCCGCTCTCGCGCTGATAGATGGTCAGATATTCCCGCAATTGCCGGACGGACGCCTCCTCGTCCTCCACGATGGCGATACGGACCATGCAGCTCTTCCTCCTCTCCGGACAACGGGCCTGCCAGGCGGGCCGGGACCTTTTTTGCTGTTTTTATTATAGCACAGCAAGTGCCGTTGTCAAAACTTTCCCGTACATTTTCGGGCAATACCCAAAGGGGATCGGACCTCTGCCGGTCAGGGCAGATTCATTTCCGCCCATACCGCGGTAAAGGCCTTGGCAATATGCCCGGTATTCCCCGCGGCCGTTTTCTTGTCTGGACGAAAATGAATTCTGCCCTGACTGCGAAGCGCCTGTGGGCGAGGCATTTTCGAGGGATTTTTGGCGTTTGCAAAGCAGGTGGGCTGACGCCCACCAATGAGCGAACGCCAAAAAGCGCCGGAAAGGGCCGCCCACAGGCGGCGGGTGTTCGATCCCCTTTGGGTATAGCGCGCCCGGCGTCCGAAGGGCACGGACGCCGGGCGGATGCGGGAGCGCGGGCGGGGCGGTCAGTCGATGACGCGCACGCGGATCACCTGCTCGAGCGCGGCGATGCGCGCGGCGACCTCGCTGCCGACCACGGTGTTGAGGTCCACCATGGTATAGGCGTACTCCCCGCGGGACTTGTTGGTCAGGTTCTCGATGTTGATGCCCATCTGGCCGAAGATGCCCATGATATTCGCCAGCACCGAGTGGACGTTGCGGTGGATGACACACACGCGGCACACGCCGCTGCGCGGCATGGAGACGGAGGGGAGGTTGACCGAGTTGGTGATGTTGCCGTTTTCCAGATAGTCACGCAGCTCGCGGGCGGCCATGACGGCGCAGTTCTCCTCGCTCTCCGGGGTGGAGGCGCCCAGATGGGGGGTGCAGATCACGTTGCGGGTGCGCGCCAGGTCGTTGGTGGGGAAGTCCGTCGCGTACCGGGCCACCTTGCCGCTGTTGAGCGCCGCGATCAGTGCGGCGTTGTCCACCAGCTCGCCGCGGGCATAGTTGATGATGTGCACCCCGTCGCGCATCTTGGAGATGGCGTCCGCGTCGATCGTGTTGGCGGTCTCCTTATTATAGGGGACGTGGATGGTGATGTAGTCCGCCACCGAGAGCACCTCGTCGAGCACGGTGGTGTGGCTCACATGGGTGTCCAGCCCGAGGGCGGCGTGGACGGTCAGATAGGGGTCGTAGCCGATCACCTTCATCCCCAGGGCGACGGCGGCATTGGCCACCTTCGCTCCGATCGCGCCCAGGCCGATGATGCCCAGCGTCTTGCCGGCGATCTCCGGCCCGGCGAAGGCGCTCTTGCCCTTCTCCACCACGGTGGTCACATCCACGCCCTCGAGCACGCGGTTGTTCACCCACTGGCTGCCGCCGAAGATGTCGCGGGAGGAGAAGATCAGCGCGCCAATCACCAGCTCCTTCACCGCGTTGGCGTTCGCGCCCGGGGTGTTGAGGACCACAATGCCCCGCTCCGAGCAGCGGCTGATGGGAATATTGTTCACCCCGGCGCCCGCGCGCGCGATGATCAGCAGCTCCTCCGGGAGCTCTGCGTTGTGCAGGCTGGCGGAGCGGACGAGGACGCCGTCGTAGCGCTCCAGGCTGTCCCCGACCTCAAAGTGGTCTGCCTTCAGCTCCTGCAGGCCCACCGGCGCGATCTTGTTGAGAGTCTTGATGCGAAACATGTGCTCGTGCTCCTTTCCCGAACGGTACAAAAATGCCGGAGCGGGACTCCGGCGGAGGCTTTTTTCGACGCGCTGCACGTTGCAGCCGATGCATTGGACATTATTATACCAACCGGGCAAAACAAATACAAGGCGGCAGCTTTCTCAAGAAATCCGCCTGAATCCCGGCTATTCTGTCACATTTCACAAGGTTTTCATCTTTTTTGTCAGGCCGTCTGACAGAGTGTTTGACCCGGAGCGCAGCAAAGCCTCCCGTCCGGCAATTATCGTATTCCTCCTCGGCGGCTTGCTCTTTGCGGCTGTCATGGCATTGTGCGATGTCTTGATTGATAAAGACTGACAGCAGAACAGAAAATGAAAAGTTGCCGAACAGATATCAAAGGCGCATTTCTATACGGGGTAAGCCCCGTGATGCGCTCTGCAAGACAGAACGCCCCAGGCACAGGAATGTCCAGGGCGTTTTTCCGAACAGGGGGCTTTATCCCTCGCTCCTCTTTGCGGCTATCCTCTTAAAACAGGAAACAGGAAAGGCATGACTTTCGCGGTCACACCTTTCCTGTTTTGCTGTCTTACGAACACCCCGCTAAAGACGGGAGGCTTTGGGAGACGGTTGTGCGTGGATCCGTGCCGACTGAGTGCCTCACGCCGCGCGTCTGGCCTGCTCGAACTCCGCCTGGATCTCGGTGGAGGGTGCCGGCGTCGCCAGGGAGACCACCACGATCAGGATGCAGGAGAACAGGAAGGCGGGCAGCAGCTCATAGATGTTCAGCACGCCGCCGAGCGGACGGACGAGCAGCTTCCAGAGGAAGACCATGCAGCCGCCGCCGAGCATCCCGGCCACTGCGCCGGCGTGGGTGATCCGCTTCCAGAACAGGGAGAAGATCATCACCGGCCCGAAGGTCGCGCCGAAGCCCGCCCAGGCAAAGCTGACGATGGTGAAGATGACGCTGTCCTCGTCCATCGCGATCACGGTGCCCACCAGGGCAAGGAGCACGAGGGCGATACGGCTGGCCCACATGACCTGCTTGTCCGTCGCGTCGCGGCGGACCACGCCCTGATAGATGTTCTTCGCCAGCGAGGAGGCGGCGATGAGCAGATAGGAGTCAGACGAGCTGATGGTCGCGGCGAGAATGCCCGCCATAACGATGCCGGCCAGCAGCGGGTGCATCAGCACATTGGCCATGGAGGCGAAGATATTCTCCGCGTCCGAGGCAGTCAGGTGGGCGGTGGGCAGCATCGCGCGGCCCACCACGCCGATCATCACGGCGGCGGTCAGGGAGATGACCACCCAGACGGTGGCAATCCGGCGGGACTTGGTGAGCTCCTTCGCGTCGCGGATGGCGATGAAGCGCAGCAGCACCTGCGGCATGCCGAAGTAGCCCAGGCCCCAGGAGACGGTGGAGAGGATGGTGAGCAGGCTGTACTCCGCCGCCTCGCCGAAGAGGGGCGCGCCCGCCTCAGAGACCGCCTGGAGGCCGTCCGCGCCCAGCTCGGGCGTGGCCATGCCGAAGAAGGTGAAGAAGCCGGGGATGCTCTCGGCATTGGCGATCACCGCGCCCAAGCCGCCGGCGTTCGCCGTGCCCAGAACCAGCACGATCACCAACGCGCCGACCATCACAATCGCCTGCATAAAGTCAGAGGCGCTCTCGGCCAGGAAGCCGCCGAGGAAGGTGTAGACCAGCACGAAGACCGCGCCGACCACCACCATGAGCCGGTAGTCCGCGTCAAAGAGGGTGCTGAAGAGCTTGCCGCAGGTGACAAAGCAGCTGCCGGCATAGACGGCGAAGAAGATGAGGATAAAGAGCGACGAGATGAGCATGAGCACCTTCTTCTTCTCCTTGAAGCGGTTGCTGAAGAAGTCGGGCAGGGTGATGGCGTTGCCCGCCACATAGGAGTAGTGGCGCAGGCGCTTGGCCACCAGGAGCCAGTTGAGATAGGTGCCGACGCCCAGGCCGATCGCCGTCCAGGCGGCGTCCGCGATGCCGCACCAGTAGGCCACGCCGGGCAGGCCCATGAGCAGCCAGCCGCTCATGTCGGAGGCCTCCGCGCTCATCGCGGCGATCCACGGGCCGAGGGTCCGGCCGCCAATGAAATAGTCCTCCGAGCTCTGGTTGGCCCGGCGGGCGAAGAAGACGCCGATCCCGATGACGATCGCCATGTAGCAGATCATGGCGATCAAGTTCTGAATTGCAGTGCTGTCCAAAACGATTTCCTCCCTCTCTCTGTCCTTACTATATGCTGGAGATTTTGACAGATTGGGAACAGTTTAGCACATTCCATTGGTAAAGGCAATCCCTTTCTGCCCCCGCTCCGGAGGGAAATCCATTTTCCCACCCCGACTGAGGGCAAAAAATCCCCTTCCCGGCCAGAAATGCCGGGAAGGGGCACAGGTCTGCTCTGATGTTACCGGGTCCACCCGCCGGGTGGGGCGGTCACATCTCGCCCTTGGCGGCCTCCAGCTCCTCGCCCATGACGGCCAGGACATAGAGCTGGAGGATGGAGGCGGCGGTGTCAAAGCTCAGATTGTCCGAGTCGAGGGTGAGGTGGTAGTTCTCCCGTACGCCCCAGCGGCGGTCGGAATAGAAGTTGTGGTAGGCCGCGCGGCACTTGTCGATCTGCTTGACGTAGGCGCGGGCGCGCGACTCGGTGAGGGTCAGCCGCTCCATCGTCCGCTTCACCCGGGACTCCAATCCGGCCTGGATGAAGATGTTCACCGTGCGGGTATACCCGGCGAGCACGTCGTCCGCGCAGCGCCCGACGATGACGGCGGGGGTCTGGTCGGCGACGGTGCGGATGATGGAGGACTGGACGGAATAGAGCTGATCGCTGATGGGCATGGAGTAGGCGCTGCCCGCGCCGAGACGGTTGATCGCATAGAGGAAGCTGTTGGTCGCCGTCGTCTCCTCCACCCGGCGGAACAACTTGGGATCAAAGTTGCTCTCCTTCGCCGCCAGCTCGATGATCTCATTGTCATAAAACGGGATATCCAGCAGCTTGGCCAGGCGGCGGCCGATCTCCTGGCCGCCGGAGCCGAACTGACGGCTGATGGTGATCACGGGATAGGTCTTCATTGCGGTTGCACCCCTTTTCAACAACAGAAATTTTCCTTGGGCGCCGCCGGGCCGCGGGCGGTGGCTCCGGCGGCGCCCTGATATTCTGATTCTATTATAGCAACTCCTTTCACAATATGCAATAGACTTTTTTGATAGTCTCTCCATTTCCTCCCCTCCAGCGCCCTCCGGCGCGCATTTTCGGATTGACGCGCCTGTGATCGGCTGATATAATGATAAAAAATACATTGTAATTGTCAAAATCTGCGCCGCGCATTATGCCGCCGGACAGCGGAGAGGCACGAAGGAGGAGGGAAAACACCCCTCCTCCTGCATTAAAAGCGTTTTTTAGACCCTTTTCAGCGTCTCAAAACGGATACCGCGCGGCGGGAGGTCCTGCCCGGCGCGCGGAAGGGACGGATGGGCCTGTACAGCCGGAGGCGAATGGCCCCGGCCCTCCGGCGTGGAGAGAGAAGACAGGAGGAGAGAGCATGAACACGGAACATATCTGCTATGGCTGCTTCCAGGGCAAACCTGACCCATACGGCCCCTGTCCGCACTGCGGCTTTGACAACGAGAGCGGCTGCCCGCCGCAGGCCCTGGCATATGGGACCTCTCTCTCCGGCCGCTACCGGACCGGGCGGATCCTGGAGACCGGCGCCGCCGCCATCCGCTATCTCGCCTATGACCTCTCGCAGGGACGTCCTGTCATTTTGACGGAGTATTTTCCCCCGTTGCTCGCCATGCGCGAGCCCGGTCAGAGCTATCTGATGCCGCGGCAGGCCGGAAGCCTCGACTTTCAGCGGGGGATGGACCGCTTCCAGATGCTGGGGCGCGCCCTCTCCCAGCTCCAGGACAACCAGGGTCTGGCGCGGGTGCAGGCCAGCTTTTATGAGAACGGGACCGCCTACTTTGTCTCCGACCGGCCGGAGGGGCAGACGCTCGAGCAGTACCTCGCCCAGCGGGGCGGGCGTCTGGACTATCAGTCCGCGCGCATGCTCCTGCGGGACATGATGACCGCGCTGGAGAAACTGCATCAGGCCAACCTGTCCCACCTGAGCATCTGTCCGGAGCACATCATGGTCTCCCCTGGCCAGTCCGGCATCCTGTTCGGCTTCGGCCTGGCGGAGGAGGGATCCGGCGGTGGCGCTCTGGCCAGCGGCTACGCCGCGCCGGAGCAGTACTCCTCCGTCCGCTGCGGCCCCTGGACGGATGTCTACGCCGTGGGTGCGCTCTTTTACCGCTGCCTGACCGGCAATCCCCCTCCGCACGCGGAGAGCCGCAGTCCGGGCGAGGCGCTTCCCTCCCCCGTCACCTACGGCACGATGGTGCCGCCCGAGGCGGAGCAGGCGATCGCGCGCGCCCTGTCCGTGCAGACCGACCTGCGCTTTCACAATATGGGTTCCTTCCTCCGCGCGCTCAGCGCGCAGCCCGCCGTCTCTCCTGACAGCCGCGCGTCCACTGTAAAGCCCAACAACGGCGTTGAGCCCATCGCGCCGGAGCGGCCATACCAGCCCACCGGCCCCATCCAAAAGCCTCCGCGCAAAAATGGCCGCGGCATCGTCGTCCTCCTGCTCCTCGCGCTGGCTGCGGCCGGCATTGCCGCCGCCGTTCTGGGCCCCCTCAGCGGGTCCGGCTCCTCTGACAGCGGCAGTTCCGGCCTCTCCGACGGCTCTGACACCGCAACCTTCTCCTCCGACCTCTTCGACGGCGTGGGGGAGGACCCGGAAGAGGAGGAGATCAGCGGCCCGGTCGTCACGCCGGGCGACAGCGGCACGGCGGACGGCCAGCTCGGCGATGTGATGCGCACGGCGTTCTTTGATTTCAAGATCAGCTCCTATGAGGTGTGCAGCTCCTACGAGTCCTATACCGCGCAGAGCGGGAACAGCCTGGCCGTCGTGGAGATAACGGTACAAAACACCATGTCCTCCTCCATCACGATGTTTGACACCGACTTCCAGTTCCAGTGGCAGGGCGGCTCGGACGCCTACTGCTATCCCATCACGGAGACCGCCTCCAGCCGCCAGCTCCCGATCGAATATGAGCTGGAGAGCGGCGAGCTGCGCAGCGGCCTGCTGATCTACGAGATCCCGTCGGACGCCTCCGCGCTCACCATCGCCTATCAGGAGCTCTTCACCGACTCGACCTTGGGGGACGTCTTCTTCGTCCACTTCGAGGCAGATCACGAGAGCGATGAGGCGGTCACCGGCGGTCTCGGCGAGACGCTGGAGACGGCGTTCTTCGCGTTCCAGGTCTCCTCGGCCAAGCGGTATCCCTCCTACGGCGGCTATACGCCGGGGAGCGGATATGACCTGCTGGTGGTCGAGCTCTCTCTGGAAAACGTGACCAACAACGATGTGCCGATGTATGACTCCGACTTCCCCCTCCACTGGGCAGAGGGAGAGAGTACCGCCGGCACGCAGCCGGTCACCCGTCAGCTCGATGACAGACAGCTTCCGGCCGAGTACACGCTGGAGAAAGACGGGTCCTGTTCCGGACTGCTGATCTACGAGGTCCCGAGCCAGGCGGACGCCTTCTTCCTGGAATTTGTGGAGTATTTCCAGAGCGGGGAGACCGGGCAGAGCTACTACACTGTCTTCTCCTCCGCTCCGCTCTCCAGCGCCACCGAGGCCAGCGTCAGCGGCGACGGCTCCTCCTCCTACACCTCTTCTGACGGCCGCATCTCCTTCCTCTATCAGCCCTCCCTCGCCGTGGGCGGGATCGAAGAGATCGAGGAGGACAACTACCTCCAGCTCAGCATCTTTCCATACAGTGACACGACGTACAACGAGCTGTGCCTCTACGTCTTTCCGGACTGGGTGTCCACGGAGGAGGACATCCTGGACGAGGTCGTGACCCTTCTGGCAGACTCTTATACCGAGGAGTTCGGCGTCACTGCGGAGGAGATCCAGTGGGAGAACATCGGCGACCGCTCCTTCCGCACACAGGTCATCACCATTGGGGACTATGTGCTCATCTTCTGCGCCGGCGATGTGGACGGGATACTGGTCGCCAGCACCCTCTATACCTGCACGGAGGACCTGACGTCTGACCTGCAGCTGCGGGAGGATGTGCTCACCTCCCTGCAGGGCGGCTGAGGTTCCAAGCCCGCTTCCAAGACACAAAACTGCGGAATGCCCTCCAAAGGCATTCCGCAGTTGAGGCTGTCAAAAAAGTATTTTTGACAGCCTTCCAAGCAAATGCAAGCATTTGCTTGGAGTTTGCAGTCCTCCCACGCGCACGGATTTTTGTTCCAAAAATCCGCACACTCGTCGGACGATCAGTATTTTTGGCCCGGTACACGCCCGTGCCAAAAATAAATTGCACTCTATTTGGCCCTGCGGGCCAAACTCGGTGAGACCTTTTTTGACACGCTGAACTGCGGAATGCCCTCCAAAGGCATTCCGCAGTTGGTTTTCTCTCTTCCAGTGGTGCGTCAGTCCAGGCAGCGGTAGATGGTGTGCATCAGCTGCGGGTGGAGCTCGGCGTAATTGGGCAGGTAGTTGAGCACATGCTGGAGGTAGAAGACGGAGAGGCGCCGCCGGGGTTCCATCGAGGCGTTCGCCCCCGCCGCCCCGTCCCAGCCGAATTCGCCGGGCGGGATGACGCCGTCCTCCCCCTCCCGGACCCGCATCCCGAAGCCGTAGCCCTCGATGGGGAGCTTCATCGTCCGGTGATAGTCCGCCCGCGGCGTCCCGGCGAGCTGGTTCGTGCGCATCCGTGCCACGCTCTCCGGCTGGAGGATGCGCGCCCCGTTGGCCCCCACGCCGCCGCAGGCGAGGGCGTCGAGGAAGGGGATGTAGTCCTCTGCCCGGCAGCAGATGCCCGCGCCGCCGGAGTCATAGCGCCCGGTGAGGCAGTGGTCGTTGTCCCGCTCCACCAGGAAGATGAAATGCTTCCGGTCATGATAGCAGAGCTGGGCCGGCATCCGCGCCAGCTCCCGCGCGCCGGGGTGGAAGGTGATCCCTGTGATCCCTAGCGGGACGGCGATGTGGTTTTGGAGGTAGTCGGAAAACCGCTCGCCCGACGCCTCCTCGATCACCGCCCCCATCACGTCATGGCAGAGGCTGTACTGGAAGTGGGTGCCCGGGTCGAAGTCCAGCGGCTCGCGGGCGAGGGCACGGATCATCTCGCGGGTGGTCGCCTGATGGCCGGAGGCCTCGCGCGCCTCGACGAGGGCGGGGCAGGTCCGGTTGTAGTGGAAGCCGCCGGTCATCGTCATCAGGTGGCGGACGGTGAGCGCGCTGCGGGCCGGGCGGACGGCGTTGCCGTCGCGCACCGTCAGGCGGGCGTACTCCGGCAGATAGCGGCAGACGGGGTCGTCCAGCCCTAGGCGGCCCGCCTCCACGAGCTGCATCGCCGCCGTCATCGTCATCAGCTTGGTGCATGAGTAGATCCAGTACCACTCCCCGCCCCGGAGGGGGACGGTCCGCGCCCCGTCCAGCCAGCCGGCGGCATGGCGGTAGAGCGGGCGGTGGTCCATCCAGATCACGCACTCGCAGGCTGGGACGCCGAAGGTCTCGTCCACCGCGTTCAAAAAATCCGTCAATGGCTGAAAGTTCATTGCCATTCCCCTTTCTCCGTCTGGACTCTGACCTCCAGCGGCGCCAGCTCCAGCTCTGTCCCCTCCAGATGGACCGTCTGGCGGTCCATCGTGTTGTTGAAGAGGAAGCGGTACCTCCCGCCCGGGCCGCTGCGGCAGGTGAGCTCCACGCCGGGCGGGAGCCCCGGGACCATGTCCACCCCCGCCTCCCGGAAGAGGCAGGCGAGCAGGTCGCGGTAGAGCGCCTTCTCCCCCACCGTGCCCACATAGTAACACTGTCCCCCGCCAAAGCGGTGGCGGGTGATGGCGGCTGTCCCGGCATAGTAGCGGCCGGCATAGGCCGCCCAGACCTCCGCCCCCTCCGGCTCGAGCAGGTCGCACCAGGTGTGGATGGCATAGGTCTGCCCGGACGCACTGCGGAGCTGCTGGGTCCGCTCTGCGCCGATGGGGTCGTATTCTGTGACCCGGCACCCGGCCAGGGCCCGGAACGGCCCCGGCAGGGGCTGTCCAAGCAGGCAGTTATTGTGCTCGTCCTTGACCCCGCTGCGGTTGGTGAGCAGGACCGTCCCGCCCCGCCGGGCGAAGTCCTCCAGGCGGTGTACCAATTCCTCCCGGGCCATCAGCCAGGTGGGGACCAGCGCCACCCGGTAGCCCTCCAGAGAGGCCGTCTCCGGCAGGACATCCACATTGACCCCGAGGTTCATGCACCCCTCGTGCAGGAGCCTGAGCTGGGTCCAGTAGGCAAAGCCGGGGGACTGGCGCTTATTCTGGAAGGCAAACTCCTGGTCCGGGGCATAGAGCAGCGCCACCTCGCTGTGGAGCGCGGTCTCGTCCAGGCGGGGGTACCGCTCCAGCCGCCGGATGAGCTGCTCCAGCTCCCAATAGCGCCGGTTGGGCTGGTTGTCGTGGTCGAGCAGGCCGTGGCAGAACATCTCCGCCCCGGTGGCGGCGGTCCGCCAGCGGAAGAAGCTGAGCAGGTCCGCCCCGTGGGCCACCGCCTGGAGGGCGTAGCCCTCCAGCATCCCCGGCTCCATGGCGGGGTTCATCGGGGCCCAGCAGCCGGTCGGGCCCGCGAGCTGCTCCAGGACCCAGAAGTTTTTCTGCTTGAAGCTGCGGACAAAGTCCAGGGCAAAGCCGTTGGAGTAGAGCGCCTCCGGGTCCCGGGGCAGGGCGCCCACCGGATAGTTGTCGTAGGCAGCCACATCCAGAGGGGCAAACTCCTGATAGAAATCCGGCAGATGGGCAGGGAAGCAGCTGTTGGTGGTGATCCGCGCCTCCGGGTCCTCCTGCCGGATCCAGCCGCACTGCGCGCGGACATAGTCCGCCGTCCCCGCGGCGGCATACCGCTCGTAGTCCTGGAGCCAGGCGGGATTCATCCAGTCCGTCTCGTAGTCCGGCCCCAGCGGGGGCTGGATCTGCTCCCAGCCGCTGTACTCCCCGCTCCAGACCACATTCCCCCAGGCGTCGTTCAGCCGGTCCAGCGTGTGGTATTTCTGCCGCAGGAAGTCCCGAAACCCCGCCCGGCAGGTGGGGCAGGTGCAGTGGTTGCTCTCCAGCTCGTTGTCGATCTGCCAGGCGAAGATCTCCGGCCGCCCGGCATAGCGCCGGGCCATCTCCCCCACCACGCGGCGGGCGTAGAAGCGGAATTTCGGGCTCATCATGCACCGGTGGCCCCGGATGCCAGGAAACACCCGCTGCCCCGTCCTGTCCTGCTGGAGGGTCTCCGGGTAGTGCTGATACATCCACAGGGGCGGACAGTTGGTCGGGGTGCCCAGAATGACCCGCATGCCATGGCCGGCGAGCACCCGGATGGCCTCGTCCAGCCATTCGAAGTGGAACTCCCCCTCCCGGGGCTCCATCCGGCTCCAGGCAAACTCGGCGATCCGGACCACCTTGACCCCCAGCGCCGCCATCCGCGCCGCGTCCTCCTCCCAGAGGGAGGGGTCCCATTGCTCGGGGTAATAATCCATACCGATCTGTATCATACTGCAATGCACCTCGTTCGTCAATGAATCGTTTCGCCCGCGTCCGGCAGCTCCGGTCCGCGGGCGTTGTGGTCAATATTCAGGAGAGAGCGGCGCAGCGCCGCAGTGAGTGGAGGTCAGTCGTAGACGCTCGCGCCCACGGCAAAGCCATCGTCGGCGCGGCCGTCGCGCTCGAGCTGGCGGAAGATGGGCATCACCGTCCGGCTGGTGGTGTAGATCATCAGCACCGGCAGACAGAAGAGGCCGATATAGAGCAGCAGAGCGCTCACCTGGGTGAAGAGGAGCACCTGGATGACCAGGGTACACAGCAGCCCCAGGCTTTTGAGGAAAAACCGGCTGAAAATGCGCCGGGCGTTGTTCAGATTTTGCAGGAGGCGGTTGTCATACCGCGCCTCGATCGGGCAGAGGTAGAGCCCATGATAGACGGTGAGGACGATGAGCACCAGGGCCATGAGCAGAAAGCCGAGGCCATCCTCCAGGGCGGCGAAGAGCTGCCAGTACAGCCAGCAGATATAGGCCACCGCCCCGCACAGCACGGTCAGCGGGATGCCGTGGCGCAGATTCTGGAGATAGGCGGACCAGAATTGCCGGGTGATGCCCGGCTCCTCCCGGTCCTCCACCATCTTCAATGTGACGGAGAAGGCGGCGATGGTGGATGCCCCGGCGGTCACGACGGGGAGGCAGCCGATCACCCAGTAGAGATTGAGCAGCAGCAGATTGGTGATGCGGATCCCCTTCTGAATGATGGGGGAGTCGATGGTCAGCTTCATGGCCTTCTCCTTTCCTCGGATGTGCGCCGGTGGGAGCGCCCTCCCGCCCCCGCCCCGCCCGGCAGCCAAAGAGAAGGGCGTATCGCCGCCGGGCGGAGGGGCTCAGGAGGGGTCGTGGGATGGCGGGGACGGCTGGCAGAACCTCCCCGCCATCCGTGGCAGATGCGGTCATCTGCCGGAAGAGGTACGAGGCTCAGCCCTGGGCGATGGTGTCCGCCAGGATCTCCGCCTGGCCGCGGTACCACTCAAGCACCTGGTCATAGCCGTAGGCGGCGCACTCAGACTGCATGGTATCGATAATGCTGTCAAACTCCGCGTCGCTGGCGGCGTAGATGGCCTGCCAGGAGTACTTGTTGATGCTGCCGGAGACCTGCTCCACAACCAACTTCAGCTCAGTAGAACCCTCGTCCATAATGAAGTTGTTGGCCGCCGCCGGCTTGATGTTGTAGGTCTGGTCCGCCAGATAGGCCTGCTGCGTCTCATAGCCGGTGGTCTCCTGCCAGTCATGAACGATATCGTAGTCCATGGTGGCATCAATGTAGCTGGTCCAGGTCTTCTTGCTGAATGTCTCGCCCTCAACGGAGTCAGGATTGTTCACATAGGGGGACATCGTCTGGCTGTTCCACTGGCAGCTGCCGTCCACATAGGTGTTGTTCAAGGTATAGGTCTCACCGGTGTAAGGAGAGGTCCACTCCGTGCCGCTCAGGTCATAGGAGCCATCGGTCTGGCAGGCCAGGCCCACGTCGGTGAGCATGCTGCTGCCGTTCTCGTCATAGTCCCACATCAGGCCGCGCAGGCCGGAGTTGAAGGTCATCGCGCCCTCGGGGGTATAGAGCCAGTTGATGATCTGCATGACCAGCTCGGGATACTCGCAATTTCCGCCGATCGCCCACAGATAGCTGCTGCCGCTGGTGGAAACCTCGTCAACGTAGTTGGTGACGCTGCCGGGCTGGATGCTGGCCATATACTTGCCTTCGGACATATGCGCCTCGGTATTGTACTTCTCGCTGCCCATAAAGGCCTGCTCGGCAAAGAGCGTTCCGCCGGCCTGAGCCTTCGCCTCGAACTCAGCCCAGGTGTTGGTCATGGAGTCCGGGTCGATCAGGTCGTTCTGATAGAGCTGGTTCAGGAAGCGCAGCGCCTCAATATAGGGGCTTTCCTCCTCCAGATAGCCAGTGTAGGTGTCGGTGGTGTAGTCATAGGTTCCCAGCTTGAGGATGTCGTGGTCCACACCATAGAGCATCGTGACCAGGCAAGTGGCAAACATCAGCGGGCCGTTGCCGTCCCAGTCGCCGAAGAGGCTGAGGGCATAGGTCGGGTTGCCGTTGTCGTCGGTGGGCTCAATGGCCTTCATGTCGATGAGCACCTGGAGCAGGTCGTCCAGGCTGGAGATCTCCGGATAACCCAGCTCCTTGTAGAGGTCCCAGCGCAGCTCCCAGGCGTAGGAGAACTCGCCGATGCCATCCTCGGTGGCCACCTGGTTGGGGATGCCGTAGAGGCCGCCGTCCCCGGCCGCATCGCGGCTGCGCTCCAGGGCGTCGGCGTAGTTGGCGGCGATGTAGCCGCCGTAGTTGGTCAGCAGGTCCTCATCGTCCCAGCAAAACAGCAGGTTGTTGTTCACCGCAGTCTGGAACTGCTCGCCCACCGAGCCAAAGATGATCAGATCGCCCAGGTCGCCGCTCTCCACGCGGGTCTCCCAGGTGCCGTCGGTGACCGGGATGATGTTGAATTCCACATTGAACAGGTCCTTGAGCAGCGTCGCCGCCCATCCGGTCAGGGTGCCGGAGTAGTTGGCCACCTGGGAGTAGACCGTCAGGGTGACCGTCTCCTCGCTGCGCTCGATGCCGGTGAGGTAGTAGGGATCGTCCGTCCCGGCGCCCTGCTCCACCGCGACGGCGGGCGCGCCGGCGCCTTCGTCCGCGCCGCCGCCGCTGTCATCGCCGCTGCTCTGGGCGCTCGTCCCGCCGCAGGCGGCCAGGGAGAGGACCATGGCCAGCGCCAGCAGCAGAGACAGGAGCTTTTTCATCTTTTTCATACTGCACTTCCTTTCATGATATGATCAGCCCTTGACAGCGCCCAGCATGATGCCCTCTTCAAAGTAGCGCTGCATAAAGGGATAGACCATTGCGATTGGAATGACCGTCACCATGGAGATGGTGTACTGGATCACCTTGGTATTCAGGCTGGATGCGGAGACAGCGTTGCCCGACTGCATCGCGCTGGCCAGGTTCGAGGAGGTGTTCAGGTAGACATACAGCCGGTGCTGCAGGGTGTACAGCTCGGGAGAGTTTGCCATGTAGATCAGGGAGTCCTGGAAGGAGTTCCAGTTGGCCACGGCGCCAAATACGGCGATGGTAGCCAGGATGGGCTTTGCCAAGGGCAGAATGATCTTGGTAAACACCTGCATCGTGCTCGCGCCGTCAATATAGGCGCTCTCCTGAAGCTCTCCGGGAATGGACTCGATGTAGGTCTTGGTCAGGATGATGTTGTACGGCGCCACAATGCCGGGCAGGATATAGCCCAGGTAGTTGTCCGTCAGTCCCAGGCCCATCATATTCAGATAGGTGGGGATCAGGCCGGCGTTGAAGTACATGGTAATAACCAAGACACGATACCAGAGGCTCCGGTGCCACATCCGATGCTTCGTGGTCAGGTACCCGGCAAAGGCGGAGGCCAGTACCATCAGGGCGGTGCCGAGGATGGTGCGGGAGATCGTGACACCGATGGAGTTGATAAAGTCGGACACGCTCAGCAGCGAAATATAGTTGGAGAAATGAATCCCCTGCGGCACCAGCGTGATCGCGCCGGAGTTCACCAGGCTGTTGTCCGAGATTGTGTTGATCAGGATATAGTAGAAGGGGAAAATGCAGATAAACGCAAAGAGCGAGAAAAACAGGACGTCAAAGACCATGAAGATCTTGTCCCCCACCGTGGTCTTGTACTCGATGCCCATGGCGGTCTGGCGGGCCTTTGCGATTTTTCTGGTTGTCTGTGCCATATTCGCCCACCTCCTCAGATGATGCTCTCGCCGCGCACCTTCTTGGAGAAGGTATTGGCCGCGAAGAGCAGAATGACGCTGACGATGGATTTCGCCATGCCGATGACGGTGGACATGGAGATCTGGCCGCTGCCAATGCCCAGGTTGTAGACATACAGGTCCAGCACCTCGATCGCGCTGCCATTGGCGGCGTTGGAGAACACCAGGTACTGGTCCAGGCCGTTGGACAGGATACCCGCAATGCCCATGAGGAGCATGACGAAGAAGGTGGGCATCAGCTGGGGAATGGTCACATTCCAGATCTTGGCAAAGCGCCCGGCGCCGTCCATCGTCGCCGCCTCGTAGAGCGTCGGGTCAATGCCCGAGATGGAGGAGATATAGACGATGGCGCTCCAGCCGACTCCCTTCCAGGTGCCCCACAGCCACATCTTGAGCCACATATGGCTGGAATCCATCAGCCAGTTGACATCGGAGGGCGTGCCCAGAATGTTGGTCAAAAAGCCGTTGACAAAGCCGGTGGTGGAGAAGAGGGCCACGGCGATGGCGTAGACGATGACCCAGCCCAGGAAGTTGGGGATCGTCGTCAGGGTCTGGACCACGCGGCGGAACCGCTTGCTGTTGACCTGGGTGAGCAGGATGGCAAAGACCATCGGCAGCCAGAGGGTGATGATATTGATGCCGCTGATGGCCAGCGTGTTCTTGAGCACCCGGAGCAGATCGTTGCGCGTGGCCTCGTTCTCAAAGAGGTAGGTGAACCACCGCAGGCCCACGAAGTTCTCCATGCTCAGCGTTCCGCCGGCCGTGTAGTCGAAGAAGGCGTACCGCCAGCCCCACAGGGGCAGGTAGCAGAACACGAAGGCCAGTGCCAGAATGGGCAGGAAGAGCAGGAAGAGGTGATAGTCCTCCAGCATCTCCATCTTGGGCTCCAGGACAGCCCCCTTGCCGCGGACCAGCTCGATGAGGCTGGTCGCCAGGATGACAACGGCCAAGACGAGATAGAACCAGAAGCCCATCGGGAAATATGCGGGCGCTCTGGAGTAGTCCGCCGCCACGATCTGGGTGTAGGACACATAGATCCCCGCCAGGCCCGCAAACATCAGGAGCGAGCCGATGATGGGAAAGCGCAGCCCCTTGCGCTTCATCCGGGTATTGCCGGCCGACATACAGCCGCCGACGGCACTGAGGATGACACCCACCAGGCAGACGATGCTGGCCACCATCAGCAGCTGGAAGGTGCTCGTCGCCAGGTATCCTCTGTTCAGGGCCCGGCTCAGTCCGCTCGTCAGAGAGGACCAGGAGATGGCGGAGGTCAGCAGGGAGGTATACTGGCTGATGGCTGTGGTGATCCGGGCCGGGCTGAGCGCCGGGTAGAACACCCCCGCGCAGGCGGCCAGGATGGCGATCCGGTGGAGCAGATAGAGCTTGCTGCCCGCCGGACGCGCAATCGCTTTTGTGCTGGTCATGAACGTTCCTCCAAATCTTCTTCTGGTGGCCCATCGCGCGTCTCTCCGCGCGCGCGGACCAGCTCCGGTCGGTTCCAATTGGACCATCCCCGTCTCATGCCGCATCCGGGGACCGGCGCGCGCCGGTCTCCGCCCAACGGGGTTCTGGTGGTCTTCCCCTCCTCTCTCTTCTGTATCCGCCCGCCGTGCGCGCGGGGCGGATGGTCTGCCTTGTACCGCCGCGGATCAGAGACGGATCTCCAGCCGGTGCGTCCCCCCATGCGGGCGCGGGACGGTCTGACCGGCCTTTTCCCCGTCGAGCAGATACTCCGTCCCCTCGCCCGGGCGGAAGCGTCCGGCGCTGCCGGTGATCTCCACCTCGATCGTGGTATCTTCCAGCCGGAGGCGATAGCCCATGCGCGCCCGGCCCGGCAGCAGCACCGGGGTCAGGCGGAGCGCATCGTCCGTCACATCCAGGCCAAGGAATTCGTAGATGGCCAGCGTGAGCCAGGAGGCGGTGCCGGAGAGCATCGGCCCGATGTTCTCCCCCGTCTCGCTGTTGTTGTACTGGGTGCAGAAGCGCGGGTTCCCCTTGAGGACATAGGGCCGGTCCATTGTGGCGTAGGGCACGGTGCGCGCGATCATGAAGTCCGCCAGGGCGATGAGGTCGCGGGCCAGCGCCTCGCTCTTCACCCACTTGGCCGCCTGGAGGGAGGCGACGGTGGCCATCATCGCCGCGTGCTTGAACACGCCGCCGTTCTCCCGGTCGCCGGGGAAATAGAGGGCGCTGCCGCCGCTGATGCCCAGCCGCCCATATGCCACGATGGTGCACAGCTTGAGCCCCGCCTCCGTCTGGAGGTACTCCCGCACCCGGCCGAGCATGATGGCGATCTGCTCCTCCGTCGCCACACCGGCGAGGATGGACCAGCTGTAGGAGTTGAGGAAGTAGGTGCCGGGGTGGGAGGGGTCGTGGGCCAGCCCGTCGCCCCCCGCGCCGAGGTAGGTATAGCTGCGGTCGTCGTTGATGAGGCAGCGGGCAAAGAAGTCCCCCTTCCAGGCGTGCCGCTGCATGTTCTCTTCCACCCGGCGCGCAAGCGTTGCCGCCCAGGCGCCGTCGGCGTCCCTGCCGATGCCGGGGGCCATGGCGGCCACCTGGCCGGCGGCGATCTTGAGCAGGCAGGCGTTCATCACGCTCTCGCTCAGCTCGCTCTCCAGCGGCGCGCCATAGCTCTGCCCCTTTTCCGCGATCTGGCGGCGGTAGCGCGCCTCCTTCTCCGGCCCCTTCATCACCACATGGTCCAGGCGCAGCGCATCGTTCCAGTCCGCCTTGTCCAGCAGGGGCAGGCCGTGCCGCCCGACGGAGATGCAGCCGCTGTAGGTGAGGATGCTCATCAGCGTCTCCCAGAGGGGGCGCACCGCCCCCTCCTCCCCCGCCACCGGGAAGCTCTCGAGCAGGAACTGCCGGTCTCCGGTGAGGGTGACGTAGCGGTAGACCGCCGGGACCAGCCAGAGCTGATCGTCCGAGCAGTCGCCCGGCTCCTTGCCCTGGAAGGTGAAGTCGTGATAGGCGTAGCCCATCCGAAAGACGCTGCGGACCCAGTTGGAGATCAGGTCCTTCACCAGATCGTTCTTCCCCATCGCGCTGAGGTAGTACATCGAGGCGTAGATGTCCTGGATCTCCCGGAATCCCGTCTCCCGGTAGGACTTCTGCGTCCAGGCAAAGGCGCGGGAGACATAGGTCTGATAGAGCACCTGGAAGGGCAGGTTGTGGCTGACGTAGGCGGTAAAGCGCTCGTCCCCGATCTCCGGCGTCAGATAGGCAGGGTAGCGGTCCCAGAAGTCCACCACCCGCGCCAGCGTCTCGCCCAGGGCGGCGGGGCGGGCGTATTTCTCCAGCAGGCGGTGCAGCGCCCCGTCAAAGGGGGCCATCACGTCCCCCTCCGTCTCCAGCATCCCGACCAGCTCATCCACCGTCTCCGTGCCGTTTTCCGGCAAGTTAAACGTTTTCGCAAGCGCAAAAAAGGGGCTGTTCTTCCGGCTGTACCGGCTGGGGAGGCGGGAGAGGAGCTCGGGGTGCTCCAGCGAGCCGCTGCCGACAAAGTCGGACTGGCTGGTGCAGAACTCATTCATCGTCTCCCCCCGGCAGAGGAGGGCGGCAAAGCGCTTCTCCCCCAGGTGCTCCACCGGCTGATGGTGCAGGGCGAGGGCGGCCGGGCGGCCATTTCGATAAAACAGCTCGCTCTCAACGACGATATTGGCAAAGACCACGTCGTTGGCGATGGTGACCGGCCCGGTGATGCCGAACACGCCGGTCATCACGATCTTCAGCCGCCGCGCCCGGCCGGAGTGGTTGACGATTTCCACCCGCTGCGCCTCGACGGCGGTGGGCATCCCGTCCTCCTGCGGGAGGAGGAAGATGGTCCGGCGGATCTCCAGGCCGCACTCGGTCCGGTAGGCGATCACGCTGCGGTTCTGGCTGTGCAGGCAGGTGGCGGAGGCGACGTTTTCCCGCACATTGGCGGAGTAGAAGATCTGCCGCCCGTCCTCCACCAGATAGAACTGCCGGTTGGCGGGCTCGCCGTTCTCCTCCAGGGCGAGCACACAGCGGGTGGCGAGGATCTGCTGCCCGCCCACGCCGCGGAAGGAGCCGCGCCCCAGGGCGTCCAGGGCGCTCTTGGGGGTGGTGCACAGCGGATAGGGGTAGCCCGACCGGTCCCCGAGCAGGAGATTGACGGGGTAGTGCGGGCCGACGGGGTAGGCCTTCAGGTCCAGCAGCAGCTCGCCGCGCTCGTTAAGCGTGCCCGGGCTGGCGAGGACGCGGCGGTAGACCTCCTCCGCCGCCTCCGCCACCGCGCGCGGCAGGGGCTGCTCCCCCTCCGCCGAGGCAAAGTGGATGCCGTCCTCCGCGTGCCAGAAGAGGCCGCTCCCCACCTGACCGGCGAGGTAGTCCGCCACCTCCGGGCGGTTCATCAGGTGGGCGCAGATGGGCGCGTCAAAGGGCAGGCCCGCAAAGCCAATGGCCTCGGCCCGGTCTGCCGACAGGAACTCCGCATCCAGCGCGCCACCGGCCGGCAGCTCCGGAAAGCGCTGGGCGATCCGATCCCCGGCGGTCAGCGTCTGGGTCCGGGCTCTCTCATAGGTGTAGTACATGGTCCTCTCCTCCGCTCTTGTCTCGGATGCAATTTCAGGCAGGCCGGGTCTCCTCCGCCCCGCGGGTCCTCTTTTTCACCGTTGCCCCCGGCTGGATGGTCCCGGTGACGCGGATGGTCTGCGGCAGATAGATCTTGGGGCGCTCGATGGCGCTGATGAGCTGGTCTGCCGCCTCCCGGCCCATCCGCTCGGCATCCTGGCGGTAGGTGGCCAGCTGCGGGCGGAGCACGCTGGCCAGATGGATGCCGTCATAGCCAAAGCAGCTCATATCCTCCGGGACGGACAGGCCCTGGCTCTCCAGCTCGGCCAGCCCGCCCAGATAGGCCATATCGTCCGGATAGAGGATGCAGGTGGGGCGCACCCACGCGTCCAGAAGCCGCCGCGTGGCAAGGCCGGAGGCCTTCGGCCTGGCATAGACGGCGGGGACGATATACTCGTCCGGCGCCTCGATGCCGCAGGCGAGGCAGCCCCGGTGGAAGCCCGCCAGACGCTGGCGGGTCACATCGCCGTCCTCGCCGTGGATAAAGGCGATGCGCTCGTGGCCCATCTCGTCGTGGAGATAGCGGACCACCTGTTCCATACTCCCGGCGTTGTCGTTCACGATCGCCGTGCGGCCGTTGTAGACATGGTCGATGGAGACCACCGGCAGCTCGCTCTCCGCCAGGCGCTGCAGGCTGGGGCTGGAGAAGTCGCCCTGGACGATCAGCACCCCGTCGCACTGGCGGTATTTCGCGTGCTCATAGTAGCCCATGTGCAGGTCGCTGATATTGCTGCTCAAAAAGGTCATATCGTAGCCGTAGCGCTCCGCCTGGGCGCGCGCCGCCTCCAGAATGACGGAGAACAGCCCGTGAGAGAGCTGGTCTTGGAAGAGGACGCCGATGTTGTGGCTGCGGTTGGTCTTGAGCGTCCGCGCCGCCGCGTTGGGATAATAGCCCATCTCCCGCGCCACCTGCCGCACCTGCTCCGCCTTCTCCGCGCTGATGCCCGGCTGGCCGTTGAGCGCCTTGGAGACCGCCGCAATGGACAGTCCGCAGCGCTCGGAAATCATTTTGATGGTCACCACACTGTGCCGCCCTCCTGTCATGCCGCCCGATGCTCCGGCGGTTAATCGTTTTCTTTACTTTGATTATAGATTCCGTTCACGGTTTCGTCAATTATTTTTTCTCGATATGCCAATTTTTGTCAGATTGCCCAAGTCGGTTTTGCGATTTTGAAAAAACGGGCACCTTTCTCCGGTGAAAAGCGCTTGCTTTTTGGCAATTTTTCCGATACAATAGAAGCCAGAAAAAGAAAACGTTTAACTTCCATCGAGGTGACTGTCTATGCACACATCCAAGCCCGCGCGCGTCCTCTGGTATGACACCCCCGCCGCCTGCTGGGAGGAGGCGCTGCCCATCGGCAGCGGCAGCCTCGGCATGATGGTCCACGGCGGCATGGAGCGCGAGGTGCTCCAGCTCAACGAGGAGAGCCTGTGGAGCGGCCGTCCCGCCGAGTGGGACAATCCGGACTGCGCCCGCCACCTGGAGGAGATGCGCGCGCTCCTCTTCGAGGGCCGCTATCGCGAGGCGCAGGCCCTCTGCTGCCGCTATCTGGTCTGCGCCGGCCGGGGGAGCGACGATGCCTACTACGGCAGCTTTCAGACGGCGGGTGAGCTGGTGATCGGGAGCCCCGCGGAGGAGGACCGCTCCGGCTACCGCCGCGCGCTCGACCTGGACAGCGGCCTCGCCTCCGTCCGCTTCGGCACCGTCCGGCGGGAGCACCTTGCCTCCGAGCGCTGGCAGGTGACCGCCAGCCGCTTCGCAGGCGGACGGGGGGAGTACGTCATCTCCTTCGCCCGGGAGAACTGCCGTGTCTCCTGCCATGGCGCGGCGCTGACCGCCGCCGGGTCCAACGACGCGCTCGACTTCTGCACCGTGGCGGAGGTGGAGACGGACGGGACGGTGCGCGCCGGAGCGCATACGCTCCAGATCACCGGCGCGCGCACCCTCACCCTCTGGACGAGCACCGCCACCTCCTACGGCACAGACGAGCGGCCGGAGGAGATCTGCCGCCGCCGCATCGCCGGTGCGCGCGCGGCGGGGTACGACGCCGTCCGCGCGCAGCGCGCGGCACAGCTCCGTGAGGCGATGGGCCGCTGCACCCTCACCCTGCCGGAGGACCCCGCGCTGGAGTCTCTGCCCACCGACGCGCGGCTGGCACGCGTGCGCGCGGGCGGGGAGGATACCGGCCTTCTGCGGCTCTACTTTGACTACGGGCGCTACCTCTTTCTCTCCTCGGCGGGCGGGCGGCTCCCGGCCAACCTCCAGGGCGTCTGGTCCAGGGACCTCTGGACCCCCTGGACAGGGGACTATCACCTCAATATCAACCTCCAGATGAACTACTGGTTTGTGGACGCCGTGGGGCTGGAGGAGTACGGCGAGCCGCTCTACCGCTACCTCGCCTTCCTCGCCCGGCACGGGGAGAAGACGGCGCGGGTGATGTACCGCTGCCGCGGCTGGGTGGCGCACACCCTCTCCAACCCCTGGGGCTTCACCGCGCCGGGGCAGGACCCCGCCTGGGGGAGCTTTCACTGCGCCGGGGCGTGGTGCTGCCGCCACCTCTACGAGCACTATCTCTACACCGGCGACCTCGATTTTCTGCGCGAATACTGGCCGGTCATCCGGGGCAGCGCACAGTTCTTTGCGGACTTTCTGGTGCGCGACCCGAACAGCGGCTATCTGGTCACCGCCCCCTCCAACTCCCCGGAGAACAGCTACCTCGACCCCGCCACTGGGGAGAAGACCGCCGTCTGCGCCGGCCCGGCGATGGACATCATGATCGTGCGGGAGCTCTTCACCATCGCCCTGCGCTGCGGCGAGGCGCTCGGGGTGGAGGACCCGCTGCTCGGCCATCTCCCCGGCCTGCTCCGCCAGCTCCCCCCCACCCAGATCGGGACGAAGGGCGGCATCCAGGAGTGGATGGAGGACTTTGCGGAGTGGGAGCCGGGCCACCGGCACATCTCCCAGCTCTACGGCCTCTACCCCGGCTGGGAGATCAGCCCGGAGCGGACACCGGAGTTGGCTGCGGCCGCCCGCGCCACCCTCGAACGCCGCCTCTCCCACGGCGGGGGGCACACCGGCTGGAGCCGGGCGTGGATCGTCAACTTCTGCGCCCGCCTGCTCGACGGGGCGGGAGCGCAGGCGCATCTGCACGCCCTGCTCGCCCAGAGCACGCAGGACAACCTGCTCGACACCCATCCCCCCTTCCAGATCGACGGCAACTTCGGCGCTGTGGCGGGGATGCTCGAGCTGCTGGTCCAGAGCCATGAGGGCGCGCTCCGCCTGCTGCCCGCCCTGCCCCCTGCCTGGCGGGAGGGCGCACTGGAGGAGGTGCGTGTGCGCGGCGGCTTCCGCCTCTCCTTCCGCTGGCGGGAGGGCCGCGTGACGGAGGGGACGCTGTACTCCGCCCGCGGCGGCAGGGCCATCCTGCGCGTCAACGGAGAGACGCACACCCTGGAGACGACCGCGGGAGAGACCATCCCCCTCCCGCTCTGAATCCACACCAAAGGAGGAGATCACATGCACGAGAGAGGACACCCCTTCCCCGCCGGCTTTCTCTGGGGAGCGGCCACCTCCGCCTATCAGATCGAGGGCGGCTGGGACGCGGACGGCAAGGGCCCCAGCATCTGGGACCACTTCTCCCACACGCCGGGCCGCATCGCCCACGGCGAGACAGGGGACGTCGCCTGCGACCACTACCACCGCTTCCGGGAGGACGTGGCCTTGATGCGGGCGCTCGGCCTGCATGCCTACCGCTTTTCCGTCAACTGGCCGCGCGTGCTGCCCGACGGGGATGGGGCGATCAACGAGGCGGGGCTGGACTTCTACCGCCGCCTGACCGACGCCCTGCTGGAGGCGGGCATCACCCCCTTTGTCACCCTCTATCACTGGGAGCTGCCCCTCGCCCTGCACCGCCGGGGCGGCTGGCTCAACCCGGAGACCGCCCGCGCCTTCGGCGCGCTGGCGGACGCCGTCACCCGCGCCCTAGGGGACCGGGTCAGTCACTACATCACCCTAAACGAGCCGCAGTGCTCCGCCTTTCTGGGCTACGGCAACGGCCTGCACGCCCCCGGCTGTCAGGCGGACACCGTGACGCAGGCCGCCGCGGCGCACCACCTCCTCCTCGCCCACGGCCACGCGGCGCAGGCGGTGCGGGCCAATCTGGGCGGCAGGGCGCAGCTCGGCCTCGCCTCCACCGGCCGGGTCTGCTACCCCAGCCGGAACACGGCGGAGCACCGCGCCGCCGCCTATGAGGCCATGCTCCTGCGCGACCCGGGCGCGCCCTTCACCCACAGCTGGTTCCTCGACCCCGCCGTGCTCGGCCGCTATCCCGACCCGGAGCGCCTCCCCGCCGAATTGGCGGACTTCACCGCCGCCGTCCCGCCGGAGGAGATGGACCTCATCCGTCAGCCGCTCGACTTTCTCGGCCTGAACCTCTACAACGGCGACGAGGTCGGCCCGGACGGCGTCCGGGTCCCCCGGCCCACCGGGGCGGCGCGCACCGCCCTGCACTGGTCGGTCTCCCCGCAGTCCATGCGCTGGGCAGTCACCTTCCTGCACGAGCGCTACCACCTGCCCCTCTATGTGACGGAGAACGGCCAGTCCTGCGACGACCGCATCTTTCTGGACGGGGCGGTGCACGACCCCGACCGCATCGACTTCACCGCGCGCTATCTGATGGCCCTTCGGGAGGCGGTGGACGACGGAGTGCCCGTCCGCGGCTACTTCCACTGGAGCCTGATGGACAACTTTGAGTGGAACAGCGGCTACGGCGAGCGCTTCGGCCTGGTCTATGTGGACTACGCCCACGCGCAGCGGCGCATCATCAAGGACTCCGGCAGGTGGTACCGCGAGGTGATCGCCCAAAACGGGGCCAACCTCCCCGTCTGAGCGGGGAGACAGGCGGGCGCGCTCCGTCCGTCATAACAAAAAACAGAGCATTTCGGGTCTCAGGCCGTCCGCCTGTCCGAAATGCTCTGTTTTTCATCGTGCGTGGCGTGGCCTGAGCGTCAACGGGTCCCCTCCGCCCGCCCGTGCGGCTTTTCCACCCTTGGCAGGCACACGCGCAGCTCGAAGCCCTCGCCCCATACCGAGCGGGCCTCCAGCGTCAGGTGGAGGTCCTCCGCCATCCGCCGGGCGAGGTAGAGGCCCATGCCGGTCGCCCCGCCCCGGTCGGGGTCGGGCGTGCCGGTAAAGCCCCGCTCGAAGAGATAGGGCAGGTCGCACGCCCGGACGCCCCGCCCGTTGTCGCGCAGGACGAGGGTCTGTCCCTGACCGTCCTCCTCCAGCGTGATCTCCAGCAGCGGGTCCTCCCCGGCGTACTTCACGGCGTTGCTCACCCCCTGACGCAGGAGGAAGAGGAAGCCCCGCCGGTCGGTGTACACCGTCTGCTCCCCCACGGCGAGGCAGACCGTCATCTCCCGCTCCTCCAGGAGCGGGCGGTAGTCCTCCAGCGCCTCCTCCAGCAGCGGGGCGAGGGGGAGGTGCTCGAGCTGGTAGTCCTTCCGCCCGCCGGTGAGCCGGGCATAGTAGAGCATCTGGTCCACCGACTCCTGCATCCGGCTGCGCACATAGTCCAGCCGCCCGGCCATCTCCCCGCCGAGCGCCGCACGGCGGTTGTCCAGCAGAAAGGCGAGCAGGGCGAGGGGGGTCTTGGTCTCGTGCGCCCAGGCCTCCACATAGCCCCGGTAGTCCGCCAGCGCTGCGCGGGCCGCAGCGCTCTCCCCCTCCTCGCGGCGCACGGTGTCAAAGAGGAGCTCGAGGGCGGCATGCTCTCCCCCAAAGGCGGCGCGCAGGGCCTGCTCCCGCTCCGGGCCGGGGGCCAGGAGGTAGTCGCGCAGCAGCTCCTCCCGCCGCCGCGCGCGCCGGGCGGTCCAGAGGCAGGCCCCGACAAAGAGGAAGGCGGAGGCGAGCAGGAGCGCCAGCCAGAGCGCCACGAGGTCCTCCGGGGCCGCCAGCCAGAGCAGGAGGAGAAAGAACAGGTCCGTCCCCGCCAGCATCGCCAGCCACGGCAGGGCGTCGCGCAGCCCCCTCATGGCTCCGCCTCCCCGGTGAGAGAGTACCCCACGCCCCGGACGGTCTCCAGGCGGACGAGCAGGCGCTCGCGCGCGAGGGTCTTCTTCAACCGGGTGAGGTTGACCTGCAGGGCGTTCTCGTCGATGAACTCCGCCGTCCCCCAGAGGGCGTGGGAGAGCTCCTCCCGCCCCACCAGCTCCCCGCGCCGGGTGAGGAAGACCTCCAGCAGCCGCCCCTGATTCCGGGGCAGCACGAGGGAGCGGCCCTCGCAGTAGAGGGTGTAGGTGTTCCGGTCGAGGAGGAAGCCGGGCCCCTCGAGGAGGTTCGCACGCCCCTCATAGCGTTTGAGCAGGTTGGCCGCCCGGGCCAGCAGCCGCTCGGCGCGGCAGGGCTTGGTGAGGTACTCATCCGCCCCCAGGCCGAGGGCGCGCAGCTCGTCGGAGAGCTGGTCCCGCGCGGTGAGGATGAGCACCGGTATCCCGCTGGCGCGCTTGAGTGCCCGGCAGATGTCAAAGCCGCTCTGGCCGGGGAGATTCAGGTCGAGGACCGCGAGGTCAGGGCCGAGGGCGAGGATCTGCTCCGCCACCCCCTCCAGCCGGACCAGGGCGGTCACCTGATAGCCCGCCGTGCGCAATATCCCGGCGAGCTCCTGACGCATCAGGGGCTCGTCCTCCACAATTGCGATGTGCTTCACCCTCGTCTCCTCCTTCCGGATCATTCCTCCCGCCGCGGGACGGCCAGGGGTCGCAGCCAGCGGCAGCCCGCCCGCTTGACCCCGCTGAGATAGGCCCATTCTATCACGATCAGTACCCCGGTCACAATGGCCGCCACCTGCAGGATCTGCCCCATGCTCATCTGGCTGCTGGAGGAGAGGATGCCGGCGAGCAGGCTGCGCACCCCCACAAAGCTGCTCACCGCCGCCACCGCGATGGGCAGGCCGAAGTACCAGTTCGCCTGACGGCGCAGGGAGGCGCAGAGGTCCCCATAGGCCGCGCCCAGGCGGAGCAGGGTGCGGTAGCGGTGCGCGCAGCGCTGCTGTGCCATCAGGAACTGGACGCCGAGGAGGGTGTTGGCCGCCAGCAGGAGGATCAGGGCGAGGTAGACGGTCAGATAGCTCGCCGGGACCTGATAGACCATCGCCCGGGCCATCATCTGCAGATAGCTCTCCCACTGCAATCCGGTCTCCTCCAGCGTCCGGCTCACCCGGCGCAGGGCCTCCAGCGCGCTCTCCTCCTCCGTCGCATGGCCGGAGAGAACGGCGTTCACATAGACGTCTCCCCCGCCGTGCTCCAGCCGGTCATAGACCTCGTCCGGGATGATCAGGCCGAAGGAGATGGTCACCGCCCGGTCCGCCACGATGGCCAGAGACTGGATCGGCCCCACGACGCGGAAGGGCTCGGTGTCCAGCGCGACGGAGATGCCCTGCTCCAGCACCCCGTTGAGCAGCCTGCTCTCATCGTCCGAGAGGAACTCCGGGTCGAGATAGAGGGCGAGCTGGTCCCCCTCCAGCGCCAGCGGCTCCTCCCCCGCCGCCGCGCGGAGGCGGTTATAGTCGCTCACCGGGATGATATGGGGGAGGTCCGCGCTGTAGTTAAGCGTATACAGCACGCTGCTGCGCCCCCGCTCCGTCTCCGGCAGGGCCTCCACCGCGGCGATGAGCGCCTCGCGGTGAAAGGCGTCCACCGGGACGCCGTCCGCGTCGCTCTCCCCGGTCCAGAAGTGGCCGGTGCGGACGGCAAAGAGGGTGTCAAAGTCCTCTGAGAGGCCGCAGGCCGCGATGGCGTCCGCCACCTCTGCGGCGATGGCCTCCGCCTCTGCCCCGTCCTGTGCCCCCTCCCCCCAGAAGGTGAAGTCCACCACCCGCGGCTCCTGGTTCCGGTAGTTGGAGAAGATCCCCATCCCCGCGCTGCAAAAGCACATCGCCGCCAGGATGAGCAGGGAGCAGACGGCGAGGGAGGAGGAGCGGGCGAGCACCTGCTCCTGGACCTGCCGGAAGGTGAAACGGTCCAGCCCCCGCGCCTCCCTCCGCCGCTGAGCCAGCAGGCTGACCGGCCCGCGCAGCCCGTAAAAGAGCAGGAAGGTGGACGCCATGCCGAGGGCGAGGGTCTGCCCCATCTCCGGCACGCCAGACCAGGCGCGGCCGGAGATGCCCCACTGATAGGCCCGCGCCAGGCCGGCCAGGCCGAGGGCCAGGGTGGCCGTCCAGAGGACGGGGTGGGGCTTCTTCCGCTCCTCCTCCCGCCAGCCGGTGAGCAGGGCGCCGGTCTCCCGGCGGACGGTCCCGCCGCTGAGGAGGGCGGCCGCGGCCAGATTCACCCCGAGAAAGCTCAGCGCCGTCCAGGCGAGCGCCCGGGGATGGAAGGCGAGGGCGTGCCCCACCAGGCCCAGGCCCACCGCCCGGTCCACCAGCAGGCTGGCCAGCTCCGAGCAGAGGACGCCCGCCGGGAGACCCACCGCCAGCGCCAGGAGGCTGGCAGTCAGATTCTCCGCCAGCAGGAGGGCGAAGAGGCCGCTGCGGCGCATCCCCATCATCAGATAGACGCCGAACTCATGGCTCCGCCGCTCGAGCTGGTAGCGCTGCGCCGCGCAGATCAGGCCGAAGAGAATGACGAGGGTGAAGCCGAAGAAGAGGGGGAGCATCTCCAAAATCCGCTCCACCGCGTGGCTCTCCTGCTGGCGGAGGAAGCGCATCACGTCATGCCCCTCCAGCGAGAGGATCATGTAAAAGGCGATCACCGCGACGAGCAGGGCGGAGAAGTACAGCCCGTTCTCCCGCCAGTTCCTGCGGCTGTTGCGCAGGGCGAGCTTACAGAACACAGCAGCTCCCCCCTCCCAGCTGGGCGGTCACCTGCACGATGCGCCCGTAGAAGTCCTCCTGTCCCTCGCGCGGGACGTCCCGGCGCAGCTCGTGGACGAGCTGGCCGTCCCGGAGGAAGAGGATGCGCCCGCAATAGCTCGCCGCCGCAGCGTCGTGGGTCACCATGAGGATGGTGGCCCCCTCCGTGCGGTTGAGGCCGGAGAGCTTTTCCAGCAGGAGGCGGGCGTTGCGCGAGTCGAGCGCGCCGGTCGGCTCGTCGGCGAGCACGAGGGCGGGCGAGAGGATGAGCGCGCGGGCGGCCGCCACCCGCTGGCGCTGTCCGCCCGACATCTGGGCGGGGAATTTATCCAGCACGTCCCCGATCTCCAGATACTCCGTCAGGCGCTCCAGGCGGCTGCGGCTCTCCCCCTCGCGCGCGCCGGAGAGGGAGAGGGGCAGGAGGATGTTCTCCTCCCCGGTGAGGTTGTCCAGCAGCTCAAAGCTCTGGAAGAGATAGCCGATCTTCCGCCCGCGGTAGCGCGCGAGCGCCCCGCCGCGGAGGGCGGCGAGGTCCTCCCCGTCCACCGTGACCGTCCCCGCCGTGGGGCGGATAACGGTGGCGATGCAGTTGAGCAGGGTGGATTTCCCAGAGCCGCTGCTGCCCATGATGCCGAGGAATTCCCCCTGCATCACCTGAAAGCTGACGCCGTCGAGCGCGGTGGTCTCATTGCCGGGCCGCCCGTAGCACTTGCGCAGGGCGGAGACGCTTACAATCGGTTTCATAGCCGGTCCCTCCTTTGTTCTGCCTCCATCTTAGCAAAGCGGGAGGGAAAACGCCACTTACAGCGCCTGTAATGCGTCGATCATTCGCTTTTGTCCATCAGCCGCCGCCAGTCCTTCTCCAGCATCGCCATGAGGATCACGTCCCCATAGCCCGCCCCGTCGCGCACCGCGTCGCGCAGGACCCCCTCCCGCCGGAAACCGGCGCGCAGGTAAGCCCGCTCCGCCCGGGGGTTGAAGGAGTAGACGTCCAGCGACAGGCGGTGCAGGCCGAGCTGGGTGAAGGCGAAGTCCCGCGTCATCTCCACCATCCAGCCGCCCAGCCCCCTCCCCCGCGCCTCGGGGTGGAAGATGGCGATGCGGAAGTTCGCCGCGCGCAGGTCCCGGTCCATCTCGTTGAGGACGCTCTCGCCGATGATCTCCCCCGCCGGGGAGAGGAGGAGGAAGAGATACCGGTCCTCCGCCTCCACCGAGCGCAGGAAGAGGGAGATCACCTCCTCCCGGTCAAAGGCCGTCCTGCTCCCGGTCAGCCGGGCCGTCTCCGCATCGAGGGGGCAGTAGTTCTGCACATAGTACGCCTCCGCGTCCTCCTCCCGCGCTGGGCGGAGGAGATATCCGTCCCGCTCCCACGTCTGTTCCCTTTTCATCGCATCGCGCCTCCCGTTCCGTTTGGCCCATGATACCACAGCGGACAGGAAAGCGCCAGCACACAAAACCACTCGAACAAAATCTGCGATTTTGTTCGAAATATGCGGCCGACCCGCACCCCAAGGGTACTTTGTCGACGCCGTTGGCGGCTCGGCCGCGCATCCCTTCGGGGCATACGCCCGGCCTCCCTGCGTTTTTGGGCCGGTACAACAAGGTGAATTGCCCCGCAGGGGCAAGAGGGGGCCCCTTGGGGGGGCGCCCGTTCCAAAAACGAATTGCGCTTTATTTTGTTGCTGCGCAACAAAGCTCCTGCGGAGGGCTCTCTGAACTTTTTGTCTCGCTTTTATCACGCCAAACATGCTTTTTCGACAGACTGCGGGCGGGATGGCCGAAGCCATCCCGCCCGTCTGGGTCTCTAGGTGTTTACATGCGCTCCGCCGGGCGGCTTACAGCCACCAGAAGAGCTTCTTGATGACGCTGGCGATCCAGTGGATGACCGCCCCCAGGATGGGGATCTGGGGCTTCACCGGGGTGTCCGGGTCGGGATCAGGCTCCGGCTCCACTTCCGTGGCGGTGAAGGAGACCGTCTCCTCCCCGCCGTAGGCCACCGTCACGTCGGCATAGTCCGCCGTGAGGGCGTAGCCCTCGGGGACCAGGGCCAGGGCGGCCGCCTCGATCTCAGCGGCGGTGAAGGTGGCGCTCTCCCCCTCCGGGCCGTTCTTGGACAGGACGGTCACCGCGTCATTTACGCAGACGTTCAGCACCGCGTCGGCGTAGACCGGCTCGGGCTCCGGCTCCTCAGCCGCCGCCGTCTGATAGAGGTAGAGGGCGTCGGCGCTGCCCCAGCCGCCGGCCTGGATGCCGATGGTCAGGGAGAGCTTCACCTCGGCGGCCTCGGTCAGGGTAAAGGAGACGGCGGGCGCCACGCACTGGGCGGGGTCGGTGGTCCACCCGGCCATGGCGGCGGGGGTGCCCTCCGCCAGAACATTCCCCTCTGCGTCCAGAATGTTCAGGGTCACCGTGTCCCCGGCATAGCCCATGGCGATGCACTGGAAGGTGTAGCTCCCGGCGTCCAGGGAGAAGGTGTCCTTCGTGGTGACGGTGGCGGAGGTGGCGGAGGCGCTGTACCAGTGGAGGGTACCGCTGCCCTCCAGGACGTCCTCATTGCTGGGGATGGCCTTCAGGCCGGAGCCGGTGGTGTCAAAGTAGGACCCGTCCTCGAAACCGGCGAGATCGCTGTTCGTGATCAGGTTGGGATACTGCACCGTCAGGGTGTAGACCACCTCAGCCGAGGCCGCCCCGGCATAGGCCCCGTCATCCACCGTCTTGGAGAAGGTCACCGTGCCGTGGACCTCGTAGGTCCCCGGCGTGTTGGCGTCCACCGCGGCGGCTTCCGCCTCGTCCCAGGTGACCGGCTCCTCCACCGCACCGCTGCTGTAGGTGACGGTGACCGTCTCAGGCAGGGCATAGGTCCCGCCCGCCTCGATGGTCTCGGCAGGGGCGGCGATGCTGTCCACCGAGACGCGGTTGGAGACCGCGCCGGTCTGCACCAGCTTCCAGACCTCGATGCTCGCGAGGGCGGAGCCGTCGGCGGCAAAGAGGGCCTGATTGTCCACGGCAGAGCCGCCGTACCACGTCCCGGCGTCGGTGGGGTCATACTCTGCGGCATAGCTGGAGGCCCAGCCGGAGCCGTATTGCTCCCAGATCGCCTTGTTGGCGTCCACCTGGGCGGTCAGTGCGTCATCGCTCAGGCCGGTGGTGTCCCCCACGGTGACCCAGGCGGACTCCCAGTAGTACACGCCGATGCCGCCGGCCCCGTGCACCGCGGCGATGATGTCCCGCAGGTAGCTGGCCTGGCCCTGGACGGAGAAGGGGTACTGGGTCTCGCACATCATGGTGTCGTTGTTGCCCGAACGGATGGTGTTGTCGTGGCCGTCGGTGTCGTCCAGGGTGAAGGCGTAGCTGGTCTCGGCCACCATAACCTCCTTGCCGTAGGTCGTCCGGACCGTCTCGAGCTGGCTCTTCAGGTTGGCGAGGGTGCCGTGCCAGGAGGGATAGTAGGAGGTGGCCAGCACGTCATAATCCACGCCGTTGGCGTCCAGGGTGGCGGCCCAGCTCGTCATGGTGCTCTTCTCCGGGTTGGTGACATGGATGACCACCTGGATGGACGGGTCAAAGGCCCGGATGGCCGCGGAACCGGCGTTGAAGAGGGCGCACATCTCCGCCCGGTCGGAGACGCCGATAAAGCCGCTGTTCGTCTCGTTGCCCACCTGGACCATGGCGATGGTGGCGCCGGTGGCCTGAATTGTGGTGAGAGAATCGGTGAGGAAGGCCGCAAGGGCATCCGCCTTCTCGTCTACGGTGTAGTCCTTCCAGGCCTTGGGGGCCTGCTGCTTGCCCGGGTCGCACCAGAAGTCGGAGCAGTGGAAGTCGAGGAGCATCTCCAGCCCCGCCGCGGCGCAGCCTCTGGCGATCTCCGCCGCAGCCGCCACATCGTTGTTGCCGCCGCCGTAGCCGTTGCCCGCGCTGTCAAAGGGGTCGTTCCAGATGCGGACGCGGACGTGGGTGACGCCGCAGCTCTTGAGGAACTGGCAGAAATCGGTGATATTGTCGATCACGTTGCCGTCCAAGTCGCGGTAGGTCACGCCGCTTGCAAACTCAGACAGGACGGAGGAGATGTCCATGCCCATGATGAAGTCGGAGGAGAGGCCGGGGACCTTCTCCACGTTGATGGCGGCCTCCACAGCGGGGGCGGAGACGGTCACCGTGGTGGTGGTGGAGGTCAGCTTGGTCCACGCGCTGTCATACAGCTCAGTGACAAGGTAGTACGTCCCGGCGCTGGGGAGTGTGACCTCTGTCGTGAGCGCGTGCTCATCGGAGATGACCGCATCGCTGTTGCCATCGGCGTGATCGTTCCACGAGTCCAGCCAGGTGGTCAGGTTCAGCCCGGCGGCGGCGAGATCGGTGACCGGTTCGCCGTCCGAGTAGACCGAGATGGTGAGGGTGATGACATCCCCCGGCGCCGCCTCGGTGGCGCTGGAGGTGACGGTCAGAGCGTAGCCCTCGGAGGGGACCTCCGGCGTCTCCGGTTCCGGTGTCTCCGGCTCTGTCGCCTCGGCTACCGTCACCGTGGTGGTGGCGGAGGCCAGCTTGGTCCACGCGCTGTCATACAGCTCAGTGACCAGATAATAAGTCCCGGCACTGGGGAGGGTGACCTCGGTGGTGAGGGCGTTGGGCGAGGCGATGGTCGCGTCGCTGTTGCCGTCCTCATGGCCGTTATCGGCATAGTAGTCCAGCCAGGTGGTCAGGTTCAGCCCGGCGGCGGAGAGGTCGGTGACCTGCTCGCTGCCGGAGTAGACTTCGATGGTGAGGGTGATCGTGTCCCCCGGCGCCGCCTCGGTGGCGCTCGGTGTGACCGTCAGAGCGTAGCCCTCTGTGAGGGTCGTCTCCTCCCCCACCTCCGCCGCCGCGGCGCCGCTCACCATCAGCGAGAGCAGGGCCGTCAGCGTCAGCAGCAGGGCCAGCGCCCGCCGGGCCAGGCCTCCCATTCGTTTTTTCATGTACATCTCATCTCCCTGAAAAAATCCGTTTTGTCCCTTCTGCTGCGCAACTGTTGTCCTCCCTTCCCGAAGTCATTCCCCGCTGCGGGCGGAGCCGTCCGCGATCCGAAACTTGCGCAACTGTTTCGCAATCCTCCGCCGGAAACTGAGAAAAGTATAGCATTTCATAGGCAGTTTTAACAGGGGATTCCGAATGCCTTTTTGAATTTTGTAAATCTTGCTGTATTTTTCCTGTCTCTTTTTGTCGCTGTTCACCAACACAGAGCGCAACAGTTGCGCATTTCAGAGGGGCTGGACAGGTGGGAAAAAATCCGCTATCCTGCCAGGGAGAAGATATGCAGGAGGGAACGGAGATGAGGGTACTGGTCACCGGCTTTGCCCCGTTTGGCGGGGAGACGGTCAATCCATCCTGGGAGGCGGTCCGGCGCCTGCCAGGGCGCATCGGGCGCGCGGAGGTCACGGCAGTGGAGCTGCCGGTCTCCTTCGCCGCCTCCGGCGGGGCGCTGGCGGCGGCGCTGCGGCGGGTCCGGCCGGACGTCGTCCTCTGCACCGGTCAGGCCGGCGGCAGGGCGGGCATCTGCGTGGAGCGGGTGGCGGTGAACCTGCAGGACGCCGCCATCCCGGACAACGACGGCGCGCAGCCGCACGACCGGCCCATCCGCCCGGACGGGCCGGCGGCCTATTTTGCCACCCTGCCCACACGGGAGATCGTCTCCGCCCTCTGCGCCGGAGGCATCCCCGCCGCACTCTCCTACAGCGCGGGGACCTACGTCTGCAACCACCTGTTCTATACGCTGATGGACCTGCTGGCCCGGGAGGAGAGGGCGGTATACGGCGGCTTTCTTCACGTCCCCTACTCCTCCGGGCAGGCGGCGGCCAAGTCCCCCCTCCCGCCCGGGATGGAGCTGGGGCAGATGACGCGGGCGCTGGAGACCGCCATTCAGGTCTGCTGCGCGGATCTGTTCTGAACATGCATCAGGGGCCGGCGGAAAATCCGCCGGCCCCTGCCGTTTAGATATTCTCTTATGACAGCTGAAGCGTCAGAAGCTGCGCGCCGAGCAGTGCGGCCTCGTCCGCGCGGTGCGTGCTCAGCAGGAGCAGCCGCCCCGCCCGCCGCGCGGCGATCCACGCCGCTGTGCGCGCGCGGCTCGCCCCGTCCAGGCCGGTAAACGGCTCGTCCATCAGCAGCACGTCGGACGGGGCGAGCACCGCCCGGGCGATGGCCACCCGGCGCTTCATCCCGCCGGAGAGCTCCCGCACCGGCTGGTGCAGGCAGTTCGCGGGGAGGATCTCCCCCAGCGCCGCCTCCAGCGCCGCGCGGTCCGCCCGTCCGGGCTGGACCATCGCCACATTGGTCACCGGTGAGAGGTGGGCGCACAGCCGGTCCTCCTGAAAGACCACCGCACAGCGCGCGCCCCCGAAGCCCACCAGCCGCCCCCCGTCCGGGCGCTCCAGCCCGGCCAGCAGGCGGAAGAGGGTGGTCTTCCCCGCCCCGGAGGGGGCCATCAGGCAGTAGCAGCCCCCCGGGTCAAAGGAGAGGGTCAGGTCCCGCAGGACGGTGCGCTCCCCATAGCGGCGGGTAATATGCTCACATCCGTACATCGTCCGTCCCCTCCAGCACGCGGCCCACCCGGCCGAGGAGCAGCAGAAAGAGCCGCTCGAAGGCCAGGCTGAGCAGGATGATGACAAAGGTCCAGGCAAAGAGCCGGTCGATCTCCAGGTAGATTTTGGCAAAGTAGAGTTCCTGGCCGACCGAGTGGAGCGGGGTGCCGATCACCTCCGCCGCCACCCCCGACTTCCAGCTCATGCCGAGGGCGAGCTGGCAGCCGCTGGTGAGCGAGGGCATCAGGGCGGGGAGGTAGAGGTAGCGCACGCGCCGCCAGGCGGGCATACGGAAGACCTCCGCCATCTCCAGCAGCGCGCCGTCCACCCGGCCAAGCCCCTCGCGCGTCTGGACATAGAGGATGGGAAAGACGATGGCGAACACGATGACAAAGGTCAGCCGGTCAGAGCCCACCCAGACGAGGGCGAGGATGACAAAGCAGACCACCGGCACCGACTTCATCGCAGTCACCGCCGGGGCGAGCAGGTCGCCGAGCAGGGGCCAGCGCACGCTTGCCGCCGCGAGGGCCACCCCCGCGCCGAAGGCGAGCAGGAAGCCCCCCGCGATCCGCAGCCCGGTGAAGAGCACCGTCTGCCAGAAGGCCGCCGTCATCCCCATCCGGGCCAGGGCGGCGAGGGCCTCCAGCGGCCCGGCGAGGATGACCGGCTCATCCACCCACCAGCTCGCCCCCTGCCAGAGCAGGAGCCAGGCGAGGACGATGAGCGGCCGCTTCCAGCGCAGCAGGAGATCAGCCAAGGTAATAGAAGGCCTCGTCCGGCAGCGCGCCGCCCACGGAGGACGGGTCGAGGTCATAGAGCACCTGGAGGTAGCCGGAGACCATGTCGCGCATCTCCTCGCCGGCGATGAAGGTCACGTTGCAGGAGGGGATCGCCTTCTCCGCCACGGCGGCGCTGGCCATGATGCCGTACTCCTCCACGAGCTGGGCGACGGCGGCGACGTCCTCGGAGACGTAGGCGGCGCTCGCCTCATGGGCGGCGAGGAAGGCCCCGACCGCCTCGGGATGCTCGTTGAGGAAGGCGGTGCGCACCACCGTCACGCCGGTGAGCAGGCCGGTGTCACAGACCTTCCCCCACTCCTCTGTCAGGTCGAGCGCGATGGCGAAGCCCTCCAGCTGGCCGAGGGCGGCGGTGACGGACGGCTGGGGCAGCAGGCCGATCCCCTCCGGGTCAGCGGTCAGGGCGGCGATCACCTCGGTGGCCTCCGACTGATACTCCACCGTCACATCCTCCAGGCTCATGCCGTGCTGGGAGAGGAGGTATTGCAGGACGTAGTCCGGGCTGGTCCCCTGGCCGGGGAGGTAGATCGTCCTGCCCGCGAGGTCCTCGATGGAGGCGATGGAGCCGTCCGCGGCGATGACGTAGAGCACGCCGAGGGTGTTCACATCCAGGCAGGTCACGCCGCCCTCCAGGCGGTTATACCAGATGGACGCGGCGTTGGCGGGGATGAGGGCGATGTCCAGCTCCTCGTTCACCATCGCCGTGAGCAGGGCGGAGGCGTCCGTCTCCAGGGTGAAGGCATAGCTCCCGTCGCTCTGGCCCGCCTCGCTGTCCGAGCGGAGCTTGGCAAGGCCGATGGAGGTCGGGCCCTTGAGCGAGCCGACGCGGACGGTCACCTCTTCCGCCGCAGCATCGCCGTTCTCCGGCTCCTCCGCCTCTCCGGCGGGCTCCTCCGCGGCGTCCGGGGTCTCCTCCCCGGCGCCGTCGCCGGTATCCTCCGATGCGGAGGCGTCGCCGGTGTCCGCGCCGGCGTCCTCCGTTGTGGAGGCGTCGCCGGTGTCCGCGCCGGCATCCTCCGCCGGCGCGCCGCAGGCGGCCAGGGCCAGCGTCATCGCCAGCGCCAGCAGCAGGGCAAGCAGTTTCTTCATGTCAGTTTCCTCCTCTGAGAAATGATTCTCTCAGGCATCCGTTCCGGCGGGAGGGCTGCACGGACTGGCATGCGCCGGCGGCGCACAGCAGCAAAAAAGCCCTCCTGCCGCGAGCAAGAGGGCGCTTCCGTAAGGTGCAGAAGGCTCCGTCTTCCCCCGCAGAGATCTCTTTGGCGTCAGAACAGAACTGAGATTTCGTCCATATCCTACCACATCCGGCCGCAGCTTGCAAGCAGTTTCTGCGCCGGCCGGCGGTGCAGAATCGTCCGGTTTCATTTGACAGCGGCGATGGGAAATGATACCATAGTGCCAGTTGTGAGACCTGCAAAACTGTAATAGAAACGGAGTCCTGTCTATGTCCAGCTATATCCCGCAAGGCTATGCCCCTCTGCTCGGGCTGTACGATACCCAGAAGGCGATCGGGCTGATCAAGCGGCTGTTTGAGGACCATCTCTGCGGCGCGCTCAATCTCCACCGCGTCACCGCCCCCCTCTTCGTGGACGCCACCACCGGCCTCAACGACGACCTCAACGGCGTGGAGCGGGCGGTCAGCTTTGACATCCCCTTCGCCAACGCCGAGGCGCAGGTGGTCCACTCGCTGGCCAAGTGGAAGCGCATGGCCCTTTACCGCTACGGCTTCCACGCCGGGACCGGCCTGGTGACCGACATGAACGCCATCCGCCGGGATGAGGCGCTCGACAACCTCCACTCCGTCTACGTCGACCAGTGGGACTGGGAGAAGGTGATCGCCCCGCGTGACCGGACGGAGGACTATCTCCACGCGACCGTCCGCTCCATCGTGGGGGCCATCTGCGCCACCCAGACCGGGCTGCGCAATGTCTATGGCCGCACCTGTTCCCTGCCGCAGCTGGAGGAGGAGGTCGCCTTCGTCACCACGCAGGAGCTGGAGGACCGCTATCCCGACCTCACCCCCCGCGAGCGGGAGAACGCCTTTGTGCGCGAGCACCACACCGCCTTCGTCCAGAACATCGGCGGCGCGCTGCGCTCCGGCCAGATCCACGACGGCCGCGCCCCCGACTACGACGACTGGAACCTCAACGGCGACATCCTCTTCTGGAACGAGACGCTCGGCCAGGCCTTCGAGGTCTCCTCCATGGGCATCCGGGTGGACCCGGAGACGCTGGACCGCCAGCTCACCCTCTCCGGATGCGACAGCCGCCGCGAGCTCCCCTTCCACCGGATGCTGCTCGAGGGCCGTCTGCCCCAGACGGTGGGCGGCGGCATCGGACAGTCCCGGCTGTGTATGCTCCTGCTCGGCAAGGCCCACATCGGCGAGGTGCAGTCCTCCGTCTGGGACCGGGACACCGTGCGCGTCTGCCGCGAAGCGGCGGTGCCGCTGCTGTAAGGCCACGAGCCTGTCGAGAAACGACATTGAGGCTTCCGCCTTCCATCCCCTCAGCGGGAAAGAGAGCGTCCTCCGCACCGGCTCACCGGTGGCGGGGACGCTCTCTTTTTTGATGGCTTCTCCCTCAGCTCTCCCCCTGCCCCTCGAGCAGGATGCCCGCCTCGCGCAGGGCGCGGCAGACGCGCAGATAGCTCTCCCGGTCCGGGCAGAGGAGGGTGTGCAGGTGGATGCCCTCCGTCAGCAGGCTCAGCGGCGGCGCGCCCGACTGGCTGGACAGGCGGAGGAACTGCTCCACATCATAGCGGCTGGAGAGCTGGAGCTGACCGGTGAGCTGTCCATAGAGCGGGTGCTCTACGATGACGTTCAGGACGGTGCAGCCGTGGTCCACGCACAGGTTGAGCTCATGGCCCATCTCTCCGGCGCTGTGGCAGCAGGCGATGGTATACGTCTCCCCCTCCGGGGCGCGGCGCAGCAGGTAGCCGCGCGGCGTGGCGTCGATCGCCTGTCCGGACGCGCGCAGGAGCGCGATGTCCCCGACGACGATCTGACGGCTGACGGAAAACTGCCGGGCGAGCGTGGTCGCGCTCAGCGGCGCGGCGGCGGTGCGCAGCCGGTTCAAAATGGCCTCCCGGCGCTCAGCGGCAAGCATGGCAACCCCTCCTTCCAAACGCATACGCTATCAGCTTACCGAAAGCGGGGGCAAATGTCAAGAGAGCGCGCTTGACATTCAAACCCGCAGCTTATATAATGGGCTGATCTGATCGGAATCTCCCCCTGTTTCCGTCGGATATCCCATTTTTTGTCATTTTACAGAGAGAAAGAGTGATCGTCTTGTCCGTATCCAGCCAGAGCGCGCAGGAAAATAAGATGGGCGTCATGCCGGTCAACCGGCTCCTGCTCGGCATGTCGGTGCCCATCATGATCTCCATGCTGGTGCAGGCGCTGTACAACGTGGTGGACAGCATGTTCGTCGCCCAGCTCAGCGAGAACGCGCTGACCGCCGTCTCCCTCGCCTTCCCGGTGCAGAACCTGATGATCTCGGTCGCCACCGGCACCGGCGTCGGCATCAACGCCCTGCTCTCCCGGCGGCTGGGCCAGCAGCGTCCGGAGGAGGCCCGGGTGGTGGCCCACAACGGCGTCCTGCTCGCCCTGCTGAGCTATGCCGTCTTCGCCGTGCTCGGCCTGCTCGGCTCGGAGTGGTTCTTCCGCCTCCAGACAGATGTGGAGGAGATCATCGCCTATGGCCGGGACTATCTGACCATCTGCACCGTGCTCTCCTTCGGCCTCTTCGGGCAGATCGTGCTCGAGCGGCTGGTGCAGTCCACCGGGCGGACGGTCTACAGCATGATCACCCAGGCGCTGGGGGCGATCCTGAACATCATCTTTGACCCCATCCTGATCTTCGGCTGGTTCGGCTTCCCGGCGATGGGGGTCGCGGGCGCGGCGGCGGCCACTGTCTTCGGCCAGATTACCGCCATGTTCCTCGGCATCTTCATCAACCAGCGGTGGAACCTCGAGCTCCCTCTCTCCCTCTCCGCCCTGCGGCCGGACGGCGGGACCATCCGGGACATCTATGCCGTCGGCGTCCCGTCCATCATCATGTCCTCCATCGGCTCGGTGATGACCTTCGGGATGAATCAGATCCTGATCGGCTTCTCCACCACGGCGGCGGCGGTGTTCGGCGTCTACTTCAAATTGCAGAGCTTCGCCTTCATGCCGGTCTTCGGTCTCAACAACGGCATGGTGCCCATCCTCGCCTACAACCTCGGCGCACGCCGGCCGGAGCGCATCGTGCGCACCATCCAGCTCAGCGTGTGCTATGCGGTGGTCATCATGGTCCTCGGCTTTGCGGTGTTCTGGCTCTTCCCCGGCCAGCTGCTCGGCATCTTTGACGCCTCGGACTACATGTGCTCCATCGGTATCCCCGCCCTGCGCACGATCAGCCTGAGCTTCCTGCTCGCGGGCTTTACGGTAGTCTCCTCCTCCGTGTTTCAGGCCTTTTCCCACGGGATGCTCAGCCTGACGCTCTCGCTTGTGCGCCAGCTCGGCGCCCTGCTGCCGCTGGCCTGGCTCTTCTCCCGCACGGGCGAGCTGGAGCTGATCTGGTGGGCCTTCCCCCTCGCCGAGCTGGTCTGCGCCGTTTGCAGCGCGGTCTTCCTCGTCCGGCTCTACCGCGCGGAGATCGCCCCGCTGCAAAATCATCTGCAATGACAGAGAGACGTCATGGAGCGCCCCTGTGCAGGGACTCCATGACGTTCTTTTTTCTCTCACCGCCCGCCGGCCGGGAGCAGGCCCGCAGCGCCGAGGCAGTACCGCCATGCTCCTGCCAGGGTGCGGTGCCCCGCAGCCGTCGGGTGCGAGCCGTCCAGCGTCTCATAGCGCAGCCCGAGGGCGGCGATGTCCGCCAGATAACATCGCTTCCGCCTGCACGCCGCCCGGATTGCCTGATTATAATCTTCCAACCGCACGCCCGCAAAGTCCTCCGGAAAGGACCAGCCCTCTTTTCCCGCGATCGCGGTCCGCATCAGCGTCGCGCACACAACCGCCGCATGGGGATAATTCCGCCTGATCTGGGAGAGCATCTCCTCATAGGCGTCGAAAAAGGGCCGCTCTCCCCTTCGCAGCAGCCGGTCCCATCCCCTGCGCCAGACCCTGACGCCGGAGCCGAAGTCGTTGAAGCCGATATAGATCAGGATGAGATCCGGCTGTCCCGCGCCGTTGTGCAGGCACTGCATGCGCTGTCCGGCGGCCGCGGAGGGAAAGCAGTCCCCCGTCACTCTGCTCCCGGAATAGGAGTTGTTCACGCACAGGCAGGCGTGCAGCGCCTGGTTGACCTGCGCCCACCAGGTATCATAGACGCCGGCAAGGCCATGGGCGGCCTGCGTGGCGCGGTCATAGAACACCGCATACCCCTCCGGCTGAAAGCCCTCGCAGGTGCTGATGGAGTCGCCGACAATGGAGACCTTCCGCATAGGTATCCCCCTATCATGACATGGAGCCATCTTCTACCGTTCAATCAAAGATAATATTGGGATTCAGCCCGGCAGGCGTATACCAGTCATATCCGTAATGAGCATATAATTCCTTTTCTCTTCTCCAAATACCATGGCACAGTCCCAGTTGGCGTCTCACAGACCTAAATTCCATTTCAATTTGGGCATCCACCATTTTCCTGATCTTTTCAGGAATCAGCTCGTTCTTTCTTCGCATCTGAGCCAGCAAGTTTTCTTCTTCCGCTCTCTCTGCCTCCAATGTCTTGCCATCGATTCTGGTTCCGCAATTGGGGCAAAATATTGCGCCGTCAAAAGAAATTTGAAAACCACAGCTGTAACAAAACATATTTTCTCCCCCCACGCACGATCGGGCATGCAGTTTCCGGTCTTGTTCAGTATATCACAAATCATCAGCATTGACAGCGACAAAATGCCCCGGGCAAAGCTTTGATCCCGCCGCCTCCAGCATATGCTCGATGAAAATCCCATATCCCCGGGTAGGGTCGTTCACCAAAACGTGGGTCACCGCTCCTACAATTTTCCTATTTTGGCAAATTGGGGAACCGCTCACGAGTGATTGGCATTAGGGGCAACGGTCGGTTGAAAAACAGATCGTATTATGATAGGATGAAACAGCAGACAGATCGGAATGTGTGGTGCGGCAGCACGGGCAGCTACCATTTGACATCGGGGAGACTAACTCTGTTTCTTGATATAACATTCCATGAAACAGCGGGCAAATCGTAATTTGGCGAGGTAAAAAGATGGATCACTGGCACAATATTGAAACAGAAAGGGATATTGCGTTCTTGATGTCTACCTATGGCGGCTTTCACGATGCCTGTATTGTGTCACTCAGCTATCAGAGTGGAGCTTTTGTAGACGATAAAGGGAGAATGCATTATGGTGACGCGGAGAGTCGAAGACTATCTGTGATATTCCAATGCCAGTGGAAGCCCAGAACCATCGAGCTTCAGTTTTCAGGTCTTCGGCAAATGCATCTGGTCGGATGGCAAGATAATTATTTATGCGATATGTTAGGTGCACATCTGGCGTTTCACGACAATTTACTGCCAGGAGATCCTGACAGGGTGATCGTGTGGTCAGACACAGGTTGGTTTGACGTTGCGAAAATCGACAACTCAATCCACGAACCCGCAGACACCTATATTGTGGCAAACGCCTTAAGATGGCGCATTTTGGATGAATAGACACATCCCGGTTTCTCAAGCCGTCCCTCCCGGAGAATCCTCCCCGGGAGGGACGCTCTTTTTACCCCGCCGCATCCAGCATGTTTTCGATGAATATCCCATATCCCTTTGTCGGATCATTCACCAAAACGTGGGTCACCGCTCCCACAATTTTCCCGTTTTGGCAAATTGGGGAACCGCTCATCCCCTGCACGATCCCCCCGGTGGCCGACAGCAGGCGCTCGTCCGTCACCCGGAGCATCAGGCTCTGCCCCGCTGCGGCGGAGACGGGGTAGATGCGCAGGATCTCCACCGCGTACTCCTCCACCGTCTCGCCGGAGACGTTGGCCAGGATGGTGGCCGCACCCGTGCGCACCTCGCTCCGGCGCGCCGCCGGGACCGCCTCGCCGCCGAAGCAGTCCTCCGAGAGGGTGCCGAAGATCCCCCGGTCGGTGTTAGCCGTCAACCGGCCGAGGTCGCGCGTGAGGTCAAAGCTGCCGTGCAGCGCGCCGGGGCTCCCCTTCGTCCCGGCCAGTACGCCGGAGACGGTGGAGGGCATGATCGCCCCGGAGGACAGCGGCATGAGCAAGCCGGTGTCCACGTCGTTGATGCCGTGGCCGAGGGCGGCAAAGGCCCCGGTGGCCGGGTCGTAATAGGTCACCGTGCCGATGCCCGCCATTGAATCGCGGACCCATGCGCCCAGCTTGTAGCTCCCGTCCGCCAGGCAGGGGGCGGCCTGTGCCGTCACCGTCATATGCCGTCCGTTGCGCGTGGCGCAGATCTCCAGCGGCCCGCCGCTGGCGGCCACCGCCTCCTGCACCTGCTCGATGGTGTCCACCGCCTGGTCGTTGATGCTGGTGATGATGTCCCCCGCCCGCAGGCCGCAGGACTCCGCCGGGGAGCAGGCGCCCTGCTCGGTGTTCACCTCAGAGAGGCCGACCACCATCACCCCGCGGGCAAAGAGCTTGATGCCCACCGTCTGCCCCACCGGCACCAGATACCGCTCGCCCGCCGCCGCGCAGGTCACCGCCGCCGTTCCGTTCGGCCCCAGCCGTGCCGCCACCAGCAGCGAGAGCACCAGCGCCAGCGCGAGCAGCCAGCCCCAGGGCCGCGCGCTTCCTCCTTCTTCCTTCAAGTTCCATCCCCCTCTGCCGGGGACGGCGAAGCAGGATTGTTCCAGTTTTTCCCCGCTCCGCCGCCCCGTTTGATTTATCCGCCGCGCGGACATCTTTAGGAAGCGCCGAATCGATCGTCTTCGGCCGGACGGCGGATCTTTTGCCCCATCCGTGCCGTTGGGAAACCGGGGAATACACAAAGTATTCCCGCGTTTCCCCAACGTTCGCCTGGAACAAAATCTCTCGCCGTCGGCTCTTGCCGATGGAATCAGCGCTTCCTTTACTATATCCCGGGGACGGAAATCGAGCCATCCAGAACCGGCAGCGCCGCCCAGCTTTGGGCAGACAGCATCTGCCAGCCCGGCGGCGCAAGGGATTGCAGCATCTGGCCGGCAGAGAATGCCTGTTCCAGATTTTGGAAATTATCCGGTGAGCTGCCGCTCGATGAGGGCGAGGTTGCCCGCCAGACGCGCGTCGTCCGGGGTGCGGTCGAGGGCGGCGCGGGCCATCTCCCGCGCCGCGGGGAGGTCGCCGGTGTGGTAGCAGCCGAGCGAGGCCAGGTCGTAGGGCAGGCTCCCCCAGCTCGCGCCCTCAGAGATGTAGGTCTCCGGCCGGCTGGTGATCGCGAGGGCGCGTTCGGCGGCAAAGCGCACGCCGGGCCAGTCCTCCCGTCGGTAGCAGAACAGGGCGTAGTCCAGCCACGGCTCGCGCAGCCAGGGGGCCTCCGCCACGGCGCGCAGGTGCCAGCGCTCCGCCTCCTCTCCCCTGTCCAGGGCGGCGAGGGCGCGGGCGATGTATCGCATGGAGGCACAGCGCTCATCCGCCCAGACGGCGGTGGGGAGGGTCAGGTGTTGTTTCAATACGGTGACGCACTCCTCCCAGCGGCGGTGAAAGCAGTATTCCCGGCCCAGGTAGTGCATATTCCGGTCGTCCTCCGGGTCCTCCGCCACCGCCAGCTCAAGCAGGGGGAGATACTGCGCGCGCGACTTGGACGGGTCCGGATGGTGGTCGAGCTGTACGCCGGGGGCGCTCGCGCTGTGCGGCCGCCCCGGTCCCTCCCAGGTGAGCACCTCATGGACCGGATGGGTCCACCGCCAGCCCCGGCGGCTGTGCGCCTTCTCGATCCAGAAGACGTGTCCCTCCGTCCCGTCCGGCTGGAAGGACCAGGTATAGCGGTAGCGGAGTTGGGAGAGCCCCGGCTGCCAGGCCGCCTCCATCGCCGCGCGCCAGCCGGGGTGGAACACCTCGTCCAGGTCGGTGCAGACGCAGAGGTCCGTGTCCTCCGGCACGAGGGCGAGGGAGCGGTTGCGCGCCGTGTCAAACCGCCAGGGCACGACCTCCTCCACCTCCACCCGCGCCCCACGCGCGCGCAGGCGCTCCACTGTGCCGTCAGTCGAGCCGGTGTCCAGCACCACCACCCCGTCCGCCTCCCCCATGGAGTCCATCCAGCGGTCCACAAACGCCGCCTCATTTTTACAGATCGCATAGACGATGACCTTCATAGCTCCCTCCCTGATATTCTGCGGGAGAGGGATTTTCTCCCTCTCCCGCTGTGCGCTGATTCAGATGCGGATGTGGCCCGCCCGGTCAGCTCGAGAGCAGACCGGCCGCGCGCAGATTGGCCAGCAGCGCGTTGAACTGCGTCGTGATGTCGCCGGTGCCGGTCGCGTCCTGCACGGCGGCGGCAGCCGTCACCGTCGCGGCGGGGCCAGTGGGGCCGGTCGGGCCGGTCGGGCCAGTCGCGCCCTCAGTGCCCGCCGTGCCGGCAGGGCCAGTCGGGCCGGTGGGGCCGGT
>CASDSM010000033.1 GCA_949283375.1 uncultured Eubacteriales bacterium | reverse complement strand
TGAGGGTCCACCCGTTCCCATTCCGAACACGGCAGTTAAGCTCACCTGCGCCTACGATACTTGGCTGGAGACGGCCCGGGAAAATTGGTAGTGCCAACACAGAAAAGACGTTCCCTTCGGGGAGCGTCTTTTTTGCGTCTCGCTCCAGCGGGGCGGCATGAGAGAGTGCCGCCCCGCCCGGATTCAGTTTTGTTCGCTGGCCGTGCGTCCGGACTGTCCCGCGCGGTCCAGACCATCGCGGGCGGAGTCCACCGCGTCGTCCACCCCGTCGATCACGTCGTCGGTGACCCGTCGCGCGCCGTCGAGCACGCCGTCTGTCACATCCTCGGCGGCGTTGGCCGTGTCGTCTACGGCATCTTTCATGTCATCCGCCACGCCGCTGCCATTGTAGTCCGGCGTCCCATAGCCGTCCTCGACACGGCCATTGGCGTCCGCCTCATAGTTGCCGTTGCTGTTGCCGGAGACATTTCCCCGGCTGCCGCACCCGGCCAGCAGCAGGGCCATTGCCAGCGCGGTGAGCGTGATCCATCCTTTCATCTCTCAAACCTCCTTGATTTGCAAGCTGTGAGCTGACAGCACGGTTAGTTTCTGCCCGGCGGCGAAAAGTTACACTGGAAATCTGACACAGCCGCCGCATTCTGCCCGGACTTGCCAGCTTTCGGTCGATCTGGTATAATTTTCTGGGGCGCCGCTGCGGCGGGAGGCGCCCAATGCTGTGACAATGGAGGCATAGATTGCATGCGCAAACTGCTTTTTTTTGATATCGACGGGACCCTCTGCATGCCGGGCGAGGCGCCGTCCCAGGCCACTGTGGAGGCCATCCGCGCCGCCCGCGCCAACGGCCACCTCGCCTTCCTCTCCACCGGACGGAGCGTGTTCAGCATCCCGGAGCAGGTCCGCGCGATCGGCTTTGACGGGGTGATCGCCAGCGCCGGCGCCCACGCTGAGGTGAATGGCGAGGTGATTTTGGACGACCCGATGGACCCGGACCTCTGCAGGGAGGTCCAGGAAGTGCTCGCCGCGCAGGACGCCGCCTACGTTTTGGAGTGCTATGGGGCCAATTTCAGCGATATGGAGCGGGTGCGCTGCTGGCCGGGGTATCATGAACGTCTGGAGGCGTTTTTCGAGGTCGTCTGCGAGACGCTGCACATCCGGGATGCCTCGGAGTACCGTGGCGAGCCCTGCTATAAGCTCTGCTTCTTTGCGCAGGACGCCGGGCGGATGGAGAAGCTGCACGAGGCGCTCGACAGCCGCTTCTCGTTCGTCTTCTTTGACAATCTGTTCCCCGGCCTGGACGCTATCTGCGGCGAGCTCAACCGCCATGAGGTGGACAAGGGGCGGGCGCTCGAGGCGATCTGCCGCCGCCTGGGCCAGACGCCGGCGGACGCCATCGCCTTTGGGGACAGCGCGAACGACCTCGCCATGCTCCGCGCCGCCGGTCTCGGCATTGCGATGGAGAACGGACAGGAGGCGGTCAAGCGCGCGGCGGACGCCGTCTGCCCCTCCTGCGCGGAGGACGGGGTCGCGCGGACCCTCGCGGTGATGGGCCTGACCTGACAGGAGGATTTGTATGGGCGAACAGCCAAACAGCGCCGTCAAGAATACGGTGAAGAATGGCATCACCTTCGGCAGCGCGCTGGCGATGGTGATCAGCTATACCAACTGGCACTCGGTCGGCTGGGCCATCATCCACGGCCTGATGAGCTGGGTGTACGTCATTTACTATCTGCTCCGGTACTGAGACCGGAGGGTGGCAAAGGAGCCCTGGCCGCGCCCGAATGGGGACGGCACAGGGCTCACACTGTGAGAAAAGAGGGACGATGAGATGAAAGTTGTCATCACCGCGCGCGATTTCTCCATCGGGCGGGATTTTGGGACCCGGCTCCTCCGGGAGGCCGGGCTGGAGGTCGTGGACTACAGCCAGATCAGGGAGGTGGGCGCCGGGACGGAGGAGGCGGAGATCTATGAGATGCTGCGCGACGCGGACTGCGCGATCACCGGGCCGGAGCCCTGCCCGGCCTCTCTGCTCGCGCGCTGCGGGAGGCTCCGGCTGATCTCACGCCGGGGCATCGGCTATGACGCCATCGATCTGGACGCCTGCCAGCGGCTGGGCATTACCGTCTGCCGGGCGCTCGGCACCGTCGAGGGCGCGGTCGCCGAGCATGTGATGGCCTACCTCCTCTACTTCGCCCGCCGGGTGGACCTGCAAAACCAAACCATGCAGGCGGGCCGCTGGACGCGCCTGCGGATGGAGGGGGCCAAGTCGCGCACCCTCGGCCTGGTGGGCTTTGGCGGCATCGGCAGGGAGATCGCCCGGCGGGCGGTCCCCTTCGGGATGGACGTGGTCTACTACAACCGCCACCCGAACAAGGCGTGGGAGCGGGAGTACGGCGTGCGCTATCTGGACCTGGATAAGCTGCTGGCCGTCAGCGACTACGTCTCCGTCAACGTCCCCCTGACGGAGCAGACGCGTGGGATGTTCGGCCGGGAGGCCTTTGCGCGGATGAAGCGGGGGAGCATCTTCATCAATATCGCCCGCAGCCCGATCATGGAGGTGGAAGCGCTGCGCGAGGCGCTCTGCTCCGGTCATCTGGGCGGGGCGGCGGTGGACGTCTTCCCCCACGAGCCCTGCGAGGACTCCCCGCTCCTCGGCTGCCCAAATACCATCCTCACCCCCCACACCGCTCCCTATACCACCGAGACCTTCGAGGAGATGAACCGCCGTGCCGCACAGAACGTGGTGGACTTTTTGCAGGGGCGGCTGGAGGAGCGGTATGTGGTCCGCTGATGAGCGCTGCACGCCGCCCCGGACGCAGTGAATGCCGCAGCGCGGCCAAAAGGCTTTTTAGAGACGCGGAGAGCTGCCTGACTTGTGAACGTCGGGCAGCTCTTTTGGTGTTCCGGCGCCTGCGCCGGGGAGGCGGCTGGACCGCCCTGCTATGGGTCCGGAATGGCTGTGTGCCCGTGCTTGGGAAGGCGACAGGGAGGCGTACAGCTTATCCGTTGTTCTGGGCGAGGTAGCGCTTCTTCTTGCGGGAGCGGAGGACGAAGTAGAGCGCCGCCAGGGCGATGACGACCACATCCACGATCACCAGCACGGTGAGCCAGACGCAGATGGACTGGTGGGCCTCCACCAGGAAGGTCTCGTCGCCGCCGTTTTCCGCGTACTGCTGGCGCTCATAGGCTGCGTTCAGGTACATGTAGGTGACGTTCTTGCTCGCGCGGCGCAGCGTCTGCTGGAAGCTGTTGGACTCCGTCTCATAGGTGTAGACACCGTCGCTGAGCCATCCATCCATCCACATGTCGCCGCCGACACGGATCGCGTGGTCGCCGCTCATAAAGACGTGGTGGTCGGCATAGTCCGTGAGTACCGCACCGGTATAGCCCCACTCGTCCCGCAGCAGGCTGGTGAGCAGCGCCTCGCTGCCGCCGGCCCAGACAGCGCCCAGGCGGTTGTAGGCGGACATGATGCCGGTGCAGCCGCCCTCCTGGATCATCATCTTGAAGGGGGCCAGATAGTTCTCCCGGAGGCTCTGCTCGGTGAGCCAGACATAAGCGCCGTCGCGGGCGGCCTCCTGATCGTAGACGATGAAGTGCTTGGCGTAGACGTAGACGCCGGCATCCAGAGAGCCCTCCGTGGTCAGGCTGGCGAACACGCCGGAGATGTAGGGGTCCTCCGAGTAATACTCATAGTTCCGGCCGCCGAAGGGGCTGCGGTGCAGGTTGACGCCGGGGGCATACCAGCCGGTGAGGCCGAGCTGGCGGGCCTGGGCCCCGTTGACCAGGCCGAACTGATAGCCGATCTCTTTGTTGTAGGTCTGGGCCATGGTGACCGGGTTGGAGAAGCCGGTGCCCTGGCCCAGCCAGAAGGCAAAGCTGCCGATCTGGGTGGGACCGTCCAGGTCCAGGGTCTGGGGCTTGCCGATGGAGGGCAGCGCGGCAGTTTGCGCATAGCCGTGCAGCGTCAGCGTCATCATCTCGTCGATCGTGAGCTGGTCGAGCAGGGCGTCCCATTGCTCATGGTTGTAGTCAGCGCCCAGCGCCATGCCGAGCTCGCTGATGGTGCCGTCGGCGTTGGTGATCGAGAGGCCGTTGTCCGCGCCGGTGGTGATGGGCTGGTCGCTCTCGTCGATCCAGGCCTCCGCCTGCTCCTGGGTGTAGAGGTTGTGGGCGCGGACGTTGTCGGTCATGGCCCGGTCAGGGGCCTTCTCCGCCGGGAAGGTGCCGGCAAAGTCGGCGCGGGTCAGATAGGTGATGTTGGCCTCCGAGTCGCTCCCGTCCAAAGAGACGCCGTCCACGGCGTCCTCGCCGGTGAAGAGGTTGTGGACCTCATTGCCGGTGACCGGGTCGGTGGGGTACTGGATGTTCTCCGCCACGGTGCAGGTGAAGGTGGCCGCCGCCTCATGTGCGTTCCGGCTGACTGAGAAGATATAGTCGCCCTGGTCCAGCTCCCAGCCGGCAAAGCCGTTCTGGTTGGCATCGTAGCAGTCGTAGGAGGCCATGTCATACACGTCCAGGGTGAGGGTCACGTCCTCGCTCTCCCCGGGCTGCAGCAGGCCGGTCTTGGCGAAGTCCGCCAGATTGGCAGAGGACTTCTCAATCTCGCCGGTGTTGGTCACCCGGACGGTGACGGACACCTGACCGCCGGCGCTCAGCTCGCCCTGGGTGCTCTCCACGATCTCCCAGTCAAAGGTGGTGTAGGAGAGGCCGTAGCCCATGGGGTACTGGACCACGCCGTCATAGCCCTGGCCGAACTCGTTGGAGACGTTGTCCCAATAGCCCTCGGCGTCCGCCGTCTCAAACCACTTGTAGCCGATGTAGATCCCCTCGGCATAGTCCTCATAGGCCACGCCGGGATAGAGGGGGGCGTCTCCCACGTTGCCGTTGGTGGTCACGCCGTCGGCGGGATAGAGGCCGTCGGCGTTGGTGTAGTAGCCCATCCCCTCGGCGCCGCTGTTGGCGTAGGTGGAGAAGCTGGTGAGGTCATAGGCATAGGTGTCCGTCAGGCGTCCGGAGGGATTCACCTGGCCGTAGAGAATGGAGGGGATGGCGGCGGCCCCGGCCTCGCCAGTGCCGCCCACCAGCAGGCAGGCGTCGATGTCGGGGATGGCCTCGATGGGGGCCAGGCTCATCAGGTTGGTGGTGTTCACCAGCACGATGACCTTGTCAAAGGTGGAGCCCACATAGGCCAGCAGCTCCTCCTCCTCGGTGGAGAGGTCCAGATAGGTGCGGGTGTCGTCGGTGACGATCTCGCCGCCCTTCTCCACCTGCTTGTACTGGGTCTTGGGGGCGTCGCTGCTCTCGCCGCCCACGCGGCCGATCACCACGATGGCGGTGTCGGAGTAGGCCTCGGCATTGGCCAGCAGCTCCTCGGTGTAGCAGCTCGTGTCGCTGACCGACGGCTCATAGAGGCGGCAGAACTGCTCCGGGTAGGTGTTCAGCGCGCCGTTGGCCAGATAGGGCCGCTCGGGCTGAAAGGCGGTGTACATGTCGATCAGTTCCTGATTGTACCCGATGCCGGCCGCGTCCAGCGCCTCGAGCAGGCCCACCTCGAAGGTGGCGCACTGGCCGGAGCCGGAGCCGCCCACCACCCACTGGGTGGCAGACCAGCCGAAGACGTTCACCTGGCTCACGTCTTCGCTCAGGGGCAGAACATTGTCCTCATTGCGCAGCAGGACGGTGCCCTCCTCCTGGATCTGCTGGGCGAGCGCGTCGCCCGCGTCCGAGATGTCGTCCGTCAGGCTGGGACGGCTCCCCAGGTACTGGTCCAGCGTCCCGCGCATCACACCGCAGGCGATGTTGAGCACCAGGACCACGGTCAGCAGCAGGCACATGAGCACCAGACTGACCTTGCCGGGCCGTTTGACCTTCTTTTCCATACGATTCCTCCTGTTCTTTCTCACCACGAAGGGCGGCGTTTGGACCGGCGTCTCTGCCGGTCTTTCCTGATGGAAATCATACCGGATGCAAAGCGCCATTTGGGGGAAAATGCGTAACCTGTCATTTCCGCTGCGTAACTGGCAGATGAGACAAAAAGCGTGCCCCGTCAAATGGTGCTTCCGGTCCATTTGACGGGGCAAAGGGTTCAGCCGCTCTGGGGAACGGGGATGAGGACGCTCAGTTGAAAGAGGCCGTCCGCGGCGGAGATGTCCATCGTCCCGCCGTAGCGCTGGGCGATGTCCCGGATGCTGGGGATGCCGTAGCCGTGTTCGGCGGCGTCCGGTTTCGTGGTGGACGGCAGGCCGCCGGACAGGCGGATGGGGTGGTCAAAATAGTTCTCGATCTGGATGAGGGCTGCCCCGTGCCGGCTGTGGACGGTGACCGAGACGTGCCGCCGCTCCGGGTCGGCGACTGTCCGGCTGCTCTCGATGGCGTTGTCCAGGGCGTTGCCGAAGAGGGTGTAGAGGTCCACCGGGCTCATAAAGCGCAGCAGCTTCCCGTCCGCCATGCAGGTCCAGGAGATCTCGCCCCGCTCGCACAGGAGGCTCTTCTCCGTCAGGACGGTATCGAGCACCTGATTGCCGGTCTGGACGGCGGCATCGTAGATCATGGCGGAGCGCTCGATCTCCCGCAGCCCCTCCTCCCGCCGGGCGGGGTCCTGCACCAGGCGGAGGGCGGAGATCTGATGCTTCAGGTCGTGGCACTTCCGGTTGATGATCTCAATGCTGTCCCGGGAGAGCTCATACTGCTCCTTCATCTGGCGGCGCAGGCGGCGCTCCGTCTCCACATGGACCCGGAGATCGGACTCCCGCCGCTGCTCCGCCTGCAGGGCCAGCAGGAAGAGACAGCTCAGGAGGTCATAGGCCGTGCAGATGACATAGAGGGTCTTATATTCCGCCTCATTGAACTGCCGGGCCACATAATTGACGAGCAGGGCGATGAGCAGCACCATCCAGGAGAAGATCAGCGATTTCCGCCCCGTCACCCGGTAATGACCCTCCACGGGCAGGCGGCGGGCCAGCAGCGGCCAGGCCAGCGCAAAGACCGCCACATTCACCAGCCAGTCCCCGGCGGTCCGCAGCGGCGGGACAGGGAGGACGTGTTCTCCCCACAGAGATACCGTGAGGCAGAAGGCGATGTGCTGCACGGCGTAGACACAGCTCATCCCATACAGGGCGTCCGCCCGGGAGACCCGGGTGCAGAGACGGAAGAGGAAATAGGCGGCCAGCAGCGGGGACAGATAATAGACTAGTATACTGAGCAGATAGGAGGGCGGCGGCAGGAACGAGGGCTCAGCCTGACTGGCGGAGAGGGCATAGTTTGTCGCGTAGACCCAGGCGGTGTTGCACACCCCCAGTCCCAAGGCGGCCAGCGCGCAGAGGAGGGCCGCCCGCCGCCAGCCCTTCCGGTGCTCCAGGGGGAGCAGGAAGAGACATGCGCCCAACACCATCGTCTGCATAAAGTCGGCCTGCAGCAGGGTGCGCAGGAGATCGATCTGCATCATACCGGCTCGCCGCCTCTCGCGTAGTGCAGCAGGTCCTGCAAAAATCCCTTGCGCCGGTTGCGGCTGATGGAGAGCTCCTGCCCCGCCACCCGGACGCAGTTGCCCTGAATTCCGTCCACATGGCGGAGATTGACCAGATAGCAGTGATTGCAGCGGGAGAAGCCCTTGGGCGCGAGCTCCTGCTCCAGTGCCCGGAGGGACCGGGCCCCAGTGGCGGTGAGATCCCCCTCCATGGTGTGGTAGCAGAGCTGATGGTTGAAGACCTCCACATAGTACAGGTGGGAGAGGGGGACCGCACGAGCTCCCCTTCCCGATTCAGCAGCAGGGGCTGGGGCTCGCGCAGACGCTGGAGGCGCAGCGCCTTTTTCAGCTTCATCTCCAGCGCATAGTAGTTGACCGGCTTGAGCATATAGTCCAGCGCGTCCACCTCATAGCCGCAGATGGCGTACTGGGCCAGGTTGGTGATGAACAAAATCAGCACCTCCGGGTCCCGCTGACGCACCCAGCGGGCGGTGGCGAGACCGTCCAGATGGGGCATATCCACGTCCAGCAGCAGCACGTCCCAGTCGGAGGTGTAGTGGGCCGCGAGCTCCGCCCCGTCGGAGAAGACGGCGCTCTCCACCGCCACCCCGGTCTCCTCCTGGAAGCGCTGGAGGAGGGATTTCAAATGGAGGGCATAATTCGCGTCGTCCTCCGCAATGGCCACCCGCATGGGGCATACCTCCTTTCCGACAGCACGTTTAATTCCCTTGTATTATAAATTTTCCGTCCCGAAAGGTCAACTGCCGGGGGGCCGTCCGCGCCAGCCGCTTCCTGTTGCGCACAAAGGGCCCGCTGCGTTTTGCAGCGGGCCCATTTTCATCGGTTGCGATCAGGCAAACGGATTCTCGGAGGGATAGCGGTCTCCCTTCGGACGGTTGTAGTCGATCTCGTCGAGCGCGACGCCGAGATACTTGAAGACCTCATAGAGCGTCTTGCCGAAGTGGCCGAAGGCAACGGCGCCGTGGTGCGGATAGTTCTTCTCCACCAGCACATGGCGGTAGAAGCGGCCCATCTCAGGGATGGCGAAGACGCCGATGCCGCCGAAGGAGCGGGTGGCCACAGGCAGAACCTCACCCTCAGCGATGTAGGCGCGCAGCTTGGCGTCCGAAGTGGACTGCAGGCGGTAGAAGGTGATCTTGCCGGGGACGATGTCGCCCTCGAGGGTGCCGTTGGTGAACTCGGCGGGCAGGCTGCGGGCCATGATCTTCTGGTTGCGCATCTCGCAGCTGACCAGCTTGCTCGAGCAGGTGTTGCCGCAGTGGAAGCCCATGAAGGTGTCCTTCTGGGTGTAGCTGTACTTCGGGGCGATCTCCTGCTCGTACATGTCGCGCGGGACGGTGTTGTTGATGTCCAGCAGGGTGACGGCGTCCTGGCTGACGACGGTGCCGATCACCTCGCTCAGCGCGCCAAAGATATCCACCTCGCAGGAGACAGGGATGCCGCGGGCAGTCAGGCGGGAGTTGACATAGCAGGGGACGAACTTGAACTCGGTCTGGAAGGCCGGCCAGCACTTGCCGGCGATGGCGACATACTTGCGGCTGCCGCGGTGGCCCTCAATCCAATCCAGCAGGGTGATCTCATACCGGGCCAGGTCGTTGAGGACCTCCGGCTTCTTGTTGCCGGCGCCCAGCTCGGCGGCCATGTCGGCGGCGACCTCCGCGATGCGCGGGTCGTCCTTGTGGCGCAGGAAGGAGGCGTACAGATCCAGCTCGGAGTTCTCCTCAATCTCCACGCCCAGATCATACAGGCGCTTGATGGGCGCGTTGCAGGCCAGGAAATCCTGCGGACGGGGGCCGAAGGAGATGATCTTCAGGTTGCGCAGGCAGATGACCGCGCGCGCGATGGGCGCAAACTCCGCGATCATGTCGGCGCACTCCTCGGCGGTGCCCAGGGGATACTCGGGGATGTAGGCCTTCAGGTTGCGCAGGTAGAGGTTATAGCTGGCGTTGAGCATGCCGCAGTAGGCATCGCCGCGGCCATCGAGCAGGCTGTCGCCCGACTCCTCCGAGGCGCCCACCACCATGCAGGGGCCCTCGAACTCCTTGACCAGCAGGGTCTCGGGGGTCTCGGGGCCGAAGTTGCCCAGGAAGACCACCAGAGCGTCCACGCCGGCGGCCTTCACGTCCTCGAGGGCGCGGACCATGTCCTTCTCGTTCTCCACGCAGACGGGGCACTCGTAGATGGCGCCGTACTTCTTCTCATAGGCCTCGACAACGGCCTTGCGGCGGCCCTCCGACAGGCTCATGGGGAAGCAGTCGCGGCTGACGGCGACAATGCCCAGCTTTTCCTTGGGAATGTTGATCATAGCGTGATACCTCCTTGTGTATCGCTTGCAGAGCTGACTGGTCCGGCGGGGTCCGCCGGCCTTTTCTTCGTCTAGTATAACATGACAGGGCGCAAATAGGAACCTGTTCTTTGTGGAATTCAGCCGATAATTTTGCGATTTTTGCCTTTCGGATGAGTTCTCGCGCGGCGGCGGCAGGTTTGCCTTTTCTTTTTCCGGCAAACTGTGGTACACTGAGGGAAAACGGACGGAAGGGAGGCGGCGGTATGCCCCATCAACTGACAGACCCGGTGCAGTCCCTGCCCGGCATCGGCCCGGCGCGGGCCGGGAAGCTGGAGAAGCTGGGCATCCGCACCGCGCAGGACCTGCTGTTCTGGTTTCCCCGCCAGTACGAGGACCGGCGGGAGTGCCGCTCCATCCGCGAGGCCCCGGAGGACCGGCCGGTCTGTGTGCGGGCGATCATCGCCACGACCCCGCGCCTGTCCTACATCCGCAAGGGCCTGGAGCTGGTCAAGGTGAACGCGGTGGACGAGGCGGACGCGATGGAGCTGACCTTCTTCAACCAGAGCTATCTGAAGACCTCTCTCCGCCCCGGCGAGAGCTACCTCTTCTACGGCAAGGTAGAGCGCCATGGCAGCCGGTACACGATGATCAACCCCGTCCTCGAGCCGGAGGCAGGGGCCCGCTTCACCCGGCGAATCATGCCGGTCTACCCGCTCACGGCCGGCATCTCCAACAACCTGCTCGCCGGGGCGGTGCTGCGCGTGCTGGAGGACTGCGCCCGCCAGCTCACCGATCCCCTGCCGCCCGCCCTGCGCCGGGCGCACGGCCTGGCGGAGTTCTCCTATGCGGTCCAGACCGTCCACTTCCCCCCCTCCTGGGAGGAGCTGGAGATCGCCCGGCGGCGGCTGGTGTTCGAGGAGCTCTTCTTTCTCTCCGCCGGCCTCGCCCTGCTCCGGCGCAGCCGCGACCGGGGCCGGGGGATCGCCTGTGCGCGCTGTGACGTGCAGGAGTACCTCTCCGCCCTCCCGTTCTCCCTCACCGGGGCGCAGCGGCGGGCGCTGGACGAGGCGTTTGGCGACCTCTGCTCCGGCGTGCCGATGAACCGGCTCATCCAGGGAGACGTGGGCAGCGGCAAGACGGTGGTCGCCGCCGCCTGCGCCTGGCTGATGGCGAAAAACGGCTGTCAGTCCGCCCTGATGGCCCCGACGGAGATCCTGGCCGAGCAGCACTATCACACCCTCGTCCGCCTCCTCGCCTCGCAGGGGCAGACGGTGGGGCTGCTCACCGGGGCGATGAAGCGGTCGGAAAAGCGTGCGGTCTATGCCGGCCTCGCTGACGGGTCCATCGACCTCGTGGTGGGCACCCACGCCCTGCTCTCGGAGGGGGTGGCCTTCCGCCGCCTGGGGCTGGTGATCACGGATGAGCAGCACCGCTTTGGCGTGGCCCAGCGGGCGGCCCTCGCCGCCAAGGGGGAGGAGGAGGCGCGTCCGCACGTCCTCGTCATGTCTGCCACCCCCATCCCGCGCACCCTTGCCCTGCTCATCTACGGCGATCTGGAGGTCTCCGTCATCGACGAGCGCCCGCCCGGGCGGCAGGAGGTGCAGACTACCCTGATCGGGGAGCACAAGCGCCCGCAGCTCTACGGATTCATCCGCAAGCAGGTGCAGGAGGGGCATCAGGTCTACCTCGTCTGCCCCGCCGTGGAGGAGGGGGAGGACCTCCCCCTCTCCGGCCCGCCGCGCAGGGCGGCCGTCCCCTACGCAGAGGCGCTGCAAAATGAGGTCTTCCCCGACCTGCGCGTCGGCCTGGTCCACGGCAAGCTCAAGAGCAGGGAGAAGGAGGCGGTGATGTCCGCCTTTGGCCGGGGGGAGATCGACATCCTCGTGGCCACCACCGTGATCGAGGTGGGGGTAGACGTGCCCAACGCCACGCTGATGGTGGTGGAGAACGCCGAGTGCTTCGGCCTCTCCCAGCTCCACCAGCTCCGCGGGCGGGTGGGCCGCGGAGAGAGCCAGTCCTACTGCGTCCTCGTCTCCTCCGCGCAGGCTGCGGAGACCCGCCAGCGCCTCCGGGTGCTCTGCCAGAGCAGCGACGGCTTCCACATCGCGGAGGAGGACCTCCGTCTGCGCGGTCCGGGCGACTTCTTCGGAAACCGCCAGCACGGCCTGCCGCCGCTCAAGGTGGCCGACCTCGCCGCCGACACCCGCGTGCTGCACGAGGCGCGCGAGACCGCCGCCGCGCTTCTGGAGGAGGACCCCGAGCTGACGGCGCTGGAGCACCGCGGCATCCGCGCGCGCGTGGAGCAGATGTTCCAGGACAGCCGGGACAGCATGAACTGAATCACAGAATGACCATTCATTCAGAGGAAAAGGAGAGATCGACGATGGAACAGACAAGCAAATGGATGGAGCGCTGCCGCGCCCTGCGCGCGGACACCACCCGCCATTACAACTGCGCCCAGGCCACCTTTGTGCCGGTGGCCGAGTCGCTGGGCATGGACACCGAGACCGCCTGCCGGATCGGCGCGCACTTCGCCGCCGGGATGGGGATGGGGGCCACCTGCGGTGGAGTGACCGGCGGACTGATGGCCCTCGGCCTGGCCGGAGCGGACAAGAAGATGGCGCAGGAGTTTCTCCGCCGCATCCGCGACGCCCACGACGGGGAGATCACCTGCGCCGGGCTGCTCCGGCGCGACCGGGCGCTCGGCCACACCGAGCGCAAGCCCCACTGCGATGCGATGGTCTTCGAGTGCCTCACCCTGGTGGAGGAGCTGCTGGGGGAGGGCTGAGCCGGTCCACCTGGCGCTGTTTCTGAAAAAGTTTTTTATTTAACACTTGCATTTTCAAAAAACTATGCTACAATAGGGAGGGAATTCAATTACTTTTCTAAAAGTTTGGGTGTGGTGATCAATACTATGGCAACATATAATACGGCAGAACTGCGGCGGCAGAACCGCAACCGCGTCTTTCGGTATATCTATTCCTCCGGGCATCCCGTCACAAAGCAGGACATCGCGCAGGCCCTCTCCCTGAGCCTGCCCACCGTCGGGCAGAATCTGAAGGAGCTGCAGGAGGCCAATCTGCTGGAATTCCAGGGCACCTTCGACTCCACCGGCGGGCGCAAGCCGCGGGCGATCGGCGTGTCCAACAATGTCCGCTTTGCCATCGGCGTCTATCTCGGCCACCGGCGCATCCACCTCGCGTGCATCAATATCCGCGCGCAGCTGCTGTGCAGCCAGCGGGTGTCCCGGCCGATCGCCAATGACGATGAGTACGCCGTCTTCCTGGCCCAGACCATCGAGGACTTCATCCGGGTGAACGAGATCGACACCAGCCGCCTGCTCGGCATCGGCATCGCCGTCTGCGGCGTCCCCCAGCCGGAGAGCGGGAAGGTGACCATGTCGCCCGTCCAGCCCATCCCGGAGCTGGATATGAACCTGCTGGCGAGCCATATCCCCTATCCGGTCATCTTTGAAAACGACGCCAACGCGGGCGGCCTCGCCACCTGGTGGGTCAACCCGGAGAAGGAGAATATGGTCTACATGTTCCTCCACCGCGGCCTGGGCGGCGCGATGCTGCTCGGCGGAGCGCCCTATCACGGGACCACCCTGCACGGAGGAGAGTTCGGCCATATGCGCATCGACCCCAACGGCGCGGTCTGCGGCTGCGGGCAGAAGGGCTGCCTGGAGGCGTTCTGCTCCACCAAGCGCCTCTCGGAGGACCTGGGCATCGGCATTGACGACTTCTTCGAGGGCCTGCGCTCCGGCAATCAGGACTATCAGAAGATCTGGGACGAGTATCTCGACCATCTGGCCATCGGCATCACCAATATCCACCTGATCCTCGACTGTCAGGTGGTCCTCGGCGGCCTGCTCGGCGGCTATATCGGCCCGTATCTCTACGACCTGCGCGAGCGGCTGCAAAAGCTGGCCACCTTCCAGACGGACGGGAGCTACTGCACCGTCTCCAGCTTCGGCTACTGGGCCACCTGCGTCGGCGCGGCGCTCAACTTTGTCTCCCAGTTCATGGAGCAGATCTGAATCTCTGATTCGACTTGCACCCCGCCCCTGGAGCACTGCCAGGGGCGGGGTCAGAGTGTCAAAAAAGGTCTCACCGAGTTTGGCCCGAAGGGCCAAATAGATTGCAATTTATTTTTGGCACGGGCGTGTACCGGGCCAAAAATACTGATAGTCCGACGAGTGTGCGGATTTTTGGAACAAAAATCCGTGCGCGTGGGAGGACTGCAAACTCGAGCAAATGCCTGCATTTGCTCGAAAGGCTGTCAAAAACACTTTTTTGACAGCCTCACCCCACCCCTGGCGCACTGCCGGGGGTGGGGGCATTTTGCTGTCTTGCCCCGGTACAGAGCGGCCCGCTCCGTGCCGGGGCGTTTTGTAAACAAGCTGTGAATTCTGCCCGCCGCCTCCCCTGTTTTTCAGGTTCGTTTCAGCCTGATGGCATAGAGTAAGAGGGTACTTGAAGCGAACTGCAAAGGAGGAAGCGCAGTGATCGAACTGAAAAATCTGGTCAAACGCTACGGCGAGCACCTGGCGGTGGACCACCTGAACCTGACGATCGAGGACGGCCGCATCTACGGCTTCCTCGGTCCGAACGGGGCGGGCAAGAGCACGACGATGAACCTGATGACCGGCTACCTCGGCCCCACGGAGGGGCAGATCCTGGTGGACGGGCACGACATCCTCGAGGAGCCGGAGGAGGCCAAGCGCTCCATCGGCTACCTGCCCGAGCTGCCGCCGCTCTACCCGGAGATGACGGTGGAGGAGTATCTGGACTTCTGCGTCCGGCTCAAGCAGGTCCCCCGCGCCGGGCAGGCGGAGCAGAAGCGCCGTGCGATGGCGCGCGTGCAGATCGAGCACGTCGCCGGGCGGCTGATCAGGAACCTCTCCAAGGGCTACCGCCAGCGCGTCGGTCTGGCGCAGGCCCTGCTGGGCGAGCCGAAGACCCTGATCCTGGACGAGCCCACCGTCGGGCTGGACCCCAAGCAGATCATCGAGATCCGCCAGCTCATCCGTGAGCTGGGCCGGGAGCACACTGTCATCCTCTCCTCCCACATTCTCTCGGAGGTGCAGGCGGTCTGCGACCAGATCCTCATCCTCCACCACGGCCGCCTGCTGGCCAGCGACACCCCGGAGCATCTGGAGGAGACGCTGCGCGGCACCGCCCAGCTGGAGATCACGGCCAAGTGCCCCGCCGCGCAGGCGCGGGAGATCCTCGTCCGGGTGGACGGCGTCCGGGTGGAGCGCAGCCAGGACAATCCGGACGGGACGAGCGCGGCCACGCTGGACCTCACCGGCGGACAGGCGGCGCGCGAGGCGGTCTTCTTCGCCTTTGCCCGCGCGGAGGTCCCCCTGCTGGAGATGCATGCCAACTCGGCCAGCCTCGAGGAGGTCTTCCTCGAGATGACCAGCGACGAGCCCGCGGCGGCTGAGGCCGCGGGCAGAGAGGAGGAGACGAAATGAGCGCGATCTACCGGCGGGAGCTCAAAGCCTATTTTGATTCCGTGACCGGCTGGCTGTGCATTGCCTTTCTCTGCGCGGCCACGGGGCTGTACTTTATGGTCTATAACCTGTTCTACGGCTATCCCAATCTGTCCATCGCCCTGTACTATTCCCTGTTCATTTTCCTGGTGGCGGTGCCCATCCTGACGATGCGCTCCATGGCGGAGGAGCGGCGCAGCAAGACTGACCAGCTCCTGCTCACCTCCCCGTGTACCGTGACCGGCATGGTGCTGGGCAAATACTTCGCCATGCTGACGGTGTACGCCATCCCCCACGTCCTCTTCTGCCTCTATCCGCTGGTGCTGTATTTCGCCGCCGGGTCCACCGGGACGGTCTATTTTGCCAGCGACTACGCCTCCATCCTCGCCTTCTTCCTGCTCGGGGCGGTGTATATCGCCATCGGCCTGCTGGTCTCCTCTCTGACGGAGAGCCAGGTGATCGCCGCGGTGGGCACTTTCGGCCTGCTGCTGCTGTTCTATCTGTGGGATTCCCTGCTCTCCTTCCTCGGCGGGGAGCCGGTGGTCTCCCTGGTCGGCCTGCTGCTCCTCGTGGCGGGGCTGGCCGCCCTGCTCCAGAGCCTGACGGGCAACCGGACGGTCACCGCCCTGGTGGGCGGCGTGGGCGCAGTCGCGGTGATCGCGGTCTACCTGGTGGACGACGCCCTCTATGACAACCTGCTGGCGGACCTGCTCTCCCAGTTCTCCCTGAACGCCGCCTTCCAGAGCTTTGCCCTGGAGTATGTCTTCGACCTGGGCGGACTGCTGCTCTACCTGTCGCTGGCCTTCCTGCTGGTCTTCCTGACCATCCAGGTGGTCCAGCGCCGCCGCTGGAACTGAGGAGGTGTACGGCATGAAGAAATTCTCTCTGCGCGGCCTCGCCGGCCGCCTCGGCGCCAAGCGCCCCACCCTCGCGGGGGTGAAGGGGAGCTTTGCCACCATCCAGAGCAAAAACGGCCTCTTCTCCGCCGGGATGATCGCCCTGGTGGTGGCCATCGTCATCGTCTTCAACCTCGCCGTGGGCTATCTGCCCTCCAACCTGCGGGAGGCGGACCTCTCCAGCAGCGGGATCTACACCGTCACCGACACCAGCGTGGACTATCTGGCGGCGCTGGAGACCGACGTGGAGCTCATCGTCGTGGCCCAGTCGGACAGCGTGGACAGCCGCATCACCCGCTTCCTGGACCGGTACGCCGCCCTCTCCGACCATCTGAGCCTGCGCTATGCCGACCCGGTGACCAATCCGAGCGTGCTCACGCAGTATGAGACGGAGGCGGACACCATCGTGGTCTCCTGCGCGGAGACCGGGCGGCAGGAGACCGTCTACCTCGACGACATCCTGGTGCTCGACTACTACAGCTATATGATGTACGGCTACGCCGACTACACTGAGTTTGACGCGGAAGGCCAGCTTACCTCCGCGATTGACTACGTCGTCTCCGCGGTGGACCACACCGTCTACACCACCACCGGACACGGGGAGATGGAGCTGGGCAGCCTGGTTGTCGAGCAGCTCGAGCGCAGCCACTTCACCACCAGCTCGGTCAACCTGACCACCGACGGCGGCATCCCGGAGGACTGCGACCTGCTGGTGATCAACCAGCCGACCAGCGACCTGTCGGTGGACGAGCTGGAGATGGTGCGCGCCTATCTGGCCGCGGGCGGGCAGGTCTCCGTCATTCTGGACTCGGAGCAGTTTGAGCACCCCCATCTCACCGAGCTGATGGAGGAGTACGGCCTCGTAGAGGTGGACGGCTATATCGCCGATGCGGAAAACTACTACTGGTACCAGAACTCCGGCAGCTATTATATCTTCTTCCCCGAGCTGGACACCTCGACCGACGCGGCCGACGGCGTGGCGGAGGACGCCTATGTCATGGTGGGCTATGACTTGGTCAACGGCATGATCTCCCCGGTGCTCGGCCTCACGGAGGGGACGCCCGCGCGGGACACCATCACCGTCACCCCCTTCCTCACCACCTCGGAGAGCGGCATGGCTGTTGTGAATGAGGACGACTACACCACCGGAGAATATCTCATCGGCGTGACCGCCAGCGAGGCGATCGCTGTGGAGACGGAGGATGAGACACCGGCGGAGACCGCGGAGACGGAGACCTCTGACGGGGAGGAGACCGGCGAAGAGGAAGAGGAGGCGGAGACCATCACTGCCCGCCTGACCGTCATCACGGCGGACACCCTGCTCGACGACACCCTCAACTCCAGCTACTCGCTGGCCAATGTGCAGGTGTTCGTCAATACCGTCACCGCCGGCTTTGAGGACGTGGAGAACATCTCCATCGAGGCCAAGAGCCTGGAGACCACCTACAACACGATCAGCAACGCCGGCGTGCTCGGGCTGGTGGTCGTGGTACTGCTCCCGCTGTCCATCCTGATCGTGGGCGTCGTCCACTGGATGCGCCGCCGCAAGCTGTGAGAGGAGGGGCGTCATGCGCAAGAAAGCACGGCAGATGCTCATCCTGCTGGCGGTCCTGGGGGTGCTGGTGGTCCTGCTGATCGCCGCCATGGCCTGGTCTGCCTGGCAGACCGCGCAGGAGGAGGCAGAGGCGGCGGCCGCCACCCCCGCCATCGAGACGGTGACCGACCCCGTCACCCTCACCTACAGCAACGGCGAGCACACCCTCTCCTTCGCCTACGACGAGGAGGCGGACGCCTGGTACTATCAGGACGCCCCCGACTTCCTGCTCGATGAGAGCACGGTGACCTCCATCCTCTCCGCGCTGGAGGACCTGACCGCGGTGCGCGCCTTCACCCCGGAGGAGGAGCTGGACGCCTATGGACTGGCGGATGCGGCGAACTATCTCACCGTCACCGACGCGGACGGCAGCTCCGCCACCCTCCGCTTTGGCAGCGCGAGCGGGAGCGAGTACTACGCCTGCCTGGACGGGCAGGAGGACACCCTCTACACCGTGGAGAGCACCCTCTACGACGAGATCCAGACCGGCCTCTATGAGCAGGCGGACAGCATCACCCCCATCCCCACTCTGACGGAGCGCATCCTCGGCGCAGTCGACCTCTCCGGCGCGCAGGAGACCTCTATCACCGTCAAGGCCGTCGAGGTTGAGGTGGAGGACGAGGAGGAAGAGGACGACTCCGGCGCCTCCGATGAGGCGGAGGAGACCGCCGGCGGAGAGACGGAGGAGGACGAGCCGGAGTATGAGACGGTGTACTACTGGTACTGCGGCGAGCAGGACATCACCGGCCAGGAGCTTCAGGAGGAGCTGCTGGGCGAGCTGACCGGGCTGGACCTCGGCAGCCTGGCGGACTGGAGCGCGGACGGCTCCCTTCTGGAAGAGCGCGCCGGCCAGCTCACCGCCACCGTCCGCGTGACCTATTCCGAGACAGACGGGGAAGGGGAGACCTCAGACGCGGTCTTCACCCTCTATCTGCTCGAAGAGACCACGACGGGGGAGGACGGCGCCGGGAGCACCCAGACCTACGCCATCATAGGGGGCTACGAGGGCTACCTCTGGACGGTCAGCGCCGACGAGGTGGAGTGGCTGCGCGCCGTGGCATCGGACGGCTATGACGGTGCAATGGCCGCCCTGAGCGCCGAGACGGAGGCGGAAACGGAGGAGGAATGACCCCGCGGGCCGCAAAATCAGCATAGAAACAGCAAAATGGGCCTGCCAGGAGATCAGAACGTCTCCCGGCAGGCCCGCTGTGCGTTACAGTCCCATCGCGTCGGTGATGTTGTCCATCACCTCGCTGACCGCCTTGATCGCCTTCCCGGCGGGGGACTTGCGCATCGACTTGGCCCGGGGCGTGACCGCCATGCTGATCGCTGCGCCCACCGCCACGCCGACGCCCATGCCGCGGAGAAACTGCGTCGTGTTCATACTGCCACCTCCTTCGTCTGCTTGCAGGCGGCGCGGAGCGCTCCGGCCGCCGAGCCTAGTGTGCCCCGGACGGCGGAAAATGCCACTGAGAAATTCCGGGAATTCATTGCGCGCCGGGGCAAATTACGTTATAATGCAAAGTAGATAACTATGCGATGCGTGAAATAAAGGAGTGTGAAACTGTTTGAAGCTGCTCATCAAAAACGGCACGCTGGTCGACCCGGTCGGCGGACTTGGCGGCGTGATGGACTTGCTGGTGGAGGACGGACGGATCGTTGTCATCGGCAACGGCCTGGACGAGCCGGAGGCCGAGGTGCTCGACGCCGCCGGGCTGGCCGTCTCCGCCGGACTGATCGATATGCACGTCCACCTGCGCGACCCCGGCCTGACGGAGAAGGAGGACATCCTCACCGGCTCTCTCGCGGCGGCGCGCGGCGGCGTGACCTCCATCGCCTGCATGCCCAACACCCGGCCGGTGGTGGACACCCCGGAGCAGGTGGCCTATGTCCAGGAGCGCGCGGCGCAGAACTGCGGCGTCCACGTCTGGCCCATCGGGGCGCTCTCCGTGGGCCAGCAGGGCCGGCAGATGGCGGACCTGCGCGCCCTGCGGCGGGCGGGCGTGGTGGCCATCTCGGACGACGGCAACCCCGTGATGGACTCCAACCTGATGCGCGATGCGCTCATGCGCGCCAACCGCAGCAGGCTCTCTGTCCTCACCCACTGCGAGGACGACAATCTCGTGCGCGGCCGCGCGGTGAACGAGGGGCGCGTCTCCCGCCAGCTCGGCCTGCCCGGCCGGCCGGCGATCGCGGAGGACCTGATGGTGATGCGCGATGCGATGCTCGCCGAGGAGACGCGCACGCCGGTGCACATCTGCCATGTCTCCACCGCCGGCGCGGTGGGCATCATCCGCCAGTACAAGCGCAAGGGGGTGCAGATCACCTGCGAGACCTGCCCGCAGTACTTCACCCTCACCCATGAGGAGGTGCTGCGCAAGGGGAGCCTCGCCAAGGTCAACCCGCCCCTGCGCGCGACCAAGGACAAGGAGGCCATCCTCGCCGGCCTGCGGGACGGGACGATCGACTGCATCGTGACCGACCACGCCCCCCACACCGCCGCGGAGAAGGCCCGCCCGCTGACGGAGGCCCCCTCCGGCATGGTGGGGCTGGAGACCTCCCTCGCCCTGGCGCTCACGGCACTCTATCACACCGGGCTGATGTCCCTGTCCGACATCATCCAGAAGATGACCATCAACCCGGCCAAGATCCTCCGCATCCCGCGCGGGAGCCTCTCCCTCGGCGCGGCGGCGGACATCACCATCTTTGACCCCGACGAGCGCTGGACGGTGGACCCGGAGCGCTTTGCCTCCAAGGGCCGCAACACCCCCTTCGGCGGGATGGAACTGCGGGGCAGGGTGAAATATACCATCGCAGACGGCCGCATCATCTATCAGGACCGCTGAACAGGCGGAAAGGAAAGGAGCGACACCATGTCTTTTGACGTTTTGCAGGAGAAGATCCGCGCCATGAAGAACCCCACCGTGGCCGGACTGGACGCCCGGCTGGACTATGTGCCGGGCCATATCACAGAGAAATATATCGAGGAGTACGGACACACCCGCAAGGCCGCCGCAGAGGCGATCTATGAGTTCAACTGCGGGCTGATGGACGCCCTCTCTGACATCGTCCCCGCCGTCAAGCCGCAGGCCGCCTACTATGAGAACCTCGGCTGGGAGGGGATGGAGATGCTCGAGCGCACCATCCGCTACGCGAAGAAGAAGGGCTTCTTCGTCATCGCCGACATCAAGCGCGGCGACATCGGCTCCACCGCCGCGGCCTACTCCGAGGGCTGGCTGGGCAAGACCAAGGTGGGCGGCGAGGCCCTCGCCGGCTTTGACGCCGACTGCGTCACCCTCAACGGCTATATGGGCTCGGACGCGATCCAGCCCTTCCTCAAGGACGCCGAGGCGGAGGACAAGTGCGTCTTCGCCCTGGTGCGCACCTCCAACCCCTCCGCCATCGAGCTGCAGGACATGGTGGCCGGGGACCGTGTGGTCTATAAGGTGATGGCTGAGCTGGTGGACCGCTGGGGCAAGACCACCCGCGTCGGCCAGTACGGCTATAACCGCGTCGGCGCGGTGACCGGGGCGACCTATCCCTCCGACCTGCGCCAGCTGCGCAAGATGCTGCCGCACACCTTCTTCCTCGTGCCGGGCTACGGCGCGCAGGGCGGCACGGCGGAGGATGTCCACTTCGCCTTTGACCGCTACGGGCGCGGTGCGGTCGTCAACTCCTCCCGCGGCATCATGTGCGCCTGGAAGAAGACGGGCCACGACGGCGTGGACTACGCCGCCGCCGCCCGCGACGCCGCCCTCGAGATGCGCGAGGCCATCCGCGCGGTGACGCCGATCCTCTGAGCCAGATCAGGATAAGACCAGACCCGGGCTGCCGGAGCGCTTCGCTCCGGCGGCCCTCGCACGGACTGGGGACCAGAAAATTACAAGCAAAAGGAGCGGATCTATCATGCCGACGGTCATACAGTGCCCCATCACCGACCTGAAATACCTGACGCCGGACATCGTGTCCATCACGGTGGACGCCGGCGAGATCGCCCGGAGCGCCGGGCCGGGCCAGTTTGTCAACCTCAAGTGCGGGGAGGGCCTGCTGCTGCGCCGGCCCATCTCCATCTGCGATGTGGCGGGGGACCTGCTCACCGTCGTCTTCCAGGTGAAGGGCGAGGGGACGAAGTGGCTCGCCGCGCGCCGGGTGGGCGACGTGCTCGACGTGCTCGGCCCGCTGGGCCACGGCTATGACATCCCGTCCGGTCGCGTGCTGGTGGTGGGCGGCGGCATCGGGGTGCCTCCCATGCTCTACACCGCCAGACGCTGCCACGGGGCGGACGCCTGCGTTGGCTTTCGCAGCCGGGAGCAGGCCATCCTGCTCGGGGAGCTGGGCGATGTCTGCGGCGAAGTCCGCGTCGCCAGCGACGACGGAAGCATCGGCGCGCACGGCTTTGTGGACGCCCTGGTGCGCCAGGCGCTCGCGGAGGGGCATTATGACGCCGTCTTTGCCTGCGGCCCCCGGCCGATGCTGCGCAGCGTCGCGCGCGCCGCCGCGGAGGGACACACCGCCTGCTATGTCTCCATGGAGGAACGGATGGGCTGCGGCATCGGCGCCTGCCTCGTCTGCGCGTGCAGCGTGGGCGGGCACCACCGCCATGTGTGCAAGGACGGACCGGTATTTCGCGCCGAGGAGGTGGACTGGTGATGGGCAAGGTAGATCTGTCGGTGGAGCTGGCGGGCGTGCGGATGAAAAATCCCGTCGTCGTCGCCTCCGGAACCTTTGGCTTTGGCCGCGAGTACAACCAGTTTTATGACATCAGCCAGCTCGGCGGCATCTGCGTGAAGGGGCTCACCCTCCACCCGCGCGAGGGGAACCCGCCCCCGCGCATCGCCGAGACGCCGATGGGGATTTTGAACTCCGTCGGGCTGCAAAACCCCGGCGTGGACGGCTTCATCGCCCACGAGCTGCCCTGGCTGCGCGAGCGCGACCTGGCCGTGATCGCCAATATCTCGGGCAACACCCCGGAGGAGTACGGCGTCATGTGCGAGAAGCTCTCCGCGGCGGGGGTGGACCTGATCGAAGTGAACATCTCCTGCCCCAACGTCAAGGCGGGCGGGATGCAGTACGGCACCGTCCCCGAGATGGCCGCCGAGGTCACGCGGAAGGCGAAGAGCCACGCCTCCGTCCCGGTGATGGTGAAGCTCTCCCCCAATGTGACCGATATCACCGCCATCGCCCGCGCGGTGGTGGAGGCGGGCGCGGACGCGCTCTCCCTCATCAACACGATTCGCGGGATGCGCATCGACGTGAACACCCGCCGCCCCGTCCTGCGGATGAACACCGGCGGGCTCTCCGGCCCCGCCGTGCTGCCGGTGGCGGTGCGGATGGTCTGGGAGGTCGCCCGGGCGGTGGACGTCCCCCTGCTCGGCATGGGCGGCGTCGCCAAGGGGGAGGACGCGGCCCAGCTCATGCTCGCCGGGGCGAGCGCCGTGGCGGTGGGCACCGCGTGCTTCTCCGACCCCTACGCCCCGCTGCATGTGCGCGACGGACTGGAGGAGATCGCCGCGCGGCAGGGCCTCACCTCCGTGCGCGTGCTGACCGGCGGCGTGCAGCCCTGGTAAAAGAGTCATTTTCCGGGCCATACCCGCGAAAGGGAGCGAAGATACAGACATGACAACCGTTTACATCGTCCGCCACGCGGAGGCGGAGGGAAATGTTTACCGCCGCATCCACGGGCAGTATAACAGCAATCTGACAGAGAAGGGCTTGCTGCAGGTCGCCGCACTGGAGGAGCGCTTCCGCTCCATCCACCTCGACGCGGTCTATTCCAGCGACCTGCGCCGCTGCCGGATGACCGCCCGCGCTCTCTATGAACCGAAGGGGCTGCCGCTCCACCTGAACTCCGGCCTGCGCGAGATGAGCATGGGCCAGTGGGAGGACAGGCCCTGGGGCGAGATCGGCCGGCTGCATCCGGAGGGAATTCGGGGCTTTCAGACCTGCTCACGCAGCTTCCGCGCCCCCGGCGGGGAAAGCTACGTCGAGCTGCGCGCCAGGGTGCGGGATACCATCTTCCGCCTCGCTGCCCGGCACGAGGGGCAGACCATCGCCGTCTCCACCCACTACATCGCCCTGCGCGCCGCCCTCTCCGCCTTCTGCGGCTTTGACGTGGAGGAGATCCCCACCCGCGTGCCCATGAGCGACAACACCGCCGTGAGCTGCGTCCGGTTTGAGGACGGGCGGGCTGAGGTCCTCTTTGCCTGCGACAACTCCCACCTGACGGAGGAGCTGTCCACCCTGAGCGGCCAGAAGTGGAAGAAGGACGGCAGCGTCGCCGCCCCGGAGAGCAACCTCTGGTACCGCCCCTGGGACCCGCAGGGGGAGCGGGAGCTCTATCTCCGCTTCCGCCGGGAGACCTGGGAGCACGTCCACCCCGGCGTCCCCTTCGACGGCGAGGGCTTTTACCGCGACGCGGCGCGCTGTGCGGCGCAGGATCCGTGGGCGGTGGTCTGCGCGATGCAGGGCGACGAGGTCGCGGGCCTGCTCCAGATGGACCTCGAGCGCTACCGCGAGGCGGGGGCCGGCTTCATCTTCTTCTACTACATCACCCCGCAGGCGCGCGAGCAGGGGCTGGGTGTCCAGCTCCTGGGGCAGGCGATCTCCACCTTCCGCCCGCTGGGGCGCAGGGCGCTGCGCCTGCGCTGCGCGCCGGAGAACGCCCTCGGCCTGCCCTTCTACCTCCACCACGGCTTCACCGACATCGGCGCGGCCCAGACCGAGCCGGTGCCGCTGCGCCTGCTGGAGAAGCGCATCGACTGAAAATCCAAAAAGACGCGGCAAATTTCCCCCGGGAGGCAGGATTTTTCCGCCTCCGCTGCGTATAACTCTATAGACCCTGAAAGGAAGAAGGGGGCGAGGGAGCGGATGAACGGCAGAGAGCGGACCGAGCGGGCGGAGGAGTTGCTCCTCTCCCCGCAGGCGTGCAGGAGCGTCCAGTCCCGCGGCCGGCTGCGGCCGGAGGAGCCGGACGCAGTGCGCACCTGCTTCCAGCGGGATGTGGACCGCATTGTCCACAGCAAGGCCTTCCGGCGGCTCAAGCGCAAGACGCAGGTCTTCCTCCGCCCGGAGGGGGACCACTACCGCACGCGGATGACCCACACCCTGGAGGTGACGCGGATTGCCCGCACGATCGCCCGCGCCCTCGGACTGAACGAGGACCTGACGGAGGCCGCTGCCCTCGGCCACGACCTGGGGCACACCCCCTTCGGCCACGCCGGAGAGCGGGCGCTCAATGAGGCGATGCCGGGCGGCTTCCGGCACAATGTCCAGTCCCTCCGGGTGGTGGACAAGCTGGAGAAGGAGGGGGACGGGCTGAACCTGACCTATGAGGTCCGGCGCGGCATTCTCTGTCACACCGGCGGCGACCGCGCCGAGACGCTGGAGGGCCGGCTGCTCTGGTTTGCCGACCGGATCGCCTACATCAACCACGACATCGAGGACGCCATGCGCGGCGGCATCATCTATCCGCTGGATATCCCCCTCCACCTGCGCCAGACGCTGGGCTACCGCAAGAGTGAACGGATCAATACCCTGGTCACCGACGTGATCGAGGCCAGCCGGGGCGGGGAGGAGATCCGCCAGAGCGAAGAGATCGCCCGCGCGATGGACGAGTTGCGCGACTTCCTCTTTCAGATGGTCTACCGCAACCCGCAGGCCAAGGGGGAGGAGCACAAGGCGGAGGGGATGCTGCTGCGGCTGTTTGAGGCGTATGAGAAAGACCCGGACCGCCTGCCCGATGACTTCCAGGACATCCGCTTTCGCGAGGGGACAGAGCGCGCGGTCTGCGACTATATCGCCGGCATGACGGACAGCTTTGCCGTGGCGAAGTACGGCGAGCTCTTTGTCCCGCGGGCGTGGACGGTCAAATGAGTCCCAAATGCCCGGGTAAGAGGAGAAAAATGGGGAAGCGCTGCCCCAAACGCCCGGTTTTTGGCGGTTGAATCGGCGCTTTCCTGGAAAAACTACGGGAAAGGGGGACGAAATGGCCATTCCAGATACCTTTCTGGAGGAGCTGAACGCGAGGACCGACCTGGTGGACCTCGTCTCCGGCTATGTGCAGCTCACGAAGAAGGGGCGCAACTACTGGGGCCTGTGTCCCTTCCACAGTGAGAAGACCCCCTCCTTCTCCGTCGCGGCGGACAAGCAGATGTACTACTGCTTCGGCTGCCACAAGGGCGGAGGTCCCATCCAGTTTGTGATGGAGATCGAGGGGCTGCCCTTCCCGGACGCGGTGGCCGTGCTCGCCCGCCGGGCGGGGATGGAGGTCCCGGAGGAGCGCGGCTCGGGCGAGCTGCGCCGCCGCCGCGAGCGGCTCTATCAGCTCAACCGGGAGACGGCGCGCTACTTCCATCAGAACCTCCTCTCGCAGGAGGCGGAGCACGCGATGGGCTATCTTACCGGGCGCGGCCTCTCCCGGCGGACCATCACCAACTTCGGCCTGGGCTATGCCTGGGGGGAGTGGAACGCGCTGATCCGCGCGATGGGAGAACGGGGCTACAGCAAACAGGACCTGCTCGACGCGGGCCTCGCGGTGAAAAACGACAAGGGCAACATCTACGACCGCTTCCGCGGGCGGGTGATCTTCCCCATCATCGACCTGCGGGGCAACGTGATCGGCTTCGGCGGCCGCGTGATGGACGGCAGCACGCCGAAATACCTCAACTCCCCCGATACCATCATCTACAACAAGAGCAAAAATCTCTTCGCCCTCAACCTGGCCAAAAAGTCCAAACAGGGCCGCATCATCCTCACCGAGGGCTATATGGACACCATCGCCCTGCATCAGGCGGGCTTTGACTGCGCGGTGGCCTCCCTCGGCACCTCGCTGACGGAGGACCACGCGCGCATGCTCGCCCAGCGGACGGGGGAGGTGGTGGTCGCCTATGACAGCGACCGCGCCGGCGTGAGCGCCGCGCAGCGGGCGATCCAGCTCCTCGGCAAGACGGGGGTGCGGGTGAAGATCCTCAAGGTCACCGGGGCGAAGGACCCGGACGAGTTCATCAAGACCTACGGCCCGCAGGCCTTCCAGAAGCTGCTCGACGGCTCGGAGAGCCAGGTGGAGTTCCGCCTGGCCCAGGTCCGGGCGAAGTACAACCTGGAGGAGGACGAGGAGCGGGTCGCCTGCATCCAGGAGACCGCCCAGCTCATCGCGGGCCTTCCCGGCTCGGCCGAGCGCGAGGTCTACGGACGCCGGGCGGCCAGGGAGCTCAACGTCTCTGCCGAGACGATGCAGCGGGAGATCGAGCGCAGCCAGAAGCGCCGCCTGCGCTGGGAGAAGCGCCAGCAGGCCCGCCGCGTGCTCCAGCCCGTCCAGCTCAACCAGCCGTCTGAGCGCGCGCTGCGCTATGAGAACATGCGCTCGGGCAAGGCGGAGGAGGGCGTGATCGCCCTGTTGCTGCACGATCCCTCCCTGCTCGACGGGATACGGGGCCTGCAGCCGGAGGACTTCACTGTGCCGCTGTTCGGGCGGGTCTACCGGCTGATCTGGGAGCGGTGGACGGAGGACCGGCCCATCTCCCTCAACGTCCTCGGCCCGGAGCTGACGGGAGAGGAGATGAACCATCTGGCATCCATCCTGCAGGCCCCCGTCTCCCGCGCGCACAGCGCGCGCGCGATGGAGGACTACATTGATATCATTCACAAGGAGGCCCTCAAGGGCGCGCGCGGCGCGCTGGACGACGCGGCGCTGATGGCCTACAGAGAGAAAAAAAGCATGGAGGAACCGAAATGAGCGAAAAGAAATCCACCGCCGAGAAGAACAAGGCGAGCAAGGCCCGCATCCCCGACGGCGTGCCCGGGGCGGAAAAGCTCAACGAGCTGATCGAGCGCGGCAAGAAGAAGGGCAAGCTCACTGCCATGGAGATGATGGAGCTCGACGGAGTGGAGCTCGACAGCGATACCCTGGACCGCTTCTATGACATCCTGGAGAACCAGGGCATCGAGCTGGTGACGGATGAGGAGCTGCCGGAGACGCTCGAGCCCCCGGTGGAGGAGATGGAGGAGCTGCCGGAGGAGGAGGTCGTGGACCCCAACACCCTGATGGACAGCTTCGGCATCGACGACCCGGTGCGCATGTACCTCAAGGAGATCGGCAAGGTTCCCCTGCTCAGCCCGGACGAGGAGACCGAGCTGGCCCGCGGGATGAGCGCGGGCTATGCCGCGCAGGAGCAGCTCGACGAGCTGGAGGAGAGCGGCGAGGAGATCGCTCCGGAGGTCCGGCAGGAGCTGGAGAAGGCGGTCAAGAAGGGGGAGCGCTGCAAGCAGCGCCTGGCGGAGGCCAACCTCCGCCTGGTGGTCTCCATCGCCAAGCGGTATGTCGGACGCGGGATGCTCTTCCTTGACCTGATCCAGGAGGGCAACCTCGGCCTGATCAAGGCGGTGGAGAAGTTTGACTACACCAAGGGCTACAAGTTCTCCACCTACGCCACCTGGTGGATTCGTCAGGCGATCACCCGCGCGATCGCCGACCAGGCGCGCACGATCCGCATCCCGGTCCACATGGTGGAGACCATCAATAAGGTGATCCGCGTCTCCCGCCAGCTCCTGCAGGAGCTGGGGCACGACCCCTCCCCGGAGGAGATCGCCGCGGAGATGAATATGCCGGTGGACAAGGTGCGTGAGATTTTGAAGATCGCCCAGGAGCCGGTCTCCCTCGAGACCCCCATCGGCGAGGAGGAGGACTCCCACCTCGGCGACTTCATCCCGGACGAGGACGCGAGCGAGCCGTCTGAGGCGGCCTCCTTCACCCTGCTCAAGGAGCAGTTGGTGGAGGTGCTCTCCACCCTCACCCCGCGCGAGGAGAAGGTGCTCAAGCTCCGCTTCGGCATCGAGGACGGGCGCACCCGCACCCTCGAGGAGGTGGGCAAGCAGTTCCACGTCACCCGCGAGCGCATCCGCCAGATCGAGGCGAAGGCCCTGCGCAAGCTGCGCCACCCCAGCCGCTCGAAGAAGCTGAAGGACTTTCTGAACTGACCGCCCTCCGCGCCTGATGCAGGGCGCGGGCGCACATCCCAATTTGGAAGCGAGGAGAAAACTATGGAACGATCCAAGGTCTACGGCACCGATTTCCGCGTCCGGGTGGGGCAGAGCCTGCTCGACAAGCTCGACCATCTGCTCACCCGCGCCGGGATGGACCAGATTGACTTTGACGGCAAATTTGTCGCCATCAAGATCCACTTCGGCGAGCCGGGGAACCTCGCCTATCTCCGCCCGAACTACGCCCGGGCGGTGGTGAGCTACATCAAGGCCCGGGGCGGCAAGCCCTTCCTGACCGACTGCAACACCCTCTATCCCGGCCGCCGGAAGAACGCCCTGGAGCACCTGGAGGCCGCCTGGGAGAACGGGTTCACCCCCCTCACCGTGGGCTGCCCCGTCATCATCGCCGACGGCCTGAAGGGCACGGACGAGACGCTGGTCCCCGTGCCCAACGGCGAGCGGGTGCGCGAGGCGAAGATCGGCCACGCGATCATGGACGCGGACATCATCATCAGCCTGAACCACTTCAAGGGCCATGAGATGGCCGGCTTCGGCGGGGCGCTGAAGAACCTCGGCATGGGCTGCGGCAGCCGCGCGGGCAAGATGGAGCAGCACAACCAGGGCAAGCCCACCGTAAATCCCGCCAAGTGCCGCAACTGCAAGCTCTGCGCCCGCCAGTGCGCGCAGGACGCCATCAGCTATGACACCGGCAAGGCGGTGATCGACCACGGGAAGTGCGTCGGCTGCGGCCGCTGCATCGGCGGGTGCAACTTCGACGCGATCCACAGCACCGGGGCCCTCTCCGCCACCGACCTGAACTGCAAGATGGCGGAGTACGCCCTCGCCGTCTGCCACGGCCGGCCCAACTTCCATATCAATCTGGTCATGGACATCTCGCCCAACTGCGACTGCCATGGCGAGAACGACGCGCCCATTTTGCCCGATGTCGGCATGTTTGCCTCCTTTGACCCGGTGGCGCTCGACCAGGCCTGCGCGGACGCCTGCCTCCGGCAGGAGCCGATGCCCAACTCCCAGCTCTCGGACAACCTGAACAAGCCGGGCTTTCACGATCACCATGACCACTTTAAGAACTCCACCCCGGAGTCGGAGTGGAAGTCCTGCCTGGAGCACGCCGAGAAGATCGGTCTCGGCAGCCGGCAGTATGAGCTGACGTTCGTCCGCTGAGCGAAGCGCCGCATACCATCGCCCGCCCCCGCATATCCATGGATGTGCAGGGGCGGCGGAAAAATCCCCCCTGCCGCATATTCTGGCAGGGGGGATTTGTCATGAAATTTCGACCGGACCGGGCGCTGCTCGTCTGCTTTTTCCTCGCCACGATGGCGGGGGTGGGGCTCCACTTTCTCTTTGACCTCTGGCCCAGCCTGCTCACCGAGTTCTTTGCCCCGGTGAACGAGAGCCTCTGGGAGCACGTCAAGCTGATTTTCTGGCCCGGTCTCGCGGCGGGACTCTGGCTGACCGGCCGGGGAAAGTGGCGCGCCGCGCCCTGGCTGGGGAGCCTGCTCCTCTGCTGTGCCCTGCTCCTCCTCGGCGGCTGGGGGCTGCACCGGACGCTCGGCGTGGAGGCGCTGGCGCTGGACGTCTCGCTCTATCTGCTCCTCATGGGGCTGCTCTTCGCCCTCCCCGCCGTGCTGCCGCTGCCGGAGCGGTGGGCGGGGGCGTTGGGGGCCTGCGTCATTCTCCTCGCCGGGCTCATCATCTGCTGGACCATCCAGCCGCCGGACGCCGGGCTGTTCTACGACCTGACGCTGGCGGACACCTTCGCGCAGGCAGGCTGTTAGGGGAGCGGGGCGGCCTCCTCCAGCGCGCCGATGTGCTCCTTGAGACACTGGAAGGTGACTGCGCTGATATCGTGCTCCATCCGGCAGGCGTCCTCGGCGGCGGTCTCCTCCGGCACGCCGAGGGAGACGAGCCAGCGGCTGAGGAGGATGTGCCGCTCATACATCCGCTCGGCGATGGACTGGCCGGCGGGCGTGAGGGAGAGCAGGCCGTCCCGGTCCATCGTGATGTACCCGTTCTCACGCAGCAGGCTGACCGCCCGGCTGACGCTGGGCTTGGAGAACGCCAGCTTGTGCGCCACGTCGATGGAGCGGACGGAGCCCTTCTCCAGCGAGATCATCAAAATGGCCTCCAGATAGTTCTCGGCTGACTCGTGGATCTGCATAATATCACCTCTTGCTTGGGAATGGGGGAAAAGAGGAAATCTTTTTCCGCTGGATTAGTGATAGCTTACCACAAAACCGCCCGCCATGCAAGGAAAACTTCCGCCCGGCCATGTCGGATCCGGTCGAGCGAAACTGCCCGCTGCCCGCTTGCCGGGGCGAGACGGGCATGTTATATTGAGATGGCAGAGAATCGGCGCGCAGCATGGACAGAGGAGGCGGAGCGGTGGCGGAGATCGGAGTTGTGCTCGCCGGGGCGGACAGCCGCCGGTGCGCGGCGTGGACGCGCGGCCTGCGGACCTGCGGCGGCCTGCGCGTGCGCGCC
>CASDSM010000032.1 GCA_949283375.1 uncultured Eubacteriales bacterium | reverse complement strand
TCCCGCCCGCAGAGCAGGAGGCGCCCTTTGAAGAAGCCCTCCCGCCCATGGAGCAGGAGGCGCCCGTCGAAGAAGAGCTCCCGCCCGCAGAGCAGGAGGCAGCCGCCGAAGAGGCCCTCCCGCCCATGGAGCAGGAGGCGCTCGCCGTTCCTGCGCCGGAAGACCGCCCGGCTGAGTCGCCTGACCTGCCGCCGCTGACAGACGAGGCGCTGCTCGGAACGCTCACCATCGATCGCAGGCAGAAGCCGCCCAAGGGGCCCAAGGCGCTGCTGAACCTTGTGCGCAATCACTGGGGCAGGAAATACATCCTGAAAATTGTAAATACGGCCATGACAGGCTGGTTTTCGCCTGAGACGCTGACCGGAAAGGAGCCGGCGGAAGAAGCCGGTCCGTATGAGCGCTGCCTCGACCTTCTGGTGAAAGAGGGCTATCTGGTCTGCTGCACACTCAGCGGAACGCCGGAAAGGCAGCTGTACAGCGCTTCGCCGGAGGGGCTGAAGATATTCAAAAAAGAGGCGGTCAGGCGCTATCTCTACCGGCGCGTGCCGGATCAGGGCATCGCCTGCATCAGGGAGGCAGTGGAATTTCTGCGCATCTATGAGGGCCGGCGTGTCCTGGACCGGATCATCTCGGATGAGATCCCGCTGTCTGCGGTGCTCCGTCAGGATGGCCGCGGCGTATTCCTCCGGATCGCGGAGAAGAAAGCGGAGCCGCCCATCTGCATGGTCCTGCCCGCGGCCCTCTACACCCCGCAGGACGCGCCGGAGGACATCCGGCAGTGGTGCGGGGCGATCGGGCAGACCGTGAAGGATGCCGGCCCGGCGCTGGCGGTCTTCCTGTCGGTTTACGATGCAGAGCAGATCTCCGGCTGGAAGAATTATCTGCGCAGAAACGCCGGGTTCGCTGAGGATGTCCGCTTTTTCTGCGGCGTGCTGGGAGACGAGCGGTATCTGGATGAAGAGGGACGCGGGCAGTCGCTGACGGGCTGGCTGCAAGCCCGAACGGCAGAAGAGAGCCCCGCGCAGGCGGCGGAACTGCCGGCGGAAGATGCCCTGGCAGAGGAAGTCACAGCGGAGGAAGTTCCGGCAGAGGCCGCTTCGGCGCAGAAAGTCTCGGCAGAGGTTTCCCCGGCGCAGGATGCCCCTGCGGAGGACCGGGAGGAAGCGCCCGCCGTCGGGGAGCCGCCCGCCGTGGAGAGCGCCCTGTTCCCGACGCCGGAAGAGGGGCCGTGCCCCTCCGCCCCCGCGGCAGAGCCGCTTCCGGAGCCGGCGTCCGCCGGGCCGGAGCAGGGTTCCCGAGGTCCGGAGGAGGATGCGCCCGCCCCCGCGCAGGAGCCCGTGGTACTCGACGTTCAGAACAGGACCGCACGGGAAAACGCGGCGCTGCTGCTGCAGCAGCCGGAGCACATCGGCCTGAACCAGCTGCTCTGCCTGACGGTGCAGCTGATCTCTGAAAACAGGATCGCCGAGGCGGTCTCGCTGGCGGAGAGTATGGCGGAGTCCCCCGCGTTCGGCGCAAAGATAAAGGACTTCTACCAGGCGTTCCGGCAGAGCGTGCAGCAGCCGGGACAGAATTACAGGTACAGCAGCGATGTGATCGACTTGCAGCAGAGCCACCTCATTCTGGAGGAGGGGGCCGGCGGCGGCCGGCCGCTGCGGATCCTGCACCAGACCATGATCCTCACCAGCGCCCTGTGGGCGATGGCTTTTCCCTCTGTGGCCTATGATCACAATCTCTATAACAATGCCGGCATGCTGCTCAGCGGAGAGCTGCAGGATGCCCTGTCCGATGAGTGCTCTGCGCTGGACCGCCTGATGAAGCTGCTGAGCACGGACCTGAAGGAGCTGTCCTTCCAGAACGACGGCCTGGGCTTTTCCCCCGGCGTCATTGGCAGCCTGGTTGACGACGGAGAGCAGGAGAGGAACCGGCTGGCGCTCGGGCGCAAGGCGGAAGCGCTGCAGAAGACGCCGACCAGCACTGTGCAGATCACCGGACTGGAGACCTTCCTGAAGCAGATCGTAGGCCCCACCAGCGTGATCGGCGATGCCCTGCGCGACCTCACCGGGGACCGGCGCGACCAGGCCGGCAAGATCCGCAGCCGCCTGGAGCGCAACCTCGCACTGAGCCATCTGGAGCTCACCGACAGCTGGCTGGAGGAATACATTGATACCTGCTGGACCAGCCTGCGCCGGGAGAACCCGGACATCAAGGTCAAGCGGCTGGACAAGGACTCCCCGGCCCAGCGGGTGTGCAAAAAGGCGCTGACCGAGCGGCTGCGCACCATCATCGACTGGCTGGAGATCGTCGAGGGGAGCCAGAACTCCAAATTCCAACAGTTCCGAGACCAGTATGCCCGGCTGTGGAACCAGCTGAAAAAGGCCCTGAGCGATCTGAAGGATGCGCTCTGCGGGCATACGGGAGGGGACTGCTGCCTTGCCGCCTGCCGGAATCTCCTGCTGATCACGGCCGGTCGGATGCAAAAAGCGCTCGACAGCCTGCCGGCAGAGGATGAGACGCTGTTTTATCTGGACCTCTGGAAGACGCCGGAGCTGATGATCGAGACCTCCGGCGAGAACCGGATCGTTCCCGAGCTCTACGACATCGACGGGCTGGAGCCCTGGGTCTTCCTGCTGCGCGGGATCGCCGCGCCCGCCGGGGACCCGGAGGAGATCCTCCGTCAGATCGATGATTACAACGATAATCGCTGGTATCGGAACTTCGGACTCGAGGCCCTGCTGTGCCGCGCCATCGGGCGGCAGCCTGTGGACCGGTCGGAGAGCTGTCAGGCGGCCAGGGCCGCCATGAAGCAGGAGATCCAGGAATTTGAGGGCTCCATCCGCATGGACCGCGCGTATGGCAGATTGCAGGAGCATGTGATGGAGACGGCGTTTTCCGCCCTGAGGGTGGTAAAGGACATCTATGAGAAGACGGGCAACTTTGCCAGCTTCCACGGCTTCCTCGTCCAGCTCCGGCAGGTCCTGGACAAGACGATCAGCCGTCAGGTGGAGAAGTACCGCCGCCGCGTGCAGGAGCTGGAGCATCAGGCGGAATACGCCGAGAGCCCCATCCTGGAGGTGATCCACAAGGCGCTGGAGAGCGGCAGCCTCAACAGCGTGGACACCTACATCAACTACATGCAGAGCGGCGAGACGGAGCTGCCCACCAGCGTGAGGACCCGTACGGGAGGAAAGAATTTCCTGGCGGAGTTCCAGAGCTGCGAGGACGGCTACTATCTCGAATGTCAGAAGCACAGCGGAAACGCCCTGTCCAACTGGGGCGGCGCCGTGCTGGAGCAGATGGACAGGAAGTACCGCCACTGGACCTCTCCCAACGAGCGGGTCGCCGGTCAGACCTGGGTCAAGAACTGGCTCCAGAGCAAGAATTCCCCCACCGGCCCGGAGCGGGTGAGCCGGCTGCTCAGCGGCCTCGGCTTTGAAGTGCAGCGGGTGGACCGCAAGCCCGCCACCGGCCGCATGGGCATGAACGAGTGCTACCAGGTGGAGGCCAAACGGGTCTCCACCGCCCTGACGGACTATCCGCACCCGGTCTATAAGTTCGGAACGGAGCTCAGTGTGCCGATGAATGTGGTGTGCCTGTACGGCTGCCAGGGGGTCTCCACGCTCATCCAGGTCATGACCAACGACCTGCAGCTGAGCGGCTCCACCATTGTGTTCATGGATGGCTCTCTGACCTCCGGCGACCGGCGGCTGATGGCGGAAAAGCTCAAGACGGACACCAGCGGCCAGAGCCTCTTCCTGCTCATCGACCGCGTGCTGGCCCTCTATCTGACCTCGGTGGACAGAGGCGACCGGCAGAACGCCATGCTGCGCTGTACGCTGCCCTATATCTTTGAGGTGCTCTACGGCAACGGGAGCGGCGCAGTGCCGGAAGAGATGTTCATCGGCCGGATGATGGAGATGCGTGACCTGCGCAATGAGCAGGGCCCCAGCCTGGTCTACGGCGGCCGCCAGCTGGGAAAAACCGCCCTGCTGAACCGGGCCAGCAAGACCCTCCACGCCCCGCAGAGAAAGGAATACTCCTTCTGTGTGGAGGTGAAGGACTGCGGCAGCGAGACGCTGCTGGAGCGGGTCAATGGGCAGCTCAAGCGCCTTGGTCTGCTTCAGGAGAGCTGTGCGTCTCTGGCGGAGCTGTGCGGGACGCTGCAGGAGATGTGGGAGAACCACAGGATCACGATGCTGCGGGTCTTCGTGGATGAAGTGGACAGCCTGTTTGAGGAGTTCCAGCAAAATGAGTATGCGGCCCTGCGCCCATTCATCAACCTTCGGGACAACACGAAGCACAAGGTGAGATTCGTCTTCGCCGGGACGCACAATGTGGCGGCGACCGACATGGCCGAGCGGGAGAACAACAACCTGATCCACATGGGTAAGCCCCTGTGTATCAAGCCGCTGTCCAGTGACGACGCCATGGACCTGATCCGCATCCCCATGGCGTACCTCGGCTTTGAGATCGGCGAGCCGCAGATCGAGCTCATCCTGTCGAACACCAACAGCTATCCGGGACTGATCCATATGTTCTGCAACGCCCTGATCCAGTCGGTGTGCCGGGACTATGAGCAGTGCTGCGGCGATGAGACCTATCCCCCGTACCGCATCTCCGACGCGCAGATGCAGACGGTGTTCCGCGAGCAGGATATCCGCAAGGAGATCGGCCAGAGGGTCATGGCGACCATCCGCCTGAACCGGAAGTACAAGGCGGTGTCCTATCTGCTGGCGCTGATGGTCTATGAGGATCAGGACCGGGGCCGCAGCTCGCTGTATGGCTACACGGCCCGGGAGCTGCAGGACTTCAACCAGCGGGAATCCCAGCTTCCCCTGCTGATGAAGATCAAGGAGAAGGACCTGAATACCCTGATGGACGAGATGGAGAACATGGGGATCCTCTGGAAAAACGGCAGGACGCAGCAATTCCGGTTCCGCCAGCAGGATTTCCTCGCCTACATCGGAGACAGTGAAAAGCTGGTCGAGGCGCTGTTGGAAGAAGATTGGGAGAGTGCGTAATGGCAAATGAAATGACGCTCTGGTGGGAGAGCATGGCCGGCCCCCGGATGTTCATCGAGAAGATCGTCACCCACCTTTCCAACGGAAAAAACGTGATCCTGCTTCTGGATGGGAATCTTCCCTGGCAGAGCTATATGCGCGACTTTCTGGCCCATCAGCTCAGCTCCATTCAGATCAGACAGGCGGCCCTGGGGCCCGGCGGGCAGCAGGAGATCGTCCCCCAGCTGCTCCGGCAGCTCAGCCGGTTCAAGGCCGGCCAGTGCCCGCAGGATTACAAAGCGCAGATCAGCTATCTGAAGGAGATGCAGGTTTTCCAGCAGTGTGTGGTCTGGCTCCGGCTGGAGCCGGATTGCCAGCCGCTGCCTGTGATCCAGTTCCTGTCCGACTTCCGCGGCAAGGGACTGGCGGAGAACGGCTGCTTTGTGCTCGAGGCGCCCGCAGATCAGAGACTTCCACGGCTCTCCGGGAGCGTCGCGGTGCTCGACGGGGCAAAAGTGATCCGTTCTGACGATATGCAGCTCTTTTCCAGCATCCTGGCCGATGGGAGCCGGGAGCTGCCGGAATATTTCAGAAACTATGCCGCACGGCTGGCCGCCTGCCTGTCGGGAAAAGACGGGGAGCTGGTCCCCGTGATCCTCCAGCACCTGAGCGCAGAGGAGGACCCTCTTATCACCTGGAGCGCGGTGGAGGACGAATATGGCGCATACCGGATGCCCCGCAGGAGCCGGCAGGAGCTGGAGCGGCTGGTCTGGAAGGCACAGTTGCAAACGGTCTTCGCGGACATCGAGCTGGAACGGCTGCGCATCACCACGCAGTGGGAGCAGGTGATCACGGAAGCCCTGGAAACCAGGGCTTGGGACCCAAAGAAAGCAGAGACCGTCTATGTCAGGCAGTTTGGCGAAGAGGTCAAAAGCGCCGCCGACGCCGAGCTGGGGACGCTGGTCCATATGATGGGCCTGCGGCGGAGCGACGACCACAGCTGGCGCCTGCTCAGTATCCCGGATGAGAGGGAACAGAACTGGATCCGTTTCCTGTGTCAGTGCCGCAACAAGCTGGCCCATCACACGGTCTGCCCGCACGGGATGATGATGGAGCTCCTGCCGCAGCTCTCCCTGCAAAAGGGGTGAGCCCGGCGGACGGCCGCGCGCCCCTGCCGCCTGTCCCAGACCGCTATTGCCCGGGAAAAGCCCCGCCCCAGCGCCGCCGTCCGGCGCGGGGCACAGAGGCCAAAAGAGCGCCCGTCTCCTGCTCCGCTGTGGGGCAGAAGACGGGCGATCTGGTTTTGTGCGGGGCGTTTTGAGATCAGCCGGAGTCCGCTCCGGTCAGCGGCGCGCCCCGCTGCCGGAGAAGTCCATCCAGCCGTTTGCGAGACACCGGGAGAGATCCCAGCTCTCCTTCCACGCCTCGTCCGGCGCCTGGGTGCGGCTGCGCAGGAGCTGATAGTTCCAGTAGATGTGCCCCGCCGCCCGGTTCCAGGCGTCCAGCTGCAGGGCCGCCATCTCCCGGTAACGCTGACGGCGAATTTCCGTGGCCTGCTCGAGGAGCATGGCGGGCTTGGGCTGCTGCTCAGCATAGCGGTTGCAGATGCACCACTCGCCCACGATGACGGGAGTATGGCGCTGTACCTTCTCGATCAGCCTTCGCTGGGAGTCGATATAGAGCCGGTAGACCCATGGCTTATGAATGGGCACGAAGGACTCCATCGCAAAGACATAGATGTGGGTGTCCAGCGCCACCTGCTCCATCCCGCTGCGCACGAAGAAGTCTCCCCAGGCTCCCAGACGGAAGCCATCGTGAAAGACAATGACCTTCTCCCGGGACAGAATGGTGCGCAGGCGGCGATAGGCGTCCAGATAGAAGCGCTTCAGGAAGGGGAGGGGCACATGGCCGGAGCCCTTCGCCTCTTCCTTATCCTCCGCCTTCCCGGTGGAGGGGGCGGTGACGTAGACCAGCCAGCTGATCGGCTCGTTGAGCACCTCGATGCCGTAGAGCCCCTTCCGACTGCCGTAGCGCCGGGCCAGCCGCTCCAGCACGGTGAGGGCAAACTCCACCGCCTCCGGGTCTTTGCACCATTTGCATACGCCGGTGATGCCGCCGTTGTCATACCCGTTCTGGCTGCCGGGGACGGTGTGCAGGTCGAGCAGGATGCGGAGATCATACCGCTCTGCCCAGTCAAAGGCCCGGTCCAGATATTCCACGCACCCGGGATAGGGGGGACAGTCGCCGAACACAAAATAGGGTACCGGGATGCGCACCAGATTGAGGCCACTCCTGGCGATCAGGGCGAAGTCCTCCCCGGTAATGTAGCTCTCCCGGTGGGCCCGGAGCTTTTCGGCCAGCTTCGCGGCGGGGAGTTTCCGGCCCAGCCAGATCTCGTCCTCCGCGCCGGTCCCCGCGAACAGTCCGGGGTCCATCCACCGCTCCAGCACCAGCCAGTTGCCCAGGTTGGTCCCTTTGATCTGATCCATATCGTCCTCCTGAACTGAGGGGGCCTTCCTCGGATTTCGGGAAGGCCCCTGTGTGTCGTTCTTACTGCCCGAGGTCCGCCGCCGGGATGGTGAAGTCACCGGTGAGCTGCTCGCTGACGGCGGAGACGTAGTGCAGGGCCAGGGGGTCGCCCTCGGCGGTGGTCTGTGCGCCGTTGGCGTCGGTGAGGGTGAGGACGCCGCCCTCGTAGACGTAGGTCCCCGCGTCCTCGATGCCGTAAGACGCGAAGGCGAAGAGATAGGTCCCGTCAGCGTGGAAGGTCATAGTGGTGGCCCCGTCATCGCTGGCGACAGTCAGGCCCTCGCCGGTTTCGCTTTCACCGCCGCCGGAGAGGAGGGCGGAGAGGTCCGCCGCCGGGATGGTGAAGTCGCCGGTGAGCTGTTCACTGACGGTGGAGACGTAGTGCAGGGCCAGGGGGTCGCCCTCGGCAGTGGTCTGTGCGCCGTTGGCGTCGGTGAGGGTGAGGACGCCGCCCTCGTAGACGTAGGTCCCCGCGTCCTCGATGCCGTAAGACGCGAACGCGAAGAGATAGGTCCCGTCGGCATAGAAGGTCATGGTGGTGGCCCCGTCATCGCTGGCGACAGTCAGGCCCTCGCCGGTTTCGCTTTCACCGCCGCCGGAGAGGAGGGTAGAGAGGTCCGCCGCCGGGATGGTGAAGTCGCCGGTGAGCTGTTCACTGACGGCAGAGACGTAGTGCAGTGCCAGGGGATCGCCCTCGGCAGCGGTCTGTGCGCCGTTGGCGTCGGTGAGGGTGAGGACGCCGCCCTCGTAGGTGTACGTTCCCGCGTCCTCGATGCCGTAGGACTCGAAGGCAAAGAGATAGGTCCCGTCGGCGTAGAAGGTCATGGTGGTGGCGCCGTCATCGCTGATGATGGTCAGGCCGCCGGTGGCCGTACCATTGTTGCCGGCATCCCCATCGTCCGCGCTCTCCGCGCCGCCGGTCTCACCGGCCCGGCCCCAGGTGACGATGGAGCCGCTCTCCAGCGTCCAGACGGTCTCGGGGACCAGGTCGAGCACGGCGGGCTCGTCGGCGCTGTCATAGACGCCGTCCTCAGTGTGCTCGCCCACCGCCATACCGACGGACTCCTTCATCTGGGCGGAGTAGGTGTCCGTCGCCATCTCCAGCACCGCGTGGGTGGGAACGGAGGTGGTGACCGTGCCATCCTCGTTGGTCACATAGGTGCCCTCGGCGTTCATGGTGAGCACCATGCCGAGGCCGGTGTCATCCCCGATCTCGGCGCGCTTGCCCGCCTCGATCACATAGCCGTCGGAGAAGAGGGTGTAGTTGCCGCTGCCGTCCAGCGTCAGGGTGACGTCCACATACATCCGGCTGTCCGCCCGGAGAATGCCGCCGAAGTTGCCGCAGAGGAACTGGTAGTCCGGAACGGTCTCCGCGTTCCCCGCCGCCTGGTTGAAGCTGACGGTGTAGGTCCCACCGCCGCTGGAGGCGTCGCGGTAGGTCTCGATCGTGCCCTCCCCCAGAGTCCAGACGGTCTCGGGGACCAGGTCGAGCACGGCGGGCTCGTCGGCGCTGTCATAGACGCCGTCCTCAGTGTGCTCGCCCACCGCCATGCCGACGGACTCCTTCATCTGAGCGGAGTAGGTGTCCGTCGCCATCTCCAGCACCGCGTGGGTGGGAACGGAGGTGGTGACGGTGCCGTCCTCATTGGTCACATAGGTGCCCTCGGCGTTCATGGTGAGCACCATGCCAAGGCCGGTGTCGTCCCCGATCTCGGCGCGCTTGCCCGCCTCGACCACATAGCCGTCGGAGAAGAGTGAGTAGTTTCCGTTCCCGTCCAGCGTCAGGGTGATATCCACATACATCCGGCTGTCCGCCTTCAGGATGCCCTTGAAGCCGCCGCAGAGGAACTGGTAGTCCGGCATGGTCTCTGTGTTCCCCGCCGCCTGGTTGAAGCTGACGGTGTAGGTCCCGCCCGCCTGGGCCGCCGCCCCGCCGCCGGGCAGGCCGAGGAGGTCTGCCGTCGGGAGGAGGACCGCCAGCAGGACGGCCACGGCGGAGACGCCGAACCCGCCTGCCAACAGGGCGGTGTGGGGCTTGCGCTCCGGCCGATCGGCAGCAAAGCTGCCGATCAGGTTGTAGACCACGGCGGCCAGCAGGAGGGCGATGGCCGCAAGGGAGAGGTAGATCGCCTCCTCGCCGCCGTGACCGGAGTCATAGTCGGTGACGATGCAGTTGCCGATGCCCTCCACCCGGTCGCCCAGGATCAGGGCTGCCGCGCCGGAGAAAAGGCCGGTGACGGCGAAGGTGATCAGCTTGGGCCAGAGCTTGTCCGGCAGACGCCGGCGGAGGACCAGGGCGGCGATCCCGGAGACCAGCCCGCCCCCCAGCAGGGCGGCGATGATGCCGGACTGCATCTGACCAAAGGTGTAGTAGCCGGTGGTATAGCTCAGGCCAAAGAGGACCAGGGCAACCGCGGCCAGGACGAGCGTCACAGCGCCGCAGACAAACTCCATTCCGATTTTCCGGGTCATTTCCCCGCCTCCTTTCTCTCATTGCGCTCCCGACGGATGTACAGGACGAAGAACGATGCAAAGCCCACGAAGCAGATGCCGCCTAGGATCTGGAGCATCAGGGCCCACCAGACGATGGCTGTCCCACCGCCGGACTCCGGGGTGATGCCGTTCATCGCGACGCTGTTGGCGAAGACATAGAGTCTCCGGTGGAAGGACTCGCGCAGGAGGCTCTGGAGCACAATGTCGTCCTCCACGTCGTCCTCCGTGAATTCCCAGACCTCGCCATTGTTGGAGCCGCCGAGCATCATGTCGTTGCCCGCCACAAGGCACTCTCTGGGCAGGAAATACTGGGCGGACTTCACCGAGTCGGTGATGAGCAGGCCGTTGAAGCCCCACTCGCCCCGGAGGATGCCGTTCATCAATCCGGCGCTCGCGGCCACATGGACGCAGCCGATCCGGTTGAAGGCGGACATCAGCCCCTTCAGGCTGCCGTCCCGGATGGGGATCTGGAAGGCCCGCAGCTCATTTTCCCGTGCGGCCTGCTCGGTGAGGAATACCGCCAGGCCGTCCCGGTTGGTCTCCTGATCGTTGAAGGCGAAGTGCTTGGCGTTGGTCACCACCCCCTTGGTGTTCAGGCCGCGGTGGACATAGGTGGCGGCCAGACCGGTGAGCACCGCGTCCTCGGAGTAATAGCCCACGTTGCGCCCGTTGTAGGGGGTGCGGTGCAGGTTCATGCCGGGGGCATACCAGGTGGTGTAGCCCGTCCAGAGGGCGTCGTTGCCGATCAGCCGCCCCTCTTCCTCCTGCAGGAAGGGGCTGAAGGTGGCCGCCACCACGGGCGCGCCCACATAGGCGTTGGTCTGATAGCCATAGGCGGGGTCGTCCTCGGCGACCTCAAAGATGGTGTCGCTGGTGTACTGGCCGATGGTGCCGATGATGCCGAGCGGGGAGTCCGTCTTCTGCTCCTTGGGGAAGGCGATGTCGGGGAACTCCGCGTTGTAGGCGATGTACTGGTTCACCAGGTCCTCCAGCGTGAACTGGTCCAGGAGCTGGTCATAGAGGGGGTCGTCGTAGTCCAGACCTACCACGTCGGCCGCCGTCACGCCGTTGTCCGCCCCGTAGGTGAACTCTGTGGGGCCGTCATAGGCCGCCAGCTCCGCCTCGGCGTTGTAGATGTTGTTGTTCAGCTCGAAGATCATCTCTTCGGTAGCGGTGATCGAGTCCACGCTCTCGGGGAAGGTGTTGGCCCAGTCGTTCCGGGTGAGCCAGGTGACGGTCGTGCCCGTCTCCAGCCGGTTCAGATCGGCCATGTCGAGCTGGTTCTCCACCGTCACACCATTGGACTGGGTGAGATAGGTGTCCGTCTCCAGCGCCTCCCGGTAGATGGCGCCGGTGGGCTGGATCTCCGCCATCGCCTCGGGATAGAGCTGCTTGAGCACCATCTGTACCGCGTCATGCGCCCCGTTGCCGGTGGCGAAGTAGTAGTCCCCCGCCTCGAGCACATAGGCCCCGGCGGTCCCGTCGTGGGCGTAGGTCCGGTCATAGCTGTAGAGATTCTGGGCGTTGAAGGTGATGGTCACCTCTTCCGTCTCCCCCGGGGCCAGGAGGACCACATCGGCGTAGGTCTCCTCCTGGCTCTCGCCCGTCTTGGCGTAGCCGGCCAGGCTGATGGCGGACTTCTCCACCCCGTTGGCCCGGTCGTTTTCCGTGTAGGGGACGGACACATAGAGCTGCACCGCATGCTTGGCGGCCACATCGCCGGTGTTGGTGACGGCCACGGTGACGGTGGACTCGGAGGCCCCGGACCAGTCGATGCTGGCGCCGGTGATCTCCTCGGAGAAGGTGGAGCCCTCCACGCCGTAGCCGAAGGAGTAGGACACCTCGCGGTCATAGTCCCAGGTATCGCCGCCGTCCACCGTCTCCCCCTTCAGGGCGGTGGCGGCGTTGCCCTGACCGGCCACGGCGTCAAAGTAGCGGGTCTCATAGTACTTGTAACCGGTGTAGATCCCCTCTGCCTCTACCAGATACCACTCCGCGCGCAGAGCGTGGTTGGTGGAGGAGTCGATCTCCGCGGCGTTTTCAAAGGTATAGATGCCGTAGTTCTGGGCCGCCGGGGAGAGGGCGGAGTTCACCGCGAAGGTGTCCGCCAGATGGCCGGAGGGGAGGACCTCCCCGGAGAGGAGCTGGGCAATCCCGTAGGTGCCGTAGGCGCCGGGGTTGCCGATCCAGACGATGCTGTCGATGGCCTCGTCCGCCTTGAGCTCCTCGATCTCCATGGCGGCGGAGCTGTTGAGCAGGACCACGATCTTGGAAAAGCCCTGGGCCTTGACGTACTCCACCAGGTCCCGCTCGTCGTTGGAGAGGCCCAGGACGTTGCCGGTGGGGCTCTCGGAGAACTCGGCGGGGTCGGCCAGGCCGTTCTCGCCGGGGTAGAAGCAGCAGCTCTCGCCCGCGTCCCGGCCGAAGACGATGACCGCCGCGTCGGTGTAGCCGCCGATGTCCGCCGGGTCGTACGCGCTCGCCGGGACCTCGTTCACCTCGTAGCCCTGATCGTCATAGCTGCTGACGATGTTGCCGCCGGGGGCGCGGAGGGGGGCGTACTCCGCCGACATCTCCTGATAAAACGCCTCCATCCCGGGATTGACGGAAAATCCTCTGTCCGTCAGGGCATGGGAGAGGGTGACCACGTTGGAGGCGTCGGTCAGCTCGCCCATGGAGCCGCCGAACTGCATCCACTCCCCGCTGCGCATCCCGAAGAGGGTGATCTGGGTCCCCTCGATGGCGGGGGAACCCTTGAGCACCACCGAGCCCTCGGCGGCCAGGCGGGTGTTCAGGGCGATCTCCGCCGCGATCAGGTCGGAGGGGGTCTCAAAGTCGGACAGGTACTGATAGTCCCCCGCATCCTCGCTGCGCTCGATGCCGGAGACGGAGAGGCCCAGCAGTTCGTTGACCTTGCCGGCCCAGTTGTTGGCGATGTTCGCCACGATCTGGAGAATGACCAGCAGGGCCAGGCAGATGCCGGCAGCCCCTCGGAACAGATGGCTCTTCTTTTTCATGACATACCCCTTTCTCTTTTTCCACCTCCGTTTCCGGCAAGGTGCCGGAGTTTTTCCGGACGGGGGCGGGTGTTCCTGTCTGTAATGTACAAAAAAGTTCATGCCGCGCAAGATGCGCGGCATGAACGACGGATATCTGGCACAAACAACAGGCAGAGGCCGGTCAGGCGGCGGGGAGGAGGATCTGGAGGGAGAAGATCTGGTCCTCCGTCTGGATGGAGATCTCCCCTCCGTACCGCTGGGCGAGGGTGCGGATGCTGCGCACGCCGATGCCGTGCTCCCGCTTGTCCCCCTTGCTGGTCACGGGGAGCCCCTCCCGCAGGGTGATGGTCCCCTCATAGTAGTTCTCCACCGTGACGCAGAGCATTTTGCCCCGCTTTTGCATTACAAACCGGATGGTCCGCTTTTCCGGGTCCTCCAGGCGCTCCACCCCCTCCAGGGCGTTGTCCAGAGCATTGCTGAGCATGGTGTAGAGGTCCACGCCGCTGATGGCGTAGGGACCGCGGGCGTCCACCACGCAGGAAAGGCGGATGCCCCGGCGGGCGCACTGAATGGCGTGCTCGGTGAGGAGGGTATCCAGCGCGCTGTTGCCCGTCTCGATAATGGCGTCATAGAAGTCGGCGGCCCGGCGGGTCTCCTCCAGGACGGCCCGCCGCTCCCCCTCGCCGGCAAATTCCAGCGCCCGGAGCTGGCGCTTCAGGTCGTGGCACTTCTGGCGGATGAATTCCGCGTTCTCCCGGGCAAAGGCGTACTGCTCGCTCTTCTGGCGCAGTACCTGCCCGATCAGGTCCCGCTCGTGGGCGAGAAAGTAGGTCTGGCAGATATAATACTGGTTGATGAGAAAGAGGACGCAGGCGAGCGAGCGCGCCCCGATGCAGAAATAGCGGATCAGGCTGATCTGCCACAGGAAGGCGGCGCTGTCGTTCATCGTCCCGGTGAACCACTCAAAGATCAGGTCTACCGAGAACATCATGAGCTGGAAGGAGAGCTGGGCCAGTGCGTAGGCCCAGACAGTGCGGGCGCTGTCCTCCGGCCGCGCGCCGCCGCGCTGGAGGGGCCGGGCCAGCAGATGGTACCAGATGGCGTACATCCCGGCGTAGAGGGCCAGCAGGAGGATGACATAGAGCAGAGTGTGCTCCTCCGGGAGGGTGGGCAGCCAGGTCATGACGATGAGGTAGCGCAGCACCGTCGTCACCACGCTCTCGCAGACGCGGGCGAGCAGGAGGCGGAAGAGGAGATTGGAGAGGGTGATCTCATAACAGAAGTACACGCAGGCCCCCACCGCCACCGGGAGGGCCAGCCAGTACCCGGCGGAGAGCAGAATATTGACCCAGTAGGTGAACTGAGAGAGGCTCAGCCGGATGGGGAGATAGGCCAGGCCCGCCGCCACGCTCCCCAGCAGCCCCGCACCCGCCCGCAGCCAGAAGGCGTCCCGCTGGGGGACGGCGTGATGGCAGAAGAGGTGGAGGGCAACCAGCAGGCCGAGGGCCACGCGGAGCTGGTCGACCCCGAGCAGGAACAGAGATTGCACGTTTCTCCCCCTTTATGCGCGCAGAAAGCGGAGGTATTCCTCCGTCAGCCGGCTCTTGTAGGCGCGGCCGACCACGATGGACATCCCGGCCACCGTCACTGTGTTCGCCCGCAGCTCCTCCACATGGCTGAGATTCACCAGAAAGGACTTGTGGACCTGACAGAAGCCGTAGGGCCGCAGGAGCTGCTCATGCTCCCGCAGGTTCCCCCGCACCCGCAGGTCCCGGCCGGAGACGGTGTGGTAGGTCAGGTAGTGGCCCATCGTCTCCACATAGGCGATGTCCTCCGTCTGGATGGGGACCTTGCCCTCCACCGTATCCAGCAGGAGCTCCCGGCTCCGCCGCCGGGTGGCCCGCTGGACCGCCCGGCGGAATTTCAGGGCGAAGTCGTAGTAGCTCACCGGCTTGAGGATGTAGTCCACCGCCTCCACCTCATAGCCGCAGATGGCGTACTGGGCCATATTCGTGAGAAAGAGAATGACGGCAAAGGGGTCCTGCGCCCGGACCTGCCGGGCGGCGTCCATCCCGCTGATGCCGGGCATGTCGATGTCGAAGATCAGGATGTCCATGCCTGGGCGGTAGTCCTCCAGCAGCGCATCTCCGGAGGGGTAGGGGCAGACCTCCAGCGCCATGCCGCTCTCCTGCGCATAGCGCGTCAGATACTCCGCCACCGTCTCCCGTTCGCTCCGCTCGTCGTCGATCACCGCCACGCGCACTGTTCTCACCGTCCCTGTCATAAAACGCATCTCACCGCCGCAGGCGGGATAAGTCATTATACACCAAAAGAAAAGGGAAGCGCAATTGCATTTTGGCGTGTCTGTATAGGAGGGCGGCGCGTCGCCCCGCCCGGCCATAAAGACGGCGGCCGCGCTTGCGTTCCGGGGAAAAGACGGGTATAATACACCTGTCGGCGGGGCGGATTGCCCACGCGGCACCGGCAGAGCCGGGCTGCAGAGGGACGGAAGTGATTTCCCGCACCGACCGGCAAATTCAAACGCGCTGTATTCGCAGGGGCGAAACAGCAGCAGGAGGTCTTTTCCATGAAACAGAATCAGGTAAACGTCCGCTACATGACACAACTGGCCTTTCTGGTTGCCATTGAGCTGGTGATGCGCCTGCTCGGACTGGGCAGCGTGCCGGTCGGCCCGCTGGTGATGAGCTTTCTCACCGTCCCCATCGCCATCGGCGCGATGCTGCTCGGACCGGCGGCGGGCGGCGTGCTCGGCGCGGTCTTCGGCTTTTGCAGCCTGTATGATGCCATCACCGGCGCATCCATGATGACCGGCGTCTTCTTCCAGTATGACCCGCTGAGCACCATCGTCCTCTGCGTGGGCATGCGGGTGCTCATGGGTGTCGCCGCCGGGTGGGTCTTCCGCCTGGTCTCCAAGGTGGACCGCAGCCAGGTGATCTGTTATCTGCTGGGCGCGCTCTCCGCGCCGCTGCTCAATACGCTCTTCTTCATGGGCTACATCGTCCTGTTCTTCTATCAGACGGAATATGTGCAGAATCTGGTCCAGACGCTGGGCGCGGCCAATCCGCTCGCCTTCGTGGTCCTCGCCGTTGGCGTGCAGGGGCTGATCGAGGCGGTGGCCTCCGGCGTGGTCTCCAGCGCGGTGGCCAAGGGCGTGGCCCATATGCTCAAGCGGGACTGAGTTGTGCCAATCACGGGCGTGACATGCTGAAAAGGGGGAACGGCGCGTGAAGCTGGTCACCTTCAATATCCGCTGCGACTACGGACAGGACGGGGAGAACAACTTCGACTGCCGCAAGCCGCTCATCCTCCGGCGCATCGCCCGCGAACAGCCGGACATCATCGGCTTCCAGGAGGTGCTGCCCCATGTGCAGCGCTGGCTGCGCGGGCATCTGGAGGGCTATACCGTGGTGGGCTGTCCGCGCGGGGCGGACTGCGACGGCGAGGCGATGACCATCGCCGTGCGCGATGAGACGGCGGAGCTGCTCGGGCTGGAGACCTTCTGGCTCTCCCCGGAGCCGGACCGCCCCGGCTCCCGCTATGACGGCCAGAGCGACTGCCCGCGCATCTGCACGGTGGCGGCGGTCCTCTGCCGCGGCCTCGGCGCGCTGCGGGTGTACAACACCCACCTCGACCACCTCAGCGCCGGGGCGCGCGCCCTCGGCCTGCGCCAGATCCTCCGCCGGATGGAGACGGACCGGGCGCGCCATCCCCTCCCCGCCGCCCTCCTGGGGGACTTCAACGCCTGGCCCGGGGCGGCGGAGCTGGCGGTGCTCACGGAGTTTCCTGCCCTCGGGTTGCGGGACGTCACCGGGGCGCTGCCGGTCACCTTCCACAACTACCATCGCCCCGGCGAGCAGCCGGGGAAGATCGACTACATCCTGCTCACCGACCCCCTCCGGGCCGGGCAGGCCGTCTGCTGGACGGACGAGGAGGACGGCGTCTATCTCTCCGACCATTACCCCGTCTGCGTGGAGGTCCTCCGCTGAGTGCACCGGGCAGGATGGGCGAGGGAACAACAAGCGATCAACGGACCCGCCGCAGGATTTTCTGTTCTGCGGCGGGTCTGTCTGCCCTCTGGCTGCCCAAAACGCCAAAGGAGCCGGAACATTCCGGCCCCTTCGACAAGAGGAAACGACATGGAGGAGACGTCAAGAGTGGTTGTGGACGGTCACGAAACTGAGGTGGTGATGCTGCGGGGTCTGCTGCTGGCCGCCGTCCGCGCCGACGGCGGTATGGCCGCACTGCTCCGTCAGGGCCACCTGGTCGCCGCCGGAATATTCGCCGTCATGCCGGGGAAACTGGGAGGCGTCATAGTGGTGTCCCTCGGAGATGCTCCCCACCAGGATGCCATCCACGCTCTCATCCAGCGCGCCGTTGCGGTAGACGTCGGTATAGAGCTGATGACCGCTGGGGAAGGTAAACAGCCCGTTGCCGTTGTCATAGCCGCCGCTGAGGCTCACTGAGCCGCCGTGGATGCAGGTGACGGTGGCGGTGACGGAGCCATCGCAGGCGGAGATGTACTCGTCGGGACGAAACAGCATCACTTCTATTTTGGGTGGGATAAACTGCTTCATGAGGCGCTCCTTTGCTCTGCTGCCCGGTGTGCCCTCACTTCGCCGACAGCGGGCTGTCCGAGAGGGCCCAGCCCTCCACCACGCGCACGCCGATGGGGTCGGGGTTCTCCTTGAACTGGACGAACTCCATCGTGTTCTGCAGGATCTCCTCCCCGGTGTGGAGGTTGATGATCTTCACCGTGTAGCGGATGGCGCACCAGTTGTCCCGGATAATCATGTTCTCAAACTGGCCCAGCTCCATCGTGAAGTGCTGGAAGAGCTGGCCCATCATGTCCTTGTACTGCTGGAGGGTGAGCCGCTTGCCGTAGACGTTGTAGTAGGCGTCCGGCTCATAGAGGGTGTTGCACCACTCCAGCCAGCCGTCATAGCCGCCGTTCCAGTTGTTGAAGCCGTTGAACAGCCGGTCCATGATCTTCTTCTCGATGTCCTTCTCGATCGGAGTGGGGTTCTTGATCTCAGTGACAGACATAGGGGGTTCCTCCTTGCTGAAAAGGGCCGTGCGGCCCTTGTTCTGGTCTGATATCAGTGTAGCACGATGGCGAAAAAGGGGTAGTTGGGAAAACCGCAGGTCTCTCCCCACAAAATGGTTGGGACAGCCTCAGCCCTCCGGCATCTTCAGGGGGATGCCCGCCTCCTGCATCTTTTTGGCGACCGCGGCCATGTAGGGCTCCGGACCCTCCTTGAAGGGGCCGTGCACGCCGATGACCACGTCGAGGAACTCGTTGTACTCCGGGCTGACGTGGGTCTCCCAGCGGGTGATCTGCCCCTGCCCGTTCGTGCGCACAAAGCCGTAGGCGTAGAAGTCCCAGAGCTTGCCCGCCTGGTCGTGGCCGCCGAAGTGGCTCTGCATGACAAAGCCGTTGTCCGAGGGCCAGCAGTGGAAGTCCAGCGGACCCCAGTCGGGCAGGGTGATGGTGTAGGTGGCGGCCTCCATCGTGGCCGCCTTGCGCACGCTCATCGGCCAGTTGTCCAGGTCGATCAGGTTGTCCCCGAAGTAGGGGGACCAGTACTCGGCGTGGGGGGCGAAGGTCCACTCGGTATAGGTCTCACCCTCCTGCACCGTCTGATTCAGGTAGGCGGCGTGATAGCTCTCCGCCATCCGGCGGTGGTGCTCGATCCGCTCAGCCAGGGTCATAGGGGCTTTTTCGCTCATAAGGCTTCATCCTTTCCCTCTCTCTGCGTCTGAGATGTGACCTGCCAAAAACGCAGGTCTGTCCTGACAAAATTGTAGCAGAATCCAAAGGAAAGGGTACTTGTCAAAACCGCAGGACGGTCCCGACAAAAACGCAGGAAAGCGAGCCTTTACAAACGCCGCCCGCGCCGGTATCATGAGACAAAAGGGGGGAGCGGGATGCAGACCAACATCTTAAAAATGTTTCTGACCGTGGCGGAGTGCGGCAGCTTTGAGAAGGCGTGCAGGGAGTATTTTCTCTCCTCCACCGCCCTCTCCCGGAAGATGCGCAATCTGGAGGAGGAGATGGGGGTGACCCTCTTCTCCCGCTCCCGCAAGGGCGTCGCCCTGACCCCCGCCGGGGAGATCGTCTATCAGGCGGCCCTTCAGATGCTCGAGACGATGAACAACGCCCTCGAGCAGGCCAAGGCGCTGGAAAAGCAGCAGTCGGAAAATGTCCGGGTGGGGACCTCTCTCCTCAACCCCTTCAACGAGCAGCTCTATGGCCGCTTTCCCTACTCCGCCGAGCTCTTCGGGAAATACTCCCTCTCCGTGGTCCCCATCGAATGCAGCTGCAGCGGCTTTGCCGCCGCCTTTCGCGCGCTGGGCCGGGAAATCGACTTCATCCCCTATTTTCTGGGCAACCGGGAGCTGGATGAGAAGTATAACGCCTTCTGCCTGGTCCGCTTTCCCTTCGTGCTCGCCGTCCCGACGAATCACCCGCTGGCCGCCCGGGAGGAGGCGGACCCCGCCGGCTTAAACGGCGAGGAGATTGTCACCCTGAGCAGCGCCGTCAACCTGTACTATGCGCGCATCAACGCGGAGATCGGGGAGAAGGCCCCGGAGGCCCGGCTGTGCCCGGTGGACTTCATCCAGTTTTCCACCTTCGATCAGGCGTTTCAGAAGGGCCGGCTCCTTCTGGTGGGCAATTACCTCCGCGGGGTCCATCCCCTCTTCCGGATGGTGCGGCTCCGCTCGGAGCAAACATTGCCCTTTGGCCTTTACTACTCCAAGAGCCCATCTCCCCTGGTGCAGGGGCAGATCCGCGCCTACCGGAAGGACGGCCACTCCGGCCGGGCGGACACCGCCCTCTATCTGGAGGTCTGAAAAAGGACAAAATAAGCCCGGAGGGGTGCAGACGGATCACCGCCGCACCCCTCCGGGCCTTTAGACTGTCAAAAAGTATGTTTGGCGTGATAAAAGCAAGGTAAAAAGTTTAGGAAGCCCTCCGCAGGAGTTTTGTTGCGCAGCAACAAAATAAAGTGTAATCTCGTTTTTGGGACGGGCATGTACCGGCCCAAAAACACAGGGAGGCCGAGAGTGTGCCCCGCAGGGGCGCGCGGGTCGGCCGCATATTTCGAACAAAATCAAAGATTTTGTTCGAATGCCCGGAGGGGTGCAGACGGATCACCGCCGCACCCCTCCGGGCATTCTTATATCTTCCGGTTCCGCTTCCGGTACTCCGCCGGGGTGAGCCCCACGATCCTGCGAAACTCGGTGGCGAAGTAGGTCCGGTTGCAGAAGTGGAGCCGCTCGCTGATCTCGGCGATGGAGAGGCTGGAGCCCATCAGCAGGGTCTTGGCGTGCTCCATCCGGGCGAACTTGATATAGCTGCTGATGCTGGTCCCCGTCTCCTGCTTGAACTTGCGCGAGAGATAGTATTCCGTGTAGCCGGTGCGGGCGGCGAGCGTGGCGAGGGTGATCTCCTCCTCCACATGCAGCTCGATGTAGTCCCGGCAGGTGCGCACCGGGGCGGAGTGCCGGTCATCCAGCCGGGCCTTGCGGACCAGATGGATGAAGTCGTCATACATCGCGTGGTTGACGGCGATCACGTCCGCCGCCGACTGGCACTCCATCAGGCTCTGGATATAGGCGTCTCCCCGGGTGTAGGCCAGCTCGGGCGTCAGCCCGCCCTGGATGGCGGCCCGGGTGCAGAGGGTGGTGAAGGCCACCCCGCTGACCTGTGCCCGGCGGAGCTGGTTGCCCAGATTGACCCGGACCCCGCCGCTCATGTCCGCGGCGTCCGCCAGCGCCCGGCGGTAGTCCAGGTCCCCCTCCTGCACCATCCGCAGCAGCTGCTGCTCCGTCAGCCAGGTCCGCTGCCGCTCCGCCTCCGGGGCGTCCCCGGCGGACCGCGCCAGGGCGGGGCGCTGGGTGAGCGACCGGATGTCGCTCGAGAGCAGGGCCTCGCCGTTGGCCGCGTAGTGCAGCATCCGGACATAAATAAACATGCTGTTAGGGGTGACCAGGGGCATCTGCTTGAGATAGTCGGCAAAAGAGGCGCGGAAGTCCAGCGGGATATCCAGCTCCCGCATTCGCCGGGCGGCAGCGGCGACGGAGATATCCTCACCGATGGCGGGGCCGAGGACATAGACGTGCAGCAGGGCCCCGTCCTCCTGATAGTGCCCCACCGCTCCCCAGGAGAGGCCGAAGTCGGTGCTCAGATAGAGGGGGGCGCGGCTCGCCTGAAAGTGGGCGGCGATGGTCTCCGGCCGGTAGCGGGAGGAGAGGAACTGGTGCAGGACGAGGGCCTGACTGTTCGTGGCGGCCAGATGTCCGTCGGGGCTGTAGACCCAGAAGTACAGGCTGATCACCGCCTGAAGGGTGTCGCGCAGGAGCGCGGTCTCCGGAGGGACGGCGTCATGGGCGGCGGAGTACGGCATGGGGAGGCCTCCTTCTTCCGGGCGTGTGCTTGCCCTGTGATACTCTGATGATAGAGCAGGGGAGAGGAAAAGTCAATCATTTTGTCTTTCTGTCAGTAAATTAGATGGATTCCGAAAGATGAGCGAAAAATTGGACAGAAAATCAAATTGACTGATATACGATTCTCCGCCGCTCCGATATGATGATGTCAGAACGGGGGCACAGAGAGACCCCCTGCATTTCAGCGGCAAAAAAGGAGACATCACTATGGGAAAGAAGAAAGCGAAGGACCCGAATCATCTCGGCTTTGGCCGCCTGATGCTCTGGAAGAGCTCGGATATCTCGGCGGGCTGGGTCAACGTCATCATGCTCACCTACCTGTCCATCTATGCCAGCGACTATCTGGGGCTGGACGTCGGTCTGGTGGGCGTCATCCTCTTTGCCAGCAAGCTGATGGACGGTCTGGTGGACTTCTTCATCGGCTGGCTGGTGGACAACACCAGCACCCCCTGGGGCAAGGCCCGTCCCTATGAGATCTGCATCGTAGGCCAGACCCTGGCCACCCTCGCCCTCTTCCTGGCGGGTCCGGACTGGGCCTACGCCGCCAAGGTGGGCTGGGTCTTCGGCATGTATGTGCTCACCTTCTCCGTCTTCGGCTCCCTGCGGGCGGTGCCCATGTCGGCCTACATGATCCGCCACTTCAGCAACAACCCGGTGCTCATCCGCAAGGTCTCCTCCTACGGCGGCATCATCACCACCGCCGGTTCCATGGTGGTGAGCGCCACCTTCCCCGCCCTGGTGGAGCTCCTCTCCTCCGGCGCCCTCGGCTGGGCCGGCCCGGTGGCCATCTTCATGGTGCCCGCCGCCCTCTTTGGCGTGCTGCGCTTCGTCTTCTGCAAGGAGGACCCCGAGGTGGACAACACCAGCGTCCAGCAGAAGGTCCGCTTCCGGGAGATCTTCTCCATGTTCCAGAAGAACCCCTATGTCTGGCTGTACGCCATCGTCATGCTCTGCTACAACGTCATCACCGGCCTGGGCGGCGCGTCCTACTACTTCAAGTATATCGTCGGCAATATGGGCATGGCGGGGACGCTCTCCGTCTTCTCCATCGTGCTGCTGCCGGTCATGCTCCTCTTCCCCTGGGTGATGAAGAAGCTGGGCTCCATGGGCAAGATGATCTCCCTTTTCTGCGTGATCGGCACCGTGGGCTATGTGATCTGCTTCCTCTCGGGCGGCTTCCTCCCCGGTGTGCTGGGCGGCTACCTGCTCGGCCAGTTTGCCACCCTGCCGCTGGCCTACTACGGGACCCTCTTCCTGATGAACGTCTGCACCTACAACGAGATGAAGGGCCTGCCCCGGATGGACGGCTCGGCCAACATCCTGGCCAACTTCTGCTCCAACTTCGGCGGCTCCCTGGGCAGCCTGCTCACCGGCCTGGTGCTGATGGCCGCCGGCTATATCGAGGGCACCGGTGACGCGATCGTCACCCAGCCCGAGAGCGCCCTGATGATGATCCGCATCGACTTCGCCATCTTCCCCGCCATCCTTGTGGTGGTGATCGGCCTGTGCTGCCTGGCCTTCTCCCGGCTGGAGCCCAGGGCGGAGGCCTTCGAGGCGGAGAAGCGCGCCCAGTATGAGGCGGAGCAGTCCGCTCAGCAGGGATAACCGCACAACAATAAGTTCTCCTCCCACACCGGCCGGGCGGCTCCGCCGTCTATCCGGTGTGGGAGTGTTCCAAAGCTCTCACAGATACGGAGGTCGGTCACATGAAGATCACCCATTGCCAGACCAACCACATCACGAATCCTCTGGGCTATGCGCTCTCCCGCCCGGTCTTCTCCTGGCAGGTGGAGGAGGCGGCGGGGAAGCGCCAGACCGCCGCCCGCATCCGCATCCGCCGGGAGGGGGAGGAGGTCCACGACACCGGCTGGGCGGAGCTGGACAGTCTGGCCGCCCCGATCGGCCTGCCCCTCTCCCCCCGCACCCGCTATACCTGGACGGTGGCGGTGCGCACCGACGCCGGGGAGGAGGGGGAGAGCGAGCCCCAATGGTTCGAGACCGCCAAGCTGGACGAGCCGTGGGAGGCCCGGTGGATCGGCTGCGACGATGCCGAGCCGCGCCACCCTGTCTTTTCCCGGGAGATATTCCCCCGCCGTCCGGTGGCCCGCGCCCGGCTCTACCTCTGCGGCCTCGGCCTCTGTGAGGCCGCCTGGAACGGGGAGAAGATCGGCGCAGAGCACCTGACCCCCTACTGCAATGACTATGACCGGTGGGTGCAGTACCAGACCTATGACGTGACCGGCGAGGTCCAGGCCCCCGGCGTCCTCTCCGTCACCCTAGGCAACGGCTGGTACAAGGGCCGCTTCGGCCTCGACCGCAGCAAAAAGTCCTGCTATGGTGAGCACTGGAAGCTGCTGGCCGAGCTACGCCTGACCTACGACGACGGGAGCGAGGAGACCATCGGCACCGGCGGGGACTGGCAGGTCACCCGCTCCAACCTCACCTTCTCCAATCTCTACGACGGGGAGCACCAGGACGACACCCTGCCCCCCGTCCCGCCCGTCCCGGCGGTGCTGGTGGAGCCGCCGAAGGGGGCGCTGACCGCGCGCCGGTCCACGCCGGTGCGCACCCGGCAGGAGCTGCCGGTGCGGGAGCTGCTGCGCACCCCATCGGGGGAGACGGTGCTCGACCTGGGCCAGAACCTCACCGGCGGCTTTCGCCTTCGGGTCCATGTCCCATCGGGGCAGGAGGTGCGGCTGCAATTCGGGGAGATTCTGCAAAACGGGAGCTTCTACCGCGGGAACCTCCGCACCGCCAGGGCGGAGTACCGCTACATTTCTGACGGTCAGCCCCACACCCTGGAGCCGAAATTCACCTTTTACGGCTACCGCTATGTCAAGGTGGAGGGGATCGGGGACCTCGTGCCGGAGGACTTCACCGCCCTGCTCTGGCACTCCGAGCTGCCCCGGTCCGGCCATCTGGAGACCGGGCATCCGCTCGTGAACCAACTGATCTCCAATGCCCAGTGGAGCCAGATCGACAATTTCCTGGACGTGCCCACCGACTGCCCCCAGCGGGACGAGCGGCTGGGCTGGACGGGGGACGCGCAGGTGTTTGCCCCCACCGCCTGCTACCAGCGGGAGAGCTATGCCTTCTTCGCCAAATACCTCCACGACCTGGCGGAGGTACAGCGGGCCCTGGGCGGCGAGGTGCCCGACGTGGTCCCCACCTTTGGCAAGACCGGCTGCTCCGCCGCCTGGGGGGACGCCGCCTGCGTCATCCCCTGGACCCTCTATCAGTTCTACGGAGACCCCGCGATTCTGGAGGCCCAGTATCCCAGCATGGCCGCCTGGGTGGACTATGTCGCCGCCCTGGACGGAACGGACCACGGCTGGCGGCGGCACTTCCACTACGGGGATTGGCTGGCCCTGGACGCCCCGGACGGGAAAAACCAGCGGGGCGGCACCGACGTGGGCTATGTGGCGGACACCCAGTTCCACCGCAGCGCCCTCCTCACCGCCCGGGCCGCCCGTGTGCTGGGGCGGACGGAGGAGGCGGAGCGCTATGAGGCCCTGGCCGGGCGGATTCTGGAGGGCCTCCGGGCGGAGTATTTCACCCCCACAGGCCGCTGCGCCGTCCCCACCCAGACCGGGCACCTGCTGGCCCTGCAAGATGGGGTCTCCCCCGTCCCGGAGCGGACGGCGGCGGACCTCGCCGCCCGGCTGAAGCAGGATGGGGGACAGCTCAAGACCGGCTTTGTGGGCGCCCCGCTGCTCTGCCCCGGCCTCACGGAGGCCGGATATCCCGAGCTCGCCTTTGACCTCCTGCTGAACGAGGACTATCCCGGCTGGCTCTACGCCGTCCGGCTGGGGGCCACCACCATCTGGGAGCGGTGGGACAGCGTCGCCCCCGACGGGACCATCGCGGAAAACGGCATGAACAGCCTGAATCACTATGCCTACGGCTCCATCGTCTCCTGGCTCTACCGCGATGTGGCAGGCATCGCCCCGGCCTCTCCCGGCTTTCGCCGGGCGGCCCTCCGGCCCCGGGTGGACCCGCGGCTGGGCCATGTGACGGCCAAGTACCGCTCCGCCGCCGGCCTCTGGCGGGCCGGGTGGGAGGTGCTGCCGGACGGCCAGATCAGCTATCGCTGCACCGTCCCCTTCGGCTGCACGGCGGAGCTGACCCTGCCCTATGGCGGCGGTACCTACCGGCTTGAAGCGGGGGAGTTTGCACATACCTACACTCCGGACCGGCCCCTGCGCAAGGTCCTCTCCACCCATACCCCGGTGGGGGAGCTGCTGGCCCACCCCGCCGCCCGGAGCCTGCTCGGGCGTATCATGCCCCAGATCGCCCAGCTCCCGCCCAGTATGCATGCCATGAGTATGCGCCAGATCGCCAGCCGGATGGGCGGCGGCAGCGCAGTGCCCTTCGGTCAGTTGGACGCCCTGCTGGCCAAGCTGTAAAATAGGAGGAACAGACCATGCAAAACGCGATCTATCCCGGCCGCCCCTGGCTGGACACCGACGGCAAGCGCATCCAGGCCCACGCCGGCGCCCTGTTTTTTGAAGACGGCGTCTACACCTGGTACGGGGAGAACAAGGAACATACGGACGGCAAAAACGGCATCTGGACCTGGGGCATCCGGGCCTATCAGAGTGAGGACCTCTGCAACTGGACCGACCGCGGCCTCATCATCCCGCCGGTGCTGGACGACCCCGGCTCCAATCTGGCCCCACAGAAGCGGGTGGACCGCCCCCATATCCTGAAAAATCCCCGCACCGGGAAATATGTCTGCTGGCTCAAGCTCTCCGGGCGGGAGGCCTGCTTTGTGGTGCTCACGGCGGACCGCCTGCTGGGGCCGTATACCATTGTAAAGGACAACTACCGTCCCCTCGGCAAAAAGGTGGGGGACTTCGACCTCTTCCAGGAGGAGGGGCGGGCCTACCTCTACTTTGACGGCGACCACGCCGGGGTGTTCTGCTCCGAGCTGACGGAGGACTATCTGGACCTCACCGGCCCGGTCACCGTCCAGTATGAGGGCCTCCACGCCCCCTTCACCCGGGAGGGGGTCACGGTGTTCGCCCACGAGGGCCGGCACTATATGCTCACCAGCGGAATGACCGGCTACATCCCCAACCAGAGCGACGCTGCCGTGTCCGACGCGCCCCTCGGCCCCTTCCGCCCGATCGGGGACCCCCATGTGGCGGACGAGAGCCGGGCCAGCTTCAACAGCCAGATCAGCCAGGCCTTCCCCCTGCCGGGGAGGCCCGGGGTGTTCCTCACCCTCGCCGACCGCTGGGTGCCGGATTACCCGGTGGACGCCCACCGGGCGGACCTCTTCACCCGGGCCATCGCCGCCCACTTCGCCCCGGACCGCTACCGGGTGGAGCCCCATGAGGTGATGGAGCTGCGCAGCAGCCCCATGCTGGCCACGGCCAATACCTCCATCGCCAATTACGTCTGGCTCCCCCTCACGGTGGAGGACGGAATGCCCTGCATCCGCTGGCGGGAGGAATGGACGCCGGAGGAATTATAAGGAGGCCCATCATGCATCATCTCTACGGAACCACCAGCCCAGACCCCACCCCGCTGGAGCTGGAGAACCGGGCGCTGGCCCGCCGGGCCGCCGCCGGAGGCTTTGTCCTGCTGAAAAATGAGGGGAACGCCCTGCCCCTGCGGGGGAACAGACTGGCCCTCTACGGCATGGGCGCCCGGGAGACCGTCAAGGGCGGTCTGGGCAGCGGCAGCGTGGAGGAGCGCTGCAGCGTCAACATCGAGGACGGTCTGAAAAACGCCGGCTATACCATCACCACCGCCCGCTGGCTGGACGACTATGACCGGGAGCACGCCGAGACGTACCGGGTCTGGCATGACATGGTGGAGGAGCAGGTGGCCGGCCTCACCAACCCGATGGAGATCATCCCTCTGGCGCACAGCTTTGTCTACCGCTATCCCAGCGGGCGGCGCATCACCGGGGAGGACATCCGCGAGAGCGACACCGACACCGCCCTCTATGTCCTCACCCGTCAGGCGGGGGAGTGCAACGACCGCCGCCTGGAGGCGGGGGACTACTACCTCACCGACATCGAGCGGGAGAACCTGCGCACCGTGGCTGCCGGGTATGCCCATACCATCCTCATCATCAATGTGGGCGGGCACATCGACCTCGGCTTTCTGGACGAGATCGGCGGAATCGACGCCGTGGTCCTCTTTGTCCAGGGTGGCGAGGAGGGGGGCAACGCCCTGGCGGACGTCCTCTCCGGCAAGGTGAACTTCTCCGGCAAGCTCTCGGACACCATCCCCCTGCGCTATGAGGACATCCCCTTCGGCGATGAATTCAGCTATCTGGACGGAGATGTGGAGAACGAGAACTACCGGGAGGGGATCTACGTCGGCTACCGCTATTTTGACTCCTTCCATCAGGCGGTGCGCTATCCCTTCGGCTTCGGCCTGTCCTATACCAGCTTCTCTCTCCGCGCCGTGTCGGCAGAGATGGAGGGGGAGACTCTCCGCCTGACGGCGGCGGTGGCAAACACCGGTGCCGTCCCCGGCCGGGAGGTGGTCCAGCTCTACGCCAGCGCCCCGCGCGGCGGGCTGGTGAAGGAGTATCAGCGGCTGGCCGCCTTCGCCAAGACGGGGGAGCTGGCCCCCGGCGGGGAGGAGCAGTTGACCCTCATCGTCCCTCTCTCCGACTGTGCCAGCTATGACGAGGGCCGCGCCGCCTGGGTGCTGGAGGCGGGAGACTATATCTTCAGGCTGGGAAGCTCCAGCCGGGACACCGAAATCGCCGCCGTGGTCACCCTGCCCGAGCGGGTGGTGACCCGTCAGTGCCGCACCTGCTGCGCCCCCACCGACGAGCTGGGCGCATTTCTCCCGGAGACGGACCGCCCGGAGGAGGAGATCCCCGCCCACGCCTTCCGCCTGACCGCCGATCCCCGGTCGGTCCCCGCCCGGGTCACCAACTACACCCCGCCCGCCTTCACCGAAACGGAGGAGGAGCGGGCCTTTCTGGACCGCCTGACGGCGGAGGAGATGACCGAGCTTCTCTGCGGCGGGGCGCTGCAGCAGGTGCCCAGGGGGGCGCTGGACATCCCCGGGGCGGGGGGCAAGACCGCCACCTCCCTGCTGGACAAGGGGCTGCGCAACCTGATCTTTGCCGACGGCCCGGCGGGGATCAACCTCTGCAAAAAGCTCAAGCTGCTGCCGGACGGGCGCTCCGTGGCCGCCGACATCCCGGAGCGGTATGACTGGGGGATGCTCTCCGCGGTGATCCGCAGGCAGCTTGCCGCCATGCCGCAGGGGACGGTGATCTACCGCTATGCCACCGCCTGGCCGGTGGAGATGCTCCTCGCCCAGACCTGGGACGCCCCACTGCTCGAGGCGGTGGGCCGGGCCGCAGGGCGGGAGATGGAGGCCTTCGGCGTCACCGTCTGGCTCGCCCCGGCGATGAATATCCACCGCAATCCCCTGGGGGGCCGGGCCTTTGAGTACTACTCCGAGGACCCCGTCCTCACCGGTGAGCTGGCCGCCGCTCTGACCCGGGGGGTCCAGAGCCGTCCGGGGACGGCGGTGAGCGTAAAACACTTCTGCTGCAACAACTCGGAGGACAACCGCAACGGCCTCTCCGCCAACATCAGCGAGCGGGCCCTGCGGGAAATTTACCTGAAGGGCTTTGAGATCGCCGTCCGTAAGGCTGGCCCGCGTACTGTGATGAGCAGCTACAACCAGCTCAACCATGTCTACACCGCCAACCGCCGCGACCTGCTCACCGATATCCTCCGCTGCGAGTGGGGCTTTGACGGCATTGTGATGACCGACTGGGGGAGCACCAACGCCCGCGCCGGGGACCCCGTCCGCTGCGCCTGGGCGGGGAACGACCTCATCATGCCGGGCAACGACTATGACCATCAGGCCCTCCGGGCCGCCGTGGCGGACGGGCGGCTGGACTATGCCGGCCTGCGCCGCTGTGCCGGCCGGGTGCTGCGGCTGATCACCAATGGCGTGACCCCGGTCTGGATGGAGAGGGAGGAACTATCATGAGAACTGTGACCGAGTGGAACGGCGGCTGGCGCTTTGCCAAGACCGCCCAGATTCCCGCCACCCTGCCGGAGGACTGGGTGCAGGTGACCCTGCCCCACACCTGGAATGCCGTGGACGGCCAGGACGGGGGCAACGACTACTGGCGGGGGACCGCCATGTACGTTAGGGCCTTCTCCCGGCCCGCGCTGGCGGCGGGGGAGCGGGCCTGGCTGGAGTTCCCGGGGGCGGCGATGACCGCCACTGTCACCCTGAACGGGCAGACGCTGGCCCGCCACGAGGGGGGTTACTCCACCTTCCGGGTGGACATCACCGACGCGCTGGCGGAGGACAACCTCCTCTGCGTGGCGGTGGACAACGGAGAAAACGACCGCGTCTACCCCCAGAAGGCGGACTTCACCTTCTACGGCGGCCTCTACCGGGGGGTGAACCTCATCATCGTCCCGGCGGTCCACTTTGAGCTCGGCCATCACGGCGGCCCCGGCCTCCGGATGACCCCGGAGGTGGATCTGGAGAGGCGCACCGCCCGGGTAAAGGTGGAGACCTGGCAGGTGGGGGAGGGGCTGGTGCGCCTGGAGCTCGAGGGTGTCCACGGCGCCATCTTCACCGCCCCGGACGCCGCGGGCCGGGCGGAGGCGGTCTTCTCCCTCGAGGACGTCCACCTCTGGGACGGGGTGGAGGACCCTTATCTCTACACCGTGACTGCCGCCCTGCTCTCCGGCGGGGAGGAGACCGACCAGATCTCCGCCCGCTTCGGCTGCCGGACGATTCGGTTTGACGCGCAGGAGGGCTTCTTCCTCAACGGGCGGCCCTATCCCCTGCGCGGCGTCTCCCGCCATCAGGACCGGGCGGGAGTGGGGAATGCCCTCACCCTGGACCATCACCGGGAGGACATGGCCATCATTCGGGAGATCGGGGCGAACACCGTCCGACTCGCCCACTACCAGCACGCACAGGCCTACTACGACCTCTGCGATGAGCAGGGTCTCATCGTCTGGGCGGAGATCCCCTATATCACCCAGCACATGCCCGCAGGGCGGCAGAACACTCTGGACCAGATGACCGAGCTGGTGGTGCAGAACTATAACCACCCCTCCATCGTCTGCTGGGGCCTCTCCAACGAGATCACCGCCAGCGGCACGGCCACCGGGGACCTGATGGAGAACCACCGCCTCCTCAACGACCTCTGCCACAGGCTGGACCCCACCCGGCCCACCACAATGGCCCACGTCTTTATGCTCGAGACGGACAGCCCCCTCATCCAGATCGCCGACATCGGCAGCTACAACCTCTATTTCGGCTGGTATCTGGGGGAGCTGGAGGAGAATGACCGTTTCTTTGACGCCTATCACGAGCGCTTCCCCCGGCGGGTGATGGGCTTTTCCGAGTACGGGGCGGACGCCAACCCCGCCCTCCAGTCGTCCCACCCGGAGCGGGGGGACTACACCGAGGGCTACCAGTGCCTCTATCACGAGCACATCCTCCGTCTCATTGACCGCCGCCCCTGGCTCTGGGCCACCCACGTCTGGAACCTCTTCGACTTCGCCGCCGACGGCCGGGACGAGGGGGGCAAGCACGGGGTGAACCAGAAGGGCCTGGTCACCATGGACCGTCAGGTGAAGAAGGATGCCTTCTACCTCTACAAGGCCGCCTGGAACCGGACAGAGCCCTTCGTCCACCTCTGCGGGCGGCGGTACGTCAACCGGGCGGAGGAGGTCACCGAGATCAAGGTCTACTCCAACTGCGCCGAGGTCAGCCTTACGGTGGACGGCGTGCCGGTCGGGACCCTGCGGGGGGAGCGGGTGTTCACCTTCCGCGTCCCGCTGACCGGGGAGCACACCGTCACCGCCCGGGCGGGGGACTGCACGGACACCATCACGGTGCGCCGGGCAGCGCAGCCCGACCCCGCCTACCGCCTGGCCCAGCAGGGAGAGGTGGTCAACTGGTTTGACCGGGAGGACTTCCGGCCGGACTGCTTCTCCATCCGGGACACCCTGGGCGCCCTGATGGCCCATCCGGGCACCGCCCCCATCGTGAAGGCCATGATGGACAAGGCCCGCGCCAGCCGTGGCGATGTGGCCCAGGCCGCCAGCGGCAACAGGAATCTGGAGCGGATGATGGCGGGGATGTCCCTCGAGAGCCTCCTCAAGCAGGCCGCCGGGGCGATCCCCCCCGAGGCGGTACGCCAGCTCAACGCCGCCCTCCAGAGGGTGCCCAAGTGACAAGCGTCCGCCCCGGGAGGGCACAAATCCGGGACGGCACGAATCCTTTTTGACAGCAAAAGGGTCCGGCAGCGCGATGCTGCCGGACCCTTGCTGGGTAATATGAAGCGTTAACGCTTGTTCGAGCGCTTCCAGATGTGCATCTGGTCCGCCGCGGCGATCAGCTCGTCACGGAAGTCGGGGTGGGCGACCGAGATGATGGCCTCCGCCCGCTGCCAGGTGGTGGTGCCCTTGAGGTTCACCATGCCGTACTCGGTGACGAGATACTGGATGTTCGCGCGGGTGGCGGTGACGATGCCGCCCGGGGTCAGGGTGGGAGTGATGCGGCTCTTGACCGTGCCGGCCTTCTTGTTCTTCACGGTGGAGGAGCAGCAGATAAAGCTCTTGCCGCCCTTGGAGCGGTACGCGCCGAGGACGAAGTCGAGCTGTCCGCCTGCGCCGCTGATGTGGCGGGTGCCGGCGCTCTCCGAGGCGACCTGTCCGAAGAGGTCCACCTCCACCGTGTTGTTGATGGAGATGAAGTTGTCCAGCTGGGCGATGACGGAGGTGTCGTTGACATAGTCCACCGGGGCGCCCATGATGGCGGGGTTGTTGTTCATGTAGTCATACAGCTTCTGGGTACCGGCGGCGAAGGTGAAGACCTGACGGCCGTGGTCGAGGGACTTGTACTTGCCGGTGATCTTGCCCGCCATCGCGATGTCCACAAAGGCATCGACATACATCTCAGAGTGGACGCCGAGGTCCTTCAGGTCGGACTGGGCGATGAGCGCGCCGACGGCGTTGGGCATCCCGCCGATGCCGAGCTGGAGGCAGGCGCCGTTCGGGATCTCGGGGAGGATGAGCTTGGCCACGGCGGTGTCCACCTCGCTCGGAGCACTCCCGGCGAGCTGGCCGATGGGGCTGTCCGCCTCGACAATCATGCTCACCTCGTCCACATGGACGCTCATGTCATGCCCGCCGTGGACGTAGGGCATATTGCGGTTGACCTCGACGATGATGACGTCCGCCACATCGCAGATCGCGCGCAGGTGAGAGGGGGTGAGGCCGAAGTTGAAGTTGCCGAAGGCGTCCATCGGCGCGACCTGGAACATGGCCACATTCACATGCCCGATGTTCTCCCGGTAATAGCGCGGCATCTCGGAGTAGCGCAGGATGTGATAGAAGCCGATGCCCTGCGGGAAGAGGCGGCGCTCAATGCCGGAGACGTGCCAGGAGTTCCAGGTGATGCGGCCCGCCGCGTCCGGGAGCTGGGTGACGGCGGGGGGCCAGAGGGCGATGCCGCCGCGGAAGTTGATGTCGGTCAGCTCAGGCTCCGCCTCCATGCGCGCGGCGAGGGCGCGGTCGAGGGCGACTGGGTGGTTGCAGGTGAAGCTGTAATCCACCCAGTCCCCGGACTGGACGACCTTGACGGCCTCCTCGGGGGTGGTCAGCTTCTGACGGTAGGTTTCGGCATACTGCGTCATGGCGGGACACTCCTTCCACTGCGCCGGTCTGAGGCGCATGCGCTTTTGGTTCGTTTTTTATTATAGCCTCTGCGCGTCTTTCCGTCAACGGTCAGAGCAGGTAGCGGATGGGGACGGTGAGCCAGCGCAGGACCCAGAGGGCGGCGGCCTTCCCGCCGGACATCTCCGGCATTTCCAGCCCCTCCGGGGCGAGATAGGCGCTCTCATCCAGACAGAGGCAGCTCTCGGCGAGGAGGCCGTCGGTGTACCCGTCCAGCGCGGCGGCGAGTGCGGGGCTGCTCACCACCAGCATCAACTCGGTGTCGAGGTAGGCCGCGCGCATATCCCAGTTGAAGCTGCCGACGATGGCAAGCGTGCCATCGATGGTGACGCTCTTGCCGTGGTCGCTCACCTCGCCAGAGTACTCATAGAGGGTGACGCCGGTGGCGAGGATATCCCCCTTGCTGCGCAGATAGTCGGAGGAGGCCATCAGGTTGTCCCCGTTGGCCACCCCGTTGACCAGGAGGGTGAAGTCGGGGACGCTGCCCGCCACCCGAGCCAGGGCGTCGTACATCGCCCGGTCGCACACGGCGTAGGGGGAGTGCAGGGTGACGGACTCCTCCGCCCCGGCCATCAGCTCGGTGAGGGCGTAGAGCACCTGCGGCTCCTTCACATTGACGTGGATGGGGTTGGACAGCAGGTGGATCGCCCCCGCCTCCTCCGTCACGGCGGCGTAGTCTACCGTCTCAAAGGCGCCGGGATAGGCGGTCTGGAGCCAGGTAAAGCGTCGCTCGAGCTGGGCTGTGGCCTCCTGCACAGCGGGGCGCTCGAGCAGGGCGGTGTCGTCGCAGTAGGTCACGCAGCATTCGGCCTCCCAGACCGCGTCGAAGTAGTCCAGCAGCTCGGCCATGCTGCCCTGCGTGTCGTCGCCGGCAGAATTGTAGACCAGCAGCTCCAGGTCCTGACTGGGGTGTCGGGTGGGGTAGTCGCCGAGGAAGTAGTCGTAGGTGTTCCGCCCGCCGAGGAGATAGGCAGTCTCGTCCACGATCACATACTTGTCGTGCAGCCGCCCGTTGAGCGTCCACGGGGCGAGGAGGTTCACCGGGTTATAGTGCCGGATCTCCGCGTTCGGGTGGGCGGCGAGGGCCTGGAAGAGGGGATTGTCCGTCATGCGCAGCAGGCTGGTCGCCCCGTCCGCGAGCACCTGGACCTGTACCCCGCGCTCCGCCGCGTCCAGCAGCAGGGCGAGCACATCCTGCCCGCTCTCGTCGCTGTGGAAGTCGAAGGTGGAGAGGATCACCCGCTCCTCCGCCTGACTGATGAGGCGGATGCGCGCTTCCAGGGCGTCCTGATTCGTCTCGATCAGGGCGACCCGCTCCGGTCCGGGGGTGCTGTCATAGAAATCCGTCTCCGCCACCCAGGCGGCGTAGTCCCCGCTCACCTCCGGATGGTTCCAGGCGAAGGGGAGGGTCGCCCCGAGCAGCAGATAGACGAGCAGGACCAGCAGGGCGCGCCGGGCGATGCGCAGGGCGCGGCGCAGCGGGGAGGCGGGGCGTCGCTTCCCGCCGCTCACAGCCCGAGCGCCTCCGCCCACGCCGCCTCGCGGAAGCCGACGAGCACCCGCGCACCGTCCACCAGGATGGGGCGCTTGACCAGCATCCCGTCCGAGGCGAGCAGGGCGAGCTGCTCCTCCTCCGTCATGGAGGCCAGACGGTCCTTCAGACCGAGGGCGCGGTACTGCTGGCCGCTGGTGTTGAAGAAGCGGCGCAGCGGCAGTCCGCTCGCCGCATGCCAGGCGCGCAGCTCCTCCAGAGAGGGGTTTTCCTCCTTGATGTCGCGCAGCTCATAGGCCGCGCCGTGCCCGTCCAGCCAGCGGCGGGCCTTCTGACAGGTGGTGCACTTGGGATAGCAGAGAAACAGCATGGTACGACTCCTTTCCGTGGGGAGGGCGGACTGCGCTCAGCGCCTTTTCCTGCGCAGGGCCATGCCGAAGACCGCGCCGCAGGTGCCGCCGATGATGTGGGTGAGCTGGGAGATATTGTCCGACTGCAGGAGGCCGTCGGCGATCTCTCCGCCGATATAGATCGCGTAGACCAGAATCAGCGTGAGTGGGATGCGCCCCTGCTCCGCCCCGGCGAGGGAGGAGAGGACGATGAGCATGAACACCACGCCGCTCGCCCCGAGCAGGGCAGCGCCGGGGAAGCAGAGAAACTGCACCAGCCCGGAGAGGAAGGCGGTCGCGGCGATCATCTTGAGCAGCATCTCGCTGCCGTAGCGCTCCTCCATCGGTGGACCGATCACGAGCAGGAGGGTCATATTGCCGATGTAGTGGCTGTAATTGGAGTGCCCGAGCACATGGGTGAAGAAGCGCAGATAGGTCAGCGGGTCGGTCAGCGGCGCGCGGTAGACGGAAAAGCAGAGCGCCGTGCTCGTCCCGCCGGTCCAGATGCCGAGAAAGAGCGCCCCGAGCGAGAGCAGAGCAAAGGTCAGAATGACGGGGGAATTGTATTGTATCCTGTGCAGCGGACCCACCGCGTTCGCCTCCCTTGGATCGTTCAGATGCAAAAAGTATACCGCATTTTGCCGCCCGGGGCAAGGGAGAAGGACAGAGGGACAGAAAAATGGACCGCAAGAGCACAGCTTGCGGTCCACAGCGTTGGTTGCTTTTCCGGTCAGAGGGCGGTCGGCTCAGGCCAGCATTGCCGCAAACGCGACCGCCAGCACCAGCGCCACATAGACCACCACCGGGAGGAGGTTGGTGGAGATGATCTCTCCCTCGTGTCCGTTCGCGCCGGTGGTGGCGGAGACGGAGACGACGTTGTTGATGCAGATCATATTGCCGATCGCCCCGCCCGCGGTCTGGAGGGCGCAGGTGTAGACCGGGTCGATCCCGATCAGCAGGGCGGTGTGGAACTGCAGGGAGGTGAACATCACGCACGAGACGGTGCACGAGCCGGAGATGAAGGCCCCCAGCACCCCAATGAAGGGGGAGATGACGGGGAAGGCGGGGCCGGTGAGGTCGGCCAGCGCCTGGGCTGCGACGAGCAGCATGCTGTCCATCCCGGAGTTGTTCACACCGGAATTCATCATGATCTGCACCATCGCCACGCCGAAGACGAGGGCGGAGAACACCTTGAGCAGCTGGAAGAACGACCCCAGGCAAACCCGGCCCACGTCCTTCACCCCCACGCCGCTGAGCAGCCCGACGAGGACGGCAAAGAGGGCGAAGGGGAGGATGCCCGCGTTCCAGAGCGGCTGGAAGGAATAGGTACACGACTCCACGCCAAACAGCCCCTCCCAGCCGACCGTGCACGACTGGAGCAGCGGGCGCAGCCCGAAGGCGGGCACCCGGCTGATGAGCAGGAAGAGGCCGATGCACCCGTAGGGGAGCCAGCCCTGCCAGGCGGGCATCGCCTTGTGGCTGTCGTTGAAGATGGCGCGGCCCTCCAGCGGCAGGTCGTTCGGAAAGCGCCAGACGTGCTTGGGCACCAGGAAGCCACGCGAGGCCGCGGCCACCGACACCACCAGCCCGAACACCGCGCCGATAATGGAGGGGAACTCATGCCCGAAGAGGCGGGAGATGAGGTAGTACGGCGCGCTGAAGGCCAGGCCGGTGAAGAGGGCGAAGGGGATGATCTCCGCAAAGTCGCGCCCGCGCCGCCCCTTCTCCCCATAGCGGAAAAGGAAGACGCCGATGAGCAGCAGCGGCACCGCGATGCCGCCCACGCCGAGGAAGAGGGTGGTCATCTCGGTACACGCCTGAAGAAAGTCCTCATAGCCGAGGCCGTACCGGGCGGCGTAGTCGGCGTTCGCGGTCAGCTCGCTGGCGATGGAGGAGGCCATCGCCGTGATGGGCGCGCCCGCCGCGGCGAAGGGGACAGGGGCGGAGTTCGCGATCAGGCAGACGATGCACGCCGCTACCGGCGGGAAGCCGAGGGCGACCAGCAGCGGGGCGGCCAGAGCGGCCGGGGTGCCGTAGCCCGCCGTCCCCTCGATGAAGGCGCCGAAGAGCCAGGCGATCAAAATCGCCTGCACCCGCCGGTCCGGGCTGACGCGGGAGAAGCTGCGCTGAATGGCCTCCATATGCCCGGTGCGGCGCAGCATGTTGAGAAAGAGGATGGCGCCGAAGATGATAAAGAAGACCTCCAGCGCCTTGCACACCCCCTGTACGCCGAAGGCGGCCAGGGCGGCAGGCTCCATCTGCCAGACGAAGGCGGCCAGGAAGATGGTCAGCAGCAGCGAGAGCAGCAGCGCCTTGGGGGCAGAGAGCTGGATGCGGCGGATGACCATGGCGGCCAGCGCCAGCAGGATGGGGGAGAGGGACAGAACGGCATAGATCATTTCTCTTTGTCCTCCGAAGCGTTCCGCTTGCACAGATCGGAAATAATTCAGCCTATTATACCCTGCTCCAACCGGTTTGTCCAGCAATCGGGGGAAAAAACCGGGCACTTCCTCCGTACGGCAGAAGGTGCGCTCAGTCCGGCCCGGCCTCGCCCGCGCCGGCCCTGCTCCGGCCCAGCGCCGTCAGCTCCGGGAGCGTGTAGTGATGGAAGGCGCCGAACTGATACGCGGCAGTGCTGCCGGAGTAGTCCAGCTGGCTGACCAGGAAGCGGTCCCCCTCCGGGTCGTAGCCGAGGCACTGGTCGATGACGGCGGTGATGCCCGGCTCCACGCCGGAGAAGTCGAGGAGGTACCCCTGCCCGCCCTCTGTGAGCAGCAGGGTGGAGGGGTCCAGCCAGTCGGCGCAGGTGTCGTCGTCCAGGTCGGTGAGCAGGGAGGAGGCCTCGGCACTGAGGTCCAGCGTGGCCAGCAGGCTGCCGCTCTCCGCCTCATACAGCAGCGCGGCCCGTCCCGCACCGGCGATCAGCAGGCGGTCGTCCGGGGAGAAGAGGAGCAGGCAGTTGCCGTATTCAGCCGGGCAGTCCAGCGTATAGAGCAGGCGGCCTCCGGCATCGAACAGGTCGATCTCCGCCCAGTTCTCCCCTCCGGTGCTGTACCGGCCGATGCAGGCGGTGTACTGCCCGGTGCTGCTGATGGTCATTTTCTTCCAGTAGTGGAGCGTCTCCCCGTCCTGCTGCACGCGGCAGGACTCCGACGTGACCGCGCCGCTCTCCAGGTCCACGGAGACCAGGGTATAGCCGTCGGCGCCGCGCAGCCAGAAGCGGACGGTCCCGGAGGAGGGATGACAGTCAAAGCCCGAGCTGCCCACCCAGGAGGCGGCAGGGGCGGTGAGCGTCAGGGAGCCGAGATAGGCGCCTCTGTCATCGGTATAGCTGTACTCCGCCTCCTTCTGGCCGGGATCGAAGACGGCGATCTCACTGAGCTGACCGGTGTTCGGGTCCCAGGAGAGGAGGGTATACACCGCGCTGGAGACATAGGTCCCGCGCTGGCCGGTCTCCGGGATATCCACGGTGCGCTCAGTCTCGAGCCTGCCCAGGAGGAGGACCTCATTTTTCCAGAAGGCCGCCGTCTCCAGCGTCCAGCGCTCCTGCTCTGCCAGATCGCCCGGCGTGGGAAGGGGCAGGTCCTCCCAGGTCTCGCCCGCCAGCTCCAGACGCCGCAGGAAGAGGCCGCTCTGGCCCTGGAGGATGCAGTCGAGATACCGCCCGTCCCCGGTGAAGACGCTGTCCTGGATCGTGACGATCTCCTCCACCTCGGGGAACTGGAAGCTGGAGAGGGTCCCGGTGTTCGGGTCATACAGGGAGAGGGAGTCCCCCAGGGTGAGCAGGGGGCGGCCGCTGCGCAGCTCGCTGCCCGCCCGGACGGCGACCGTCTGTCCGCTGTCCGGCACGGCGTCCAGCGCCTCATAGGCCGAATGGCTGCCCTCATATTCATACTTCACGATGCGGCTGGGATAATAGCTCCGGGTATCTCGCTGCATGGTGTAATAGAAGGTCTGTCCCGGGTCCCAGCAGACGTCGGTGATGGGACCCGTGAAGCAGTCTGTCCGGTAGTGGTGCCGGGTACCGGCCCAGGAGAAGCCCGCCAGATAGGAGGAGCCGTCCCGGGTGAACACCCGAAATCCGTTTTCGCTTGGGTGCACCGCAACGATGCGGTCATCCAGCTCATAGTTTTTCAGGAGCGCGCCGCTCTCCCGGTCGAGCACATAGATGGAGCTGGTGTGATACAGGATGAGCGCCTGACGTGTCCCCGTCCCGTCCGAATAGGGGAGAGCGGAGAGGAGGGTATAGCCGCTCAGCAGGTCTCCGGCGCTGACTGACGAAAAAGCGGAGGTCCAGAGCAGCGTCCCCGCGGAGCCGTCATAGAGGGTCACGCGGTTTTCCCGCGATGTATAGATGGTGTATTCATCCTCGATGGAGCCGACGCCCCAGGAGAAGCAGACGGCGGCCAAATCGCCCTGCACAAATTGCAGCCGCTCCAGATAAAAGCGGTCATCCAGCGATGAGACTGCCCGGCAGGTCCCGCGCTGCAGGTCTGCCAGCCAGACCTCGGTGACCTGACTGCCCTCTCCGGCGTCCTTTTTGCTGGCAAAGGCGGCCCGGCTCCCGTCTCCGGAGCAGGCGAAGGTGCCCTCGGAGAGGGGGACGGACATGTCCGCCTCTTCGAGCGGGAGGCTGCACAGAACACCCCCGTCCCGCGTGCTGAGCCGCTGGAGACAGCTGTCCTCCAGCAGGACGACGGAGGACTCGTCCTCTGACAGGGCGGCAGCCTGAATATAGTCCTCCGTCGCCGTCTGCCAGACCACCTCTCCGGTGACATAGTCCCAGCAGACGACGCTGTTGGAGCAGTCGGCGATGAGATGGGTCTCGGTGGTCATCAGCATCTCGCCGGTCAGCTGGATGGAGAAGACGCCCAGGCCGGCATCGGAGAGGGTGCGCAGCACCGCGCCGGTTTCGGCATCCCAGACATAGATCGTGTCAAGTGTGGAGGTGAAGAGATACTGCCCGGTGGGATCGATCAGCAGCCCGGAGCGGGTGCCCTCCGGCAGCTCAAAGCTGCCCGCCGGCGTCATTGAGTCCTCCGCGTCGCCCGGCAGCTCATACACACCCAGCGCCCTGGTGAGGGCATACACCGCCTCCGGGAGCACCGGCCGGTCCTGCTCCTCCGAGGGGAGGGCGGCCACCAGCCGCTCCAGCGCCCCCAGCACATCGTTTTCCGCCAGACGGTCCTGCGCGTCGCTGAGCAGGTAGCGGGACTGCTCCAGAAGGGTGTTTCGGTATTCCTCCTCCAGTTCCGCCGCCTGGGTGGAGATGATCTCCTCCTGCCGGAGGGCGTTCTCATACTCCTGCTCGAGCTGCTCCGTCTGCTCCCGCAGCTGCGATGCCTGGGCGGCGATCGTCTGCTCGCGGCGGAAGGCGTAGACGGAGAAGGCGACGGCGGCGGCGAGGCAGAGGGTGGCCGCCGCGGCCGCCCGCTGGAGGCGGTAGATCTGCCGCCGCTGGCGCAGGGCGTCATAGGTGGCGCCCAGCATGGGGGCGGCGATGCGCAGAAGGGCGTCCCGCCGGAGCTTTTTCAGCACGGCGCGGAGGTCCTTGCCGCGGGCGTCCGCCGCCAGCACCGCCTGATGCCCGTCCCCCTCCCGGAGCTGGGGCGGAAAGGACTCCTCCGGCTCTCCGCCGGTGAGCACGGCCAGGATGCGCGAGCGGTCGTGGTATTCCAGAAAGGTCTCGATCTCCCGCTGCACCCAGGGAGAGCCCGGGGTCTCCGGGGAGCAGATGACGATCAGCCAGCCGGCATTTTTCAGGGCGGAGCGGATCTGCTCGCCCATATCGGCGCAGCTGGACAGCTCCCCCTCGTCCAGAAAGACCCGGTCGAAGGGACGCCGTGCCCCGGCAAAGCCGGGCGCGGTCCGAAAGTGCTCCAGATGGCGCTGCAGGGCGCGGGCCGCCGCGCTGTCCACCGGACCATGGCGGTAGCAGAGAAAGGCGTCGTAGTCCACCGCGGCCAGGTCGCTCCGGTAGGGCTGGAGGGCGGCGCAGAAGTCGCTCACGTCCTCCAGCATCTCCCCGGCGGAGTGGTAACGGTCCTCCGGCCGGTTTTTCAGCGCGTGGGCGATGATGGCCTGGAGGCGGGGGATCAGATGCCGGGGGCAGTCGATCCGCCGCAGCTTAAAGCGGGTGAGATACAGCCCGGTGGTGTTGCTCTGCAGCTCCTCCGGGCTGTAGACGCTCCCGGTGAGGAGATAGAGGATCAGGCAGCCTACCGCATAGAGGTCCGCCTCCGGCCCGAGCCGGAGCGCGCCGTCATTTTTCCGCAGGATCTCCGGGGCGGAGAAGCCCTGAGTGGTGAAGATCACCCGGTCACGGATGGGCTCCGTCCTGCCGTCTGTCAGGGGGCGGGCGCAGCCGAAGTCGATGATGGTGATGATATCGCTCCCGTCGGAGAGGTCGCCGCGCAGAAAGATATTTCTGCCCTGGAGATCGAGGTGGAGAAAGCCCGCCTCATGGACCTCCCGCAGGGCAAAGAGCAGCTGCCGGATGACGTGGAAGGTCTGCACGGTGGTCATCCGCCGGCACTGGCGCAGGCAGGACTCGAGGGACTGCCCCTTGGCGGAGAGAGACTCCATGACGGTGACGGTGTTCTCCACCCATACCGTCCCGCCCCCCGGCGGGGTGAGGGCCACCCGATGCGCCGACTCCCGGATGGGGAGCAGACGCGAGCCGGTCCGGTAGATCTGCTGAGTCACCCTCTGCTCGGCGAGCTGCATCTCCCTGACCCGGCTGAGATAGGCCAGCGCCTCCGCCTCCGGCCGCTCCGGGACGATCTCCCCCGTCTCGCTGCGGACAAAGCCGTGCGTCTGGGAGAGGGGATAGCACTCCTTCAGGGCATAGACAATGCCGTCCGGCACAAGCGACTCCCCCCGCTCCAGGAGACGATGGGCGGGGTAGATCAGGCTGCCGCCGCCGCTGCCGATGGGCTCGCCCGTGATCTCGTACAGATTCCCGTGTTCCAGCTGTACCCGCGTGCCGGGAAGAAGCGCAGCTCGCCTGTTGACCACAGATCATCCCTCCATTCGCTGAAAAACCTGCTTTCTATATAAAATAATAGCAAAGACGGCGGATGAAATCCAGTGCCAAATGCCCGGAGCGGCGCATCGGGACGGAAAAAGGCGCATCCCGTATGAAAAACGCCCTCTGCTGGAGGAGAAGGCAAAAAAACGGTGCGGTTCATTTACAATCCACGCGCCGGGCGGTATAATTTTCCCATAGAAACGCGGATGCAGCGCGCTGCGATCTGCCGGTGGAGGAAGCGCCATGTATGAAAACTATACGCTTGCGGCCAATGCCCGCTGCTTTGACCTGATCGATCCCGATCTCTTTGCCGTCTGGGAGGAGATTGAAAATACGCAGGAGAATACCTCCGCCGAAATATGGCGCGGCAAGCTCACCCGTCTGGCCGCGCAGTACGCTCTCTCCAGCCGGTTTGCCCTGATGCGGATCCTCTGCGCGCGCACCTTCGGATGCAGCCCGAGCGAATCGGAGCAGAGGCCGGGCTTCACCATCCGCCTGAGCGGGCAGCAGTCCTACACCTTTGAGGCGCTGGGATGCTACCGGGAGCGGACGGAGCTGCTCGAGCTGCTCGAGCGGATCGCCGCAGGAGAGGCGGCGCGCGAGCCGGGCCTGCTTGACGAGCTGTGCGTGTATGAGCGGCAGGACGCCTTTCGGCCGCAGATCAATCCGGACGGAGGGGAGTTCAAGCCGCGCCTCTATGCCATGACCGGCACGGACCGGGGGGTGGAGGAGATCCGCGCACTCGCGCGGGCGGCGGCGGACCGGCTGAGTGGCCTCCTGGAGGAGGAGCACGGGCGCTATCTGGAGGTGCTGCTCGACATCGCCTCCCGGCAGGCAGATGCGGACTGGCCGGATGTGATGGCGCTGTGCTGCCGCGCGATGCGCGCGTCCGGCCGGCTGGGGGAGTTCTATGCCAGCCGGATGGACGGTGTGCCCACCCGCAGGGCGCTCAGCCAGGCCAGAAGACAGGCGGAGCGGGATTGCAGCCAGATGCTGACCAGGGAGGAGGCCCTTCGGCTGGGGCATTTTCTCGCCTTTTCCCTCCAGGAGATGAGCTGGTTTCTCCTGCGGGTCTTTGACCACGAGGACGGATTTCGCTATCACAGCTCACGCGACCTGATCGAGGCATACGGCTTTCTGACCGGCGCGGGCTGGCGGGAGGTGTGCCGCTGGCAGGCGTGCTACCGCCAGCGGACGCAGGGCATTGCCAAGGCGGAGGGAGAGGGGCGCACACTGGACTGGACGCAGTCGGTCCAGACCTCTCTTCCCCTCCTGGTGGAGCGATGGTCGGAGACGCCGGAGGAGCGGGAGGAGCGGTTTCTGGACTGGCTCCTGCGTCAGGCTCCCTATCTGGACCTCCCCTCCCGCACCGCGACGGGGGTTTACCGCGCGCTGGCGGTCTGGGCGGACCGGCTGATCGCGCAGGAGGCGGCGCCGGAGAGCGGCAGCGCCCTGCTCGATGAGTTGGACAGCCTCTGCCACAGCTCCGCCGGACGGGAGGCGGAGGTGGAGCGCGCCCTGTTTGACGGCGGCGCCGTCTCCGCGCAGAAGTGCGGAGAGCTGAGCAGACGGCTGATGAAGGAGAACAAGGAGCAGTTCACCTTTGAGCCCGATCTGGCAAAGGCGTGGCGTACCATCACTACTGACCGGAAGGGCCAGCTCCGGCTGACCGTGGGAGGCGGTCCGGGGCATATGCGCAACCGGATCCAGGAGCTGCTTCTGGGCACGCTCCAGGTGGAGAAGGGGGACCTGCTCTATCTGCTCTGGTTCCTCTTCAGCCTCTACTGGTTGGTCCACCCGATCGCGACCCGGAGCGACCTGTATAACAATCTGGCCGACTACTGTGATGCCGCCCAGATGGTACTCGACGGGGCAGGGCTGTCCGGCTTCTACCCGCCCCATATTCTCGAGCAGAGCATGATGCTCTCCATCGTCCTCTCCAGCCAGGACACCGGAAACCCTGCCGACATCTACGCCGAGGTCTGCTCCTCCCTGGTCAGACCGAGGAAGACCCGCGCCTCTGCCGGCCGGCCATGAGAGACGCCTTCTGCGCGAAGCGCGCGGCAGGGCCGTGAAGAGACAAAAAACCGCCAGGCATAGCAGCCTGGCGGTTTTTGCGGTCAATGGATCACGTTGTCCGTGTGCTGCCGGCCTCAGTAGCCCATGTCCGGGGCGGCGGGGGCGGCAGGGGCGGGGGGCTCGGGCTTATCCACGACGACGGACTCGGTGGTCAGCAGGGTGGAGGCGACGGAGGCGGCGTTCTCCAGCGCGGAGCGGGTGACCTTGGTCGGGTCCACGATACCGCTGGGGATCATGTCGCAGTAGACCTCCTTATAGGCGTCAAAGCCATAGCCGGTCTTGCCGGAGGTGCGGATCTTGTCGAGCACCACGGCGCCGTCGATGCCGGCGTTGGCGGCGATCTGCTTCACCGGAGCGGTCAGGGCCTTGGCGATGATGGAGATACCGGTCTTCTCATCCCCTTCGGCGCCGGCCAGCAGGGCCTCGACGGCAGAGATGGCGTTGACATAGGCGGTGCCGCCGCCGGCGACGATGCCCTCCTCCACCGCAGCGCGGGTGGCGTTCAGGGCGTCCTCGACGCGGAGCTTCTTCTCCTTCATCTCCGCCTCGGTCGCGGCGCCCACCTTGATGACGGCCACGCCGCCGGCCAGCTTGGCCAGGCGCTCCTGGGCCTTCTCCTTGTCATACTCGGAGGTGGTGTTGGCGATCAGGGTGCGGATCTGACCCACGCGGGCCTTGATCTCGGCGGGGTTGCCCGCGCCGTCGATGATGATGGTGTTCTCCTTGGAGACCTTCACCTGGCGGGCGGTGCCGAGGTCGGCCAGCTGGGCCTCCTTGAGCTCCATGCCGGTGTCGGAGGAGATCACGGTGCCGCCGGTGAGCACGGCGATGTCCTGCAGCATCTCCTTGCGGCGGTCGCCGAAGCCGGGGGCCTTGACGCAGACCACGCGCAGGGTGCCGCGCAGGGTGTTGACGATCAGGGTGGACAGGGCGTCGCCGTCCACGTCCTCAGCGATGATGAGCAGCTTGCGGCCGGACTGGGCGATCTGCTCCAGGACGGGCAGCAGCTCCTGGATGGAGGAGATCTTCTTGTCGGTGATGAGAATGGCGGGGTCGTCGAGCACGGCCTCCATCTTCTCGGTGTCGGTGACCATATAGGGGGTGATATAGCCGCGGTCAAACTGCATGCCCTCGACCACCTCGGAATAGGTCTCGGCGGTCTTGGACTCCTCGACGGTGATGACGCCGTCGTTGGAGACCTTCTCCATCGCATCGGCGATCAGGCGACCGATGGTCTCATCGGAGGAGGAGATCGCGCCGACGCGGGCGATGTCGTCCGAGCCGGAGACGGGCTGGCTGTTGGACTTGATCGCCTCCACGGCGGCGGCGGTGGCCTTGGCGATGCCCTTGCGCATCACCATCGGGTTGGCGCCGGCGGCCAGGTTCTTCAGACCCTCGGAGACGATGGACTGGGCCAGCAGAGTGGCGGTGGTGGTGCCGTCGCCCGCGACGTCGTTCGTGCGGGTGGCGACCTCCTTGACCAGCTGGGCGCCCATGTTCTCAAACGGGTCCTCCAGCTCGATCTCCTTGGCGATGGTCACGCCGTCGTTCGTGATGAGGGGGGAGCCGTACTTCTTGCCGAGCACGACGTTGCGGCCCTTGGGGCCCATGGTGATCTTGACGGTATTGGCCAGCTGGTCCACGCCGCTCTGGAGCGCGCGGCGGGCCTCTTCACCGTAGCTGATGAGTTTCGACATAGTAAATTACCTCCGAATCAACGTAGAAATCAGTGCAATTAAGGTGGCTCACTCGACGATGGCCAGGATGTCGCCCTGACGCACAATGGTCAGCTCTTCGCCGTCCAGCTTGACCTGGGTGCCGGAGTACTTGCTGGTGACCACCTTGTCGCCCACCTTCACGGTCATGACGACTTCCTTGCCGTCCACCATGCCGCCGGGGCCAACGGCCACCACTTCGGCGATCTCGGGCTTCTCCTTGGCGGCGCTGGTGAGAATGATGCCGCCCTTGGTGGTCTCTTCCGCCTCCAGCATCTTCAGGATGACGCGGTCAGACAAAGGCTTGAGTTTCATGAGAGATACCTCCTGACGAGAAATAGAATTGACAATTGGAAGGGCCTAGCACTCTGAAAAGGGGAGTGCCAAGACCTCTATTATCATAAAGCAGAAGCTGGAAAAACGCAAGTCCTGTCCGCCGCAATTTTCGCCAAATTTACGGTTTATTCAAAAATAAGCGGGGACGGACGCCTGTTTTCTCTCCCGTGCTCAAAATTACGGCGGGATGCGGCCTTTTGACCCATGCATTGGAGAAAACACACCCCGCCTCCCGCCGTTTTTTAGCAGTGAAACACCCGGAGGGCAAAAAACGCCCCGGACCGTCGCCGGTCCGGGGAGGCGGGGGCGGCGCAGCGCCCACTTCCTGTTACCGTCTGCCTGCGGCCGTGCTGCCCGGCTCGTCCGGGTCGAGCGTCAGGCGGGGGGTATAGCCCTCCGCCCCGTCCGCCTGGGGGATGCGGAAGTCCTCCGTCAGGCCGTCGCGCTGGAGCATCCGCTCCATCACGTCGATGTCAGCGGAGATATCCAGCATATCCCCCTCAAAGAGCTTGTCGAGCTGGAGCTCAAAGCCCTCCACCACCTTGTCCAGGATGCCCTCGATGCGCGCCTTGGTGGCGGAGACGTTCTGCCCGGCGTGCTGCTGGGCGTCCAGCTCGGCGTAAGTGTTGAGCATCTTGAGGGTGGTGGGGAGGTAGTAGTCCAGGAAGGTGTGCAGCTCGCTGGAGCGCTCCGGGTGCTTGTTGAGGTAGGTGAGGATGTGATGGGTGATCTCCTCGATCCGGTCGATCTTTGCGCTGACCACCTCGTCCGGGATGCGGTCGTTGGCCAGGCGGATCTCGCGCAGGATCTTGTCCTCCGGGCTGAGGGAAGCGTCCGGCCTGGCCGCCGGCCGGGGCTTGGGTGCGGGGCGGGCCACCGCGCCGTCCACCACCAGCGTCTCGCTGGCAAAGTCGAGGTAGGCCCGGTCACCGAAGACGCCGTAGTCGATCATCTCCTGCAGGGTCTCGCACACCTCGTCCATGTCCGCCGGGATGCTCTCGGCCAGCGGGCGCAGGGGGATGAGGGGGTCGTTGCCGATGCGGGCGAGATAGCGGCGGAACTTCCTGGCCTGATTCGCGCGGAAGCGCCCCCAGACGACCATCGCAAGTCCGGCGCAGGCGAACAGCCCGGGGATCATGGCATCCTGCAGGGCGTACCAGAGGTAGTCCAGCGAGTGGAACGGCAGCCACTCCAGGAGGGAGGAGACCGCGCCCAGCCCGAAGATGCCGACAATGACGCCCCCGGCGATCGTGATCCCTCTGCCTTCCTTGAGCTTCACATAGGGGAACTTGCGCTGCGGGGCATAGACCTGACCGGTGGCCTGCCGGTGACGCGCCTGATAGATGGCCTGGCTGTGCTGCTGCATCGCCTGGCTGTCCATCGTGCTGCCCTGCCAGGGGGTCTGGCTCGGCATGGAGTCGGTGATCAGCTTGTAGATCAGCAGCACCGCGCCCGCCGGGGCGGCGAAGATAAATCCCATGATGACGACCCACCAGGGCACCGTCGGGAGATTGCGTCTCGGTCCGTTCATGTCTCTGCCTCCGGAAAAAGGGTGAAGAGAAAGCTGCATTTCGTATACAAGGAATAGTATACAACGAAAGTCGGCGCTTTGAAAGGGCGGCGGTGGATTTTAATGAAAAAATAAGAGGCCGCTCTGCGGGGGCGCAGAGCGGCCACAGACGGTCGAAAAACGATGATGAGACTTCCGCGAGAGAGCCGCGGGGGTGCGGAGGAGGGGGCAAAGGGCCCCCTTCGCGTGCAGTCAAAACCGTTTTTGGAACTTTGAAAAAGTTTCAAAAACGGACTCAGCGGGGCAAAAAGCCTTTTTTGACACGCTGAGGCCGCCCTGCGGGGTGCGCAGAGCGGCCAGCATGTGAAAAGATCTCACGGCCTGCAGGGCCAGAGAGCCTGTAAACGCCTTAAAAATGTCTCTTAGAGATGGATGCGCGTCCCCGTCTCACCGCGGATGCCGAGGCGGGCCTTTTCGAGCTGGGTGATGAGGGCCACACGGCCCGGCTTGCTGCGGGCGAAGGCGATGGCCGCCTGCACCTTGGGGAGCATGGAGCCGGGCTCAAAGTGCCCCTCGGCGATGTACTGCTCCGCCTGGGCAGGGGTGAGCTCATCGAGCCACTCAACCTGCGGGGTGCCGAAGTGGAGGGCCACCCGCTCCACGGCGGTGAGGATGATGAGCAGGTCAGCGTCCACCTCCTCGGCGAGCAGGCAGGAGCAGAAGTCCTTGTCGATCACGGCGGAGGCGCCGCGCAGATGGCCGAGATCCTGCCGCGTGACCGGGATGCCGCCGCCGCCGCAGGCGATGACCACCTGCCCGGCGTCCACCAGGGTGCGGATGGCATTGATCTCCACGATCCTGCCCGGCCGGGGGGAGGCGACCACACGCCGCCAGCCTTTCCCGGGAAATTCGCGCATCACATAGCCGTAGGCACGCTCGGCATAGTGAGCCTGCTCCTCCGTCATAAAGTGGCCGATCGGCTTGGTGGGGTGGAGGAAGGCGGGGTCGTCCGGGTCCACCTCTGTCTGGGTGACGACGGTGGCCACGTCCTCATGCGGCACGCCGCGGCCGCGCCGGCGGCAGAGCTCCTCGCGCAGAGCGTTTTGCAGGTCATAGCCGATATACGCCTGGCTCATCGCCACGCAGACGGAGAGCGGGGTGTTGGGCTGGTTCGGATTTTCCCGGGAGAGGGCGGCCATGGCGTTGTTGATCATGCCCACCTGCGGGCCGTTGCCGTGGGAGACGACGACCTGGTATCCCTCGTCCATCAGGTCTACGATGGCGCGGGAGGTGATCTTCACCGCTGCCATCTGCTCGGGCAGGGTGTTGCCCAGCGCGTTGCCGCCCAGGGCGATGACAATGCGGGGTTTGCGGTTCATAAAAGCTCCTCTCTTCCTGTCGCAACTGGTGGTTTTAGGGAAAAAGAAGTGCAGGGAGGCGCGAAAGACGCCTCCCTGCGCGTATTTTCGGTCAAAGGGCCCGGGAGATGTCAGACCTCCATCTGACGCTTCCGGTCCCGGTTCGCGAGCTGCTCGAGCACGGCGGCGGGGTCCCGGAACTTCGCCAGCAGGATCATCGCGGCGATCACATAGGGCTTGTAGCTGGCCTCCTTGTAGAGGGGGTCGCGGTAGCGGTCAAAGACGGAGGCGTCCACCTCGCCCGCCTCACAGGAGACGCCGGTGATGTCCGCCGGCAGGCAGTGCAGATAGAGGGCCTTGCCGTCCTTCGTGGTGGCCATCAGCTCCTCCGAGCAGGTCCAGTCCTTGTGCTGGGCGTTCTGCGCCAGCAGTTCCTGCTCCAGGGCCTTGATGCCGTCGAAGTCGCCCTCGCCGTAGAGGTTGGTGCGCTTCTCCATCGCGGCGTAAGGCGCCCAGCTCTTGGGGTAGACGATGTCGGCGTCGCGGAAGGCCTCCGCCATCGAGTGGGTCTTGGTGAACGAGCCGCCCGACTTCTCCGCGTTGGCGCGGGCGACCTCTTCCACCTCGCCCATGACCTCGTATCCCTCCGGATGGGCGAGCACCACGTCCATCCCCAGACGGGTGAACAGGCCGATCACGCCCTGCGGCACGGACAGCGGCTTGCCGTAGGAGGGGGAGTAGGCCCAGGTCATGGCGACCTTCTTGCCCTTGAGGTTCTCGATGCCGCCGAAGTGGTGGATGATGTGGGCCATGTCCGCCATGCACTGGGTGGGATGGTCGATGTCGCACTGGAGATTCACCAGGGTGGGCCGCTGCTCCAGGATGCCGTCCTGATAGCCCTCCTGCACCGCGTCCGCCACGGCGTGCATATAGGCATTGCCCTTGCCGATGTACATGTCGTCCCGGATGCCGATCACGTCGGCCATAAAGGAGATCATGTTCGCCGTCTCGCGCACCGTCTCGCCGTGGGCCACCTGGCTCTTGCCCTCGTCCAGGTCCTGTACCTCCAGGCCGAGCAGGTTGCAGGCCGAGGCAAAGGAGAAACGGGTGCGGGTGGAGTTGTCACGGAAGAGGGAGATGCCGAGCCCGGAGTCAAAGACCTTGGCGGACACGTTTCCCTCGCGCAGGGTGCGCAGCAGGTCGGCGACCGTCCAGACCGCGCGCAGCTCGTCGTCCGACTTCTCCCAGGTGAGGAAAAAGTCGTTTTGGTACATATCCTTACAGTCAAGCGCACGCAGCCGGGCGAGCAGTTCGTCAAACTTCTTTCTGTCGAGCATGGTTCCAGTCCTCACTTTCCGTCTTTATTCTGATACAGGCCGGGCATGGCGGCGTACACCGCCGCGCAGCGGACCAGGTCAGATTTCCAGGTGATCTCGTTCGGGGCATGCGCCTGGCTCTCCGCGCCCGGGCCGAAGCCGACGCAGGGGATGCCGTAGCGGCCCTGGATGGACACCCCGTTGGTGGAGAAGGTCCACTTGTCGATCAGCGGGCGGCGGCGCTTTTCCATCGCGTCCTCGTCGCCCAGGCGCGCATCGCCGTAGAGGGCGCGGTGCGCGTCCGCCAGCGCCTGCACGTGCGGGGCGGACTCCGCGTTGATCCAGGTGGGGAAGTAGCACTCGGTGGGGTAGACCAGCCCGGTCCAGGATGGCCGCTCATAGGTGTACATGGACACCTTTACATCCGCGCCGTACTTCCGGCAGGCGGGGAGGCTGCGGATCTCCTCCAGGCAGCTCTCCCACGTCTCCCCGGCGGTCATCCGCCGGTCCAGGGACACGGCGCAGGAGTCCGCCACCGCGCAGCGGGAGGGGGAGGTGAAGAACACCTGGCTGACGGTGACCGTGCCCCGGCCGAGGAAGCGCGCGTCCTCCCAGTGCTCGTTGAACTCCGGCTCAAGCATCTTGACCAGGCCCTTGATCTCGTCGTCCGGGCCGCAGCCGTTCTCGTTGAGCGCGCGCACGTCCTGGAGGATGTCCGCCATCTTATAGATCGCGTTGTCCCCGCGCTCCGGCGCCGAGCCGTGGCAGGAGACGCCCTTGACGTCCACGCGGATCTCCATCCGGCCGCGGTGGCCGCGGTAGATGCCGCCGTCCGTCGGCTCGGTGGAGACGACGAACTCCGGCGTGATGCCCAGCTCCTGGTGGATGTACTGCCAGCACAGGCCGTCGCAGTCCTCCTCCTGCACCGTCGCGGTGACCAGGATGGAGGTGTCGGCCGGGATCAGACCGAGGTCCTTCATGATCTTTGCGCCGTAGACCGCGCTGACCACGCCGCCCTCCTGGTCCGAGCCGCCCCGGCCGTAGATGATGCGGTCGGTCTCGTAGCCCTGGTAGGGGTCGTCCGTCCAGTTGGCGCGGTTGCCGATGCCGACGGTGTCGATATGCCCGTCAAAGGCCATCACGCGGCTGCCGCAGCCCATCCAGCCCAGGCAGTTGCCCATCGGGTCGATCTCCACCTTGTCAAAGCCCAGGCGCTCCATCTCCCGCGCGCAGCGGCGGACGACGCCCTCCTCCTCGCAGCTCTCGCTGGGGATGGCGATCAGCTCCCGCAGGAAACGGGACATGTCCTCGCGGTAGCCCTCCGCGGCCGCCTTGATTCGTTCCAAATCCATGAATAAGCCCTCCCTGTATGCGCTCACAAAACAAATTTCCAGGCAAAAAACGACAAAACGCTATCTCTGGTATGCCTGAAAATATCATAGCATACAAGAAAGAAATTGCAAGGGCTTGGCAGAAAATCTTTTAGCGCCTCCGATAAAAATTTCTCACGAATAGAAAGGTGTTATGAAAACTAATAGGAGAAAAAAGATTGATACTGCCCTTTTCAATCCTGAAAAGGAAAGAAACAGCGCCGGAAAATGACACTGAAAAAGTATCAGGCTATCACAAAAAATGTTTGGCCGGCGTTGCAATTTGTCAAGGCGGATGCTATAGTATATTCAGTACACGCCGGGGCCGTACCCTGCGGAATTTTGACGATGGAGAGAGGTTGCAGTTATGATCGATCTGACCAAAAACGAAGCTGCCTTGGAACGTAATATTCAGAAGGCGAAGGAAAACGGCGTCATCATCCCCACCATCCGCCAGATGCGCCACCCGGAGACCATCCCGGAGGCCATTCAGGCCAAGCTGAAGCAGGTGGGGCTGTGGGACGTGAACCCCCTCAATCTCTTCCGCATCACCTGGAAGAACGAGGCCAAGGAGTTCGGCGGCGGCTATCAGGCGGTGCCGAACTATGTGGAGCTGCCCAGCGCGCTCACCGGCGTGCCCTGCCGGATCGTGGCGATGGTGGGCAAGTGGTTCCCCACCGGCTGCCACAAGGTGGGCGCCTCCTTCGGCTGCCTTGCCCCGCGCCTGGTGACCGGCCAGTTTGACGCCACCTACCACCACGCCGTCTGGCCCTCCACCGGCAACTATTGCCGCGGCGGCGCGTTCAACTCCAAGCTGCTCGCCTGCGACTCGGTGGCCATCCTCCCGGCGGAGATGAGCAAGGAGCGCTTTGAGTGGCTCAGCCAGATTGCCGGACAGGTGATCGCCACGCCGGGCTGCGAGTCCAACGTGAAGGAGATCTTCGACAAGACCTGGGAGCTGCGCCAGGACCCGTCCATGATGATCTTCAATCAGTTTGAGGAGATGGGCAATCCCCTCTGGCATTACAATGTGACCGGCAACGCCCTGGTGGACCTCTATGAGGCGATCCGCCGCCCGGGCGACGAGATCTTCGGCTGCTGCTTCACCTCCGGTTCGGCGGGCACCCTCTCGGCCGGCGACCGCATCAAGGACGTCTATCCGCGCGCCAAGCTCGCCGTGGGCGAGGCGCTGCAGTGCCCCACCATTTTGGAAAACGGCTTCGGCGGCCACCGGATCGAGGGCATCGGCGACAAGCACATCCCCTGGATTCACAACGTCAAGAACACCGACATGGTCATCGACATCGACGACGAGGACTCCCAGCGCCTGCTGCGCCTGTTCAACACCCCGGAGGGCCAGCAGTACCTGCGCGGCACCCTCGGCCTGTCCGACGAGCTGATCGAGCAGCTCACCTGGCTGGGCATCTCCGGCATCGCCAACGTCCTGTGCTGCATCAAGATGGCCAAGTACTACGAGCTGACCGAGCACGACATGGTCTTCACCGTCCTCACCGATTCCGCCGTCATGTACCGCAGCCGCATCGAGGAGCTCAACGAGATGTACGGGGCGTATAGCGACCGCGCGGCGGAGCTGGATCACAACCTGCACATCCTGAACCTCAAGACGGACAGCATGGCGGAGCTGGGCTACCGCGACCGCAAGCGCATCCACAACCTGAAGTACTACACCTGGGTGGAGCAGCAGGGCCGCACGGTGGAGGACCTCAATGCCCTCTGGTACGACACCAAGGGCACTTGGGACGCCGTGCACGCCCAGGCGGACGAGTTGGACGCGCTGATCGACGAGTTCAACGAGCGCACCGGCCTGCTCAAGACCCTGTAAGGAGTTTGCCGCCATGATGGAACATGTGCGCTGCGCCAAGTGCATCTCCTGCGGCCGCGAGTGGGAGGCAAAGCCAGATATCACCACCTGCCCCGACTGCGGCGGCCTGCTGGACATCCGGTATGACTACGACGCCATCGCCCGCGCGGTGAACCGCGAGACAATGGCCCGCCGTCCGGAGCGGTCCATGTGGCGCTATCTGGAATATCTGCCGGTGCGCGGTATTGGCAGCCGTCCCCGCCTGCGGGTGGGCTGGTCCCCCTTCTACGAGGCAGAGCGCCTGGCGGAGGTCCTGGGCCTGCGCAAGCTCTACATCAAGGACGATGGCGTGAACCCCACCGCCAGCCTGAAGGACCGCGCCTCCGCCATGGCGGTGGTCAAGGCGGAGGAGGCGGGGGCGGAGATCATCGCCTGCTCCTCCACCGGCAACGCCGCCTCCTCTCTGGCGGGCAACGCCGCGGCGGCGGGCTTTCCCACATATATCTTTGTGCCCTCCCGCGCGCCCAAGGGGAAGGTCTCCCAGCTCATGATCTTCGGCGCGCACGTCATCAGCGTCCAGGGCAGCTATGAGGAGACCTTCCGCCTCTCCCAGGAGGCGATCGGGCGCTACGGCTGGTACAACCGCAACGCGGCGATCAACCCCTACCTGATGGAGGGCAAGAAGACGGTCGCCCTGGAGATCGCCGAGCAGCTCCATTGGCAGATGACGGACTACGTCGCCCTCTCCGTCGGGGACGGCTGCACCATTGCCGGGGTGTGGAAGGGGTTCTGCGATCTCTACGCCACCGGGATGATTGACCGCCTGCCCCGCCTGATCAGCGTGCAGGCGGAGGGCTGCTGCCCGCTCAACCGCGCGATCGCCACCGGCGAGCCGTGGCAGCCGATGGAGGAGAACACCCTCGCCGACTCCATCGCCGTCGGCGTCCCGCGCAACGCGGACAAGGCCTTGCGCGCCATCCGCGATTCCAACGGCGTGGTGGTCAACGTCTCGGACGAGGAGATTCTGGCCGCGGCCCGCCTGCTCGGCCGCACCGCCGGTGTGTTCGGCGAGCCGGCCGGCGTGGCGGGGACGGCGGGCGTGAAAAAGGCCCTGGAGCTGGGCCTCATTCCGCAGGATGCCTCGGTGGTGAGCATCGTCACCGGCAACGGCTTGAAGGACACCCCCAACGCCATCCGCGCCGCCGGGGAGCCGGTGTCCATCCGCCCCGACCTCGGCGAGCTCCTAGCCGTGATGGAGCGGCTGTAAGGGACAGACCTGTAAGAAACAGAGCACATCTCAATGGGCGGGAAACCGAATGCGTTTCCCGCCCATTTGCCGTGCAGGCGGAAAATTGGGATAGGAATTTGCCGCATGGTGTGATAAAATAAAAGGGCGACTATCTACAGGAGGCGAGGCTGTGAGAGAGAGAAAACCGGCGCTGCTGGCGCTGCTGGCGGCGCTGCTGACGCTGCTGAGCGGCTGCGGCGCGATCAGTGCGGCGGAAGAGCTCTATGCCCTGCCGCGCGCCTCGGTGGAATATGAGAGTCTGCAAGGCGAATTGCAGGCCCTGCTCGACAGCGGACTGGAATACGCCGCCCCCCTCGCCGGCTCGAGCACCCAGCCGGTGCAGGACGTGGATCTGGACGGGGACGGCGTGGGGGAGGCGGTGGCCTTCTTCCGTGACTCCTCCGGCCAGGAGGGTGGCCTGCAGGTCTATGTCTTCGGCCAGAACGAGGAGAGCGAATATGAGGTGATGACCATCCTCACCGGACAGGGCAGCGCCTTCAGCTCGGTGGCCTACTGCCAGCTCGACGGGGGGGACAATCTGGACATCGTCATCAGCTGGCAGATCTCCTCCGGCATCTACGCCCTGTCCGCCTACAGCGTCTGGGACGGGGGCAGTCAGGAGCTCCTCTCCCCCCAGACCTACACCCGCTACGCGATCGAGGACCTCGACGGGGACGGTGCGGACGAGCTCCTCCTCTTCCAGCTCAACACCGCCGAGGGCAGCGAGAACCGCGCGGACTACTACCGCTGCGTGGACGGGAGCATGATGCGGGTGAACCAGGTCTACCTCTCCACCGACCTGGCCTCCATCGACCGCATCAACGCCAGCGCCCTCTACGGGGGAGAGGCCGCCCTCTATGTCACCGGCACGGCGGCATCCGCGGGGGAGGAGAGCGGCGCGGCCTATCAGATCACCGACGTGCTCGCCGTCCGGGAGGGGACGCTGGTCAACGTCACCCGCAGCGAGGAGAGCGGCAGCAGCGAGCTCACCCGCCGGCGGACCTATGTGGCCGATCAGGACCTCAACGGAGACGGCGTCTGGGAGATCCCCACCCTCTCGGCCACCTATGAGCGGCTGGAGAGCGGCGCCATCTGCGTGGCGGAGACCTTCTATCTGGTCTCCTGGATGCAGTACGATCTCCACGGCGGCCAGCACCTGATGTGTACGACCTATTATAACAGCAGCGACGGCTGGTATCTCGTCCTGCCTGAGTCGTGGCAGGGGCAGATCGCCCTGGCGCGCAGCGATTACAGCGAAGGCCGGACGGTGGAGCGCGGCATCCAGTTCTATCAGGTGGTGAAGGTGGACCCGGAGGGGGAGAGCCATCTCCAGATGGACCTCTCCACCGGACAGAACGTCCTCACCAACGCCGCCGGCGCGCTGTTCATGACGGTCTATAAGAACACCGGCGCTGACCGGGAGATGCGCGCCGCGATCGGCGAGCGCACCGTGCTCGGCCAGGGGACGGAGGAGGCGGTCTATTCCGTCCTCTTCTCCGGCGAAACGGAGATCGCCTGGACGGTGGAGGATGTGGAGGAGCATCTGCATATCATTGTCACCGACTGGTCCAGTGAATGAGGAGGTACGGCATGAAAAAGGTACTGGTTCTGGAAGATGAGGACAATATCCGCAGCTTTGTGGTCATCAACCTCAAGCGGGCCGGATATGACACGCTGGAGGCCTCCAGCGGAGAGGAGGCGCTGGAGGTGGTCCGGCGCAATCCGGATATCCGCGTGGCCCTGCTGGACGTGATGCTGCCCGGCATCGACGGCTTTGAGGTCTGCCGCCGCCTGCGCGCCGACAACGCCAAGATCGGCATCATTATGCTCACCGCCCGCACACAGGAGATGGACAAGGTGACCGGCCTGATGACGGGGGCGGACGACTATGTGACCAAGCCCTTCTCTCCGGCGGAGCTGACCGCCCGGGTGGACGCGCTCTACCGCCGCACCGGCGGGGAGCCGGTGATGGACAGCGGAGAGATCCGCCAGGCCCCCTTCCTGCTCAACACCCGCAACCGCACGCTGGAGAAGAACGGCCAGCGCATCAAGCTCACCCAGGTGGAGTACTCCGTCATCAAGCTCTTCATGGAAAATCCCGGCAAGGCCCTCTCGCGCGACGAGATCCTCGAGGCGGTCTGGGGCAGGGAGTACCTGGGCGAGGTGAAGATCGTGGACGTGAACATCCGCCGCCTGCGCCTGAAGGTGGAGGACGACCCCACCAATCCGGCCTATATCACCACCGTCTGGGGCTACGGGTATAAATGGGGCTTTTGAGACCGCCTGAGCGGAGCGGCGGGCGGACCGCGCCGCAGAAAAAGCGGGAGCAGGAGAAGTTCCACCTGCGCGAGCTGCTCCATCCGTCCAATTTCTTCCAGAAGGGCATCCGCCGCCGCTGGATGATCAACAGCGTGGGCGTGGTGATGAGCATTGCGGTGGTCGTCGCCATCTTTGCCGCCATGTGGATCAGCGACTACTACTACGGCTCCATGCGCCTCGGCCTGGAGGCGCGGGCCCAGGCGGCCAGCGACTTCTTCTCCAGCTATGCCTCGACGGAGTCGGAATATCTGGACATGGCCAACTACTATATCAGCGGCTTTGACGAGCGCGACCGGCTGGAGCTGCAATTCATCAACGTCAGCCAGCGCCGGGTGATTCTCTCCTCCTTCGCCTCCTACGGGCTCAACTCCGGCGGCAGCGTCTCGACCGGGGATGTGGAGACCGCGATCGGGCAGCAGAGCACCGGCTACTGGATGGGCCGGGACCCCAGCACCGGAGAGCGGGTGATGGCGGTCTCCTCCCCCATTGTGAACAACGGCGAGGTGCGCGGCGTGATGCGCCTGGTCACCTCGCTGCGTCTGGTGGACCGGCAGATCGTCTATCTCATGCTGCTCGTCCTCTTCTGCGCCGCCCTCCTCGTCGTGCTGATGTACGGCACGAGCGTCTACTTCATCAAGTCCATCGTCGAGCCGATGGCGGGCATCACCGAGACCGCCCGCCACATCGCCGCCGGGAGCTATGGCATCCAGATCGAAAAACAGTATGACGACGAGATCGGCCAGCTCACCGATGCGATCAACGACATGTCCCAGAAGATCAGCCAGAACGAGCGGATGAAGAGCGAGTTCATCTCCTCCGTCTCCCACGAGCTACGCACCCCGCTCACGGCGATCAACGGCTGGGGGGAGACGCTGCTGGCCGGCGAGATCACCGACCCGGGGGAGTACCGTCAGGGCCTCGGCATCATCGTCAGCGAGGGCAAGCGCCTGGCCCAGATGGTGGAGGAGCTGCTGGAGTTCTCCCGCATCGAGGATGGCCGCTTCACCCTCAATATCGAGACGGTGGACATCAAGGCGGAGTTTGAGGACGCCGTGTTCACCTACCGCCAGTTCTTTCAGAAGCAGGGCATCCGCCTGGAGCACACCGACTGTGAGGAGGAGTTCCCCCCCATCCCGGGCGACCCGCACCGGCTGCGGCAGGTGTTCTCCAACATTCTGGACAACGCCGCCAAGCACGGCGGGGCGGGCGGCCATATCCAGACCGCCATCGCCCGCATCAACGACACCATCTGCATCTCCATCCGCGACCACGGCGCGGGCATCCCGGAGGAGGAGCTGCCCTTTGTGAAAAAGAAGTTTTACAAGGGCTCCTCCAAGGCGCGCGGCAACGGCATCGGCCTGGCGGTCTGCGATGAGATCGTCTCCCGCCACGGCGGGCGGCTGGAGATCTCCAACGCGGTGGGCGGCGGCTGCCTGGTGCGCATCTTCCTGCCCGTCTCCGCCCCGACGCCGAGCAATCCCACCGGCAACACCGGCGCGCTGCCCATCCTCCGCCCGGAGGACCTCGCAGGCGGCGGAAAATGACGCTGCCCTCTTGAAATTCGAACGGATGTTTGATATATTGTGGGCAGCTTGAGAAGGAGTCAATCACATCCATGCAAACCAGAGACACCAAGACAGATTTTCGCACGACGATCGGCGGTCAGGCGCTGATCGAGGGCATCCTGATGCGCGGCCCGGAGCGGCAGGCCATCGTGGTCCGCCGCCCGGACGGCGGACTGGAGGTCCGCACAGAGGAGCTGCATCTGATCAAAGAGCGCTATCCCATCCTTGGCTGGCCGCTGATCCGGGGCGTCGTCACCTTTCTCGACTCCATGATCCGCGGCGTCAAGGCGCTGATGTTCTCCGCCGATTTCTACCCGGAGGAGGAGGCGGCTGAGCTGTCCCGGCTGGAGGTCTGGCTGGAGGAGCGGCTGGGCAGCGAGAAGTTCGGCCAGATCGTGATCGGCCTGGCCGTTGTGCTCGGCATCGGCTTTTCCGTCGGCCTGTTCTTCCTGCTCCCGGCGGCGGTCACCGGGGCGCTCCAGCTCCTGATCCCGATGGGCAAGCTCGCCGTGAGCGCGGTGGAGGGGGTCATCCGCGTCTGCCTCTTCCTCGCCTATCTCTTTTTCTGCTCCCGCCTGAGCGATATGCGCCGGGTATTCTCCTACCACGGGGCGGAGCACAAGACCATCTTCTGCTACGAGCGCGGGCTGGAGCTGACGGTGGAGAACGTGGCGAAGATGCCGCGCCACCACCCGCGCTGCGGCACCAGCTTCCTCTTTGTCGTCGTCATCATCGCAATTCTGGTGCATGCGCTCCTCTTCAGCGTGGTCACGCCTCCCAACCTGCTCGCGCGGATGGGGCTGCAGCTGCTCACCCTGCCGGTCATCGTCGGCATCAGCTATGAGTTCAACCGCTTTGCCGGCCGGCATGACACCGCCCTCACCCGCATCCTCACCGCCCCCGGCCTCTGGATGCAGAATTTCACCACCTTTGAGCCGGACGAGAGCATGATGGAGGTGGCGATCGAGGCGCTGCGCCTCGTCCTGCCCAGCCGCCCCGGCCAGGACCGTTGGTGAGGTGCGCGATGGCAAAGACCTATAACAATCTCTATCTGGACACCCGCCAGCTCCTCCGCCGCGCCGGGGTGGAGGCCGCCTCGCTGGAGGCGCGGGAGCTGATCTGCCATGTCTCCGGCAAGAGCCGGGAACAGTTCTGGATCGACCTGCCGCTCTACGCCTCAGAGGAGCTCTGCCGGGAGGTGGAGGACCTGCTGCGCCGCCGCCTGGAGGGGACGCCGGTGGCCTACCTGCTGGGGGAGTGGAGCTTCTACGGGCTGGACCTCGACGTGACGCCCCAGGTGCTCATCCCCCGCGCGGACACCGAGGTGCTCGCCGCGCACGCGATCGCGCGCGTCCGCGCGGCGGGGGAGGGGGCGCGCGCCCTCGACCTCTGCGCCGGGACGGGCTGCGTCGGCCTTGCGATCGCTGCCAACGTGCACCCCTGCCGCGTGGTGCTCGCCGACCTCTCGCCGGACGCGGTGGCCCTCTGCCGGCAGAACATCCGCCGCTGCGGCCTGCTCTCGCAGGTGACCTGCTTCCAGGTGGACGCGCGGGAGGAGCCGCCCGCCCGGCTCTGGAGCTTTGACGTGATCGCCTCCAATCCCCCCTACATCCCCACCGCGGAGATCGGGACGCTGGACCGGTCGGTGCGCGACTATGAGCCCCACCTCGCCCTGGACGGCGGGGCGGACGGGCTGGATTTCTACCGCGCAATCATCCGCCGCTGGACGGCCGCCCTGCGCCCGGAGGGCTGGCTGCTCTTTGAGGTGGGGTACGATCAGGCCGGCCGGGTCGCGGCCCTGATGGAGGAGGCGGGCTACCGCTCTGTCGCCTGCCATCCGGACACCCAGGGCATCCTCCGCGTCGTGGAGGGGCAGCGCCCGCTCCCGGCGGAGGGGGAGAAACAGTCCGGTTTATCGGACTGATGCCCTGCTATCATGTAGAAAAACACTTCACGAGGAAGGAAGCAGAACCATATGGCTACAAAGAAACAACCCGCCATCCGCTCCGCCGCCCCCGCCAGCGACAAGAAGAAGGCGCTGGAGACGGCGGTGGCCCAGATCGAGCGCACCTTCGGCAAGGGCTCCATCATGCGCCTGGGGGACAACGCCGCCATCCAGGTGGAGAGCGTCCCCACCGGCTCGCTCTCGCTGGACCTGGCCCTCGGCATCGGCGGCGTGCCGCGCGGCCGCATCATCGAGATCTACGGGCCGGAGTCCTCCGGTAAGACCACGCTCGCCCTGCACATCGTCGCCGAGGCGCAGCGTCTGGGCGGCGAGGTGGCCTATATCGACGCCGAGCACGCGATGGACCCCGCCTATGCCCGCGCCCTCGGCGTGGACATCGACTCCATGCTCATCGCCCAGCCGGACACCGGCGAGCAGGGATTGGAGATCACCGACCAGCTCGTGCGCTCCGGCGCAGTGGATGTGGTCGTGGTGGACTCGGTCGCCGCCCTTGTGCCCCGCGCCGAGATCGAGGGGGAGATGGGGGACAGCTATGTGGGCCTCCAGGCCCGGCTGATGAGCCAGGCCCTGCGCAAGCTGGCCGGCTCCATCTCCAAGACCAACTGCATCGCCATCTTCATCAACCAGCTGCGTGAGAAGGTGGGCGTGGTCTACGGCAACCCCGAGGTCACCACCGGCGGGCGCGCCCTGAAGTTCTACTCCTCCGTGCGCATCGAGGTGCGCCGCGTCTCCACCCTCAAGGTGGGCGACGACCTGATCGGCAACCACACCCGCGCCAAGGTGGTAAAGAATAAGGTGGCGCCCCCCTTCCGCGAGGCGGAGTTTGACATCATGTACGGCACCGGCATCTCTAAGGTGGGAGAGCTGGTGGACCTGGGCGCGAAGCTCGGCCTGGTGGAGAAGTCCGGCTCGTGGTACTCCATGGGGGACCTCCGCCTCGGGCAGGGGCGCGACGCCGCCAAGCAGTATTTTATCGACCATCCCGAGGAGGCCGCCCGGCTGGAGGAGCAGATCCGCGCCAACGCGCACAAGCTGATGAGCCCACAGTCGGTGGTGGCCGCGCAGGCGGCGGGCCGCTCCTTCGGCGCGCAGGCCACCCCGGAGGGGGACGCCGGGCGCGCGCTGGACATCACGGCGGAGGACTTTGACGGCTGATGGCGCTGGTCGAACGCTGTGAGCCCTCCCGGCGGGTGAAGGACCGCTATCTGGTCTGGCTGGACGACGGGACCATGCTGCGCGTCACCGGGCAGGAGGTGCTCGACTTCGCCCTCCGCCCCGGCCTGGAGCTGGGGGAGGAGGAGACCGCCCGCCTGCGCGCGAGCGGGGCGGAGAGCTCCGCCAAGGCCCGGGCCGCCCGGATGATCGGGGCCCGCCCGCTGGCCAAGCGTGAGCTGGTGGACCGCCTGGTCGCCAAGGGCGAGGGGGCGGAGCAGGCCGCGCGGGCGGCGGACTGGCTGGAGGACCTGGGTGCGGTGGACGACCGCGCGTATGCCGCCATGCTGGTCCGGCACTACGACGCGCGCGGCTACGGCCCGCAGCGCCTGCGCGAGGAGCTGCGCCGGCGCAAGGTGCCCGCCGAGTACTGGGAGGAGGCGCTGGCCGGGGCCCGTCCGGAGGAAGAGGTCATCGCGCAGTATCTGGAGCGCAGGCTCTCCCGCGGCCCGGTGACGGAACAGGAGCTGGGCCGGCAGGCCAATGCCCTGCGCCGCCGGGGGTTTTCCTGGCGGGCGATCCGCTCCCAGCTGGACCGCTGGCAGACGGAACCGGAAGAAACATGGTAAGGAGAGACGGATTTGGGCGAACAAGTGGCATTTATCAGCCTCGGCTGTGACAAGAACCGCGTCAACTGCGAACAGATGGCCGCGCTCGTGCAGGACGCGGGCTATACCGTTGTGGACGAGCCGGAGGGGGCGGACCTCTGTGTGGTCAACACCTGCGGCTTTATCGACGCGGCCAAGGAGGAGGCCATCGGCGTCATCCTGGAGATGGCACGCCTGAAAGAGGAGGGGCGCCTGAAAAAGCTCCTGGTCACCGGCTGCCTCTCCCAGCGCTACCGGCGGGAGATCGGCGAGGAGCTGCCTGAGGTGGACGGTCTGCTCGGCACCGGCAGCTACACCGACATCGTCCCCGCCGTGCGCGAGGTGCTCTCCGGCGGCCGTCCGGAATACTTTGGCGATATCAACCATACCTTTGAGGACGGGGACCGGATGGTCTCCACCCCGCCCTGGACGGCCTATCTGAAGATCGCGGAGGGCTGCTTCAACCGCTGCGCCTTCTGCGTGATTCCTACCCTGCGCGGCCGCTACCGCAGCCGCAGCATGGAGTCCATTCTGGCCGAGGCTCGGGCGCTGGTGGACGGCGGCGTGCAGGAGCTGATCCTGATCGCCCAGGACGTCACGCGCTACGGCCAGGACCGCTACCATCAGCTGATGCTGCCCGAGCTGCTGCGCCGGCTGTGCCGGCTGGATGTGCACTGGATTCGCCTGCACTACCTCTACCCCGACGCGCTCACCGACGAGCTGATCGACACCATCGCGGGGGAGGAGAAGATCGTCCCCTACGTTGACATCCCCATCCAGCACGCGAATGACGCCATTCTCAAAGCGATGTGCCGCCGGGGGGACCGGGCCCACATCGAGGGCCTCTTCCGCCGCCTGCGCGAGCGCATCCCCAACGTGGTGATCCGCACCAGCCTGATCTGCGGCCTCCCCGGCGAGGGGGAGGCGGAGTTTGAGGAGCTGTGCCAGTTCCTGCGCGAGCAGCGGCTCGAGCGGGCCGGCGTCTTCCAGTTCTCCCCGGAGGAGGGGACGCCCGCCGCCGCCATGCCGGACCAGGTGCCGCCGGAGGTGGCCGCGCGCCGCGTGGCGCTGGTCTCCGAGCTGCAGGCCGAGGTGATGGACGCGTGGAACGAGGGCCAGCTCGGCCAGGTGGTGGAGGTGCTCTGCGAGGGCTTTGACGAGGAGATGGGCTGCTACGCCGGCCGCACTTGGGCGGACTCGCCCGGCGTGGACGGCACGGTCTACTTCACTGCCGCGGGCGAGGTGCCCGCGGGGACCTTTGTCCCCGTCCTGCTCACCGGCACGGAAGACGGCGAGCGGATGGGCGAGATCGACGCCTGGGAGGACGAAGCATGAATACAGCCAACAAGATCACCCTCTTTCGGGTGGCGCTCATCCCCGTCTTTGTCGTGCTCTGCTACCTGCCCGTTGACTGGGCGCAGTATGCCGCGCTGGCCGTCTTCATCCTTGCCAGCCTGAGCGACTTTGCAGACGGCTATATCGCCCGCCATTACAACCAGATCACCGACTTTGGCAAGTTCCTTGACCCGATCGCGGACAAGCTGCTGGTCACATCCGCCATGTGCCTCTTTGTCGAGCAGGGGCGGATGCCGGCTTGGGTGCTTCTGGTGGTGGTGGCGCGGGAGTTCGCCGTCTCCGGCCTCCGCCTGGTGGCGGTGGACAACGGCCGCGTGATCGCCGCCGGCTGGTCGGGCAAGGTGAAGACCGCCTGCACCATGGTGGGCATCTGCCTGATGCTCCTGCTGCGGGCAGAGATGCTCGACCGCGCGGTAAACGCCGTCATCCTGCTCACCACGATCTGGTCCGGCGTGGAGTACTTCGTGAAGAACCGGGACGCCCTCAATTCCCGAAAATAGCATATGGCAGCAGAAGATACCGGCCGCAGCGAAACCGTCGCTGCGGCCGGTCCCCCGCTCTGCCCCGGCGCGGGGTTTACATTTGCGCCCGCTGCCGGTATACTAGAGAGGACATACGCTGAGAAGGAGGGCGGCTGGATGCAGGCGAGATTGACCGATACCGACCCGGCGGAGATCCTCCGCTATCTCGGCTGCCGCACGCCGGACGGGCAGGAGGACCTGCGCGCCTGGGTGTCGGAGGGGCAGGCGGCGGTCGCCGCAGCCGCGCAGCCGCGCGCCTGCTGGCGCGTCTTCCCCCTGGAGGGCACGACGCCCGCCGGGTCCGGCCTGACGCTTACGGGGGAGGACATCCGCCGCCATCTGGACGGCTGTGACCGGGCCGTGCTCCTGGCGGCCACCCTGGGGCGGGAAGTGGACGCTCTGCTGCTGCGCGCCGAGGTGCGCGACATGGCCCGCGCCCTGGTCTGGGACAGCTGCGCCTCCGCAGCGATCGAGAACGTCTGCGACAATCTGGAGGCGGAACTGCGCGCACACTTTCGCGCGCAGGGCCTCTATTTGACCGGACGCTTCAGCCCGGGCTACGGGGACCTCCCGCTCGCCCTCCAGCGCCCGCTCTGCGCCGCGCTGGACACCGGGCGGCGGATCGGGCTCACCGTATCGCGCAGCGGCCTGCTGCTGCCGCGCAAGTCGGTGACGGCGGTGCTCGGCCTTGCCGCTACGCCCAAGACGGGCTATCGGGCCGGCTGTGCGCACTGCCTTTTATACGATACCTGCCAGAGAAGAAAGGAGGGGAACCCCTGTGGCGCTGAACCTGCGACCTGACCGATTCCTCCTGCTCGATGGAGCGATGGGCACGCAGCTCCTCGAGGCCGGCCTCGGCCTCGGCGAGCGCCCGGAGCTGCTCTGCTTCACCCGCCCGGCGCTGGTGGAGGAGATCCACCGCCGCTATCTCGACGCCGGGAGCGGGGTGATCTACGCCAACACCTTCGGCGCGAACGCCCACAAGCTGGCCGGCTGCGGCCATACCCCGGCGGAGGTGGTCTCCGCCGCCGTCGCCATCGCCCGCCGCGCCGCCGCCGGAACCGGGGCCCTCGTCGCCCTCGACGTCGGCCCGATCGGCGAGCTGCTCGCGCCGCTCGGCACCCTCTCCTTTGACGAGGCCTATGCCCTCCACCGCGAGCTGGTGGAGGCGGGGGCTGCCGCCGGGGCGGACCTGGTGGTCTTTGAGACGATGACCGACTTGAACGAGGTCCGCGCCGCCGTCCTCGCCGCGCGCGAGTGCTGCGATCTGCCCGTCTTTGTCACCATGACCTTTGAGGAAAACGGGCGGACCTTCACCGGCTGCACCGTCCCCGCCATGGCGCTGACGCTGGAGGGGCTGGGTGTGGACGCGATGGGCGTCAACTGCTCCCTCGGCCCGCGGGAGGTCCTCCCCCTTGTGCGCGAGCTGGCGGAGTGGACCAGCCTCCCCCTCATCGTCAAGCCGAACGCCGGCCTGCCCGACCCGGAGACGAACGAGTACCACGTCACGCCGGAGGAATTTGCCGCCGATATGGCCCAGTTCGCCGCCCTCGGCGTCACCCTTTTGGGCGGCTGCTGCGGCACCGGGCCGGAATTCATCCGCCAGACCGCCGCCCGCCTTGCACGGCTGACGCCCGCCCCGCGCGGCCAGAGGCGGCGGCACGGGGTCTGCTGTGCCTCCCGGGTGGCGGAGCTCGGCGGGGTGCGCGTGATCGGCGAGCGCATCAACCCCACCGGGAAAAAGCGCTTTCAGCGCGCCCTGCGCGAGCATGACCTGAACTATATCCTCACCCAGGGCATCGAGCAGCAGGAGGCGGGGGCGGACATCCTGGACGTCAACGTCGGCCTGCCCGGCATTGACGAGGCGGCGATGATGACCGAGGTGGTCCAGGCCCTCCAGGCGGTGGTCTCCCTGCCGCTGCAGATCGACTCCTCCGACCCGCGCGCGATCGAGGCGGGGCTGCGCTGCTGCTGCGGCAAGGCGATCGTCAACTCGGTCAACGGCAAGCGGGAGGTGCTCGAGTCCGTCCTCCCCATTGTGAAGAAGTACGGGGCGGCGGTGGTCGGCCTCACGATGGACGAAAACGGCATCCCCCAGACGGCGGAGGAGCGCTTTGCCATCGCCTGCCGGATTTTGGAAAGCGCCGAGCGCCACGGCATCCCGCGTGAGGACGTGTTCATCGACTGCCTCACCCTCACCGTCTCTGCCCAGCAGGACCAGGCGCGCGAGACGCTGCGCGCGGTGCGGCGGGTCCATGACGAGTTGGGCCTGCACACCGTCCTCGGCGTCTCCAACATCTCCTTCGGCCTGCCTGACCGGGTGCGCATCACGGAGAGCTTCCTGGTCCAGGCGATGCAGTGCGGTCTGGACCTCCCCATCCTCAACCCCAACCAGCGGCAGATCATGGACGCCGTAGCCACCTTCCGCGTCCTCTCCGGCGAGGACCGGGACGCCGCGGCCTACATCGGCCGCTTCTCCGCACCGGCGGGGGAGGAGCGCCCGGCGGCCGCCCCGGCGGCTCCGGCGCAGATGGACCTCGCCGAGGCGGTCTCCCGCGGCCTGCGCGACGAGTGCCGCCGCCTCACGGTGGAACTGCTGCGGACAAAGACCGAGCTGGAGATCGTCAACGAGCTCCTCATCCCCGCCCTCGACCGGGTGGGGGAGCGCTATGAGCGGCAGGAGATCTTCCTGCCCCAGCTCATCAACTCCGCCAACGCCTCCTGCGAGGCGTTCGAGGTGATCAAACAGTCCATTCAGGACCGCGGCGGGGCCTCTGTGTCCAAGGGAAAGATACTACTCGCCACGGTGGAGGGGGACATCCACGACATCGGCAAGAATATCGTCCGCGTCATTCTGGAAAACTATGGCTATCAGGTCTGCGACCTCGGCCGGGACGTGCCGGTGCAGAAGGTGGTGGACGCCGCCATCGCGCAGGACATCCACCTGATCGGTCTGTCCGCCCTGATGACCACCACGGTGGCCAGCATGGCGCGGACGATCGAGGCCCTGCGCCGGTCCGGCCACCCCTGCAAGATCTGGGTGGGCGGTGCGGTGCTCACGCCGGACTACGCCCGCGAGATCGGCGCGGACTACTATGCCAGAGACGCCCGCGAGAGCGTGGAGATCGCCCGGAGGGTGCTCGGATAAAAGGAGAGGATACCGATGGAGATCGAACGCAAATTCTGGCTGAGGGACTTCCCGGAGGACCTGCCCCTGCTCCGGCGGATGCAGACCTGGCAGGGCTATCTCTACACCGAGCCGAACGAGGTGCGCATCCGCCGCCACCGCCGGGAGGAGAGCGGCGAGGAGTTCTACCGCCTGACCATCAAGAGCGGGGGAGACCTCGCCCGGCACGAGGTGGAGCTGCCGCTCACGGCGGAGCAGTTCGAGGAGCTGCGCGGCCTGCTCGACCAGGACAAGCCCCTCATCCACAAGGACTACCGCGCCTATGACCTCGGCGGGGGCCTGACGTTGGAGTGCTCCGTGGTGGACGGCGGCGCCTTCTCCTATGCGGAGGTGGAGTTCCCCAGCGAGGCGGCCGCGAACGCCTGGCAGCCGCTCGACTGCCTCGGCCCGGAGACCACCTACCGCTCCGGCTTCAAGCTGCACCAGTACTGGCTCGACCGCTCGCTGAAGCGGCGGGACCCCTATCGGGAGGAAGAACATGATGGATGAACGCACCCTGCTCTCCCATGTGGACCACACCCTGCTCGCCCCCACGGCGACCTGGGAGGAGATCCGGACCATCTGCGACGAGGGCGCGCGCTATGGCTGCGCGAGCGTCTGCATCCCGCCCGCCTTCGTCCGCCGGGCGGCGGAGTACCTCGCGGGCCGCTGCCCGGTCTGCACCGTGATCGGCTTTCCCAACGGCTACGCCACGGCGGCCGCCAAGGCGTTCGAGGCGGCGGACGCGGTGCAAAACGGGGCGGATGAGATCGACATGGTCATCCACCTCGGCCTGGTGAAGGAGGGGCGCTGGGACGCTCTGCTCGCGGAAATGGCCGCCGTCCGCGCCGCCTGTCCCGGCAAGGTGCTCAAGGTAATCGTGGAGACCTGCCTGCTCACCGAGGGGGAGAAGGTCCGCCTCTGCGCGCTCGTCGCCGCCTCCGGGGCGGACTACATCAAGACCTCCACCGGCTTTTCCACCGGCGGGGCCACCCGGGCGGACGTGGCCCTCTTCGCCCGCCATGTGACCGGCGGGCTCAAGATCAAGGCCGCCGGCGGGATCGCCACCCTGGCCGACGCGGAGGACTTCCTCGCCCTCGGCGCGGACCGCCTGGGCACCTCGCGCATCGTCCGCCTCCTCCGCCAGCGGGACGGCGGATAAGAGACCTCCAAGCAGACAGGAGATGGTCAAGAGACTACGCAAGACGCCCCCGGCCGCAGCAGAACCGTGGCCGGGGGCGTCTTATCTCTATTTGTCTCAGATGCGCTCGAAGACGGGCATGTAGTCGATCGGGGCGGCCACGGTGACGCGGCCCCCGCCCGGGAAGACCTCGCCGGTGGAGGTGAGCTTCCACGACCCGGCGGGGAGGTAGACCTCCCGCTCAAACTGGTTGAGCTGAAGGATGGGGGCGGCCAGATAGCGGCTGCCGAACATGTACTGGTCGGAGAGCCTCCAGCAGACCGGGTCTTCCGGGAACTCGTAGAACATCGTCCGGATGAGGGGGGAGCCGTTCTCGCTCGCCTCATCGTAGAGCGACTTGATATAGTCGTGCAGGGAGATGCGGATGTCGTAGTACTTGCGCATGATGGCGTAATTCTCCTCGCCGTAGCTCCACAGCTCGTTGGGCTGGCCGGTGTGGAGATACCCGCCGCCCCAGTCGCGGTCGTCCAGCGGGGGGATGTTGTACGGGCCGCGGTCGCCGTGCATCCGCAGCACGGCGGAGTAGACGGCGAACTGATACCAGCGGATGAGGAGCTGCCGGAAGTCGGGGTCATTCACGTCGTCGGTCATAAAGCCGCCCACGTCCGTCGTCCACCAGGGGATGCCCGCCAGGCCCATGTTCAGTCCGCACTGGAGCTGGTCGGCGAAGGCCTCGAAGGTGCTGGGCACATCCCCCGACCAGATGACATTGCCGTACTTCTGCGAGCCCGCCCAGGCGCAGCGCAGGAGGTTGACCACGGGCTTGCCCAGCTTGCTCATCTCGTCGTAGAAGACGCGGCTGTACATCTGCGGGTAGATATTGCTCACGGCCAGCGCCGGGCCGTCGCAGTAGCGGTAGTGGTCAAAGTCGTACACCCCGTAGTCTGGCTCGGAATTGTCCAGCCAGAAGGCGTCAATGCCAAGGTCGTAGTAGTTGCGGCGGCAGACCTCCCAGACGTATTTCCGCGTCTCGGGGTTGAAGGGGTCGATCTCCACACAGTCGCCCTGGTAGTCATAGGTCTGCAGCGCGCCGCGCTCCGTGCGGATGAGCAGCCCGCGCTCCATCATCGGGCCGAAATTCTCGCTCCGGCGGTCCACGGAGGGCCAGACGGAGACAATCACCTTGATCCCCATCGCGTGCAGCTCGTCCACCATCGCCTTGGGATCGGGCCAGTAGGTGTGGTCAAACTTCCAGTCCCCCTGCACCGTCCAGTGGAAGAAGTCGATCACGATCTGGTCGATTTTGATCCCCTCCGCCTGATACTGCCGCGCGACGGTGAGCACCTCGTCCTGGGTGCGGTAGCGCAGCTTGCACTGCCAGAGGCCCATCAGGTCCTCCGGGAACTGCCCGGCCCGGCCGGTGACGGCGGTGTAGCGCTCCAGAATGGCCTTGGGGGTGTCCGCCGCGGTGATCCAGTAGTCCATCTCGCGGGTGGAGCGGGCGACCCACTCGGTGTAGTTCTTGCCGAAGGTAACCTGGCCGACGGCGGGATTGTTCCACAGCAGGCCATAGCCGAGGGAGGAGAGGGCGAAGGGGACGGAGATCTGCGAGTTGCGCTGCGCCAGCTCCAGCGTGCAGCCCTTCAGGTCGAGGTAGGGCTGCTGGTACTGGCCCATGCCGAAGATGCGCTCTGCGTCGTTGCTCTCAAACTTCACGCTCAGCGCGTGCTCCGTCCCGCCGATGATCCCCTTCCAGGTGCGGTTGACCACCTTCAGGCAGCGGCTCTCGCGCGAGAGGGTGCCGTCGTACATCCGGAAGTACTCGCGCAGGAAGAGCTTGTCGTCCCGGTAGAACGAGAGGATGCCCACAAAGTTGACCACCGCACGGATGCGTCCGTTCGTGATGGTGGCGATCTCGCGCTTGTCGATGGTGCCGTCGCCCACCCAATGGTCCTCCTCCTCCACCGTCACGGTGGCCGCGGCGGCGGGGATGGGCTCGGTGAGCGCCCAGTCGTTTCCGGTGAATTTGCCCAGCATGGTGGTGCGCACGCGCAGGGCGTCCGGCCCCCACGCCTCGATGCGGCCCATCTCCCCGTTGTGGTAGAAGACCAGGGCCCCGTTGTCGTTGATGAATTTCATAGCGTTCTCCTTTGCAGTTGCATTTGCGGTGTTCTGTGATACAATTATAATACGAAGCTGCGGGGGAAATCTCCTGCTATATTCGGACAGATGGATACTATCCTACGATAATGGAGGAGGGGAGCGCCATGCCTGCAAAAGACGGGATACGATCTGCCCGGGAGCGGCGCGCGCACGGCACGGCGCGCATCCCGTTCTCTCTCTATGAGTGCCGAATGCCGGAGCTGTACGCCAACGTCCCCGCCCACTGGCACGGGGAGTTTGAGCTCAACGAGATTTTGGCGGGGGAGGGGCTGCTCTTTCTCGACGGGGCGCGCTGCTCCGTCTCTGCGGGTGACCTCGTGGTGATCCCGCCCAACACCCTGCACGCCGCCTACCCCCGGCAGGGGGCGATGCTGCACTACGACGCCTTTGTCTTCCACCCCGCCCTGCTCGGGACGGGCGGGGACCGGAGCGTCACCGACTGCGTCAACCCCCTGCTGAGCGGGCGGCTGGCCGTCCGGCGACAGATAACCCCCGCGCAGCCGTGCTATCCCACCCTGCGCGCCTGCTTCCGGCAGATTTTCGCCTGCGCGCGGGAGAACACCGCCCGCGCCGACCTCCTGCTCAAGAGCGAGCTGCTCCGCCTGGTCTATCTGCTGGAGGAGGACGCTGCCGCCGCCCCCGACCGCCGCCCGGAGGCCTCGGATGGCCACGCGATCCGCCCGGCCCTCTCCTACCTCGCGGAGCACTATGCCGGGCCGGTCACGGTGGAGCAGCTTGCTGCCCTGTGCAGCCTGAGCAAGAGCCACTTCATGTTCTGCTTCAAGCGCGCGACCGGCATGAGCGCGATCGAGCATCTGTGCCAGCTGCGCATCCGCGCCGCCTGCGAGGCCCTGGGCAGCACCGGGCGGAGCATCGCGGAGATCGCGGCGGACAGCGGCTATAACAACCTCTCCAACTTCAACCGCCAGTTCCGCCGCCAGGTGGGCTGCAGCCCCGCCCAGTACCGCCGGAACATTGCCCATCTGGAATGAAAAGGCTCCTCACAGAGCGGTTTTGCGCCGTCCGGGAGGAGCTTTTTGCGTCGGGAAAGCCCATACGCCGCTCGCTGGAGCAGAGATGTGCAGGACGTCTGGGCAAAGACCGCCACGTTGACAGCTGTGGCGAAGCTGTTTTCCGTTTATTTACAGTTTGTTCATCCCGGGTCCTTCCCTTTTTCAGCTTGGTTTCAGCCTGAGGAATTATAATGCGGCTGCAATCAATTCAGGAGGGATCGCATATGAAACTGAAAAACCCCCCTTCCCTGTCCGGCGCGGCGGCGAAGAAGCCGCATCGCTGGCGCAGAGTGATCCTCATCGCCGTGCTCGCCCTCACCGCGCTGGCGGTGCTGGCGCTCTTCGTGCTGCCGCGCCTCCTCTTCCAGGGTGCGATGGAGAACTTCACCGCGGGCGCACAGTCGGCCGAGGTCACGACGGGGACAGTCACCAACTCCATCGTGGGCACCGGCTCGCTCACCTCCTCCAGCACGGAGTCGGTGGAGCTGCCCAGCGGGCTGGTGATCGACACCGTCTACGTCTCCGCCGGAGACCAGGTCCAGGCGGGCGACACCCTCGCAAGTGTGGACGCCAGTTCCATCCAGCTGGTCCTCCAGTCGCTCCAGGAGACGCTGGACGGCCTGGATGAGGAGCTGGAGGAGGCGCTGGAGGAGGACGAGGACGAGACCGAACTCGAGACCAGCCTCTCCGGCCGTATCATCAAAATCTACGCCGCCGAGGGGGACGACGCCGCCAGCATCGTCGCCGAGTACGGCGCGCTGATGCTCCTGAGCGCGGACGGGCGGATGTCGGTCACGCTGGAGGATGCCGGCAGTCTCGCCGTGGGCGATGAGGTCACCGTCACCCTCTCCGACGGCACGGAGAAGGAGGGCACGGTGGAGAGCGTGAGTGCGGGCGCGGTCATCACGATCGGCGACAAGGGGACGGAGCTGGATGAGAGCGTCACCGTCACCGACGCCGGCGGGAACAGCCTCGGCAGGGGGACGCTCACCATCCATCAGCCGATCGCCATCACCGCCGTGAGCGGCGTGGTGAGCGAGCTGGAGGTGGAGGAGAACGACGCGGTGGACGCCGGGGACACCCTCTGCACCTTGGAGCACTCCGGCAGCTCTGCCGAGGTGCAGGAGCTCACCCGTGAGCGCCAGGAGGTCTATGAGCAGCTCCAGCAGGTGCTCGCCATCGCCCAGACCGGGACGGTCACCGCCCCCTCGGACGGGGTGGTGCAGTCAGTGAACATCTCCTCCTCCGGCTCGTCGGAGACGGCGTCTGCCAGCTCGGCCGTGAGCTTCACCGCGCTGGATGCCTCCAGTGCGGACACTGGCGGCGCGGTGACTCTGCTCGGCGCAGTGGTCTCCGGTGAGGCGGAGAGCGGCGCGGCAGAGGAAGACGGGAGCGTGGACGGAGAGGACGGCACGCAGGCGCCGTCCGGCGAGACCGGGAGTGATTCCGATGCGGGCTCCGTTGAGGACTCCGGTGAGACCGGGAGCGGCTCCGGCGAGACCGGCGGCACAGAGGACGGGACGGACAGCGGGGAGACGGCCGCCGACACCCCCATCTCCGACTTCTCCGCCCTGACGGTCACCGCGCCCGTCACCGGCGCGGCGATGCAGACCGGGCTGGCCGGGACGGAGCAGTACACCGGCGAAATCGTCTGGCAGACGGCGGACACCGTCTTTGCCGCCGGGACCACCTACCGGGCGCGCATCACGCTGACGGCGCAGGAGGGGTACTGCTTCTCCGCCCGTTACACCCCGCTCGTCAATGACGGCGTGGACTGCCTGGTCTCCGGCCTGAGCTGGTCGGAGGACGGGAAGACCCTCTCCTTCCTGGTCACCTTCTCCGCCACGGAGGAGGAGCAGAGCGGGACGCAGGGCGACACCCTCCTCCCGGATCAGGACAGTACGGGGGAGAATAACGGGACCGGCAGCGGCGGCTCTGTGACCTGGCCCTCCGGCGGCTCGGGCAGCGGCTTCTCCGGCGGGAGCGGCTCCGTCTCGGTCAGCTCCGGCAGCATCGTCACCGCCGCCAGCACCACCGTGACCGCCACCGAGAGCAGCACAGACAGCAGCGCAGCGGAGACGGTGAGCGCCTTCACCCTCTCGGCCAGCGAGAGCATGTGCATCAGCATCTCGGTGGATGAGCTGGACATCAACACCGTCTCGGTGGGACAGAGCGCCGTGATCTCCCTCGACGCGATCGAGGACGAGAGCTTTGAGGGCGCCGTCACCGCCGTCTCCTCCATCGGCAGCTCCGCGGGCGGGTCCACCCAGTACACCGTGGAGATCTCCTTTGCAGCCACGGCAGAGATGAAACTCGGCATGAGCGCCACCGCCACCATTACCACGGAGGAGGCGGCCGATGTGCTCACCCTGCCGGTCTCCGCCCTCCAGCAGAGCGGCAGCAGCGTCTTCGTCTACACCTCGATGGATGAGGAGGGGAACCTCGGCGGCGAGGTGGAGGTGGAGACCGGCCTCTCCGACGGGGAGACAGTGGAGATCGTCTCCGGCCTGGAGGAGGGGCAGACCGTCTACTACCTGCGCAGCGCCAGCTCCTCCGAATCGGAGAGCGCGGCCGGCGGCTTCTCTTTCGGCGGCGGACAGATGCCGGATTTCGGAGGCAGCTCGATGCCGGATATGAGCGAGATGCCCAGCATGGGCGGCGGCGGTGGACAGATGCCCGGCATGATGGGAGGCTGAGCCATGATCGTCTTTCATGATGTCTCCAAGCGCTACCAGATGGGGCACAATGTCGTCAACGCGCTGGACCACGTCAACCTGCGGATCCGCACCGGCGAGTTTGTGAGCATCATCGGCCCGTCCGGCAGCGGCAAGAGCACGCTGATGAACATCATCGGCTGCCTGGACACCGCCGACGAGGGGGAGTACCTGCTCGAGGGGCAGAACATCGAGCACTACTCCGAGCGGGATCTGACCCAGCTGCGCCGGAGAAAGATCGGCTTTATCTTCCAGAACTTCAACCTGATCCACCAGATGACCGCCCTGGAGAACGTGGAGCTGCCGCTGATCTATCAGAAGGTCCGGCGGAAGGAGCGCCTGGTCCGCGCGACGGAGGCGCTGCGGACGGTGGGCCTGGTGGACCGGATGAATCACCGGCCGATGGAGCTCTCCGGCGGACAGCAGCAGCGCATCGCCATCGCGCGGGCGCTGGTGACCCGCCCCTCCCTCTTCCTGGCCGACGAGCCGACGGGGAATCTGGACTCGCGCACCAGCGAGGAGATCCTCTCCCTCTTCCACCGGCTGCACGGGGAGGGAAACACCATCGTGCTCATCACGCATGATGAGCAGGTCTCGCAGCAGGCGGAGCGCCGGCTGCAGATCCGCGACGGGAAGGTGGTGCATGAGGATTGATCCTGGCACTGAAAATGGCATGGGAGTCCATCCTGGGCAACAAACTGCGCTCCTTCCTGAGCATGCTGGGCATTCTGATCGGCGTGATCGCGCTGGTGGTGCTCGTCTCCATCGTGAACAGCGCAACCGGCTCCATCACCGACACCATCTCCGGCCTCGGTACCAACCTGCTCCTGGTGAGCGTGTCGGACGACAAGGAGAACCCCATCCGCCTCTCTGAGCTGGACACGCTGATGGAGGACGAGGACATCTCCCTCGCCGCACCGCTGGGGCAGACCAGCGCCACGGTGAAGTACGGCTACACCAGCGACGAGAGCGCCGCGGTCTACGGGACCACCAACCCCTACTTTGAGATCCAGGGGCTGGAGCTGGCCTACGGGCGCCTGCTGATGCAGACAGATGTGGACAACATGTCCTATGTCGCCGTGCTCACCTGGGAGACGGCGGTCGAGCTGGTGGGCCGGCCGGACGCCACCGGGGAGAAGGTCTATCTGGACGGCATCCCCTTCCTCGTGGTCGGCGTGCTGGCCGAGGAGGACAGCGAGACCAGCCTGACCGGGGATGAGACGGTCTATGAGGCCTACATCCCCTACACCACCCTCAGCCGCATCTCGGGCAGCAGCCGGTATGTCAGCCGGTTCTACCTCGCGGGGACGGACGACACCTCCCTCGACCTGGCGGAGGCGGCGGTGACGGAGTACCTCCTCGAGCGGCTGAACCAGGACGAGGACGCCTTTACGGTGAGCGACCAGTCCGCCATCGCCGACGCGATGAGCTCGGTGACAGATACCCTCGCGCTCATGCTGGGCGGCATCGCCGCCATCTCCCTGCTCGTCGGCGGCATCGGGATCATGAACATCATGCTCGTGTCGGTGACGGAGCGGACGCGGGAGATCGGCATCCGTAAGGCCATCGGTGCGGACCCGCGCGACATCATGGTGCAGTTCCTGATCGAGGCCCTGCTCATCAGCATCCTGGGCGGCCTGCTCGGCATCGCCTTCTCCTGGGGTATCCTGCAAATTGCCAATGCGGTGGCCGGAGAGACGATGACCTTCACGCTCGACTTCTCGGTGGCGTGGCTGTCGGTGGGCTTCTGTGCGCTGATTGGGGCCATCTTCGGCCTCTATCCCGCCGGAAAGGCCGCGCGCAAGAACCCCATCGAGGCATTGCGGCACTCCTGACGGCGCATAGCACAGACCCTGCAACACCACAAAGCTCCTCCCGGACGGCGCATAGCCGCTCCGGGAGGAGCTGAGACTGTCAAACATGCGCTCCCCTCCCGTTGGAACGGAGAGGGGAGCGCATGCTTCATATTCAGCCGACGAAGCTGGTGAGCAGGTTGACCAGCTTTTCCGAGCGGGTGGTGGAGATGGTGTTGAGGAAGAGGACGTCCTTCACGTTGAGGTCGGAGCACAGCTCGGCCAGGTGGCGGCTGTCCACATCGGAGATGTAGCGGTAGTCAACCACATAGACGTACTGATAGTTCTCGATCAGGAAGGGGACAAAGGCGTTGCCGTAGGACTCCTTTACCACCATGACGGCGGAGCCGTCGGAGAGGTTGGGGTTCTCAATGTAGCTGTACGGGTTGTCTCCGCCGATGAAGGTGCCGTACTTGTTGCCCGCCGCGCTGTTGTCCACGTTGGCGACCACCAGATAGAGCCAGTCGGAGAGCTCCCTGGTGGTGATGTGGATGTTGTTCGTGGACGGGGCCTCATAGGCGTAGACGGTGTCCGGGGTGTTCGCCATCGCCTCGCTCTTGGTGGAGTTGTAGAAGGTGCCGAGGAAGCCCTCATAGGTGTGCTCGGTGTAGGTGTCCAGCGGCGTGGGGGTAAAGCCCGCCGCGGCGGCGAACTGCTCATAGGCGCGGTAGGCGCCCAGTGCTGTCCAGTGGTGGTCAGAGCGGAAGTAGAGATACTCCCCCTCCAGATAGTGCCGCAGGAGGACGTCGTAGACCGGGATCTGCACGACATCGCCCGCCAGACAGGAGTTCATGTAGTCGATGGCCGCCTTCTGGTCGGAGGAGCCGGCCTGCTCACGGACGGAGTCCGGCACGCAGATGCCCATACTGTTCGGGACGATGATGGAGTAGACCGTGCTGATCCCCTCCAGCTGGTCCGCCGCGCGGTTGAGGGTGGCGGTGTAGTTGTCCGCCTGGGCCTGGACGAAGTTATAGTACTCATAGGCGGCGTTGTCGATGACGAGCACCGTGCTCAGCTGCTCCACCACCGCGTCCTCGTCCAGAGCGGGGATCTCCAGGTCCTCCTCCGGCTGCTCAGTCCCTGTCTCGCCCTGGCCCTCCGTCTGACCGCCCTCCTGCATGCCGGCGTCCTGTTCGGGGGCGGTGGCGTCTGCCTGGCCGTCCGGGGAGACATCGCTTTCCGGGAGGGTGGGGGTCTGGTTCTGGTGGGCGGCGTCCGGGTCCAGGGTGGTCTCCTGGCCGAAGGTGGGGATCTCGTCCCCCTGGCTGACCGAGCCGACGATGGTCACCGTCTTGGCCCCATAGAGCTTCTCCACCTGGGCCTGCAGGGAGAGAAAGAGGTCACGCAGGGGGAAGGTGTCGGCAAACCACACCGTAAGGCCGTCAAAAAAGCTGCCGTCCGCCACAGAGGACAGGCTGAAATCGGGAAACTGGGCAAGATCGCGCATCTCCGCATCCGAATGGGACGGACGGAGCGGGAAGAGCATGGCCAGACAGGTCATCAGCGCCAGCGCCGCGAGAAAGGAGAGGATCCGCGGCGCTGTGCCGCGTGGCTTGCGCGGCGGAGCCTGATCGGCATAGAGGGGATAGGGCTCCCGCCGGGACTTGTGGCAGAAAACGTAGAGGCGAATCTGTATTCTCCGCAGCAGGCGCGCCGGCGCGGAGAGCCCGCGATGCGGCGGCCTGCCGCCGGAGGGCTGGCTGTTCTTCTGGGCGGGGGAAGGGGAGGGGGTACTCATGCGCATTCACCTTCTATACTGGGGAAGACCGCACAGCGCGGCCTCAGAAGCGGTAATAGAGGAAGGGGTTATACTGGTCGCCCACCAGCGCCGCCGTGGAGAGCAGCAGCAGGAGGATGGGACCGGCAGACTGGAGGACCGTCCACGCCTTTTGAAGGATGGGCATGCTGGCGATCGCCCTGTCTGCCCGCCGGTAGAGATTGCGCACGAGCGGTGTGCAGGCCAGGACCGCCGCCGCCAGAAAGACGGCATAGCTGCGCAGGCTGATGACGGTCTCGTAGTCGCTCAGGGGATTGCCGTTGCCGCCGAACAGGCCGAGGAAGGCGGCCTTCAGGCAGGTCATGCTGGTGACGCGGAAGATCAGCCAGCCGATCATGACGACCAGCAGGACATAGACGTGCCGGAACAGGGCGGGCAGGCGCTCGAGCTGCCGCCGCAGCAGGAATTTCTCCAGCAGCAGGAAGGCGAGGTAGTACGCGCCCCAGAGCAGAAAGTTCCAGCTCGCCCCGTGCCACAGGCCGGTCAGCAGCCAGGTGATTGCGAGGTTGCGGATCTGGCAGAGCATGCCGCAGCGGTTGCCGCCCAGGGGGATGTAGACATAATCCCGGAAAAACTGGCTCAGCGAGATGTGCCAGCGCCGCCAGAACTCCGTGATGGAGCGGGCGATATACGGAAAATCGAAATTTTCGTGATAGTGGAAGCCGATCATCCGGCCCATGCCGATCGCCATATCGGAATAGGCAGAAAAATCTAGATAAATTTGCAAAGTGTAGCACAGGACCCCCAGCCAGAGCGAGAGGGCGGAGCGGCTGGAGAGCTGTGCGAGGGTCTCGGTGAAGGACAGGCCGGAGGCACAGAGAAAGAGGTCGGCCAACTCCCCGCAGGGGTTTGCAAGCATCGCCTTCTTGGCCAGTCCGACGGTGAAGCGGCCGATGCCGTCGGCGATCTCCGTGCGGCTGGCGCGGCGGTAGTCGATCTCGTCGGCCACATGCTGATAGCGGACGATGGGGCCGGCCACGCACTGGTGAAAGAGGCTGACGTAGAGCAGCAGCTTGGGAAAGCTGCGCTGGGCGGGCACATCCCGCCGGTAGACGTCCACCACATAGCTCAAAAGCTGGAAAGTATAGAAGCTGATGCCGATGGGCAGGGCGATCTGCGGCACATCAGAGGGCCAGCCGAAGAAGCGGTGGGTGTTCTCCAGCAGGAAGGTGAGGTATTTGAAAATGCACAGCAGGCCGAGGTCGGCGGTGCATGCGAGGATCAGGTCCAGCTTCCGCTGCCAGTAGGTCGCGCCCACCCGGTCCATCCGCAGGCAGAAAAACCAGTCCACAAAGGTCATCCCCACCAGCAGCAGAACATATGCCGGTCCTCCCCAGGCGTAGAACACCAGGGAGAAGAAGAGCATCACCACGTTCTTCGCCGGCAGCGTGGGGGCCAGGCGGTAGCACAGCAGATTCAGCGGAAAAAAGGCAAATAAAAAGAGCAAACTAGAAAAAACCAAGAGCAATCACCATACTTTTATATCACAACTGCCAGCCGCCGCGCCGAACGCGCGTTCGGCCGACAGGAATCGACAGGAAACTGGCCTCTCCAGTTTACCATAATAAAAAAAGAGGCGCAATAGCAAAAAAGCCGCCGGGTCAAATTTAAGAAAACTGAAAACGCAAAGTACAAGAAAAATCCCCCGGAGAGGCTCCGGAGGATCGGTCTGACGCGGCGCGTGCCGCGGCGGAGGCTCAGCGTGCGGCGACCAGCTCCATCTCCATCCGAGCCCCGGCAGGCAGGGCGGCGACCTGGACGCAGGAGCGCGCAGGCGGATTTTCCGGGAAGCGGGCGGCATAGATCGCGTTCACAGCGGCAAAATCGGCCAGATCGGTGAGGAAGATGGTGGTCTTGACCACATTGGCGAAGGTCAGCCCGGCGCTGCGCAGGACGGCCTCCAGATTGTCGAGCACCTGATTGGCCTGCGACTCGATGTCCGGCCCGACCAGCTTGCCGGTGGCGGGCACCAGAGGGACCTGACCGGAGGTGAAGAGGAAGCCTCCGGCCTCGATCGCGTGGGAGTAGGGGCCGAGCGCGGCGGGCGCCCCGGCGGCGTGGATGACCTGGGACATGGCACAACATCCTTTCTGTCCGCGGCCGGCGCCGGAGCGCCGGATCTGGCGTGAGCGCCGGCCCTGAATGCCGGTCTATACTCCCATCCTGCGGTGTTTGGCAGGTATCATTATAGGCCCGCCCGCCAGCTCCGTCAATCGGGAAACAGCGCAAACCGCCCGCCGCCCGCAGTCGGAATCTCGGACAGTTTGACTGTAGAAAAAAACCTTGACATCGCTCCGGCGGCGTGCTATATTAATTCTGTTGTCCGGCGCATTCTGCGCCGCGGCAGAACAGGCACGAGTGGTGGAATTGGTAGACTCGCTGGCTTCAGGTGCCAGTGCTCGTTGTGGGCGTGCGGGTTCGACTCCCGCCTCGTGCATCGAAGATCCCCTGTCAGACGGCAGGGGATTTTTGCGTGTCGACAAGGGTCGACACGCTCGAACAAAATCTGCGATTTTGTTCGAAAATGCGGCCGAACCGCGCGCCCCTTCGGGGCACACTCCCGGCCTCCCTGTGTTTTTGGGCCGGTACACGCCCGTCCCAAAAACGAGATTGCACTTTATTTTGTTGCTTCGCAACAAAACTCCTGCGGAGGGCTTCCAGACCTTTTTGCCTTGCTTTTATCACGCCAAACATGCTTTTTCGACAGACTGAGCTTCCCTGTCAGATGGCAGGGGATTTTTCTTTTCCCGCGCTCAGCAGCGAAGGCCGTCCCGGAACCCACGGGACGGCCTTGCGTTTTCTACGTTGAAATTGTAAAATGTGTGCGTAATGTGTTTGTATTACGCCGCGGCGGGGAAGAAGCGGCTGTGGATCTGTCGACTCACCCAGGAGATCGCCGCGCCCAGGGTGCAGGCCATGACGACGGTCACAGCGCCGTAGGCGGCCCCGGCGGCGATGCCGATCGCGAGGGCGGTCACGTCCACGAGGGTGCGCGCCTGACGAAGGAGAGCCGGGTGCGGTTCGAGAGCAGATAGGGCAGGGCGTCATAGGGCGCGACGCCGAGATCCATCGACATATACACCGCCGCCGCCAGGATGAACACCACCAGCACCGGCACGGCGATCGCCGCGCGCAGCGCCAGAGCATCCAGCGCCCCGGCGGGGAGGACCTGGTCGATGATCCAGCCGAAGAAGTCGGCGGAGTAGCCGCAGAGGACCATATTGCACAGCGTGCCCGCGCCGAGCAGCTTTCGCTCATACCGCACGACCGCCAGCAGCAGGCCGATGTTGAGCAGGAGCGACCAGGTGCCGTAGCTCACCGGCAGGTGGGAGGAGAGGCCGGCATTCATCGTCGAGAAGGGGTCGGAGCCCATGCCGATCCGGAAGACCCAGGCCGTGGCAAAGCCCATCATGATATTGGACAGCAGCATCGCTGCAAAACGCGCAAAGAGCGCCTGATTGGAACGCATCTGTGTTACCTCCAAATACAGGGATTTGGGTTCTGAGACATGATAGCGGCGGAGCGCGTTCCAGTCAACCGTCAAATCATATGAGAAAACAGAGGTGAAACGGGGTGTATTACGTCTATATACTCCAATGTCGTGACAAAACCTACTATACCGGCAGCACCACCGACCTCGCGCGCCGCCTCCGGCAGCACAACGGCGGGGATGGCGCGAAGTACACCCGCTCCCGCCGCCCGGTCCGCCTGGTCTACGCGGAGACCGCCCCTGACTGGTCCGCCGCCCTGCGCCGGGAGGCCGAGATCAAGCGCCTGACGAGGGCGAAAAAAAGCGCCCTGATCGAGGCCGGTCAGGACAAGCTGTCAGTATGGATGGCGGGGGAAGAGGAGGACAAAACATGCTGAACCCCTGTCCGTTTTGCTTTCCTTCGGACAGGGGTTCAGCGATGGTTCTTGATATCCAACATCATTTTTCATTTACCTCTCTTTCGTAGATTTGCGAGTGCCTTCCGCCTTTCTGGCTGTTGCGCAGGCTTTTGTCTGTGCTGCTGAAACGCTCTCTGGCGGCTCGCTGCGGTATCCTCTCAGTTAAGAGAGTTTACCGAAAGGCTGCTTCCCTCCACATTGGAATCACCCTTTCTTTCTGTGACATTATAATAGCATGCCCTGGGATGGATGTCAAGCACTTTTTGGAAAAACATTCTATAAAATCCCAAAGAGAAGAATGGACACCCGGAATGACCGCGGCCCTGCAAAATGAGGGAGGGATACCGCCGGGATTGACGGATTTTGCAGGACGTCATTCATTTTGGAGGCCGCGCCGTTCTGCCCGGAGGGGGAAAACGGGGAGAACACGGAAAAACCGGCGGCAGATGGCCGGAAGGGATGAATTTTTACTTGCGCTGAGTTTCATCCGTTGGTATAATAGAACAGTCCGGAACGGCAGCCGGACCAGACGACAATTTCTTCCATGTCTCAATGGCGAGGCAGACGACGCCGCACCCCCCCGGGCGCGGCCTGCGCCGGAGAGCGGGAGGTGACCCGGCGCCGTAAGCGTGCGCGATTTGTGCCGTGCCTGAGACGATTTTGATGGAAGGAATGATTACTGTATGCCTATCAACAACGCTTATCTGAACGGTATCTACGAAGACCTCGCGGTCAAGAGCGCGCACGAGCCGGAGTTTCTCCAGGCGGTGTACGAGGTGCTCGAGAGCCTAGTGCCCGTGGTGGAGCGCCGCCCCGACCTGGTGAAGGCGGGCGTGATCAAGCGCATCGTCGAGCCGGAGCGCATCATCCAGTTCCGCGTGAGCTGGCTGGACGACAAGGGTGAGGTGCAGGTCAACCGCGGCTACCGCGTGCAGTTCAACTCTGCCATCGGCCCCTACAAGGGCGGCCTGCGCTTCCATCCGAGCGTGACCCTGTCTGTCATCAAGTTCCTCGGCTTTGAGCAGATCTTCAAGAACAGCCTGACCGGCCTGCCCATGGGCGGCGGTAAGGGCGGCTCCGACTTCGACCCCAAGGGCAAGTCTGACGCCGAGGTGATGCGCTTCTGCCAGTCCTTCATGACGGAGCTCTCCAAGCACATCGGCCCGGATACCGACGTCCCCGCCGGCGACATCGGCGTGGGCGGCCGCGAGATCGGCTATCTCTTCGGCCAGTATAAGCGTCTGCGCAACGAGTTCACCGGCGTGCTCACCGGCAAGGGCCTGAGCTACGGCGGCTCCCTCGCCCGCACCGAGGCCACCGGCTACGGCACCTGCTACTTCGCCGGCGAGATGCTCGGCAGCCGCGGCGAGAGCTTCCAGGGCAAGCGCGTGGTCATCTCCGGCTCGGGCAACGTCGCCATCTACGCCAACCAGAAGGCCACCCAGCTCGGCGGCAAGGTGATCGCGATGAGCGACTCCAACGGCTACATCGTCGACGAGAACGGCATCGACTACACCGTGATCCAGGAGATCAAGGAGGTCCGCCGCGACCGCATCAAGACCTATCTGAACTATGTCCCCACCGCGAAGTACGTCGAGGGCTGCCGCGGCATCTGGTCCGTCCCCTGTGACATCGCCCTGCCCTGCGCCACGCAGAACGAGCTCAACGGCGAGGAGGCCGGCTGGCTGATCAGCAACGGCGTCATGGCGGTCGCCGAGGGCGCGAACATGCCCTGCACCCCGGAGGCGGTCACCGCCTTCCAGAACGCGGGCGTCCTCTTTGGCCCGGCCAAGGCGGTCAACGCCGGCGGCGTGGCCACCTCTGGCCTGGAGATGAGCCAGAACAGCCAGCGCCTGAGCTGGACCTTCGAAGAGGTGGACCAGAAGCTCCATCAGATCATGAAGAACATCTACGCCTCCGCGGCGGCTGCCGCCGAGGAGTACGGCATGCCGGGCAACCTGGTGGCGGGCGCGAACATCGCCGGCTTCCTGAAGGTGGCCGACGCCATGATGTGGCAGGGCATCGCCTACTGAGAAAAAGACTTTTTGACCGTCACCCCCGGCGCGGCGCACCCTGCCGTGCCGGGGGCTTTTGCCGCCCCGAAAAACCCGGGTGGCGTCCCGCGCCGCCGTGTGGTATAATCAAGGCGTATCCGGCGGCAGAACCGCGCCGCCGCACGAACCGTCATCCAGGAGGGATCTCCCCATGCTTCACGTTCAGCTCATCGCCTATACGCCCGACCCGGAGCGGGTGGTGGCCGCCGCGGCCAAGCTCTGCTACTCCGACACCGGCGTGGAGGCCCTGCTCGAGGGCCTGACGCCGGAGAAGAGCGCCCAATTTGTCAGGATGCTCGCCAGCTACGGCCACGCGAGCCCCATCGAGCACGCCTCCTTCACCTTTGGCATCGAGGGGGTCTCCCGCGCCCTGCTCGCGCAGATCACCCGCCACCGCATCGCCTCCTACTCCGTCCAGAGCCAGCGCTATGTCCGCCTGGACGATTTCCGCTTCGTCATCCCCCCGGAGGTGGAGGCGGACCCCGCGTCCAGGGCGGCCTTCCTCGCGGCGATGGAGGAGGAGGGGCGGCAGTATCTCCAGCTCGCCCAGACCCTCCAGGCCCGCCATAAGGCGGCGTTTCTCGCCGAGGGCCTCTCGGAGCGGGAGGCGGAGCGCAAGGCGGAGAAGCTGGCGAACGAGGACGCGCGCTTCGTCCTCCCCAACGCCTGTGAGACCAAGATGGTGGTCACCATGAACGCCCGCAGCCTGCAAAACTTCTTCCGTCTGCGCTGCTGCAATCGCGCCCAGTGGGAGATCCGCGCCCTGGCGGAGGAGATGTACCGCCTGGTCTATCCCATCGCCCCCGCCCTCTTCGCCCACAGCGGTCCGCCCTGCGTGGACGGCCCCTGCACGGAGGGGAAGATGAGCTGCGGACAGGCCGCCCAGGTGCGCGAGCGCTATACCCGCCTGCGCGCGGAGCTGGCCGGGGATCAGGCGTGAGGCTCTTCTGCGCCATCGCGCTGGACCGTCCGCACCGGTCGGCTCTCGCGCGCCTGCAGGACACGCTCCGCCGCGCCGGGGTGACCGGGCGCTGGACGGAGCCGGAGCAGCTCCACCTCACCCTTGCCTTTCTCGGCGAGCAGCCGGACGCGCGTCGAGCCGCCGCCGCGCTGGAGGAGACGGAGGGACGCGCCTTTCCCCTTGCCTTTGGCGGTCTGGGCCGCTTTGTCCGGCGGGGCGGAGACGTGCTCTATCTCGCCGTGCCGCCCCGGCCCGCCCTGCTGGGGCTTCAGCGCAGCCTGACGGAGGCCCTGCTGCGGCAGGGCATCGGGCTGGAGGCGCGCCCCTACCGCCCGCATATCACCCTCGCCCGCCGGGCGGGCGCTGTACCGGAGGGATTTGAGGCCCCTGTGCTGGAGGAGATGACGGTGCGCGCCTTTGTACTGATGGAGTCCCGTCTGGGCGCGGAGGGGGCGCGGTATCTTCCGCTGCTGGAGAGGAGACTGGGATGAACATTCAGATTTTCGGCAAAAACAAGTGCTTTGACACAAAAAAGGCCCAGCGCTACTTCAAGGAGCGCCGGGTAAAGTTCCAGAACATCGACCTGCCGCGCTACGGCATGAGCCGCGGCGAGCTCACCGCCGTCATCCGGGCGGTCGGGCTGGACGCGCTGATCGACCCGAAGCATCCGGACGCGGCCCTGCTGTCCTGCCTCGCCCTGGAGCGGCAAAAGGTGGAGCACCTGCTGGAGGACCCCACCCTCCTGCGCACCCCCATCGTGCGCAACGGGAAGCAGGCCACCGTGGGATACTGCCCCGATGTCTGGAAGACCTGGGAGTGAAAGACGACGGCAAAGCGCCGCGGAACTCTGCCCATCCGGCAGTGCTCCGCGGCGCTTTTGTATCACAAAACGCTGAGATGCCTCAGCTGTCCAGGTCCACCAGCTCGTACTCCCGCGCGCCGAGGCCGAGGGCGGCGGCGGCCTCGATGGTGTGGATGCCGTGGCGGGACTCCATCCGCTCGATCAGCGCGGCCTTGCCGGGGTCGGGGGAGTGGTAGACCGCGTCCACACAGGCCTGGTCCACCGCGACCGGGTCGAGGGAGGCGAAGATGCCGATGTCCGCCATCTCCGGCTCATGCGGGTTTGAGTCGCAGTCGCAGTCCACGCTCAGCCGGTTGGCCACGTTGATGTAGAGGATGTTCTCCCGGCCGAGGTAGTCCATCACGCTGCTGTCCGCGTCCGCCATCGACTCGAGGAAGTGGTCCTGCTCGGTGGTGAAGCAGTCGGCAAAGGAGGTCCCCTGCCCGGCGGTGTGGATGTGGACCTTGCCGTGGGCGGAGGCGACGCCGATGGACATGTTCTTCAGCGCCCCGCCGAGCCCCGCCATCAGGTGCCCCTTGAAGTGGGAGAGCACCAGCATGGACTGGTAGTTGGCCAGGTGCGCGCCCACATAGTTCTCTCTCAGATGGAAGCCGCCGTGTACCGGCAGAGCGATCTCCCCCTCCTCGTCCATGATGTCGCACGGGGCGATGTGAGGAAAGCCGTGCTCCCCGATCGCCTTCCGGTGCTCGGCGGTGGTGTTGCGCCGGCCCTCATAGGCGGTGTTGCACTCGACGATGGTTCCGCCCAGCCGCTGCACCAGCGGGCCGATCAGCGCGGGCTGGAGAAAGTTGTGCCCGCCCGGCTCGCCGGTGGAGATCTTGACGGCGACCTTGCCGCGGAGCGAGACGCCCAGCGCCTCATAGGCACGCATCAGCCCATCGGCGGTGAGTTCACGGGTGAAGTAGACGGTGGATTTCATGGGACAGACCTCCTTCGTCCTGCGCCACCCGGCAGGCGGCGCCCGGTTGGTTCGTTTGACAGGTCCAGCATAGCCCATGGAGCGCGCTCCATGTCAACCCCCTTTTCACGCAGGGGGGGGAGGGGAGAGGACGAGGGAGAGAGGCGGTTCCCTTGACTGGAGCGGGCTCCATCTGTTAGAATGCAGACCAGAGCGACAGATGAAGGAGGATGCGTATGCGTATGACGGGAGAACGGACCACAAGGCGGCTGCTGGTGATGGACGGACAGGGCGGCGGCATCGGCGTCCGGCTGATCCGCCAGCTTGCCGGCCAGATGCCGGAGGGGTGGCAGCTCCTCTGCATCGGGACCAACGCGATGGCCACGGCGAATATGCTGCGCGCCGGCGCGGCCCAGGGCGCGACGGGGGAGAACGCCGCCTGCTATCAGGCGGGCCGCGCGGACCTGATCCTCGGCCCGGTGGGCATCCTCGCCGCCAACGGCATCCAGGGTGAGGTCTCCCCCCGAATGGCGGAGGCGGTCTCCGGCGCGGAGGCGGTGAAGATCCTCATACCCTCCGCCCACTGCGGCATCCTCGTCGCCGGCTCGGAGGACTGCCGCCTGGAGGACGCCCTCAACCGGGCCGTCTCCCTTGCCTTGAGAGAGATGGGCCAGGCTGCCTCACTCTGAACAGACCGGCAAAGAGTCAGAGAAGCGGACACGGCGCAGCGATGCGCGCGTGTCCGCTTTTGCATGTCAGAGAAAGAGATTGACTGGTTTGGCCCGGAGGTCCGGAGCGGAACACCCGTCAGCCGGTAAAGCCGTAGTCTCCGTCGTCGTGCGCCGCCTCCTCAGCGGGGGCCTCCGCCGCCCCGGGGGCGGCGTCCTCAGCCGGCGCCTCCTCCGGGGCGTCCTCCGCCTCGGCGTCCGCCCCGGCGTCCACCTCGACGGCGACCTCAGGGGAGACCTTCAGCTCCGCGATCTTGGCGTTGTTGGCGGCGATGGCGGCCTGAATATCCCCGATCAGGGCGCAGACAGAGGCGTAGGCATCCTCCGGCTCGGCGCCGTGGTCGGCAAAGTACATCTTGCCCAGTTCCACATAGGCGGCGCGGAGATTGCTCTCCTCCTTCAGGTTGGCTGCGCGCAGCTTGGCGATGGAGGCGAGCTGAATGCTCTTATCCACGCCGGACTGGGCCATATTCAGCCCGGTCTGGCCGAGCGCGGCGGCTCTTTTCTTCAATTCGTCCATATTGACCGTGAAAGCCATAGTAGTTCCTCCTCTGCGTCAGTGCGCATCATTTCGGATTGACAAGATTATTTTACTGGCTGGGCGGGGAAAGTGCAAGTGTCTTTTGGCCGATTTCACCTATTTTTAATCTATTTTTCAAAAAATGTCCATTTTTGAAAACTCTGGGCCGCCCGCGGACCGTTCAAGGCCGGTCTGTATCTGCTCGGACAGGGCGGCAAATTCCCTGGAGAGAAGGAAATTTCGCCTCAGACGCCAGAGCGCGATGAGGTCGAGATTCTCCTGCGGCTCCGGAGGGGAGAGGAAGAAGGGGACCAATTGATAGCCCGGATTGAGCGGGACGGAGTAATCCACCACGAAACAGATCCCAAAGCCTGCCTGTACCATAAGCGCGGACTGGGCGGGGGAAGGGCTGTAGAGAATGGGATGGTCCGGCCAGCGGGTCTTGAGCCGGAGCTGCAGATGGGCGATGGGAGGGGTGCTGTGCCGGGACTCCCGAAAGATCCACGGATACGCCGCGACGTCCTCCGGTGTCAGACGTTCGCACCTGGCCAGAGGACTCCCCTTTGGGACAATGCAGCACAGGCGCCCCCGGCGCATACGGCGGCGTTCCGCGCCGCTGACCGCCGCGGCGGGGCTGCGCATGCAGAAGATCAGGTCGAGGTCCTCGCTCTGAAACTTCTGGATCAGGCTGCGGAAGCAGTCCACCTTGAGCTGCAAAAAGACGTCCGGGTGGCGCGTGCGGAACTGGCGCATCGCCTCCGGGAGAAAGGGGAGCTCCCACAGGTCACACACACCGATGCGCAGTTCGCCCGCAAGCTGCAATTCCATCTTCCGGGCGGTCTGGATGGCCTCGTTCATCTGGTCCAGGAGACGGCGGAACTCCTTTTGCAGATAGCTCCCGGTGGGCGTCAGCTCTACTTTGCGGCTGGTGCGCTGAAAGAGAGGGACTTCAAGCTCGCGCTCCAGCGCCTGGATCTGTCGGGTCACGGAGGGCTGAGTGGTGTAGAGCTCCTCTGCCGCCCGCGCGAAGTTGAGCGTCTCGCAGAGCTTGAGAAAGTATTCCATTTGCCGGAATGTCAACATGACCGCCTCCTTGATGGTTGTCGGCAGCATGGGATGGAGTACATACGGCTGGAGGCCGGACAGAAGGGGGAAGGCGTACACACGCAGGTGTACGCCTTCTGAGAGAGGTGAGAGAGGAAATCGGTGGGTAGATTACGTTACTTGCTCTGCGCGGCCATCCACTCGAACAGGGAGACCTCCTGACCATCCACCATGACGGGGCTGCCGTCATAGTCGGTGCTGCACAGGTTGGCCAGTGCGTAGACCCAGGCGAAGTGCCCGTTGTACTCAAAGCCGCTGTCCGGGTCGGTGATGGTCTCATAGGTGCTGTAGTGGAGGTTCTCCGCGCCGGCGGCCAGCAGCCGCTCGTAGGTGGGGACGCTGGTGGTGGTGACATCGACCACGGGATCATTTGAGCAGTGGACAAACCAGGTCGGAGTGGAGGCGAGGGCCTCGATCTGCTCATCGCTGATCCACTCGTCAGTATATGCCTCGCACACTGGGACGATCGCGGCGAAATAGCCGGGATAGTTCAGCGCCATATTGACCGCCATAAAGCCGCCGTTGGAGCAGCCGGCGAGATAGATGCGGTTGGGGTCAGCGTCGGGATGGCTGTCGAGATAGTCCTCGATCAGTGCCATCAGCGGGGCGGTGAAGATGCTCGAACCGTCGGCGCTGTAGCCGCTGCCGCTGCCATCGTCCAGCCACTGCGTCTCTGCCTGAGGCAGGAGGACGTGCGCGCCGCCGAAGATCTCCTGTGATTCCTCCGTGATCCAGTTGGTGACCAGCATGCCGCCGGTGACAAAGCCGATGTCCGTGCCGCCGCTGCCCTGGCCGTGCAGCCAGACGATCAGAGGATGACTCTCCCCGTCCTCCGCGGGCGCATAGAAGGCGTAGGGGATGGATATATCGCCGTCGGAGAACACGTCCGTCTGGAACCCTTCCTCGTCCGGGTGATAGACAGTGTCCAGTTCATTCCAGGTCTCGCCGGTCGCACTGTTGGTGACGGTGTACTGGCAGTCTGCCCAGGACTTCAGCGCGCCCAGGAAGGTGTTCGGGTCGGTATAGTAGGGAGAGCCCGCGCTCAGATTGGCGGCGACCTCCATGGTGAGGGTCACATAGCCGCCATCCGCGCTCTCGGCGCCCGCCGCATCGGAGAGATAGGCCCCGGTGACCGTCCGCTCGCCCTCATCCAGCAGTTCGCCGGCGGTGTCAAAGCGCTGCACCGACACGGTGTAGACGGAGGGATCTGCGGCATCCGCGCCGCCGCTCACCGGCAGGATAATGGCACTGTAGGAGCTTCCCCAGTTGTACACGTTTTGAATCAGGGAATAGGTGGTGTCTGTCTGCCCGCCGGCCGCATCCGATTGCTCCGGGTCCTCCGGCTGGGCGTCCTCCGCCGCGCCTCCCGCGTCTTCTGCGTCACCGGACGATGCGCCCTGCTCATCCGTATCCGACGGTGCGTCGCCGCTCTGCGCGCCGCAGGCGGCCAGGGCCAACAGGAGCGACAGGGCCAGCAGCAGGGCCCAAAGCCGCTTGCTGAGTGTGTGGTTGGTTGCCTTCATGATCGTTTCCCTCCATTGTGTTCTGTTTGCAGGTCGTTTTCTCTGCCTGTGAAAGCAGTTTATCACAACTTCTTTGAGATGGGAAATGCCTTCTTTGCCGGGAACAATACGGAAAGCGTATTGCCGGACGGGAAAAGACAGAACGGCAGAAAGCCCGTCCGGAAAGCATGCTTTCCGGACGGGCCTTGCGGGTGCGGTTTGTGCGAAAGATCAGCGGATCGCCCGGCTGGCGACCTCCTCGCCGAGCAGGGACTGGAAGTCCTCCCAGCTCATCGCGCCGAGGTCTTTGCCCGAGCGGTGGCGGGGGGAGACGGTGCGGTTCTCCATGTCCTTGTCGCCCACGACGAGCATATAAGGCACCTTCTGGCCCTGGGCCTCGCGGATCTTGTAGCCCAGCTTCTCGCTGCGGTGGTCCACCTCCACGCGGAAGCCCGCGGCGGTGAGGGCGCGCTCCACCTCGTCGGCGTAATCGCCGGCGCGGTCGGTGACCGGCAGGACCTTCACCTGGACGGGCGCGAGCCAGGCGGGGAAGGCGCCGCCGAAGTGCTCGGTGATCACGCCGATGAAGCGCTCGATGGAGCCGAGGACCACGCGGTGGATCATCACCGGGCGGTGCTTCTCGCCGTCCGCGCCGGTGTACTCCAGCTCAAAGCGCTCCGGCAGCTGCATGTCCAGCTGGATGGTGCCGCACTGCCAGGTACGCCCGAGGGAGTCGGCCAGGTGGAAGTCCAGCTTGGGGCCGTAGAACGCGCCGTCGCCCTCGTTGACGACGAAGTCCTTGCCCATCTCGCCGATGGCCTCCTTGAGGGTCTCCTGGGCAAAGGCCCAGTCCTTCTCGTCGCCCATGTGGTCCTCCGGCATGGTGGACAGCTCGATCTGATAGCTCAGGCCGAAGACGGAGTACACCTCGTCAAAGAGGCGGACGACGTTCTTGATCTCGTCCTTCATCTGGTCCCAAGTCATGAAGATGTGCGCGTCGTCCTGGGTGAAGCAGCGCACGCGGAACAGCCCGTGCAGCGCGCCGGAGAGCTCATGGCGGTGGACCAGGCCGAGCTCGCCCACGCGCAGGGGGAGGTCGCGGTAGGAGTGCGGCTCGGACTTATACACCAGCATCCCGCCCGGGCAGTTCATCGGCTTGATGGCGAAGTCCTCGCCGTCGATGACGGTGGTGTACATATTCTGCTTATAGTGGTCCCAGTGGCCGGAGCGCTCCCAGAGCTGGCGGTTGAGGATCATCGGGGTGGAGATCTCCACATAGCCATAGCGCTTGTGGACCTGACGCCAGTAGTCGATGAGGGTATTGCGCAGCACCATTCCCTTCGGGAGGAAGAAGGGGAAGCCGGGGCCCTCCTCCATCAGGGTGAACAGGCCGAGCTCCTTGCCGAGCTTCCGGTGGTCGCGGCGCTTGGCCTCCTCGATCTTGGCGAGGTACTCGTCGAGCTGGTCCTTCTTGGGGAAGGCGATGCCGTAGATGCGCTGGAGGGTCTCACGGCTCGCGTCGCCCCGCCAGTAGGCGGCGTTGCAGGCGGTGAGCTTGATGGCGTTGCCCTTCACGCGGCCGGTGGAGTCCAGGTGCGGGCCGGCGCACAGGTCGGTGAACTCGCCCTGCTTGTAAAAGGAGATGGCCTCGCCCTCCGGCAGGTCGCGGATGAGCTCGAGCTTGAACGGCTCGTCCTTCATCAGCTCCAGCGCCTCCTCCCGGGGCAGCTCGAAGCGCTCAATCTTCAGCTTCTCCTTGCAGATCTTGCGCATCTCGCCCTCGAGCTGCTCCATGATCTCCGGCGTGAAGGGGAAGGGGGAGTAGAGGTCGTAGTAAAAGCCGTTGTCGATCGCCGGGCCGATGGCCAGCTTGACCTCGGGGTACAGGCGCTTGACCGCCTGGGCCAGGATGTGGGAGCAGGAGTGCCAGTAGGTGTGGCGGTACTCCGGGTTGTCAAAGGTGAATTGGTTGTCTGCCATGGGAAATTGCCTCCTTATCGCGTGTTTCGGGGCGGGAGACAAAAATCCCACCCCTGACGGACATCAGGGGTGGGATGAAGGTTCATCTCACGGTTCCACCCTGCTTGACGCGCCGCGCGGCGCGCCCGCTCTTTGGCCGCTGTAACGTGCGGACACGGCAGGCTTGTCTTCACCTGCGGCTCCGGGGCGGTGTCACCGGGTTGGGCGGAAAACGCTTTCAGCACCTGGCGTCTCTCTCTGGCCGTCCGCTGCGGATTCGTCCCCATCAAAGCCGATTGCCTCTCTATTATAGCAGGCCGCGGCGAATTGTCAAGGGAGGGCGGAGAAAGAGATTGACAGCAGGAGGAAAAAAGGTTAAGATAAAAACAACAAATATTTATACAGGAGGTTTTTACTATGCCAAGACCGATGAGGAGAGATGGGGAGCACAATGACCACGCCGCCCCAAAGAAGCCGAAGCGCGCGGGCCTTTTTGGCTGGTTGTTCGGCGGCGGAGAGAGGCGGACGGAGATGCCCGGGCAGGCGCAGGACGCCGGACGGAGAAAGGTGAGAGAGATATACAAAAAGACGGAACCGAAACTGCGCGATAAGCTCTTCTATGGGGGCGTGGACTCCGCAGAACGCATTTTGTGCCAGATGTCACAGAAGGTGTTTGGTGCAGTGACGGCGGAGCACATTGTCCTCTGCGATGAAATCTACCTACAGACTTGGATCCGGTCCCGCGGCGGATTTGACCCCAGATTCAGCACGCCGTCCTATATCAAGGAGGCGCTGTGCAGGCGCTCTCCACAGATGCCGGCACAGACGGTCTGCCAATGTGTGGACTGCGCGCTGGAGGAGATCTACCGTCAGGAGCCTGAGCTGAAAAAAAGGGCGGATATGCTGGAGACGATGGCCATGTTCCAGCAATATACCGCCGGGAAGGCAGTGCATAACGAGGCATATGAAAAGCAGCACCGCGGCGGTCCGGACTATGGATTGCGGCCGGAACGGCCGGTGTTTGTCCGCGGCTTTGGCTTCGACAAGGCATACCTCTCCCATCTTCACACGCCCGAAGGTGTGAAGCTGGACTTTCAGCGCATGGGCAGTATGCAGGTGGCGGATATTCACGGGCCGGTGGATATCTACCGCATGCTGCTGCCGGATGGCAGGGAGTATGCCGTGATCTACCTCTGCAACTACGGCACGCAGATGCCAGAGGAGGCGCCGGGAAACCTGCGCTATATCCCCTGACGGTCCCTCCGCCCTCAGGCGCGGCCCACGATGACGCTGGCGTTCTGCCCGCCGAAGCCGAAGGCGTTGGACATGGCGATGTCATACCGGCAGGGCCGGGCGGCCAGCGGCACGCAGTCCAGCCCGTAGGCAGGGTCGGGGTCGGTGACGTTGAGCGTGGGAGGGAGGACAGCGTCCCGGATGCCGAGCACGCAGGCGATCAGCTCTGTGATGCCGCCCGCGCCCATCAGGTGGCCGGTCGCCCCCTTGGTGGAGGAGACGGGGAGACGGGCGGCGTGCCGGCCGAAGACGGTGCGCACCGCATCGCACTCGAGCACGTCCCCCACAGGGGTGGAGGTGCCGTGCGCGTTGATATAGCCCACCTGCTCCGGCGCGAGCCCCGCATCCTCCAGGGCGAGGGCCATGCAGCGCGCGCCCCCCTCGCCGTGTGGGCGGGGAGAGGTGATGTGGTAGGCGTCGTTGTTGTTCGCGCAGCCGAGGATGCGCCCGTAGATGTGTGCGCCGCGCGCAGTGGCGTGCTCCTCCGTCTCCAGCACGAGCGCGCCGCCCCCCTCGCCCATCACAAAGCCGTTGCGCGCCCGGTCAAAGGGGCGGGAGGCTTGCTGGGGGTCGTCGTTGCTGCGGCTGAGCGCGTGACTGGTGGCGAGGGAGGAGATCACCGGCGCGCAGGCGATGGACTCCCCGCCCACGGCGAGCATGGCGTCCGCCGCCCCGGCGCGCAGCAGCATCACCGCCATGGTCACCGCGTCCAGACCAGAGGAGCAGGCAGTGTTGAGGGTAAAGCTCGGCCCCTGAATGTCGTGGGCGATGGCGATCTGACAGGCGGCCATATTCCCCAGCACCTTGGGGACGAAGTAGGGGGAGACCTTCCGCCCGGTCTCGCTGTACTCCGCCTGGGCCTGGCAGATCTCCGCCACGCCGTTCATGGCGGTGCCCATGGTGATGCCGGTGCGGAGGGGGTCGATCGCAAGGCCGCTGTCCGCCAGGGCCTCCTCCGCAGCGGCATAAGCGAACTGGGCAAAGCGGGTGAGCTTGTTGAGCTGATTCTTCGGAATGAACCGGGCGGGGTCAAAATCCCGCACCTCGCCCGCAATCTGCACGGGGAGGGCGGAGACGTCCAGATGGGTGATCGGGCCGATGCCGCAGGCGCCGGCGATCAGATTGTTCCAGTAGGCGTTCACACCGGTACCGATGGGTGTCACGGCCCCCATGCCGGTGATGACAATGTTGGGATGGGATGTCATGATGGGTACTCCTGTTCTGCGGCGCAGCGCGCTGCGCCGGTCTCCTGCGTATGTCGCGCCCCTCTATTATAATGAGATTGGAGAAAAGCTGCAAGCCCCGGAAGCGCGCCGCGCTGGCGCGGGATGGTTGGCCTGTCCGGCACACATTAGGATGCCAAAAGCGGCAAAAGGCATACCTGAGACGGCAAAAAGAAAAGGCTGACCCCCGGAAAGAGGTTCAGCCAGTCAGAATCTGGATGGACAGCCTCACAGCGCCTTGAGCTGCTTGAGGCAGGTGGAGCAGATATTTTTCCCCTTGTATGGCACCACGTTGCGCGCGTTGCCGCAGAAGATGCAGGACGGCTGATATTTTCTCAGCACAATGGACGAGCCGTCCACATAGATTTCCAACGCATCCCGCTCCGAAATCTCCAGCGTGCGCCGCAGCTCGATCGGCAGAACGATCCGTCCCAGCTCATCTACCTTGCGGACGATACCAGTTGCTTTCATCGCTTCCATCTCTCCTTTGCCGGAACCGCTGCGGCGAAACATCCACCCACTGCCCGGGGCCGCAAACTGCATGGTCTTCTATCTTATTTGCCTATTTTAGAGCATTCCTACACAGATAGTCAACGGATATCTGTATTTTTAATAATTATTCAAATTGGCAAAGACTGCCATTGCGAGCCGCGCGGCGGCGTGTTTTCCTGCCTGACCGGTGAAAAAGGGAGTGCTTGCGCCAGGCAGGCGGCTTAAATTGACCAGATCGAACTGTGACTTCGAAACTGTTTCGAGATACAAGGGGGAATGGAACGTGGCAATGAGCTGGATCTGGGCAGGCATGGTAGCGCTGAGCATCTTGTTCGGCGCGGCCAACGGCACGCTGGAAGAGGTCTCCGCCGCCGCAATGGCGGGCGCGCAGGAGGGGGTGGAGCTCTGCCTCTCGATGGCGGGCGGGCTCTGCCTCTGGTCCGGGGTGATGGCGGTGCTGCGCGAGGCGGGGGCGCTCGGCATGCTGCGGCGGGCGCTTCTGCCGGTGCTGGGGCGGCTGTTCCCCTCCTTCCGGTCGGACCGGGAGGTGATGGAGCCGCTGGCGGCCAACGTCGCAGCCAATCTGCTCGGCCTGGGAAATGCGGCCACCCCGATGGGCATCCGTGCAGCGCAGGCGATGGCCCGGCGGACACCCGGCCTGGCCTCGGACGCGCTGTGCATGCTGGTGGTGTGCAACACCGCCTCTATCCAGCTGATCCCTACCACAGTGGCGGCAGCGCGGTCGGCGGCGGGCTGCCGGACGCCGTTTGATATCCTCCCCGCCGTCTGGGCCGCCTCCGCCTGCTCTCTGGCGGCGGGGATCGCTGCGGCCCGCCTGCTGGCCCGCCTCTGGGGGGACAGGCGGTGAGCGGCTGGACGGCGTGGCTGGCGCCCATGCTCCTGCTGCTGGCGGCCGGGACCGGCCTTGCGCGCGGGGTGGATGTCTACCGCGCGCTTGGGACGGGGGCGGGGGAGGGGCTGCGCATCCTGCTCGGCATCCTGCCGTCCCTCATCGCGCTGATGACGGCGATCTCCATGCTGCGCGCCGCCGGCTTTCTGGAGTGGCTGGGCACAGCGCTTGTGCCCGCGCTGGAGCGGCTGGGCATCCCGCCGGAGACGGCGGCGCTGCTCCTGGTGCGGCCGGTAAGCGGCAGCGGGGCGCTCGGTGTGGGCGCGGAGCTGATGGAGCGCTATGGCCCCGACTCGCTGGTGGGGCGGACGGTGGCGGTGATGCTCGGCTCGAGCGAGACCACCTTCTATATCATCGGCGTCTATTTCGGCGCCGCCGGCGTGCGGCGGACCCGCCACGCCATCCCGGCCGCCCTGTGCGGGGATCTGGCCGGCTTTCTGGCGGCGGCCTGGGCGGTGCGCTGGCTCTTTGGCTATGGATGAGAGGATCCTCAACGGGAGCCGAATCTCTGCCCCCAGAGGCGGCAGGCGTTCGGCTCCCGTTGAGTATAGCACGCCATCGCACCGGATTTGGTCGAAAAAGGTCGAAGCTGGAAAAAGAAAGGGAAGCCCTCCCGTCCGGGCGCAGGCGGCGGTAGCGGCTGTCTGTGCCCAAAATGATACGGCGCACCGGTTTTCCGGCGCGCCGTACCCAACAAAAGAAAGAAGAAAAGAGAGGGAGGTGTTTTTGATGTTCTTGCTCCTGACACTGATATCATACCGGGTATGAGAGTGGAAATGGTGAAGGAATCAAAAACAATTTTTGAACGAATTGTGAAGTGCTAACCGCCCCGTCACTCCCCGGCCTCCTCGATGGCGCCGATGAGGGGACTCATCATCTGCTTCTTCCGGCTCACCACGCCGGGCAGCAGGACGCTGTTCTCCTCACAGTCGCGGTGGAAGGCGGCGCGCACAACGTCCTGCGCCCCTGCGCCGGCGAAGAGGAGCTCGGTGGTCTCGTCGATGATATTGGTGAGCATCAAAAAGAGCATGTCCAGCCCGGAGGTGGGCAGGAGATTCTTCAGGTAGGGGATCATGATCTCGCGCAGGCGGCGCAGCTCGCTCCGGCTGACGCTGGCCACCTGGGCCACGGCGAGGCTCTTCCCGGCAGCGCTGTAGGGCTTGTAGTCCATGTGGAAGATCTCGTCCGGGGAGCGGTCCCCCAGACGGGAGCCAGCGTTGAACATAGCGGTGGCGTGCTCAGTGATGTCGATCCCGGCGATCCCGGCGAGCATTTTGGCCACCTGCTGGTCGATGATGGTGCAGGTGGGGGAGCGGAACATCAGGGTGTCAGACAGGATGGCCGAGCAGAGCAGTCCGGCGGTGGTGGGGTCGATTTCCACCTGATTTTCCTGATACATCAGCGCGACGATGGTGCAGGTGCAGCCGAGGGGCTGGTTGCGGAAGTAGATGGGGTTGCTGGTCTCCACCGCGTCGATGCGGTGGTGGTCGATCACCTCCACCACCTCGGCCGAGCGGATGCCGTCCACCGCCTGGTCCTTCTCGTTGTGGTCCACCAGGATGACCTGCTGGTGCTCCATGTCCAGCAGGTTGCGCTGGGAGATCAGTCCCATATAGGCCCCGGAGCTGTCCAGGATGGGGAAGTAGCGCACCCGCTTTTTGGAGACCGCCGCCTTCACATCGGAGACGAGGTCGTCATAGCGGAAGGTGATGAGCCCCTTCGTGCGCATCACATGGCGCACCGGCACCGCCTGATTGATCACCTTGGAGCAGGCGTAGGTGTCCAGCGGGGAGGCGATGATGGCACAGTTGGCCTCCGCAGCCAGCTTCTGGATCGTGCGCGAGACCTTGGAGCCGAGGCCGACAACGATGCAGCCCGCCTTCATCTCGATGGAGCAGAGCTGGGACTCGTAGCGGTTGCCGAGGATGACGAGGTCATGCTCGGCGATGTAGTCCTCCATCACGTCGGGGTTGGCGGCGGCGACCACCACCTTGCCCTCGGTGAAATGGCCCTCCAGGTCGCCCACCACCATCTCGCCGCCCAGCGCATCGACGATATTGCGGTAGCTGGTCCTGGCCTCCGCCAGGGCGTTGGCGTCCTGGTCCTCCATGTAGAAGCGTGCCACGTCGCCCAACGTGAGGATGCCGCGCAGCTGGTTGTGCTCCTCCACGACCGGGATGGTCTGGATGTTGTTGTCACGCATGTACTCCCACGCCCGCTTCAGGGAGAGGTGGGCGCTGATGCCGCCCACCTGGCGGTACTGCACGTCGGAGATGCGCGGCTCGAGTGACTCCACCAGGCGGGGCGTCTCGATGCCGAAGTGCTCGAGGACATATTTCGTCTCGCCGTTGAGCTGCCCGGCGCGGCAGGGGATGTATTCGTTTCCGGTAAGCTTCCGCTTGAGCTGCGCGTAGCAGATGGCCGCGCAGATGGAGTCGGTGTCCGGATTCTTGTGACCGATGACGATCACCGGCTTGGTCGTGGTCATGGGCGACTTCTCCCTTCTCATCAAAATCTGTTTGTCATAGGGAAATACTCTTACCAAAAGAATATCATAGGGGCGGCCGCTTTGCAAGAAGACCGCGCAGAGGAGAGTCACTTTTCTATCTAAAGCGGCCCGGAGGATATGGGTCCTCCGGGCACTGTAAGAATCAGATTTCACGAGCAGAACCGGTGGCTGCCGATCACCGTGATGAGCGGCCTGCTCCAGATCCACGCGCTGGTGGCGGTGGCGGGGTTGAAGTAGTAGATCGCCCCGCCGGTGGGGTCCACACCGTTGAGGGCATCACGCGCGGCCTGATAGGCGGAGTCCGCCACCGGCTCGTCAAACTGCCCGTCGAGCATGCAGCTGAACGCCCCCGGCTCATAGACCACGCCGGAGATGGTGTTGGGGAAGGAGGGGTGGGCCACCCGGTTGAGGATGACCGCTCCCACCGCGACCTGTCCGTTGTACGGCTCCCCCCGCGCCTCGGCGGAGATCACCCGGGCGAGCAGGGCGAGGTCGCCGCTGCCCACCTGCGCGCCGCCGCCGGAGTCCGCCTCCGCCTCCATGCCGAGGGCGCGCAGGGTCGCCGGGCCGGCCACGCCGTCGGCGGTCAGGCCGTTGGCACGCTGAAAATACTTCACCGCCTCCACCGTGGCGCTGCCGTAGATCCCATCCACCGCGCCGTCATAGTACCCCCAACGCTGGAGCTTGGTCTGGATGGTGCGCACCGCCTCTCCGGAGGAACCCTGCCGGTAGGTGGCGGCGTAGGCGCTGTGGACCGTCGCGCCGAGGATGAAGAGTATACCGAGCGCCAGCGCGAGGGCGGTGATCCCCCGGGCGGCGCGCCGTCTGTCTGTCATACGAAAACCTCCCACGAGACGGCGCAGAGCGCCGCCGGACAAGCCTCTGTCAGGTGGGATTAGTATGACGTGGTGGGAGACCGGCTATCCGTGGCAAAATTTGGCGCGGCTCAGATGATCTGGCCGATCAGCCGCCCGTCCTCCACCCGGTCGATCCGGACGGAGACGGACACGTTGTGCAGGTCCCCCTCGCCCGGGACGCAGACCTCGGCGTAGTTGGGGGCGTGGCCGCGCCAGAGGCCGCCGCGCGCCTCCTCCAGCAGCACGGGGAGGGTCTGCCCCATCCAGCCGGAGAGATATTCCTCCTGCAGGCGGCGGGCGACGTCCGCGGCGCGGTGGGCGCGCGCCTCCTTGACAGCATTGGGCACCTGGTCCGGCATGGAGGCCGCCGGGGTGCCCGGGCGGCGGGAGTAGGGGAAGATGTGCATCCCGGCAAAGCGGGCGCGCTCGAGGAAGGCAAGGGTGGCGGCAAACTCCTCCTCCGTCTCTCCGGGAAAGCCCACGATCAGGTCGGTGGTGATCGCCGGCCGGTCAAACCACTGCCGCAGGAGGGCGCAGGACTCCAGATAGCGCTCCGTGCCGTACCGGCGGCGCATCCGCGCGAGAGTCGCGTCACAGCCGGACTGGAGCGAGAGGTGGAAGTGCGGGCAGAGGTTCGCAAGCGCACTCGCCCGGCGGCAGAACTCCTCTGTAATCGTCCGCGGCTCCAGACTGCCCAGCCGGATGCGCACATCGGGGACCGCGCGGCAGACCGTCTCCACCAGGTCGATCAGATGCAGGCCGCTCTTCCACTCCGCTCCCCAGGAGGAGATCTCGATGCCGGTGAGGACGATCTCGCTGTAGCCCGCCTCAGCCAGGGCGATGGCCTGCTCCCGGGCCGTCTCCGGGGGTTCGGAGCGCAGCGCGCCGCGGGTGTAGGGGATGATGCAGTAGGCGCAGAAGTTGCGGCAGCCGTCCTGCACCTTCAGCATCGCCCGCGTCCGCCCCTCCAGCCCGCCGGCGGGAAGGACCTCAAAGGTGCGGCGGCGGAAGGGGTCGTCCACCGCCACGCGCGCCTCGCGCTGTCGCACGAGGGACTGCACCTGCTCGAGAAAGGCGAGTCGGTCCCCGGTGCCCGAGACGAGGTCCACGCCGAGACCGGCGGCCTCCTGCGGCTTTGCCTGGGTATAGCAGCCGCACACGGCGATCACTGCCTCCGGGCGCTCCCGGCGCAGGCGGCGGATCACCTGACGGGACTTTTTGTCGCTCACGGCGGTGACGGAGCAGGTGTTGACCAGATAGAGGTCCGCATCCTCCTCCACGTCCACGAGGGTGTGCCCCGCGCCGCGCAGGATGGACTCCATCGCCTGGCTTTCGTACTGATTGACTTTACAGCCAAGGGTATAGATGGCGAATCGCATTTTTTTGTAGCTCTCTCCCTTGCAATTGAATAGGCCGGACCTTATAATGAAAGAGGCGCATTGTCCCTGAGGGACCCGCGCCGCGCAGACCGGCCGCCGGAACTGGCGGAGATGGGAAATGCGCGCACCTGCCGCCTTGCGGCGGATGCAGCAGGCATTATTATAGCGAATTTTTACGATTCTGTACACCCCGGAAACCGCCGGAACCTGCGCGGCTGTCCGGGTCATCTCTTATCCCGCCCGCCGGGCGGGACGGAAAGGAGCTGCCGCTATGAAGAAGAGAATTTGGGCCAATCTGAACTCGATCGACCGGGTGAAGGCCTTCATCGCCATGACCAACCAGATCTCCTGCGACATCGACGTCTGCTCCGGCCGCTATGTGGTGGACGGCAAGTCCATCATGGGCCTGTTTTCCATCGACCTGTCCGCGCCGGTGGAGATCGTCGTGCACGGCACGCCGGAGGAGGTGGCAGACTTTGAGGAGAAGAGCCTGCCCTTCCAGGTGGAGCGCGAGAGCTAAATGGCAAGAGAAAACGCTTTTTTTGCCCTGATCGCCCGGATGCGCTACATCGACCGCTGGGCGCTGATGCGCAACACCTCCCGCGAGAACATCCAGGAGCACTCGCACATGGTGGCCGTGCTCGCCCACGCGCTGGCCGTCATCCAGAACACCTACTACGGCGGCGCGGTGGACCCGGGCCAGGTGGCCCTCGCCGCGCTCTACCACGACGCGACCGAGATTCTCACCGGCGACCTGCCCACCCCGATCAAATATGACAACCCCAATATCCGCGCCTCCTACCAGCAGGTGGAGGACGCGGCGGCCCGGCGGCTGCTGGAGATGCTGCCGGAGGAGCTGCGCGGCCAGTATGCCCCGCTGCTCCAGCCGGAGGAGGGGGAGGTCCGCGCGCTGGTCAAGGCGGCGGATAAGCTCTCGGCCTACCTGAAATGCGTCGAGGAGCTCAAGGCCGGCAACCGCGAGTTCAGGCTGGCCAAGGAGCAGACCTACCGGGCGCTGGCGGAAAATCCGCTGCCGGCGCTGCAATATTTCCTGATTCACTATCTGCCCAGCTTTGAGCTGAGTCTGGACGAGCTGCAGGCGTAACCGCCCGGCCCGTCCGTTCATAGAAAGGAACGAAACGATTATGCGAGCCATCGTCACCGTCATCGGACAGGACCGGGTGGGCATCATCGCCGATGTCACCGCTCTGCTGGCCAAAAACCAGATCAACGTGCTGGATATCAGCCAGACCGTCCTGCAGGACTATTTCACCATGATTATGATGGTGGATACCACCGAGAGCGAGCTGCCCTTTGCCGAGCTGGCGCAGCTGCTGGCCCAAGAGGGGGAGCAGCGCGCGCTGAGCATCCACATCCAGCGGGAAGACATCTTCAACGCGATGCACAGAATCTGAGGTCCGCCATGCTGAGCAGAAATGAGATCATGCAGACCATCCAGATGATCGACCAGCAGCATCTGGACATTCGGACCATCACGATGGGCATCTCCCTCCTCTCCTGCGCCGACGCCGACCCGGAGGTCTGCTGCCGCAAGATCTACGACAAGATCTGCCGCAGGGCCGAGCGGCTGGTGCCCACCGGCGAGGCGATTGAGACGGAGTTTGGCATCCCCATCGTCAACAAGCGCATCTCCGTCACCCCCATCGCCCTGGTGACCGCGGGCTGTGAGACGGCGGACTACGTCCCGTTCGCCAAGGCCCTTGACCGCGCCGCACGCACCTGCGGGGTGAACTTCATCGGCGGCTACTCCGCCCTGGTGCAAAAGGGGCTGACGGAGGCGGACCGCAAGCTGATGAACGCCATTCCGGAGGCGCTGGCGGAGACCGAGCTGGTCTGCGCGAGCGTCAACGTCGGCTCCACCCGCGCGGGCATCAATATGGACGCCGTGCGCACCATGGGCCAGGTGGTCAAGAAGACCGCCCAGCGCACCGCCGACCGCGACGGCTTCGGCTGCGCGAAGCTGGTGGTCTTCTGCAACGCGGTGGAGGACAACCCCTTTATGGCCGGCGCCTTCCACGGCGTGGGCGAGGCGGAGAGCGTCATCAACGTCGGCGTCTCCGGCCCCGGCGTGGTCTATCACGCGCTGCAGTCGGTCAAGGGCCAGCCCTTTGACGTGGTGGCGGAGACGGTGAAGAAGACCGCCTTCCGCATCACCCGGATGGGCCAGCTCGTCGCCCGCGAGGCGAGCGCCCGGCTGGACACGCCGTTTGGCATCGTGGACCTCTCGCTCGCCCCGACGCCCGCCGTGGGCGACTCGGTCGCCCGCATCCTGGAGGAGATGGGCCTGGAGGTCTGCGGCACCCACGGCACCACCGCCGCCCTCGCCCTGCTCAACGACGCGGTGAAGAAGGGTGGCGTCATGGCCTCGAGCCACGTCGGCGGCCTCTCCGGCGCGTTCATCCCCGTCTCGGAGGACGAGGGGATGATCGCCGCCGCCTCCTCCGGCGCGCTGACGCTGGACAAGCTGGAGGCGATGACCTGCGTCTGTTCGGTCGGCCTGGACATGATCGCCGTCCCCGGCGACACCACCGCCGCCACCATCGCCGCCATCATTGCCGATGAGGCGGCCATCGGCATGGTGAACAACAAGACCACCGCCGTGCGCATCATCCCCGCCCCCGGCAAGCGGGTGGGGGACACGGTGGAGATGGGCGGCCTGCTCGGCTCGGCCCCTGTCATGCCGGTCCACCGCGGCTCTGCGGAGGACTTTATCAGCCGCGGCGGGCGCATCCCCGCCCCGCTGCACAGCCTGAAAAACTGATTGCACGCCGGTGCGGACCGGGACGCCTCCCTGTTCGGGGATGTCCCGCCCGGCCGGCGTTGCCGCAAACGACCGGAAACGGAGAGAATACCTATGACCGTGTCAATCCTGGCGGTGGGAGACGTCGTCTCCGAGGCGGGTCTGGACTGCCTGAGCCGCCGCCTGCGCCCGCTGCAGCGGGAGGAGAAGATCGATTTTACCGTCGTCAACGGGGAAAACGCCGCCGGCTGCGGCCTGCTGCCCTGGCAGGCGGAGGCCATTCTGGACGCCGGTGCCGACGTCATCACCCTGGGCAACCACACCTGGGGCAAGCTGAAGATTACGGATTTTCTGGAGCGCAGTCCGCGGATGCTGCGCCCGGCCAACTATTCCTGGCGGGTGCCGGGACGGGGCTGGGGTGTCTTTGACGGGCCGCGGGGACTGCGCATCGGCGTGCTCAACCTGGTGGGCCGGGTGAATATGGACCCCAACGTGGAAAACCCCTTCACCACCGCCGACCGGCTGCTGAAACAGGCGGAGGCGGATCTGGTGCTGGTGGATTTTCACGCCGAGGCGACGAGCGAGAAGCTGGCGCTGGGCTGGTATCTCGACGGGCGCGCCGCTGCCGTCTGGGGGACGCACACCCACGTCCCAACCGCGGACGCGCAGGTTCTGCCGCGCGGGACGGGCTACCTCACCGACCTCGGCATGACCGGCCCGGCTAGGTCCATCCTCGGCATCCGGCCGGAGCAGTCCATCAACAAATTTCTCGGCGGCCTGCCGCAGCGCTATGAGGCGGCGGACGGCCCGTGCAAGCTGGAGGGCGCGGTGTTCACCGTGGACCCGGAGCAAAAGCGGTGCCTGTCCGTCCGTCCGGTCGCGCTGCGGGACTGACCGCGCGGAGGGGGGAAACTTCATGTCCAGAGAGAAGCAGCCGGCGGACGGAAAGGTGCCCGGCTGGCAGGCGGAGATCTATCAGGAGCTGCGCCTGCTGGCCGTTGTGCTCGCCGTGGTCATCCTGCTCTTCCACTTTTTTGCCCAGCTCATTGTCGTGGTGGGCGACTCGATGTATCCCACGCTGCACAACGGAGACCTGATGATCGCCTGGCGCTTTCAGTATACCCCGGAGGCGGGGGACATTGTGGTGGTTCACAAGGAGACGCCGACCATCCAGCAGACCATCGTCAAGCGGGTGATCGCCACCGGCGGCCAGACGGTGGAGCTGGACTATGAGGAAAACGCCGTCTATGTCGACGGCGTCCGGCTGGAGGAGGACTATATCAACCTGGAGGAGACCGACCCCATGCTCCCGGTCGGGGATGTGACCAGCATCGACGTGCCGGAGGACTGCCTGTTCGTGATGGGAGACAACCGCAACCACTCCACCGACAGCCGCTTCACCTATGATCTGGGCCTGGTGGAGGAGGGGTACGTGGTCGGAGAGGCGGTCTGCGTCTTCTTCCCCTTCCAGCATCTCCAGTGGCTGGACAGCTGACGGAAAGGGGGAAGAGGCATGCAGTACCGCAGTGACCGGCAGGGCACGCCGCTCTCCGTCCTCGGCTATGGCTGTCTCCGCTTCCCGCAGGCACGGGGCCGCATCGACCTGGCGGAGACGGAGCGGCAGGTGCTCGCCGCGATTGAGGCGGGCGTGAACTACTTTGACACCGCCTATATCTACTCCGGCAGTGAGGAGGCGCTGGGCGAGATCCTCGCGCGCAACCGCTGCCGCGACCGCGTCCACATCACCACCAAGCTGCCGCACTATCTGATCAAAAAGCCGGACGACCTGGAGCGCTGTTTTCAGGAGCAGCTGCGCCGCCTGCGGACAGACCATGTGGACTACTACCTGATGCACATGCTGCCGGATCTCAGCACCTGGCGGCGGCTGGAATCCCTCGGCTTGCCGGAGTGGCTCGCCGGCAAGCGCGCCTCTGGCCAGATCGGCGGCGTGGGCTTTTCCTACCACGGGAATGCCAACTCCTTCCTGGAGCTGCTGGAGGCCTATGACTGGGATCTCTGTCAAATTCAGTATAACTACCTCGACGAGCACACCCAGGCCGGACGGCGCGGCCTCCAGCGCGCGGCGGAGCGGGGCATCCCGGTCGTCATTATGGAGCCGCTGCGCGGCGGACGGCTGGTGCATGGCCTGCCGGCGGCGGCGGTCCGCCGCTTTCAGGACGCCCGGCCGCAGCGCTCCCCGGCGGAGTGGGGCCTGCGCTGGCTGTGGGACCAGAGCGAGGTGACGGTGGTCCTCTCCGGGATGAACTCGCTGGAGATGGTGCGCGAGAACTGCCGCGCCGCGGACGAGGCGCGGCCCGGCCAGCTCACGGCGGAGGACTTCCGGATGTTTGAGGACGTGAAGGCTGCCATCAACGCCAAGATCAAGGTGGGCTGCACCGGCTGCGGCTACTGCATGCCCTGTCCGCACGGGGTGGACATCCCCGGCTCGTTCCGCTGCTATAACGCGCGGTATACCGATGGCCTGTATACGGCGATGAAGGAGTACTTCCTCTGCACCACCCTGCGGGGACGGCAGAGCAACGCCGGGCGCTGTGTCGGCTGCGGCCGGTGCGAGCGCCGCTGCCCGCAGGCGATCCCCATCCGTCAGAAACTGCGCGAGGCGGCCCGCGTGCTGGAAAATCCCGCCTATCACATTGTGCGCGTTGCGGCGCGGCTGATCGGCCGGTTTTGAATCAGCAGCCGGAGCTTTCAATTGCAAATTTTCTGTGAACCCCCTTGCAATTTTATCCCAAAAGAGGTATGATATGTTAGCACTCGAAAGAAATGAGTGCTAACATATTTTGTTTGCAAAGTAGTTTCAATAGACGGAGGCATGAATCATGGAAAAGCGCCAGTTTAAGGCGGAGTCCCAGCGGATGCTGGACCTGATGATCAACTCGATCTACACCCACAAAGAGATCTTCCTGCGGGAGCTGATCTCCAACGCCAGCGACGCGATTGACAAGCTGGCCTACCGCGCCCTCACGGACGACAGCGTCGGCCTGAACCGCTCCGACTTCAAGATCGTCCTGTCGGTGGACAAGGACGCGCGCACCCTCACCATCTCGGACAACGGCATCGGCATGACGGCCGAGGAGATGGAGGCCGACCTCGGCACGATCGCCAAGAGCGGCTCGCTCCAGTTCAAGCAGGAGATGGCCGCCAAGGAGGGCGTCGAGGACGCGGACGTGGACATCATCGGCCAGTTTGGCGTGGGCTTCTACTCCGCGTTCATGGTGGCAGACCGGATCGAGGTGCTCAGCCGCGCCTTTGGCTCGGAGCAGGCCTATCTGTGGGAGTCGGCCGGCGCGGACGGCTATACCATCACCGAGGCGTCCAAGGACAGCGCGGGCACCGATATCGTCCTGCACATCAAGGAGGACGGCGAGGAGGAGCAGTACAGCCAGTATCTGGACAAGAACCGCATCTCCCGCCTGGTGAAGAAGTACTCTGACTATATCCACTATCCCATCACCATGCTGATGGACAAGTCCCGCCAGAAGCCCAAGCCGGAGGACGCGGGGGACGATTATACCCCTGAGTGGGAGGACTATCAGGAGTGGGAGACCCTCAACTCCATGGTGCCCCTCTGGCAGAAGAAGAAGGAGGACGTCACCGAGGAGGAGTACAACTCCTTCTACACCGACAAGTTCGGCGATTGGGAGAAGCCGCTGGCCAATCTGCGCGTGAGCGTGGAGGGCAACGTGACATACGACGCCCTGCTCTATATCCCCGGCCGCACGCCGTATGACTTCTACACCCGCGATTACAAGAAGGGTCTGCAGCTCTACTCCTCCGGCGTGCTCATCATGGACAACTGTGCCGACCTGCTGCCGGAGCACTTCCGCTTTGTCAAGGGCGTGGTGGACACCCCGGACGTCAGCCTGAACATCTCCCGTGAGATGCTCCAGCACACCCGCCAGCTCAAGGTGATCGCCAAGAATCTGGAGAAGAAGATCAAGTCGGAGCTGCTGCGCATCCAGAAGGAAGACCGCGAGAAGTACCGCCAGTTCTGGAAGAGCTTCGGCCTGAACGTCAAGTACGGCGCGGTGGCGGACTACGGCATGAACAAGGACAAGGTGCTCGAGCTGCTGATGTTTGCCTCCTCCCAGGAGCTGGAGGGGACCACTCTGCAGGAGTACAAGGACCGCATGCCCGAGAGCCAGGAGTTCATCTACTATGCCGCCGGCGAAGACGCCGCGCAGCTCGGCAAGCTGCCGCAGGCGGAGCGGATTCTGGACAAGGGCTATGAGATCCTCTATCTGACCGACGAGGTGGACGAGTTCGTGATGCAGGCCATCGGCGAGTTCGACGGCAAGAAGCTCAAGAGCATCAACGACGAGGACGCCCTCCCCGAGACGGAGGAGGAGAAGAAGGCCGCCGAGGAGAAGGCCCAGTCCGGCAAGGAGGTGCTCGACTTCCTGAAGGAGACGCTGGGCGGCAAGATCAAGGAGGCCCGTATCTCCAGGATCCTGAAGAGCCACGCCGTCTGCATGACCTCTGACGGCCCGATGTCCATTGAGATGGAAAAGTATATGAAGCGCCAGGGCGCCGACATGGCGGGGATGCAGGCCGAGCGCGTGCTCGAGATCAACCCGGATTCGGAGGCCTACGCCGCGCTCAAGACCGCCGTGGAGCAGGACCGCGAGAAGGCGAAGGTCTACGCCGAGGTGCTCTACAACCAGGCGCTGCTGATCGCCGGCCTGCCCATCGAGGACCCGGCCGCCTATACCGACCTGATCTGCGGCCTGCTCAAGTAAGAAAGCCGCCAATTTGGCCGCCGGATGACGGCGGAGAGCCTCTTTCGGCGAAACGCTCAGAAAACAGGGAAATACGATATGGCTTCCCCGATGGCAGTGCACATCACAGCCTGACAGCACAGCCGCCCCACAGTGACCGCAGAAGACATTGCGGCGCTGTGGGGCGGCTTCTCTTTTACAGCGGGGGAGGGGAGCAGCCGGCCCAGCCGCTGGCTGAGGCGGTGCATCAGGAATCTGTACCTTGAGGCGGCAGGTGTTTTCTGCTATAGCACACAAAAAAACGAACTGTTGCCGAGCACCTGTTGTAAAAAAAGAGAGGACATGCAGCGGTGTTTGGACTCGATCCGCTGTGCCGCTCTGAATTTGCATCCCGCAGCCGTCACAGTCCGGAATAAAGGACTTCAACTCCTGTAGAATTGCAATCAACAACGGGAAGGAAGATGGCCTCCATCAAATCATGGCAGCCCGGCGCAAAAAACACAGAAACAAGTGCAGGGGATGAGCATATGCCGTTGGAATTCCGTCAGCTCTGGGCAAAAACTGCCCCGTTCCAGTCCGTCTATACCCACTCGGCGCTCTGCGGCATCGTGGCCCAGGTGCTGCTGGAGGAGGTCCTTTCCCCCGGCACCCGGCATCAGCTGGCCCGCCTGCTGGGCGTCAGAGCGGAGAAGCTCCCGGGCTGGGTGGGATATCTCGCGTCTCTGCACGACATCGGCAAGGCCGAGGGCCAATTTCAATGGAAGTGGGAGCATGTGCGGGCTTGTCTGGAGGCATTGGGCCTGAAGCCTGCTATGGTGGATTCCGATGCGGTACGGCATGAGATGAGCACCTATGACGCGCTGACGAGGGAGATCTGGAAAGAGGAGAAGAGAAGGGGAAAATTCTTCGCCGCAGTGCTTGCGGCGCATCACCAGGGCAAAAACGGCCGCAAGGGGGACACCGCGCATTCGGTCTGGAGCGAGCTGCGCCAGAGCCTGCACGGGGAGATGCGAGCGCTCTTTCTGCCGGAGCAGGCAGACCGTCTCCCGGAGGTGGACCGGACCGCCCGCGGCCCGGCGGGCGTCCTCCTGCTGGGTATCGTCATTCTGGCCGACTGGATCGCGTCCAGTGAGTATTTTGCCCAGGCGGAGCGCTGGTTTTCTCCCGATGCCCGGGAGCTGGCGGAGGAAAAGACCCGTCAGTTTCTCGCCCTCAGCGGGCTGCGCCAGACTGCCGTCTCTTTTGGCCAGACGTTCACACAGGTCTGGCCCAACATCCCCGCAGGCGGCCTTCGTGGCTTACAGGAGGAGGCGGAGCGCCTCTTTACCCGTTCGGAGGAGCGGATCTCGCTCGTGCTGCTGGAGGCCCCCATGGGCGAGGGAAAGACCGAGGCGGGGGTCTACGCCGGGGTGCAGATGGCACGTCAGTGGGGAAAGACCGGCTTTTACATGGGCCTGCCCACGGCGGCGACCTCCAACCAGATGGTGGGCCGGATGGAGACGTTTCTGGGCTATCATGGCCCGGGGGACAGGATCCGGCTCCTGCACAGCATGGCATGGCTGGCCCAGGAGGACGCGCCCATGCCCCGGTTCCAGTCTGAGGAGGAATACTATGCCGCAAGCTGGCTTCAACCGGTGCGCCGGGGGCTGCTCAGCCCCTATGGCGTGGGCACCGTGGACCAGGCGATGATGGCGGTCCCGCGGGTGAAGTACGGCGTCCTGCGCCTGCTGGGTCTTGCCGGGAAGGTGCTGATCATCGATGAGCTCCACGCCTACGACATCTATATGAGCGAGATCCTGATCCGCCTGCTGGAGTGGTGCAGGGCATTGGAGATCCCGGTGGTCCTGCTCTCGGCCACCCTTCCGCCGGAGAAGAAGGCACAGCTTTTGCGCCCCTACACCACGAAATCCGTGACGCAGGCCTATCCCGCCATCACCACCGTGACCGAGAGCGGAAGGGTGATGGTCCGCCGGGTGGAACGGACGGAGAAACGGATGCGGGCGGCGGTCTCGCTGGCGCCCATCCTCCACCGGCCAGAGAAAATCGCGGAGCTGGCCCTCTCCAGGGCGGAGCAGGGGGGCTGCATCTGCATACTGGTGAACACCGTAGGGCAGGCACAGGAGTTGTATCGGGAGCTGAAAAAATGTCCATTTGACGGCGAATTGCTCCTGTTTCACGCCCGGTTTCCGGCACGCCAGCGGGATAGGCTGGAGAAAACTTGTATTCGCTTCTTTGGAAAGGAGAAGGCAGGACGGCCCCGGCGCGCGATTCTGGTGGCCACCCAGGTGGTGGAGCAGTCGCTGGATGTGGACTTTGACCTGCTGATCACCGCAGCCGCGCCGATGGACCTGCTGCTCCAGCGCTTGGGCCGGGTCTGGCGACACGGGGGAACCCCCAGACCGGACTGGTGTACCGGCCCCGCCTGCATCGTCATGGTCCCGGAGAAATGGGAGGATTACCGGGACGACGGCTTTGTCTACCCCAAATGCCTGCTTAATCAGGCCATTCGCCTTCTGGAAGGTCGCGGTGAGATCGCCATTCCGGAGGACATCTCCGCGCTGGTGGCCCAGGGATACGATCCAGCTTCTGCCCCGCCGGAGGAGCTGGAGGGATGGCTGGAGCATCATATGGAGGAGGCCGTAAAGGCCAGTCGGAGTGCGCTGGTGGAGCTCTCGCCGCCGGAGAAGGGCTTTGACCCGATCAAAAGCGCTGAGACGATCCTGTTTGACGATCTGGAACGGCCTGGATTCCTGTCTGCCAAGACCCGCCTGGGAGAGGAGAGCGTCCGGCTGGTCCTGCTGGAGGAGGAGGCATACGATGCGTATGCCGGTCGGGCCGAAAAGGGACCCCGGGGACAGACCCTGGAGGATGTCACCGGAAGAGAGGCCCGGTCACTGATGGAGCAGAGCGTGTCCGTCCGCGCCGGGTGGCTGCGGGGCAGCAGGGCCGCCGGTCTGCGAGGCCGGAAGCGCCTGGAGGGGCTGCTGCTCCTGCGGGCGGAGCGGGATGCCTGCGGACGGCTGATCTGCCGCCTCGGGGAAGGGAAGCTGCTGATCCTGGACCCGGAGCTTGGCGCATATTTGAAGGAGGGTGAGGACAGATGAGGGCAGCGTTTGATGTGTTGCAGCAGCCCTGGGTCCCTGTATTGGACCGGGATGGAAACCGGGCAGAGCTGGGGTTGATGGAACTGTTCCGGAGGGCCCATCAGCTCCGGCGGGTCTGCGATCCGTCGCCTCTGGTGGAGTACAGTGTGTTTCGGTTTCTGATCATCTTTCTCATGGACGCCCTGCGTCCTGAGACAGAGGAGGATCTGGAGGACCTGCTGGACGAAGGGGCATTTCCCATGGACCGGCTGGAGGACTATGTCGCCCAGTGCCGGGAAGAGGGGGTCAGCTTTGACCTCTTCCACCCGCAGCAGCCTTTTCTGCAGACCGCCTACAGGAAAGAGTGGGACAGGAAAGCCAAGCCGGTGAGTACGCTGGACTACACCATCCCCAGAGGAAACAACCACATCCATTTTGACCATTGCCGGAGAGCGGAGCGTTATTCTCCCGGCAAGGCGTTGCGGATGTTGTTGGAAGCCCAGATGTTCTGTACCTCCGGGGCCCAGGGCTATCGGTCCAATGTCAGCGGAGCGCCGCCCTGGTACGCCGTGATCACGGGGGAGAATCTCTTTGAGAGCCTGGTCTGCTCCATGATTCCCACGGATGCGATCAGTCTCCCCTTTGACCAGCCGGCGGCCTTTTGGCAGTCTGACCTGGAGGTGACCAGCAAATTGCAGATAGTGGAGACCTCCTGGCTCTATGGGATGCTCTTTCCCGCCCGGCGAATCCACCTGATCCCGGAGGAGGATGGAATGGTCTCCCAAATCTATCTGAGTCAGGGCATGAACTATGTGGCCATGGAGGCCTGGGTAGACCCCCATGTGACCTACCGCTACAACAACAAGGGGAGGTCGAACTGGAAACCCTCCGGGGAGAAAGCGGTCTGGCAGAACCTGAACGATCTTTTGACTACCCATAACGGATGTGCACCCCGGATCTTGGGACAATACCGGCGGCTCTACCCGGAGCGGCTGTATGTGCCGGTTACGTTATACGGCGTTCAAACCAAACCCAACCAGGCCAGCTACATCTCCGTCCGGCGGCAGGACTTTGCCCTGCCCTGCGCCGTGCTGGGAAATGAGAACGCCATCCTCCTGGTGGCCCAATTCATTGAGACGGCGGAGCGTCTGGGAAAAAGCCTGATGGCCGCACTCGGGCACAGTGAGATTGGGCAGGAGAGCCGGCTCCAGGCCCGGCAGCGGTTCTACAGCCTCTGTGAGGGACGGCTCTGGCCCCTGCTGGACAGGCTGGGCCGGGATGGAACGGACTTGAATCAGCTCATCCGGGAGGAGAAGTCCCAGATGTGCAGCATGGCCCGCTCCTGTGTGAACTGGACGCTGGAGCAGCTCCATCTGCGGGGCAAGACCATGCTTCAGGTGATGGCGCTGCAGAAAAGGTACCTGAATCCCACGATCAGAAAGATAGAAAAGGAGGGTCAATGCGATGGATGAGCAGGAGATGTTTGCCCGGCTGGACCGGCTTGGCAACGGAGACCGTGCGGCGCTGAAACGGGAGGCGGGGGTAATGCTCTCTCAGGCGAACGGGCGCGCCATCCGCATCTTTTATCAGTGCCTGCCGGGCGGAGTCCCGGTGTGGCAGGAGGACCGGTGGTTTGCGGCGGCCTGCTTCCACTGCCTCTGGGAGCCGGAGGAGAAGGGGCGTCAGCCGCTGGAGAGTATTTTCTACCAGATGGGGAGAGACGACCAGATGTCCGGCAGCCTCTCCCACCGGCTGGAGAGCCTGCTGGATCAGTCCTGGGAGGAGGACGGCTATCTGCTCTCCAAGCTCTCCCGGCTGATAAAACTGGTGCGCGCCCGGGGAATCCCGGTGGACTGCGTCAGCTTGTTGCGCGACCTGCTCTACTGGAACGGGGAGAGACAGACCGTCCAGCGGAAATGGGCCAGAGCCCTCTACCTGAAACCCGACGATGAAGACAAGGAAGGAGAATAAACCATGTTGATCGAGATCCATATGCTGAAGAACTATCCCCCTGTCAACCTGAACCGTGACGATACCGGCGCCCCCAAGTCATGTATGTTCGGCGGTGTGACCCGCAGTCGGGTGTCCAGTCAGTGTCTGAAGCGGAGCTGGCGTACATCTCCCATTCTAAAAGAGATGGTTGGAGAGGAACATCTTGGGATTCGCACCCGGAAGCTCCCAGATCTGGTGGCCCAGCGCCTGCAGGAGCTGGGGGCCAGTCAGGAGTACATTGCTCTGGTTCTGCCCAAGCTCAGCGGCTTTGGCAATAAGGACGGCACGGAGAACAAGGACGGCAGCTATACCGCTCAGGTGGTCTTCTATGCGCCGGAGGATATTCAGGCGGTGGCGGAGACGGTAAAGGCGCTGCTGGACGGCTGTCCCTCTGTCAAGGAGGTGCAGGATCTCACCGGCAAGGTCTTGCAGGAGGCAGTGAAGGGAGCGGAGGTCCGCCCGGTCACCCTGGATATGGCCCTCTTCGGGCGGATGGTGACCTCCAATGCCTTCCGGGATGTGGAGGCCTCCATGCAGGTGGCCCACGCCATCTCCACCAACAAGTTGAATTTGGAGTCGGACTACTTCACTGCCATGGACGACCTGCTCTCCGGCAGCAGCATGGAGGAGAGCGGCTCAGCCATGATCGGCGATATCGACTATAATTCAGCCTGCTATTACCACTATGCCAGTCTGGATACCGATCTGTTGGCAGAGAATCTGAAGTACAGCCCGGACGCACAGGAGCTGATTGGCAAGGCAGTGCCCGCCCTCATCCGCACCATGGCGCTGACCAGCCCTTCGGGCAAGCAGAACAGCTTTGCCGGGCACACCCTCCCCAGCGCCATTTTGGTAGAGCTCAAGGAGGAGAAGGTGCCGGTGAGCCTGGCCAATGCTTTTGTCCGTCCTGTGCGCCCGGAGCAGGGGAATGGCTATGATCTGATTCGGGGCAGCATCCAGCAGATGGCGGCGCAGGTGGACGATCTGCAGGAGGGCTTCGGCCTGAAGGTGGAAAAGCGCCTCTGGTTCTGTCCCAAGCCCTATGAAGGGATCGAGCCCGCATCCGGCCATCAGGTCTGCAATTCCCTGCCCCAACTGGTGGAGGAAGTCGCCGCCGCCCTGAAATGAGGTGGGGAAGATGGCAGAAAAGACCAAACTGATCCTTCTCCGCCTGGAGGGAGTGCTCCAGGCCTGGGGAGATCACTCCAAGTGGGACGAGCGTGACAGCGGAGATTTTCCCAGCAAATCCGGCGTGGCCGGCCTGCTGGCCTGTGCTATGGGTCTGGAACGGGGAGACCCGGAGATCGGCCGTCTTTCCCGGGAACTGGTCATGGCGGTGCGGGCAGACCGGCCCGGTGTGCGGATGGTAGACTTTCACACCGTTCAGGGAAAGCCCCGGCTGACCACCGCCGGCGGTGGTCAGCGGTCAGAATCGGCCTCAACCATTGTCTCTCGGCGTGGGTATCTCCAGGACGCCAGCTTTCTGGCAGTGCTCCAGACCACGCCTGAGTGGCAGGAGCGGATCCTGACTGGGTTGAAGGCACCCAAATGGTCCCTGTTTCTGGGACGCAAAAGCTGCGTTCCCTCCCGCCCGGTGCTGGAAGGGGTGACTGAAGAATATGACAACGTTCTGGACGCCCTCTTTCACCATCCGGCGGAGCGCATGCCGGGGGAGAAGTCCTCTCCCGCCGGACTGCGCTATGAGTGCGACAGCGGACTGAGTCAGGGCAGTTCCTATTCCCGGCCGGATGAGCGGCTGGATGGGGAGCGGAGCTTTGCCCTGCGTCAAGTGGTCACCGGCATCGTGCCGGGGGAGGTGGACGGATGTATCTGACAAAAATAGAGCTCTCCACGGCCAACCGGACCACCTGGCGTGCGCTGGGAGACTTCCAGCAGCTTCACCGGCTGGTCATGGGCCTGTTCGGCACCGACCGGCAGACGGCGCATGTCCTCTATCGGGTCCGGGAGGAGCAGAGACAAATCGCGCTCTATCTCTACTCCGATCGCCGCATTCTGCGGGAAAAGCTGCTCGGTTTCATGACTCTGTCTGGAGAGCGCGATCTGACCGGCTGGACGGCGGACATGGCGCAGGGGCAGTGCTGGCGGTTTGACCTGCTTGCCTCGCCCTGTAAAAAGGTCCCCCGGCAGGGACAGAAGAACAGCCAGCGGCGCATCCTCCGCACGATGGAGGAACGGATGCAGTGGATGTGCCGCAAGGCGGAGCAGAACGGCTTTCGCATCCGGGAATGCCGGGAGCTGGAGGGCAGCAGCCGCTTTGGCCGGCACGGCGCCGCCCAGGGCGGGAAAATGGTGCTGGACAGCTATCACTACCAGGGCATTCTGGAAATTACGGATGAGGCGCTGTTTCGCAGCGCGGTCGCCCAGGGCATCGGCCCGGGGAAAGCCTACGGGCTGGGGATGCTCCTGCTGAGCCGGTAGAGACTGAAAATGGAAATTGGAACTCTCTGGCAGGAAAACGGCAGTTTGCTCTATAAAGCGAAGGGATTTCCTGATCTGTTTTTAGTATGAACCCCACATGCGTGGGGATGAACCGCCGGGCAGCAGTGGTAAGGAAGGCTGTCCACTGCATGAACCCCACATGCGTGGGGATGAACCGGAGTGTTATGACATCATGGCTGATATGACCATCATGAACCCCACATGCGTGGGGATAAACCGAGGACCTTCAACGATTTTCGGATAGCGGCATTATGAACCCCCACCTGCGTGGGGACAGCCGCTGTTCAGGCAAAACAACAGAGAGGAGATCGCATTGAAAAATCTTCAGGAGCTTCCCAAGTTGAGCGACAGCATCACCTATCTCTACATTGAGCATGCCATTATCGAGCAAAATGACACGGCCATTGTCGCCATCCAAAAGGAGGGAAGAACGCCGATCCCGATCGCCGCCATGACCTGCCTGCTGTTGGGACCCGGGACCAGCATCACCCATGCGGCCATCCGCGCGATCTGCGACAACGGCTGTATGGCAATCTGGTGCGGAGAAGGGGGAGGGCCGTTTTATGCCTGTGGCATAGGGGAGACCAGAAGTGCCAGAAACCTGCTGAGACAGGCGAAGGTCTGCATGGATCCGGACCGTCACCTGGAGGCGGCGAAAAGGATGTACCAGATCCGCTTCCCGCGGGTCAAGACGGATGGCCTGACAATCCAGCAACTCAGAGGGATGGAGGGGATCCGGGTGCGCAAGGCATATGAGCAGGCCTCCAGATCGACCGGTGTGCACTGGAAAAAGCGGGCCTATAAGAGCGAGAACCGGGACGCCTCCGACCCGGTCAATCAAGCGCTCTCGGAAGGCAATGCCCTTCTCTATGGTCTCTGCCATGCGGGGATCGTCTCGCTGGGCTACTCCCCTGGACTGGGGTTTATCCACACCGGAAAACAGCTCTCCTTTGTATACGATGTGGCAGATCTCTACAAGGCGGAGACCACCATTCCGGCCGCCTTTGAGGCGGTCAAAACGGGCAAGCTGGCAAATGAGTTGGCCCGGGAAGTCCGCCTGAAATGCCGGACCTACTTTGCCAATGCCAAAATTCTTTCCCGAATCGCGGGAGATATTGCCTGGATCTTGCAGAAGACAGGGGAGGAGGGGCCGGAAAACGGACCGGGCATCGGAAATCTTTGGGACGATCAGACAGGCAGTACCGGCGGCGGACAGAATTATGGAGGGAGGATGTGTGAGACATGACGGTTTTGTCCTGGAAACTGCCCCGGAGCGGGTGAGGGGAGAGCTGACCCGCTGGTTTCTGGAGATCCGGCCAGGTGTGTTTGTGGGAAAGGTCAATGTGAGGATCCGGGAGCTGCTGTGGGAGAGAGTTGCCGCATCGGGAGAGAGCAAAGGCGCGGTCTGTATCTACTCTGCGCCGAACGAGCAGGGCTTTGAGATGAGAGTGCATGGAGAGCCTAGGCGCCGCGTGGCCGATTTTGAAGGCGTACAGCTCATCACGATCACCCCGGAACCGGAAGAAAAGGGCGGCTGTATAGATTGATTTTCCGGGAGGCGCTGATTCCACCGGCGAGAGATCTCACCTCTGTCAAGCGCTTGCGCAGGCGTTTTGCTGCCCGATTTTGTCAATATGGATTGCGCCGGCAGAATATATGCAGTAAAATGAGAGAAAGCAATCGGGCTGAAAAGGAGGCTGGCGTCATGACAGCACAGGAGGGCGGAAAGAAAACGGACTATGTCTATCGTTCCAGATACGGAGTCCTTATCAAACATCCCCACGGCGTCTGCGAGTATTGGTATAAGCGGCGCTTTATTGCCGTCTGGTACTCCGCCAACGTCACGCCGCCCGAATGCAGGCCGACGTCAGCGGAGTGGGCCTTCTGTGTGGAGATGCGTGAGCTGCTGAGCCGCCAGGAGTGATGATCTGCCGACGGCGGCATGCTGGGGAATACAAACCAGGGAGACCTTTTATGACATACCGAGAGGGAGGAGCTGTCAGGCTCCTCCCTCATCTGTTTGCTCTATTGTATTTGCTCTCAGGCAGCGGGATGTGCCATGCCGCCTTACCTCCGGCGGGTGATCTCGTGGCGCTTCGGGCCGGTGGAGACCAGCGTGATGGGCACGCCGATCTGGGCCTCCAGGAAGTCAACGTAGGCCTTCGCCTCGGCGGGCAGGGCGTTGTAGTCGGTGCAGCCGCGGATATCGCACTTCCAGCCGGGCAGCGTGGTGAGCACCGGCTTTGCCCGGCCCAGTCGGGCGGGGACGGGGAAGGTATCGGTGATCTCGCCGTCGATCTCGTAGGCGGTGACCACCTGGATCTCATCCAGGTAGCCCAACACATCCAGGCAGGTCAGGGCGACCTGCGTCGCGCCCTGCACCGCGCAGCCATAGCGGGTGGCCACGGCGTCAAACCAGCCCACGCGGCGCGGACGGCCGGTGGTCGCGCCGTACTCGCCGGCATCGCCTCCGCGGCGGCGCAACTCCTCGCCCGCCTCGCCGGTCAGCTCGCAGACAAAGGGCTCAGCGTGGGAGCCGACAGAGGAGGAATACGCCTTGGTGACACAGAGCACATCCTGGACCGTGTGCGGCGGAATGCAGGCGCCCACACAGCCAAAGCCCGCCAGCGTGTGGCTGGAGGTGGTGAAGGGATAGATGCCGAGGTCAGGGTCCTTCATGCTGCCGAGCTGTCCCTCGAGCAGGACGGTCTTGCCGTTGCGGATGGCGTTGTGCAGGTAGGACACCGTGTCGCCGATATAGGGCAGCAGGGCGTCACGATAGCTCATGAGCTGGTCATAGAGCATCTCCACGTCCAGCAGCGGCTTGTGGTACAGGTGCTCGAGCAGGACGTTTTTGAGCTGGCAGACATACTCCAGGCGGCTGCGCAGCCGCTCCGGGGAGGTGAGGTCAGCCACCTGAATGCCGTTCTTGGCGTACTTGTCCGAGTAGAAGGGGGCGATGCCGCTCTTGGTGGAGCCGAAGGCCTTGCCGCCCAGCCGCTCCTCCTCATAGGCGTCAAAGAGGACGTGGTAGGGCATCAGGATCTGCGCCCGCTCCGAGACCATCAGGCGGGGCCGGGGCACGCCGCCGTCCTCCAGCGCGCGCAGCTCCCGGATCAGGCTGTCCACGTTCAGGGCCACGCCGTTGCCGATGATGTTCATCGTGTGGGGATAGAAAACGCCGGAGGGCAGCAGATGCAGGGAGAACTTGCCGTAGTCACAGATGATCGTGTGCCCGGCGTTCGCCCCGCCCTGGAAGCGGACGACGACATCGGACTGCTCGGCGAGCATGTCGGTGATCTTGCCTTTTCCCTCATCGCCCCAGTTGGCGCCTACAATTGCTTTGACCATAACTCATGACAGCTCCTCTTCCGGGAAGTGCGCACAGCAGGACTGTGCAGCTTCATTATAACCGATGGCTCTTTCTTTTTCAATCACAACTTGTCCCACGCGGAGAAAGAGAAAATAATGCGCGCCGGTGTTTACTTTCACAGACTAGAGTGATAAAATATACAATCAGGGCGGAGAAAACCTGAGCACCGCCCGGAAGAGGAGGAATTGCCGCGTGTCCAAGATCATCGGCAAGGAGCCGAGCATGGCTCTGTACGAGACCATCCTGCAACTCAAGGACCTGGACGAGTGCTACCGCTTTTTCCAGGACCTGTGTACGGTCCCCGAACTGCGTGCGATGGAACAGCGCTTTGACGTGGCCGTGCTGCTGGAGCAGGGCATGATCTACAACGACATTCTGGAGCGGACCGGCGCATCAAGCGCCACCATCAGCCGGGTCAACCGCTCTCTCAACTACGGGGTGGACGGCTACAAGGACGTCTTTGCCCGCGTGCCGCCGGCGGAGAAGCCGTGAGCGCCTATACCGGGCTCGCCGCAGCCTACGACGCCCTCACGCAGGATGTGGACTACGCCGCCTGGCTGGACTGGTACCGGCGCTGCTTTGCCGCCGCGGACGGGCCGGTGGAGACAGTGCTCGATCTCGCCTGCGGGACGGGGACCCTCACCTGTCTGCTCGCGCAGGCGGGCTATCGGGTGATCGGGGCGGACGCCTCGCCCGACATGCTCACACAGGCGATGGACAAGGCGCTCTCGCTCGCGCTGGACCCCCCGCCCCTGCTCATCTGCCAGCCAATGGAATCTCTGGAGCTGTCAGATCCGGTGGACGCCTGCGTCTGCTCGCTGGATGGCCTGAACTATCTCGACGGCCCTCCGGCATTGGAGGCGGCTCTGCGCGCCGTCAGCGCGGCGGTGCGGCCCGGAGGGGTCTTTCTCTTCGATCTGATCCCGGAGGAGGAGTTTGCCCGGCGGGACGGCGCGGTCTATGTCGATGAGGAGGAGGATACCCTCTGCCTCTGGCGGGCGGACTACGACGGGGCGGAGCGGCAGATGACCTACGGCCTCGACCTCTTCACCCTCCAGCCGGACGGGCGCTGGCTCCGGGAGCAGGAGGAGCATGTGGAGCGCGCCTGGCCGGAGAAGCTGCTGCGCGCGTTGCTGGCGGAGTGCGGCTTTGACGAGGTGCGCGTCTTTGGCGCGGACCGGACCTCTCCACCGTCAGAGGCGGATGAGCGTCTCTTTTTCCAGTGCCGCCGCAGGGCGGACTGAGTCTTTTGGAAACAGGAGTAAATTGCAATGTCAGATAAAATTGTGCGGGCGATCACCTCGGACGGGGCGGTGATGGCAGCGGCCATCTCCGCCCGCGCGCTGGTGGAGCGCGCCCGCCAGATCCACACCACTCTGCCGGTGGCCACGGCCGCCCTCGGCCGCAGCCTGATGGCGGCCTCCCTGATGGGCAACCAGCTCAAGGGAGAGAGCGACAGCCTCACTCTCCAGATCCGCGGCGGCGGTCCGCTGGGCGGCATCACCTGTGTCTCCGATGCCGGCGGCAATGTGCGCGGCTATCTGGACAATCCCTTTGTCCACCTGCCGGAGAAGTATCAGGGCAAACTGGATGTGGGCGCCGCCGTCGGCACGGACGGCACGCTCACCGTCATCAAAGACCTCGGGCTGAAGGAGCCCTATGTCGGCTCCGTCCCGCTGGTGAGCGGGGAGATCGCAGAGGACGTGACGAGCTATTTTGCTGTCAGCGAGCAGTTTCCCACCGCATGCGCCCTCGGCGTGCTGGTGGAGCGCAACCAGTCGGTGGCCGCCGCGGGAGGCTACCTGATCCAGCTCCTGCCGGGCGCGGACGAGGACACCATCGACCGGGTGGAGGCCGGGGTGCGCGCCTTTGGCAGCGTCACCCCCCATCTCCAGGCCGGACTCACCCCGGAGGAGATGCTGCGTCAGGTGCTCTCCGGCTTTGAAGTCGAGCTGCTCGACGAGACGCCGGTGGCCTACCGCTGCACCTGTTCCCGGGAGCGCTACCGCCGCGGCCTGCTCAGCCTGGGGCGTGAAGAGCTGGAGGAGCTGGCCGCCGATCCGGCGGGCGCGGAGCTCAAGTGCCAGTTCTGCGGGAAAACCTATCACTTTTCCGGGGAAGAAATGGCTGTTTTGGCGAAGGAAGCCGGTCAAATGCGGCAAAAATAATTTATTTCTGAAAATGCAAAAAAATAGTTGACAAGTGGGGTCCTCTTGGGTATAATAAATCTCGCGTTCGGCGGTCGGACACAGCGGGAGCGAGGACACGGGAGCATAGCTCAGCTGGTTAGAGCACCTGCCTTACAAGCAGGGGGTCACAGGTTCGAGTCCTGTTGTTCCCACCACTGTCGCAGCGCAACGCCCGATTTCGGGATACTGCCTGGCCCGGTAGTTCAGTTGGTTAGAACGCTAGCCTGTCACGCTAGAGGTCGACGGTTCGAGCCCGTTCCGGGTCGCTTATATGCCTCTGTAGCTCAGTTGGTAGAGCAGGGGACTGAAAATCCCCGTGTCATTGGTTCGATTCCGATCGGAGGCATCCTGCCCCACTTGTTGGGGCATCTGCGGGAGTAGCTCATCTGGTAGAGCGCCACCTTGCCAAGGTGGAGGTAGCGAGTTCGAGCCTCGTCTTCCGCTCCAAATGAAAACAGGAGCTGTTTGGCTCCTGTTTTCCATATGGCAACATAGCCAAGTGGTAAGGCGTGGGTCTGCAAAACCCTGATGCCCCGGTTCGAATCCGGGTGTTGCCTCTCTCAGGAGCGTCATCTGTGGAGATGATGCTCCTGATTTGTTTTTCGGTACCGGAACAGAATGCAGCGCAAAGCGATATAAAGAAAGGGAAAAGGCACCGAAACCCAAGTTTCAGTGCCTTTTCGATGGTGGAGATAAGCGGGATCGAACCGCTGACCTCTTGAATGCCATACAAGGGAAAATCCTTATATATCAATGGTTTCCAGCATCGTGTTAGGAGTACGTTAGGAGTAAGGCAGTGCCTTACATAGCATCTGTAATCCGCCGCAGGTCCTCCAAACTCACCCCCTGATAGTGCTGTAGCATCTTAATATCGGTATGCCCAATCAGCTCCAGCTTGTCCTTGTCAGGAGCTTCCACCCGCTTGACCAGCGTCGCAAACACATGACGGCAGGAGTGTGGGGTGTAGGTGTATCGGGTCACAGCTCCAACTGTGACCCGGGGATTGTCCACACCCAGAGCCTCTAAAATTTGATAGAATTGCGCCCGGTAGGCTTTGAGGGTGAGCCTCCGCCCGTTGTTATCCCGAAATACTGGTCCACCGATTCGGTCGGCGGTCAGCCGGTCGATGATGGGCTGGATTTTTGGGGAGATTGTTACCGTCCTGTCCCTACCCGCATCCGTTTTGGCTCCGCCAACGAAGGCCCGTTCGGTGCGGTCATAGTCCGTGCAGTCCAGCTCCAGCAGCTCGGAGGGGCGGAATCCCAAGTAGCACTGACACAGCACCACCTCAGCACCGGGGATGGTGCCCACCGCCGCCTCCAGCTTTTCTACGGTCCCCTCTGGGAGAGGCGTCTTGCCCCCGGCATCACCGGAGACGTGAAGGTAGGTCCCCAGGTTAATGTCCGCCAGCTTCCGGGGGATGGCGTATTTGTAGAGCAGTCCCACCAGGGCCTTGATATTCTGTTTGGTGCGCTTGCCGTTGGGGCAATCGTCCATACACTCCTGGAGGTCGTCTATCGTAATCTCCTCCATAGGCATCCCCATAACCGGCTCCAGCCAGTTGGAGGCAGCCCGGTAACAGCCCATTGTAGAGGCTCCTGCCCGGTGAGTTGGCTCCCAGGCCTCGTATATATCCCGTAGGGTTTTGGGCCGCCTGCGGCGCTCTGGAGCCGTTTCTGGGGTGAGAGACGGGAGCGCATTGACGGCATCTTTCTTCGTTTTGAAGCCGCCTTTGGAGCGGGTGATCTTATGAGCGCGGCCCTGCTCATCCAGTCGGCAGCCCACCACCCGCTGGGCAGTCCAGGTACTCCCCCGGCGGAACACAGTGCCCTGGCCGTTGCCACGGGTCCGGGTCCCTCTGGACGAGACGGCCTTTGCCCCGCAATGTGGGCAGAAATTGGCCCCCTCCGGCAGGGGAGAGCGGCATTTTTTACAGTTCATGGGGCCTCCTTTCGCTTGCACACCTAGGCCCCAAATGATATAATGATAGAGCGAGATGTGCTATGGTAGGTTGTGCGTTTCGTGTCTGCCCGTTCGGTGCTGCAACACCGGGCGGGCTTTTTATTTTGGTTTGATCTGGTTTGATAATTGGTTTAATAACTCGTTTGGTTTTGTCAGATTTTGTTTGCTGATTCAGTCACAATAATACTCATAAGCCAAATTTCCGTGCTCATACCAGCACATAGCCTTTTTCATAAATTCCAAGGTGACATTGAAATGTTCTGCCAGCGCCCAGGCATCTTTGTACCCGGCGTCTATTGCCTGATAGAATTTCTCCCGGGGGATGATCTTTTCGATGGCCCATTTATCAGCCTTGTTCTCGTGCTTCTTCCGAACGTCTGCAACGGCCCAGCGGTTATAAAATGAGCCGGTGATACAGTGCCCCAGTTCATGGGCCAGATGCACCCGCCTGTCTGCTTCGTTCTCAAGCACACTATAATCCATACCTATGTAGCATCTCTGATTGTCTGTCTGGATACACATTGAGCCGTTCTCTGGTATACCCAGATACATTACTGGAATCTCTGCGTCCTGTGCTACCTGTAAGAGTTCAGCCGTCTCCATCAGTACCTCGTTTCCGCTCCGCCTCCTCTCGCAACTTGACCATCAGGGCGAAGCGTTTGACCTCCTCGTACATAGCGTCTGTGATTTCACCCTCTCCGCCGAAGAGGGCAAACTTAATATCATCGTCACTCACCTTGCGCTCACCCTCCGGGGTGGGCGTTTCTTCGTCTAATTCCGACACGGGCACACCGAAATAGTCTGCGATCTTCCGTTTGGTTACATCAGATGGGTTGTTCTTTCTGGATTTCCAATTACTCACGGCAGCTTTGTTGATTCCAATTTCCACAGCCGCAGCGCTCGGAGTAATTCCCTTTTTCGCACACAAGGCGACGTATTTGTCATAAAACACAAACTGACCCCCTTAACTTTGTATACTTCGCTGAAAGTTCAGAAAGTTCACTGTAGCAGTTGACAGTTAACAGAGTTAAGGGTATAATGCCACTTGTAGTTGAGAAAGTAAACAAAATACCAGACCCCGGAGGAAACCTCCCGTGTCTACTGCTATCATCTATCCCAAATCCATGATAGCACAACCTGTTAACTTTTGCAACTGCAATTTTAAGCGGAAGGAGGTTTTTCAATGCCTGCATCTTGGACCGGGAAGTTGATTGGGGAAATGCACAACAAAGGTGTTACCTATGACGATCTGGGTGAGGAGCTGGGTGTCACCAAATCGTACATCTCCATGATTCTGAACGGGAAACGCAATCCGCCCGGAATCGAGCAGCGAATGGAAGAGGCTGTCCGAAACATTATCCAGCGCAAGGGCGAAAACTAACCCCTAGGAGGTGAGCACATGAACATCACGATCTCCGACCTGGAGGCAATGCAGGAGAACTACGTCGGCCCAGAGATTGCCGCCAAGGTGCTGGGCACCAACGCTCAGTCCATCCGGGAGCAGGTTCGGAGGGACGCCAAGCGGTTTTCCATCCCCACCTGTGTGGTCGGAAACCGGGTCAAGATTTCCCGGATCGGCCTCATCCGCTGGATGCGGGGCGACCCGGATTACAATGTCCGGGTATGAAAAATGCCCCACCCGTGAGCGAAACGGGTGAGGCGGACAAGAAACTACCAAAATCCTGTCACCTTGTATTTTAACACGGTGATAGCAGAAAGGCAAGTCAAAATGGAATACCTGAATGTGAAGTCCAGGATGCAGGAACTCCACGTCTCTCAGGTGGAGATGATTCTGGAGCTGCGAAAGAGAGGCTGCAATGTGCAGCCGTCGATGATGTCAAGCGTCCTCCGTGGTATGATCATCACTTCCAAGGCAAGGAGAATCCTCGCAGAGTGCGAGAAAATTCTCCAGGAGCGGGAGGATGCCGGGAGGTATCTCAAAAATGGTCAGAACAACACAGAGAAGAAAAAAAAATAGCCGTACCTGGTTGGCTATCAAGGTGTACGGGAGGATTTTCATCTTCCTCGCTTCGGTTTTTGCAGCAGGAATGATCGTAGGCCGTCTGGTCACTCCCCCGCAGGTCCGGGTGGTGACGAGGACCGTCGAAGTCTCGTCTGGGACGGATACGGTCTCTCAGGAGGTGACAGATACGGTCTATTACTACGACGTTCCTCTGTCCCACGAGCTACAGGAGTACATCTATGAGGTGTGTGAGGCCGAGGATGTGCCAATGCCTCTGGTGCTGGCAATCATCGACGCCGAGAGCCGGTTTGACCCGGACGCCGTAAGCCCCACCGATGATTACGGCCTGATGCAGATCAATGAGGTCAACCACGCATGGCTGGCCGAGGAGTACGGGCTGACCGATATGCTCGACCCGTATCAGAACATCTACGGTGGGACAAAGATGATCGCAACGTACATCGAGAAGTACGACGATTACAATCACGCCCTGATGGCCTATCACATGGGCGAGTATGGAGCACGGCAGGCATGGGAGAGCGGGAGCGAATCTACTTCCTATTCGGAGAACGTTCTGTCTCTCGCCTCCCATTACGAGGAGGTAGTAGAAAATGCCGGAAATTCTGAGAATGGCTGATCGGGTGAGGTTCGTCTCCGAGCCGAAGGACTTTGAAGACCTGGTGGAGCGGTACATGGGAGACGACGCTCGCCGGTACTACAGGAACCAGGTCGATCAGCTTTCCAACTGCATTCGGGATCTTATCCGATATGTCAATGACAAGGCTCTCGCCGATGAGATCGAGGAGGTGCTGGAAATCAATGGTCTCTAACAAGCGCCTCGGGAACTCCTTCGAGCAGGAGTTCTGCCAAGCCCTCTTTGACAAGGGCTTCTGGGTACATAACATGGCCCAAAAGGCGGAGGGGCAACCCGCGGACGTGATCGCCGTGCGGAACGGTACGGCCCATCTGATTGACTGCAAGGTGTGTCACAACGACACTTTTCAGCTCTCCCGGATTGAGGAGAATCAGCGCTCCGCAATGAAGCTCTGGACAGAATGTGGCAACGGGTACGCCACGACCTGGCTCGCACTGAAAACAAGTCAGGGTATCTACATGGTTCCGTACCACGCTCTGATAAAAGCCAAGCGCGGGTCCCTGAACCTTGAAATGATTTCTCGCATCGGGGTGCATCTGAGATGGTGGTAAAGGTCGCAAGCACGCTGGTCGTGAGCGACCCCACCCAAGAGCTGATGATGTGGTGTAAGCGGAATCTCACCGTTCCCAACCCGGAATACGCCAAGAAAACCCGGATGGGCCTGTGGCTGGGCGACACGCCGAAGGTGCTGTGCCTGTATGAGATGAGAGGCGGCGAGCTGGTGTTGCCGTTCGGAACCCTCCGCTCTATCCCGGCGGACATTTCAAACGATGCAGTATTCGAGAGCGGTTTTACGGAGCCGGTGAAGGTTGACTTCCGTGCCGATGTGCCGCTCTACGATTACCAGGAGACCGCTGTACAGGCAATGGTCGCCGCAAAGTACGGCATCCTGCAAAGCGCCGCCGGTAGCGGCAAGACCCAGATGGGCATTGCACTGGCGGCACGGCTGGGACGGCGTACACTCTGGCTCTGCCACACACTCGACCTCATCAAGCAGAGCAAAGAACGGGCTGAGATGTACATGAGCAAGAGCCTCACCGGCACGATCACGGAGGGAAAGGTCCATCTCGGCAAGGGTATCACCTTCGCCACGATACAGACCATGAGCAAGCTGGATTTGGCTCAGTACCGGGATTACTGGGACTGCATTATCACGGACGAGGTACACCGGGTCAGCGGCAGTCCCACCGCAGTCACCCAGTACCAGAAAGTGCTCAACAGCCTCTCTGCGAGACACAAGTACGGCCTCTCCGCTACAGTACACCGGGCGGACGGGATGATTCGAGCGACATACGCCCTGGTTGGAGAGATTGCCTACCGTGTACCGGACGAGGCGGTAGCGGACAAGATCATGCGTGTCGGTATCCATCCCCTCAACACCGGTATCCAAATCAGCCGGGAGTGCCTGAACACCGACGGTACATTGAACTACGCCAAGCTGATCTCCTACCTGTGCAATGATTTCCGGAGACTGCACTACATCTCCTCGTGGATTGTCTCAGAGAGCGACCACTCTTGTCTCGTCCTATCTGACCGGCTGGAGCACCTGGAACGGCTCATTGCCACGCTTCCGGCGGAAATGCGCAAAAAGGCGGTCATGATAAGCGGGAAAATGACCTCAAAGAAGGGCAAGGCGGAGCGGGAGAAAGCTCTTGAGGACATGAGGAGCGGCAGGAAGAAGTATCTCTTCGCCACCTACTCTCTCGCCAAGGAGGGGCTGGACATTCCCTGTCTGGAGCGCCTGTTTCTCACCACTCCGCAGCAGGACTACGCCGTGGTGACGCAGAGCATCGGGCGGATTGCCCGTACCTTCCCCGGCAAGGCAGACCCGATAGCCTATGACTTCGTGGACGATATGGGCTATACGGTCAGGTCTTATAAGAAGCGGTGTACGACCTATCGGAAAAATGGGTGCTATTTTGTGAGCGAGGAGGCGAAGAATTGAGACTTATCACTTATGACTGCGAGGTGTTCGCTCACGACTGGCTTGTGACGTTCAAGGATAAGGAAACAGGAATTTACACCTGTGTCTGGAACGACAACGAAGCTCTGAAAGAGTGCATGAGTGATGATGCTATCTATGTTGGATTTAACTCCAAACATTACGATTGTCACATCATACGAGCCATTGCTGCTGGTTTTACGCCACAAGAGGTTAAGCAGGTGAACGATTTCATCATCGGCGGCGGACAAGGCTGGGAATGTCCAATGCTCAAGGATTTCTACTTTGCTTTCAGCAATGTGGACATCAAGGACGATATGCAGATGGGATTATCTCTGAAAGCTATCGAAGGACACCTCGGATTATCCGTCAAGGAAAGCACCGTCCCGTTCGACATTGACCGCCCCCTCACTGAGGCGGAGCGCCGGGAGACTGAGTTCTACTGCAAATATGATGTGGACACCACTGAGCATCTGATCGACGTTCGCCGGGACTATCTCAGGAACAAGGTGCATATCGGGCGGCTGGCTGGTCTCCCTGACGCAAAAGCTATGGGTATGACCAATGCCAAGCTGACAGCGGCCATGCTGAAAGCCAGCAAGAAACCGCATGACGATGAACGGGAATATGTGTACCCGGCAAACCTCAAGCGTGAGTATATACCGCCGGAGGTGTTCGAGTTCTTCGATAGGATGCACGACTCGTCGATTTCCGACAAGGAGTTGTTCAGCGGTAAGTTGGAATTCAAGATCGGTGAGTGCCCCGGGGTTGTCGGATATGGAGGTATTCACGCAGCTATCCCGAATTACTTCTTCGAGGAGACGGCGGACAGGGTGATCCGCAACAAGGATGTGGCGAGCTACTACCCCCACCTCATGACGTTGTGCGGATACACTTCCCGGAACATCCCGTCGGCAGAAGTCTTTGAGAATGTCCTCGAGACCAGAATGAAAGCCAAGGCGAACGGCGACAAAGCCACCGCCAACGCGCTCAAGCTGGTTGTGAACACCACCTACGGGGCATTGCTCAATAAGTACAACGACCTCTACGACCCGCTCATGGGGCGGTCGGTATGTATCACCGGACAGCTTTTCCTTCTGGAACTGGCACAGCACCTCTACGCAGATATTCCGGGGCTGAAAATAGTCCAGCTCAACACAGACGGAATCATGCTGGAATGTGATAGAGAGCAGCTACCCGAAGTGGATGCGATTTGCAACGAGTGGCAATCCCGGACGGGCTTTGAGCTTGAAGAGGATTCCGTAGTCAAGCTGGCCCAGAAGGACGTGAACAATTACGTTGAGGTCCAGGCTGGAGGCAAATCCAAAGCCAAGGGCGGCTATCTCGTGAAAGGCATCTCCACCGCAGGAGCGTTCAAGATCAATAATTCCTGCTGTATTGTGGCCGTAGCGCTGAGAGAGTATTTCGTGAACGGCACTCCAGTAGAGGACACAATCAATGAGTGCGATCACATTCTCCAGTTCCAGATCATTGCCAAAGCTGGTGCAAAATACCGTGAAGCCTATCACATGGTCGATGGAGTGAAAGAGCCTGTGCAGAAAGTGAATCGGGTATACGCCACCCGAGACGAGCGGTACGGGAAGCTGTTCAAGGTGAAAGCCGAGGACGATTCCACAGCGAAAATCGAAATGCTCCCGGAACACTGCATCATCGACAACGACAACCAACTCAGCATTTCCGATGTGGACAAATCGTTCTACATCGAGATGGCAAGAAAGCGAGTAAATGATTTCAAGGGCATCAAGCCCGAGCGCAAAAGGAGGACCAAACAGATGGCAGCTACCACCAAAACCGAGAAGCCCAATGTCTACCAGCGTCTGCTCATGGCGAGGGCGAAGTTCCTGGAGGCGGATGTGCAGAAGACCGGGAAGAACATGCACCTCTCGTTCAAATATTTCGAGTTGGACGACATTGTTCCCTCCGCTATCCGCATTTTCTCCGAAGTCGGCCTGATTCCGATCGTGACGTTCACCACAGATGTGGCGACGATGAACATCATAAACACCGACAACCCTGAGGAGTGTATCGCCTTTGTCGCCCCATTTAACCAGATCGCCCCCATCATCAGCAATACCGGCAAGCAGGCCACCAATGAGATGCAGGCCCTCGGGTCCTCCATCACCTACATGCGCCGGTATCTGTACATGATGGCACTGGACATCTGTGAGAGTGATTCCATCGACGCCAATATCGGCAAGGGCGAGACCGCCGCCCCTGCCCCCGCCAAGAAGAGTGCTCTGGTCACTCCCAAGAAGCGTGAGGAAGTCAAGGAGGGTCTGACCGCCCCGGAGGGCAAGGCTACGCCGTTGCAGATCAAGGGCCTCAAGGCGATTCTGAAAAAGCTCCGGGCGGCTGACCCCGGCAAGGAGGAGATGATCTCCAAGATTGCTGTGGAGACCAAGGGTTTCACCGAAATCTCCAAGACTGACTGCGAAAAGCTCATTGAGCGTATCACCAAGATGCTGGAAGGAAGTGCTGAGTAATGGCCGCTATCAAGTGGATTGAGGGTAATCGTATCCAGATTCCCCCTCCCACGAGAACCAAGAAGATCACCGGAACCCGATTCGCTACCATCCTCGGTCTGAACCCGTGGTCCACGCCGTTCGAGATGTGGTGTGCTATCACCAAGACCTACGAGAAGCCGTTCGAGGACACCGTCTACACCATTGCCGGTAAGACCATCGAGCCGAAGCAGGCCGAATATATGGAGCGAGCCTACGCTATGAACCTGCTCTCTCCCACCGATGTGTGGGGTAAGGACTACTTCAAGAAGACCTGGGGCGATTTCTTCCCGGACGAGCCGCATCTCGGCGGCATGTGGGACTACCTCGCCAAGGACGAGAACGGCAAGGTAGAGGCCGTGCTGGAGATGAAGACCACCAAGAGGGCTGAGGACTGGGAGGACGACATCCCCGAGTATTACGCTCTACAGGCGGCGCTGTACGCCTATCTGCTGGGGGTGGACGATGTAATCATGGTCGCCTCTTTCCTGGAGGAGAAGGATTACAAGGCCCCTGAGCAGTACAAGCCCAGCGCCAAGAACACCATCGCCGTGGAGTTCAAGGTGTCCGAGCGATACCCCAACTTCTCCGAGCTGGTGGTGCAGGTGGAGAGATGGTGGACCGACCATGTTGAGACCGGCATCTCCCCGGCCTACGACGAGAAGCGGGACGCAGAAATTCTCCAGGCGCTGCGCACCAACAGCGTCACCCCTGACGCTGACATTACGGCTATGGTCAAAGAGGCCGAGGCCCTGAAAGCCGAGGTGGACGAGTTCAACCGGAACATGAAAGCAAAGGTTGACCGGCTCGATGTGTTGAACAAGGCGATCAAGGAACATGCGGTCAAGCAGTTCCGGGAGGGCGATAAGAAGACGGAGATCAAGGGCCAGCGCTATGTGTTCTCTGTCTCCCGGTCTGACCCGAAGCCCAAGACCGTGTATGACGACAAGGCCATGAAAGCCGACGGCGTGTATGCCAAGTATGTGTCCCAGGTAGCCGGGGCACCCACTTTCCGCCTGACTGTGGGCGAAATCAAATCGTAAGGAGGAAGAGCAAGTATGAAGTTCAAGAAGTTCGTCAAGTCCATCGGCGCTGACGGTATGTTGTACACCCGCAAGAACGGGGAACGGTGGCTGTGTCTCGATTCTATCTATATGAAGGTGCCGGAGGACATCCATACCATCACGGCTGTTGACTGCGCCGAGATTCCGCCTCTGGTGGAGGACATCCTCAGCGGGAGCGGCATGTATACCCGCCCGTGTGAGCTGACCAAGGCGATCATGCCCCATCCCAACGGCGTTATCAAGGACTGTGTGCGCATCTACAGTGACCGGAACAATCTGGACACCACGGCGATCTCCAACGACGGCTATGTGCTCATTGAGCGCGGCGATGTGGTGGAGATGTACGTTGTCAGCACCAAGGTCTCCGCACTGGTGATCAAGCGTCCTGTGCCGTTCTGCGACGAGATGAAGACCGTCGGCCTGATCTTCAACACCGTGTACGAGGAGGAGTGAGAAAATGGCGAGAATTCCCATGCGGGGTGGATTCACCCTTATCCCGGAAGGTGAGCATGTCTTCCGCATCTATGCGGCCAAGTACGATGAGGAGTTCGGCAAGATCGAAATCAAGCTGGTCAATGCTCAGGGTGCCACCCATACCGAGCGCTTCTCCATCAAGGACGCCAACGACGAGTACAACGAGAAAGCGCTCAATGCGTTCTCCTACTTCGCCAAGACTGCCCTGAACGACTACACCCTGGAGGACGTTGACCCGGAAGAGCTGGTCGACTGCTACATCCGTGCAGAGGTCGTTCATACGCAGCTCCCGTCCAACAAGGACCCGAACAAGATGCTCACATTCGCCAATCTGGGCGACAAGGCTCCTGCCGATGGTTTCGACACCGAGCCGGCTCCCCGTGCCCTGACGCTGGGGAAGGACAACGCCGACAGTACGCCGAAGCAGAAACCGGCCCCCAAGAAGGGCCTGGACCTGGACAGTCTGCTCGGTGACGAGTGAGCGCCGTCTCGGGAGGGGGACCCCTCCCTCTCCCGAGGCCCCAGAGAAAGGACGCAATATGGCTGAGGCTGTGAATCATCCGCCGCACTATAATACCGGCTCGTTTGAGTGTATTGACGTAATGGCCGAAACCCAGGGTGTCGAGGCGGTCAAGCACTTCTGTGTGTGCAACGCTTTCAAGTATCTGTACCGGGCGAACCGGAAGAACGGTCTGGAGGACATCGAAAAGGCAATCTGGTATCTCAACAAATATGTGGAGCTTTCCAAGGAGGGATGTAGCAAATGAGGTTGCGTATTGGTTGCAGTCGTGAGGAGCAGGAGCGAATCGACCTGCTCTGCGACTACATGGGCGAATACCTGGACGCCAAAATTATCAGTGAGTTGTGTGAGCGGGGGTTCTTTGTGAAGCCTGCCTCCATCCACCATCACGGTCAGTACAACGGGGCGCTGTTCGACCACTCCTTTGCGGTGACGAAAACCCTGGTGGAGCTGACGAAGAAGCTCGGTCTGGAGTGGGAGCTTGAGAGAAGCCCCTACATCGTGGGTATGTTCCACGACCTGTGCAAGCTGGATAACTATGTGAAGCGCCACAAGGACGAAGCGTGGGAGTACAACAACGCCACGCTGCTCCCGGGGCACGGAGAGAAGTCGGTCATTCTGGCCCAACATCTCCTGCCGCTGACCGAAGAGGAAGTGCTTTGCATCCGCTGGCACATGGGAGCGTTCGACAGCAAGGACAACTGGAACAGCTATGGTCGGGCCTGTACGGAGTATCCGAACGTGCTCTACACCCATACCGCTGACATGATCGCCGCTCGCATCAAGGGGGTGTGAAAATTGATTCTGCTCGAACACGCTGAGGTGTGGGGCTTTGAACACGCCGTCCGGGGTATGCGCAACCCGCTGAATAGCTGGGACAGGTCGGACAGCCAGTTCTCCGCCGACCACTGCGAGATCGGCAAGAATGACCGTCACCTCATGTACCGGCTGGTCAAGGCCGGTCCCTCCCACCGGAAGTTCCTGAGACAGATTTTCGTCTCTGTGGACATTACGGCCCCGCTGTACTGGTGGAAGGAGTTTGACACTTACAAGGTTGACACGACAGCTAATTCCTGCTCCACTATGCACAAAATCCATGCGAAAGAATTTACTTTTGATGATTTCAGTGCGGAACATCTTATGAATGAAACCGAAAGACATGAAGAACTCAATGCAGTTGATTTACTACAGCGTATTATCAACTCATTGAATTATTACAGAAAGATGTTTCTGGAATATAAGGATAAAGCGTACTGGTGGCAGATGATTCAGCTCCTCCCGTCCTCCTACAATCAGAAGCGTACCGTCACCATGACATACGAGAATCTTCTGAACATGTACACCACCCGCAGGGGGCACAAGCTGGACGAGTGGCGCGAATTCCTCCTCTGGGTGGAGACCCTGCCCCACGCCGACCTCATTGAGGAAGGTGTGGTATGAACCGGGAAGAGCGCAGAAAACGGCAAAAGCTGGGTCTCCCCGTGAAGAAAGAGCCTGTGATCAACATCAAGGCCAGTGACGTTCTGCACATGAAGAGCAGAGCCACACAGGAGGCCGCAGACAGGGCTTTCTTCCTCATGCTGGCAATCCCGGTCATGGTGATACATGACAAGTACCCATTGCTCATGCGCAGAGAGGTCAACGGGCAGTCCCGGGCAGAACGTTTTGCGGACCTCTGTCTCAACCTGTACGACAGCTTCAACCAGGGCTTTGTGACGATGGACGATCTCTCACAGTGTCTCTGGGAAGAGGCCGGTATCAAATTAACAAGGAAAGAGGGAATCACGAATGGCTAAGACCTTCTACACCGATTTCGTGCGGCATTGCCTCCGGTTCTACGCACGGTACAGCAAGCCCAAGTTCCGCAGTGCCGCCGATAAGCATAACTGGTCCGCCTGCGACAGTGCCCTCAAGGGTTTCAATGACAGCGAGCGGGTTTTGCTCCTCAATATCTATCGTGAGGGTGATACGCTGGCCGATAACATCTATCAGGCGGCGAAAATCACCGGTACGGCGCAGGACAAGGTGTGGAAGCTGACGAACGAGCTTGAGCGGAGAGTTGCCAAGCGTCGAGGTCTGCTATGAGCGGCACAGTATTCGCCAACATCCCTGCGGAGCTGACCAACCTGAAACAATGGGTATGTGCGCTGGAGGGGAGCAAGGTCCCCATGCGAGCCTGGGAGAATGAGCCTGCCTCCTCCACCAATCCCGCCACATGGTCATGGTTTGAAGCCGCTCACAAATCTGTGATAGAGGGTCACTACGACTACTGCGGTTTCGTGTTCGCCGACAACGGGTATGTGGGTATCGACATCGACGATGGCTTTGACGAGGACGGCTTTATCAGCCCTCTCGCCGCCGATATTATCGACAGGTGTCGCAGCTATACCGAGGTCTCCAGAAGCGGCAGAGGATTCCACATTCTGCTCAAAGGCACCCTTCCCTTCAAGGGCAAGAACAACCTCGCAGGGGTGGAGATTTACAAGGCGGCGAGGTATTTCATTCTCACCGGCAGAGTGGTGCTGTATGACGCCATAGCCGAGAATCAAGGGGGTATTGATTATGTGGTAGAGAAGTATTTCCCGGACGTGCAACGGCAGTCAGACGGGGTTACGGTGGGCAGAGACCGGATTTACTCCCCCCGCTGGGAGGACCCTGTTGTGGATGGCCGGGTGAAGCTCAGACCAGTATATCCGAGAATCCCAGACGGGAGCCGGAACATCTGCCTCACCTCTCTTGCCGGTATGCTCCACAATCAGGGGTACAGCAAGGGCCAGATTTACGATGAGTTGTTGTACGCCAACACGGCGGCCTGCGACCCGCCGCTGGACAAGAGCGAGCTGCGGTCCATCTGCAACAGCGTGACCCGGTACAAACGATAAGGAGGTGAGGATGAAATGGTGCGAGGGAAATTCCTCATCCAGGTTTTCCGCAACAATGAGGTGCAGTTTATCCTGACCACGGGATATACCGCTCAATCCGGGAGTGGCCGCTACTACGGTATCCACCGGTATACCCACCCGTACAGTAAGCAGTATAGTTGGGCAATCACCGAGCTTACCACCGGATTGAAGGTCCGTGACGGATTCAGGACCCTGTCCGAAGTCAATGCGGCACTCCCCGGCGTGGGGGAGCTGGTGGAATCCTGGATTCAGAAGTTCCGTGATGAGTATGAGGATTCCTATCGGAAATGCCGACAGGCGTATTGCGACTACCCAAATCAGCCGGAAATTATCAATCTCGTCTGGCGAATCTACGGTTGGAATTGAGGTGAAACCCATGCCCGATAAGAAGATTTGCCCTCTCCTGTGGGCCTCCACGATCGAAAGTCCGGCAGCCTGTGCCTGCCTGAAAGAAGCGTGTGCCTGGTGGGTCGAGGACAAGCAGAAATGCGCGCTCTGTGCGCTGGGGAGTAAGAAGTAATGCAGGAGTTCTTCAAAACCCGGCATGATCGGGTAATCATGGACGAGGATTTGTCCGCCAAAATGTTCCTCATCAAGCAGCACCACCCGGAATCGGCAGACGAGGACAGCTCCGGTTTCGAGTGGTCTGAAATGGGGATGGCAAATCTCTTCGGCCTGCTCTACTCCCAGGAGGCCCGGTACTGCCCGGAGCACAAATGCTGGTACACCTACTATGAAGGTGCGTGGCGCAAAGACGAAGGGGCTATCCTCGTCTCTGAGAAGATCAAGGACTTCGTGCGACTCATGATTCTCTACTGCGGTGAGATCGTGGACGACGATCTCCGTAAATCCTATACCAGCTTTGTCAATAAGATGGGCGACCGGCGTATGAGGGACAGAATCCTCAAGGACGCCACCGGGGAACTCCGTATCTCTGCCGTATCATTTGACAGCAATCCGTATCTCATCAACTGCCGCAACGGTACTTACGATCTCCGGGATTTCTCCTTCCGGGAACACAACTGGGCCGACTTCCTCACCATGCAGACAGCGTTCAATCACACGATCTCCAGAGACGTAAAGTGCGAGCGCTGGGAGATGTTCATTGACGAGGTGACACAGGGGAACAAGGACAAGGCCGACTTCCTGCAACGGGCGCTGGGGTACTCCATGCTCGGCGTGAGCAATGAGGAGTGTATGTTCATCCTCCACGGCAAGACCACGAGAAACGGCAAATCGACCTTGCTCAACACCATCGAGACAATGCTCGGTGACTACGCCAAAGTCGCCCCGGTAGGCATGATCTGCCGGGGTGACCGGCAAAAAGACGCAGAGGCCGCCTCTCCCACCCTGGCGGGGCTGAAAGGCAAGCGCTTTGTTACCATGTCGGAGAGCAATGAGTACGGCAAGCTGGACGAGGAGAAGATCAAGCAGCTCACCGGCGGCGAGGAGATTTCCGCCCGGGCGCTGTACCAGTCGGCTATCACATTCAAGCCGCAATTCACCCTCTGGCTGTCCTGTAACGATCTCCCGATGGTGACAGACAAGAGCCTGTTTGCCTCAGATCGTATCAAGGTGATTGAGTTCAACCGCCACTTTACCCCGGAGGAACAGGACACCCGCCTCAAGAGCGAGCTGTGTGAGCAGGCCAACATGAGCGGCATTTTTATGTGGCTGGTGCGTGGCTACGCCAAGTACCGGAAGCAGGGGTTGACCATGAGTGAGGAGCTGCGCAAAGTCGTCCGCAAATATGAGAGCGACAATGATCTCGTATTGCAGTTCCTGGAGGCCAGGTGCAAGCGGTGTGAGAGCACGGACGAGTACGGGACCAAGGGATCCCGTGTCACCATCAAGGCGAAGGACCTCTACCAGGCGTTCAAGCTGTGGGCGAAGTCAGAGGGCGCATACGTTCTCTCTGCGAGAAAGTTCAATGCTGAGATGGAGCGACACCCGGAGTGGTTCGACAGAAAATCGACTTCCAGCGGGTTTGTGATCTACTGGGGGCTGAAATTGAAGGAGGTTGTGTAATGTTGGACGCTATTCAAAAGGACACACTGAAACCCGGCGATGTGGTTGGCATAAGGGTAAGAGCGCAAATCGGGTGGGGGTTCTTCCGATACCTAAAGACGATCCCTTATACGATTGAGCGCATTACCCCTTCCCGTAGAAAATATGTCATGACCAACGGGAGCGAATTCGGCTGGCGTGACTATTTCTATCCAATTACGGGCGAAACCATTCATGAAACCAATGTCGCCGAACACGCCGAAATGCTTACCAGGGCGCTTTCGACTTTGTACGAACAGCAGAGAAACGGTGCGCTCTATAAAAAAGACGATGATTTCATCGTAAGAGCCGCCAAGCAACTGAAACAGATCGCAGATGAGGCCACTTCAATGTGATTATACTAATTGTAATTATCATCATACTGTATTCCTGCTGTGTCGCAGACCGGCGGATGGAAGGAGACTTACAAAATGTCAATGAGTCGAGAGAAAGCGGCCGATATTCTGGACCCGGAGACCAGCCGGGAGGCGTTGCTGCCCTATGCGCTGGATGGGGCGTACCGGCTGAAGCTGATCCGAGAGGCGGGCCGGATGGGCGCAGAGGCGCTGCGGGCGAAGACGAGAATCGGAACGTGGGTAGCGGACAAGTACGAATACTGCCGCTGTTCGGAGT
>CASDSM010000031.1 GCA_949283375.1 uncultured Eubacteriales bacterium | reverse complement strand
CCTGCGGCCGGAGGGCGGGCAGGAGGGCATCCCGCCGGAGGCGCTCGCCGGGGCGGCCGGGGCGGCGCGCAGGCTGGACGCCATATCGGTGCAGGGCTGCCTCATCGCCGCGCCGGAGCGGGAGGACCTGTGCGCTCTGGCCCGCCGCCTCCGCGCGGGCTATGAGCTCGCCAAGCGGATGACGGTCCTCTTCCCCTGCTCGATGCCCTATCTCTGCTACACCGGCGTCTCCCGGACGCTCCGGGCTGCGGCGGAGGCCGCTCCATCAGAGCGCCGCGCCTTTCTGACCGCGGCGGAGACGGTGGCGATGCAGAACCGCACCGCGTTCTATGCCCGGCTGCTGTTCACCTGACCGATTTTCAGGCCGCACATGCCAGGCCCCGGACGGGCAGAAATGCTCGTCCGGGGCCTTTTGTTGTCCCTTAGTGGGTATGGCCGCTCACTTGCGGTAGGGGGTGCCCTCCAGCGGGAGGGTCTGGCGGAACTTGCCGTCCAGCCGGTAATAGGCGTGGGCGCAGGCGGGGGCGGTGGGGATCATGCACAGCTCGCCGCAGCCCTTCGCGCCCAGGGAGTAGGGCAGCTTGTCCTCCTCCTTCGGCTGGCAGAGGATGACCTCCAGCTCCGGGGCCTCGTTGGCGCGCATAAAGCCGATCGTGCCGAATTTGCTCTTGGGATAGCCGTCCACGCACTCGAATTTCTCCGTCACGCCGTAGCCGATGCCCATGATCATGCCGCCCTCGATCTGGCCCTCCACCGACTGGATGTTGACCGGGGTGCCGACGTCAAAGGCGGAGACCGCCTTGGTGATCTTCCCCTGCTCGTCCAGGATGATGACCTGCACGCCGTAGGAATAGGAGACGTGGCTGATGGGGTTCTCCTTGATCGCGCCGAGGGGGTCGGTCTTGGCGGAGTACTCGCCGTAAAACTCCCGGCCCTCCAGGTCGGACACCGTCTTCCCCCCCTCCAGGGCAAGGCGGAGCTGCTCGCCGGCGCGGCGGGCGGCCTCTCCGGTGACCACCGTCTGCCGGGAGGCGGTGGAGGTGCCGGAGTTCGGCGTGCGGACGGTGTCGGCGTTTTCAAAGACGAAGAGAGAGGGCGAGAGGCCGGTGACATGGCAGATCTCCGTCAGCGTCATCTGGCCGATGCCCTGGCCCATGCAGGAGGCGGAGGTGCGGATGTGGATCTTCCCCTGCTCCACCGAGAGCAGGACGCGGCCGATGTCTTTCTTGCCCATGCCGGTGCCCGAGTTCTTGAAGCCGCAGGCGATGCCGGCGTAGGGGTGCTTGTAATAGATCTCCTTCACCGCGTCCAGGCAGGCGACCATATTGGTGTCCGGCGAGGCGGTCTGGCCGTTGGGAAGGGTGTCCCCCGGCTTGACGGCGTTGCGGCGGCGGAACTCCCACGGGTCGATGCCCGCCATCTCGGCCAGGAGGTTGATATTCATCTCGGTGGCAAAGCAGCTCTGCGCCACGCCGAAGCCGCGGAAGGCCCCGGCGACGACGTTGTTCGTATAGACTGACATGCCGAGGATGTCGAGGTTCTGGTAGTTATACGGACCGGCGGCGTGGGTGCAGGCCCGGTCGAGCACGGGGCCGCCCAGGGAGGCATAGGCACCGGTGTCGGCGATGATGACCCCCTTCATCGCCGTCAGGATGCCGTTCTCGTCGCAGGCGGTGGTGAACTCCATCTCCATCGGGTGGCGCTTGACGTGGTAATCCAGCGACTCCTGACGGGTGTACTTCACCTTCACGGGGCGCTTGGTCACCCAGGCCATCAGCGCGGCGTACTGCTGGACGGACATGTCCTCCTTGCCGCCGAAGCCGCCGCCCACCAGCGGGGCGCGGCAGTGGACCTTCTCCGCCGGGAGCTGGAGCATCTGGGCGCATTCACGCTGGACGTCATAGACCGACTGGCTGCTGGTGTAGACGAGCAGGCCGTCCTCCCCCTCCGGCAGGGCGACGCAGCACTCCGGCTCCATAAAGCCATGCTCCTGCCAGGAGGTCTTGTACTTGCGGGTGACGACGTACTTCGAGCGCTTGATCGCCTCGTCCGCGTCCCCGCGCACGAGGATGGAGCGGCTCATCACGTTGCCGTCCGGGTGGATGAGCGGCGCATCCCCGCGCAGGGCGTCAAAGGGATTTGTCACCGGCTCGAGCTCGGTGTAGTCCACCTCGACCAGGGCGCAGAGCTCGTCGAGCAGCTCCTTCTGCTCCGTCGCCACCACGGCGATGACGTTGCCGACGTAGCGGGTGATGTCCCCCACCCCCATCATCACGTCCCAGTCCTGCTTGATGTGGCCGATGATGTTGCAGGGCACGTCCTCCTTCGTGAGCACGCGCACGCAGGCGGGATGGGCGGCGGCGCGGCTGACGTCCACACGGTCGATCCGGGCGCGGGGATAGCGGGAGTAGACCGGTTTGGCGTAGAGCATGCCGTCAAAGGTGAGGTCGTCGGCGTAGAGGCCGGTGCCATTCACCTTCTCCGCCGCGTCGATGCGCTTGAAGCGCTCGTTCATGTGCAGCGTCTCCGGCGGGGCGGGGATGGCGCGGTGCTCACGGAAGTAGTCCGCCGCCATCAGGATGGCCTCCTCGATCTTCTTATAGCCGGTGCAGCGGCAGAGGTTGCCGCGGATGGCCTGCTTGACGTCCTTACGGGTGGGGTTGAGGTTGTGGTCGAGCAGGCTCTTGGCAGAGATGATCATCCCCGGGATGCAGAAGCCGCACTGCACCGCACCCGCCTCGGCAAAGCAGTGCTCGTAGACCTTCATCTCCTCCGGGTCGATCCCCTCGACGGTGAGCACCTCCTTGCCCTGGAGCTTGCTCAGCGGCAGGACGCAGGCCCGGGCCTTCGCCCCGTCCACCAGGACGGTGCAGGTCCCGCAGACACCCTGGCTGCATCCGTCCTTGGTGGCGGTGAGGTGCAGGTCGTCGCGCAGGAAGGCCAGCAGCTTCTTATCCTGGGCGGACTGGTATTCCCGCCCGTTGATGCGCACTACATACATACGGAAGACTCCTTTCGATATGGAAAGAGGCTGCGCAATCGTCCGTCACAATTGCCCAGCCCCTTTGCTGACTGTTCAGATGCCAAAGGTCTCCAGGAAGCCGCCCAGCAGATTCATACACACCCGCTTGCGGTACTCCGCCGAGACGCGGCCGGTGGTGAGCACCATCCGCTCCTCATAGGCGCGCAGGTACTCCCCGCGCAGCGCCCGTGCCTCATCCACCGTCTTGCCGAGGAGCATCCCCTCAATGTCCCGGTAGCGCAGGACGGTGTCTGCCACCGCGCCGAAGGCGGCGGCGATGTTGGTGATTTTCCCGTCCTCCTCGGCGAAGACACCGGCGAAGGACACCCGGGAAATCGCCAGGGCGCTGCGCCCGCCCACCTTCTGGTAGACATAGCGCTCCAGGCCGGCCCTGGGCAGGAGGACCTCCACGATCAGCTCGTCCGGCGCGAGGTCCAGGCGCTTGCGGCCCTGGTAGAAGGACGCGACGTCCACCAGCCGCTCCCCCCGCAGGGAGGCCAGGCGGATCTTGGCGTCGGCGACGTATTCGATGAGCACCGAGTCCGCCTTGGGCGAGCCGTTGGCGAGGTTGCCGCCGAAGGTGCCGGCGTTGCGAATGGCGGGCGCGGCGATGCGGGAGAGCGCCTCCTTCATCAGCGCGGGCACCCGCTCGTCCTCCAGCGCCTCGGTGAAGGTGACGGCCGCGCCGATGCGCAGGTACTGCTCATCCTCCGCGATGTGCCGCAGCTCGGGCACCCTGGCGAGAAACAGGTAGCAGTCGTCCGGCCTGGGGCGAACCATCAGGTCGGTGCCGCCGGCGTAGGGCGTCACCGTCAGGCGGCTGCGCAGCTCGAGCGCCTCGCGCAGGGAGGCGGGAGTATAACCGTTTACCATAGCCCATCACCCTCCTTTGCCGCCAGGGCGACGGCGTTGACAATCGCATTGTAGCCGGTGCAGCGGCAGAGGTTGCCGGAGAGGCCCTCGCGAATCTCCTCCTCCGTCGGGTGGGGGCAGCGCGAGAGCAACGCCTCGGAGGCGAGGATCATCCCCGGCGTGCAGAAGCCGCACTGCACCGCGGAGAGGGCGCCAAAGGCCTTCTCCAGCACGGCGAAGCGCTCCGTCTCGCGGAAGCCCTCCAGCGTGACCACCGAGTCCCCCGCGACGGCGCCCACCGCCACACAGCAGGAGTTGTAGAGCGTGCCGTTGATGAGCACCGCACAGGCCCCGCACTCGCCCTCCTTGCAGCCGCACTTGACGCTCGTCAGGTGGTACTCCCCGCGCAGGACGTCAAGCAGGCGGTCGGTGGCGCTGCCGGAATAGGAGACCGCTCTCCCATTGAGGGTAAAACAGATCGCGTCCATCTCACAGTCCCTCCTTCATCAGCGCGTTCATGGTGTCCTCCGCGGTGAACGGGGCGTGGTTGAGGCGGACGCCGCCGCCGAGCGCCTGCTCCACCGCCTCGACATAGGCCCCCGGCGCGCCCACCAGAGGCAGCTCGCCGGCGCCCTTGGCCCCGTAGGGGCCGTCAGGATACTTCTCCACATGGAGCATGCACTGGAGATTGGGCACGTCCATCGTGGTGGGGATCAGGTAATCGGAGAAGGAGTTGTTGCGGATGCGTCCCCTGGCATCGTAGTCCATCTTCTCGATGGAGGCATAGCCGATGCCCTGGAGGAAGCCGCCCTCCATCTGCCCCATGACGATATTGTAGTCGATCGGCGTACCGACGTCAAAGGAGCCGTAGGCCCCGAGGACCTTACTCACACCGGTGAAGGTGTCCACCTCCACCTCGATGGCGTTCACCGCCCAGGCGTAGGTGGGATAGGCGTCGCCTTGGAACTTGTCCAGATAGAAGGGGATCATGAAGTCGGGCTCGCGGAAGCGCTCCTCCACCTCCTGCTCCTCCCCGTCGCGCCAGATCGCGCGCAGCTTGATCGCCGCCCGGCGCAGCAGCTCGCCCACCACCATCAGGGAGCGGGAGGCGACGGTCGGGCCGGAGTCGGGCACGCGGGCGGTGTCCGGGTGGTTGTAATAGACCTTCTCCAGCGGCAGATTGAGCTCGTTGGCGACGATCTTGGGGAAGGTGGTGCGCAGGCCCTGGCCGATCTCACCGTTGGCGGCGAGGACCTCCACCGTCCCGTCGGGGTACTTGCGCAGCTTGGCGACCGCCTTGATGATATCCCGCTCGCCCGAGCCGGTGAAGCCCGCCCCGTGGAAGTACATGGAAAGGCCGATGCCGCGGCGGTAGCGGCCGGTCTGCGGCTTGGCATACTCCTGATGCTTGCGCCGGAAATCGCAGGCGCGGTCCACCTCGTCCACCATGGCGGGCAGGGGGACGGGGAAGTGATACCGGCCGCAGGTGGAGGTGCTGTCCCCCTGGCGGGCCAGATGGGCCTCCTTGAAGGTGAGGGAGTCCACGCCGAGGCTCTGAGCGACGTGGTCCATCATCATCTCCACGGCGAAGAAGGTCTGCGGCGCGCCGAAGCCGCGGTAGGCGCCGCTCGGGGTGGTGTTCGTCTTCACCGCGCGGCCGCGGACGTGGACGTTGGGGATGTTGTACACGCCGGGTGCGGCGATGATGCCGCGCTGGAGGACCACGGCGGAGAGGGTGCTGTACGCGCCGGCATTGAAGGTCACGTCGCAGTCGATCGCCGTGACGCGCCCATCCTTCACCGCCATCTTATAGCGGCAGAGGGAGGGGTGGCGCTTGGAGGTGAACTCCAGGTCTTCCCGCCGGTCGAAGATGCAGCGGACCGGGGCCTTGGCCTTGTGGGCGGCCACCGCAACCTGGCAGCCGAGGATGGAGGGGAAAGCCTCCTTGCCGCCGAAGCCGCCGCCGGTCACGTCCTGAAGGATGTGGACCCCGCCCGGACCGCAGCCGAGCACGCGGGCCACCGCGCCGTGGACATAGTAGGCGCACTGCATCGACCCGTGGACGAACATCCGCCCGTCCGCCTCCGGCTCGGCCATCATCCCCTGGGTCTCCAGGTAGGTCTGGTCCTGATAGCCGGTCATGAACTCCTCTTCAAAGACCTGGTCCGCCTCGCGGAAGGCCTGCTCCATATCGCCGTGGCCGAACTCGTAGTTGAAGAAGGCGAAATCCGCCCGGCGCACGTCCAGCACCGGCTCGAGCTCCTCATACTCCACCTCGCAGGCGGCGAGGAGCTGGTCCACCACCGCCTCGTCCGGGCCGGCGAGCATCGCGATGGGCTCGCCGATGTACTCCACCGTCTCGCGGCAGTAGACCGGCGTGTCGTCCAGGACGATGTTGACATTGTTATCTCCGGGGACATCGCTCGCGTCCACATAGAAGTAGCCCTCCGGCAGGGGCGGGACCCGGACGCCGAGCACCTTCGCCCGCGCCAGGCGGGAGCGGAGCATCTTGCCCACCAGGACGCCCTCGCCAGGATAGTCCCCGACATAGACGCTGCGGCCGGAGACCTTGGGTTCGTGGTCCTTACGCACCACGGAGCGGCTGATCGTTTCCATATCCAATCAAGACCTCCTGTTCATATCATTCCAATGCTGAAGGCAGCGGCGGTAGTCCTCCTGGGTGTCCAGGTCGAGCCATACCCCCGCGTCCTCCACCGGGTGGGTGCGGATGAGCCCCTCGTGCGCGCGCCAGAAGCCGCGCAGGCCGTCCCCGCCCCGGTAGGCGCAGATCTCCTCTCTCAGGGCGAAGTCGATGAGGGGCGGGTGCTTGCGGTATCCCTCCAGCGTGGGGAAGATCACGCCGCCCGGCCGCGCCTCCCACGACGACAGCAGGGCGCGGAAGGTGGACGGACGGATCGCCGGCATGTCCCCCGGCAGGAGGAAGAACGCCCCGCACGGCGGCAGGGCCCGGCAGCCGATGCGGATGGAGGCGAGCATGTCGGTGCGCGCGTAGTCAGGGTTCTCTGTGAGGATGACCTCCTCCCCCCAGCGGCGGCGCAGGAGATCGGCGACCTCCTTCCCCCGGTAGCCGGTGACCACCACCGGACGCCGGGCCCCACCGTCGAGCGCGCTCTGGACCGTCCGCTCGATCACCGTGCCGCCGCCGAGCGGCAGCAACGGCTTGAAGGCCCCCATACGCGAGGAGAGTCCGGCGGCGAGCACCAGGACGCTGGCGGCGACAGGCTGCCCGCTCATACGCGCACCTCCTCCGGCAGAGCTGTGCCCTGCCCTTTTTCAAAAGAGCGTTCGTTTTCTCCCTCTATTATGCAGAAAAGTGGCGCACTTTTCAAATGCTTCTTGAGAGGAACTTGCGCATCCTGCGATCCGGCTACAGGACCCCTCCGGCGAGCAGATGTTTTTGGAACTGCTCCTGGGCAAAGCGCAGCACCTGCTCCTCGTAGCGCTGGTAGGCGAGCAGGAAGGCCTCTCCCCGCGCTGTGAGGGAGGTCCGGCCGCCGCGGCTGCCGCCCTGACGGCGGGTGACGACGCGATATCCCAGCTCCTCCTCCAGGCGGTTGATCATGCTCCACGCCTTGCTGTGCGAGAGGCCCATCGCCGCGCAGGCCCGGCGGACGTTGTGGGTGTCCGAGAGGAGAAAGAGCAGCAGCTTGAGCCTCCCGTCGAAGAAGGCGCTCTCCCGCCGGATGCCGAGGCGGACCTCCGGGCGCAAAATCGCGTGGTTGTGCCGGGCGAGCTGCGCCTCCAGCTCACCGGCGCTGCGCACGTTGAGCAGGATGCCCCGGTCCTCCACCTCCAGGAAGGTGCGCCGCGGCCCGAGGGCGGACAGTGCCCCGCGCAGGCCGTCCGGCCCCTCGTAGGAGAGAATGCTGGGGATCACCCCCTCAGAGAGGAGCACCGGATGCCCCGCCCGCCCGCGGCAGGAGGGGGTGACCGCCTCCCCCGGCGCGCGGATCAGCGCGGCGAGGGTGTCCGGGGTGAAGAGGGGCACGCTCACCGGGGTGAAGACCACCCGGTCGCACTTGCCCTGGAGATAGCTCAGCCCGAGCTTGACCGAATCGAACAGCGGCGGGGCCTCCGGCCGTGTGTTGGGCAGGAAGATCACCCCGTAGCCGGAGAGGAGATAGCGCACCCGCTCCTCCTCCGCGCCGGTGACGACGGCGATGGGAAAGACGCCCGCCTGCTGAAAGGTGATGACCACCCGCTCGATGACGGGGATCGCCCCGGCCAGCAGCATGGGGGCGGCGGACTGGATGCTGGCCGCCGCGATGACCCCGCCCACCTGACTGATGCGCACACGCTCACCTCCCTGTGAAACCACTTTTCCCCATCCTAACACGACCGGCGGGCAATTGCAAGCGCCGGCATGCCAGCCTGCATTCCCTCCGCGCCCGGCGGTTTTCAAGTTGCGTTTTTTTAACGGACGCGATATAATATGTAAAAGACAAAACAAATGTCGCCCCGCCAGTCCATTCCTCTGAGCCGGGGCTGAGAGGAGGGGACCAGATGCACGCTTTCATCCGCAGGCGGACGGGGCGGCTTGCCCTGCTGGTCCTCTCTCTGCTCCTGCTCTCCGGTCTCTGCCAGCCGGTGCGGGCGGTCCCGGAGCCGGAGAGCGTCCCCGCGGCAGAGGCGGAGGAGGAGACTGCCGCGGTGACCGTCTCCTCCGCGCGGGTCTCCCTCTCGGTGGGGGAGGCGCTGGCTTTGCCGGAGACGGTGCGCGTCTGCTACGGCAGCGAGACGGTGGACGAGCCGGTGGTCTGGGACAGCGAGGCGGCCGCCTCGGTGGACCTCTCCGCGCCGGGCCGCTGGGAGGTCCCGGGCGCTGTCACTCTCTCCCGGCCGGATGCGGACGGAGCGCTGACGGCGGAGACGGTCTGCGCCGTCACCGTCTGGGAGGAAAACCTGCTTCGCCCCATTGCCGGCACGGCGGTGGAGGCGGAGTTCACCATCACCGGCGAGGCGGTGGAGATCCTCTCCGGGGAGGAGGAGCTGCGCCTTGGCTGGAGCACGCCCGGCACAAGCGCCGTGCGCCATGCCTCGCCCCTCACGCTGGAGGCGGGGACCTACACCTTCCTCTCTGAGGCCGCCGGCCAGGCGGAGGACCGCTTCTCCCTCCAGGTCTTCCACCCGGACGGGACGCTGCTCGCCTCCGGGGCGTCGGTCAGCCCGGAGGACGGCGTCTGCCAGCCCTCTGTCTCCTTTACTCTGGAGCAGGCGGAGGAGCTGCTGTTTCAGGCCACCCTCGTGCGCGCGGGCGCGAGCGGCGAGATGTTCCACTGGATGCTGGTCCGGCATGAGGCGCTGGTCTACGAGGTCCTCGAGCAGGGGATGCACGCCGTCTCCTGCGGCGGCTGCGGCCATGCGCTCTTCACCGAGACGTGTGATTTTCAGCCCCAGTCCGCCCAGGACTGCGCGGGGGACGAGCGCGCCGCCTTCCTCTCCCTCTGCCGCTGCGGGCAGGAGCGGCGGCAGACGCTGGAGGTCTCCATCACCGGCCTGACAGACCAGGTCGATCTGATCGCCGGCGGCACGATGACGCTGGTGGCCGGCTATCAGGCCGCTGCGTCCGATGCGGAGTCCGGCGGAGAGATCTCCTACACGCTCTCCTATGAAAGCGCAGATGAGTCCGTTCTGACAGTGGGCAGCGATGGGACGCTCACCGCCGCCGCCCCCGGCCAGACCACATTGCGCTGCACGGTCACCGCCTCTCTCGCCGCCGGGCAGCAGACGCTCACCTGTCTGGCCGCCGTGGTGGAGATCCCCGCCCTGGTGGAGTCCGCCGGGCCGCCCCCCGTCTCCGTCTCGGCGGAGGCGATCTGGACGCTGGACGGGCCGGAGGACATGACGCTGGCCCAGCCGGACGGCGGCGGGAGCTATCACGCCGGAGAGACGGCGCAGCTCACCGCCGGAGAGGAGGAGGACGCCGTCTTTCTCGGCTGGTACGCTGCGGACGGGTCCCTGCTGAGCCGGGAGCATACATACCGCTTTACCGTCACCGGACCGGTCACCTGCTACGCCGTCTACCGCCTTGCGGAGGAGGAGAGCGCTCTGCCCGCTCCGGCGGCGGCACAGGCCGCCGCGCCCGTCACGCCGCCGGAGGAGCCGGTGGAGGAGCCGGCAGAAGAGACGGCGGAGGAAACCGCCGAGGCGCGCACGCCGGAAGCCGCAGCGGAGACGGCCGGGGCGGCCGCCGGGACGCCTGAACCCACATCGGCCGGACAGACGTCCCCTGCGGTCCACACCGGGGATGAGACCTCTCTCCTGCCCTACCTGCTCCTGTTCGCTCTGGGCGCCGCCGCGATCGGCGCGCTGATTGGCCTGTACCTGCACGCACACAGAAAAAAATAGCCTGTCCGCGTGGGACCGGCATGAGACCGGATGACAGCCAACGGCCCGGAGGTACGGCGCGATGCCGTGTCTCCGGGCCGTCTTCAGTCCTCCCGCAGCGGGAGGACGTCCTCCGGCGCGATGGCGAGGGCGGAGGGCAGGCTGCCGGCAACGAGGCCGGGCGGCGCCTCCCACCAGACCGCCTGTCCCGCCCCGGCGGGCGGGCGCAGGGCGGCGCGCACCTGGAGGGGAGTGGCGATCCGCTCCCCCGGCGTGCCGGTCAGGACGTTTTCCCGCTCTCCCGCCCGGGCCGGGCGGAGGGCCTGGGCGCGCAGGCCCACGGCGGTCACGCTCCCGTCCACCGGCCAGGCGGTGCGCAGCGTCACCTCCCAGCCGGGGAGATAGAGGGCGCGCGCCCCCGCTGGGCGGGCGGGGAGGAGGTTCCGGCAGCCGGTCAGCCGGGCGACCGCCGCCCGCTCCGGACAGCGGAAGATGCGCTCTGTCTCCCCGCAGGCGAGCAACCGCCCCCCGTCGAGCACGGCAAGGGTGTCGCAGAAGTGATAGAGCTCCTCCGGACTGTGGGAGACCATCACCGCCATACCGGGAAAGCCGGAGAGAAATTCCTGCATCTGCCCCTCCAGCTCCTCGCGCAGCGGGCCGTCCAGGGCGGAGAACGGCTCGTCGAGCAAAATGGCCTCCGGTCCGGGGGCCATCATCCGGGCCAGGGCGGCGCGCTGCTGCTGGCCGCCGGAGAGGTGGCCGGGATGCCGCCCCTCCAGACCGCCCAGGCGGAAGCGCTCCACCAGCTCCGCCACCCGCGCGGCCCGCTCCGTCCGCGAGAGGCCGCGCAGGCCGGCAGCGATGTTCTGCGCCACCGTCATGGCGGGAAAGAGAGCGTAGTTCTGAAAGAGACAGGCCACCCGGCGGTCCCGGGGCGGGAGGTCCACCCGCGCGGCGGCATCATAGAGGGGGCGCCCGTCCAGGGCGATCACACCGCGGTCGGGCGTCTGCACCCCGGCAAGCAGCTTGAGCGTCATGCTCTTGCCGCTGCCGGAGGAGCCGAGGATCCCCAGGCGGCGGCTCCCGCTCTCCAGCACGAGGGAGAGGGTGAAATCCCCGAGCCGCTTTTCCACCTGCATCGTCAGCGCCATGCGCTCACCACCGTTCCACATGGGCCATCCTGTGCCCGGAGATCAGATTCATCGCCAGAATGATGCCGAAGGCGATCACGAAGACCACCGTCACCCAGACGCCCGCCGTCAGGTAGTCCCCGTTCTGGATGACCATGGCGATGCGCTGGGAGATGGTCCCCGTCTTGCCGGCGATGTTCCCGGCGAGCATGGAGGTGGCCCCGTACTCCCCCATTGCGCGGGCGAAGGTGAGCACCGTGCCGGAGGCGACCCCCGGCCCCGCCGTCGGGACCACCACCCGCCAGAAGAGCTCTGCCTCCCCCATGCCGAGCGTCCGGGCGGCGTAGATCAGGTTGACGTCCACCTGCTCCAGGGCGGCGCGGGCGTTGCGGTACATCAGGGGAAAGGCGATCACCGTCGCGGCGATCACGCAGCCGAGCCAGGTCTGCACCACCCGGATGCCGAGCTGCGCATAGAGGAAGCTGCCAAACGGCCGCCGCAGCGAGAAGAGCAGCAGCAAAAAGAAGCCCGCCGCCGTCGGCGGCAGCACCATCGGCAGGGTGAGCAGCCCGTCGAGCACCGCCTTGATCCCCGGCCCGGCGGCGATCACCCGGCGGGCCGCCCACAGCCCCAGAAAGAAGCTGAGAACGGTGGCCGCCAGCGCCGTCTGGAGGGTGATCCACAGCGGGGACCAGTCCAGCCCGGCGAGAAAGTCGAGCGCCGCGCCCATCTCAGCGGTGGTCGAGGAACTGGTAGGCCGTGAAGACCTCCATCGCCTCGTCTGTCTGGAGGAAGGCGAGGAAATCCGCCGCCGCCGCGTCCTGCGCCTCGTCCGCCTCGCCGTTTACCACCCGGGCGACGGGATAGACGATCTCGCCGGAGAGATCGGTGGAGATGTGCTCGATGATCTCCACCCGGTCCATCTCGGAGCAGGCGTCGGAGTAGTAGACGGTCCCCACCTCGTTGGAGCCCTCCGCCACCGCCTGGAGCACCTGGGAGACGTTGCCGCACTCGTTGATCTCCACCCCGCCGAGGGCGTCGGAGATGCTGGCCGTGGTGATGTCCGCCACGGCGAGGGCGCTGTCGATCAGGCCCATATTCTGCAGGATAGTGCGGGTATACTGCCCCACCGGCACGGAGCCGTCCGCCAGGGCGAGGGAGGCGGCATCCGAGAGGTTTTCCATCCCGGTCACGGCGGTGCCGGAGCCCTGCCAGGTGATGAGCACGACCTCGTTGCCCAGCAGGTCGGTCCGGGTGCCGTCCACCATCAGGCCGTCCGCCTCGAGCTGATCCATCTGCCGCGCCCCGGCGGAGAAGAAGATATCGCACTCATAGCCCTCCTTGATTTGGGTGAGCAGGGTGCCGGAGCTGTCGGCATTGAGCGTGACGGTCACATTGGGCTGGCGCTCCGCGTAGCGCGCGACCAGCTCCTGAACGGCGTTGTCCAGCGAGGCGGCGATGAAGACCTGTATCTCCGCCTCCGCAAGCGGCGCGGCGTCCGTCTCCTCCGTCTGCGCGCCGCCGTCCTGCGCAGTCCCGGCGGCGTCCTCCGCGGGGTTCGCGGTGTCCTCCGCCGTCTGGCCGGAAGCGCCGCAGGCGGCCAGGGCGAGGGTCATCAGCAGGGCCAGCGCGAGGGCGAGCAGTCTTCTCATAGCAAATTCCTCCCAAAATGAACTTGCCCTATTTTATCATTTGACAGAGAGCCCGTCCAATTGTAATATTATCTTTAAGCTATTGTTTTCATCGGCTTTACCTATAAGGAGGTGTCCCGTATGACGCTGCGCCATCTGCGCATCTTCTGCGCCGTCTATCAGCGCGGCAGCATGTCCGCCGCCGCACAGGCCCTGTTTATGACCCAGCCCTCGGTCAGCCAGGCAATCCGGGAGCTGGAGGAGCATTGCGGGACCCCGCTGTTTGAGCGGCTGGGCAAGCGCCTGCTCGTCACGCCGGAGGGAGAGCGGCTCTATCCGCGCGCCTGCTCCCTCATCGACCAGTTTGACGACCTCGACCGCGCCCTCACCCAGGCCGGCCAGCGGCGTCAGCTGCGCGTGGGGGCCAATCTGACGGTGGGCTATGCCCTCCTGCACCGCTATCTCGCCCAGGTGGAGGCGGCCTATCCGGACGCGGAGATCGAGGTCTACGTCTCCCGCTCCTCCGACCTGCTCGCCCGGCTGGAGCGCAATGAGCTCGACCTGGCGCTCACCGAGTCGCTCACCGGCTGGCCGGACTATCTGCAATACCCCTTCCACGACGACCGGATCGCCGCCGTGGCCCACCCGGAGCACCCCATCTTCCAGTCCGTCCCCGCGACGGCGGGCGATCTGGCGCGCTGCCGCCTCCTCCTGCGCGAGCGGGGGGCGGGGGTGCGCGAGCAGTTTGAGCGGCTGATGGAGCGCGAGGGGCTCTCCGCGCGGCCTTATTGGGAGTCCATCTCCACCACCGTCCTCCTCCATGCGGCCCGCCGGGGCGAGGGGGTGGCGGTGCTGGCCTGGGAGCTGGTGCGCGAGGCGCTCGGGCAGTACCCGGACACGCTGCGGGAGGTGCCGGTGGACGGGCTGGACTTCCACCGCCAGCTCGTGCTGGTGGTCCACCGGAAAAAATACCGCTCCGAGCTGATGCAGGCGATGGCCCAGACCGTCCTCGGGCATCTTCTCTGAGCGCTTTTTATCTGTCTTAATTTGCCGCATGCGGTTGCACCGGGGTGAAAGCCCTGTTATAATGGGAAAAGCATACAGTTTTGGAGGGATTTACTTGACAAAGATAAACTGGCAGCGCCCTCTGCTGGCCCTGGGTACAGCCGCGGCGCTGATTTTGTGCGCCCTGGCCCTGTACGGATTTGACTACAGCATCAACGACGATGTGACGATGATCTCCATCCTGAACGGAAGCTATTCCGGCACGCCGGACGCGCACGCCATCTTTATCGGCTATCCGCTCACCTGGCTGATCTCCTCGCTCTACGCCCTCTGCCCCGCGGTGAGCTGGTACCGGGTGGTGATGCTGGTCATCTATGTCCTCTCCTCCGCTTTCCTGCTCTGCCGCCTGTTTGAGCGGTTCCCGCGCCGCCGGGCGCTCTGCGCCCTGCTCTTTGCCGGTGTGGTCGCCCTGCTCTGGATGGAACACATCGTCCGCTTCACCTTCACCACCTGCGGGGCCTATGTGACCGGCGCGGTGGTCCTCTCCTATGCCCTGATGACGAGGGAGGACGACCGCATGCCCTCCAAGCTGCTCCCGCTGCTCGGGCTGTTCTGGCTCTCCTACTGCGTCCGGGACTATTTTTCCCTGGCCGGCCTGCTCCTGCTCGGCATCCTCTGGCTGGGTAAGTACCACGACCGCCTGCTGCGGGAGAAGCAGTGCTGGCTCATCCCCCTGGCGGGGATCGCCGGGCTGGCGCTGTGCTTTGGCGTTCACAAACTGGCCTACTCCAGCGAGGAGTGGTCCGCCTTTCGGGCATACAACGATATGCGCTCCTATGTGCAGGATTTCAGCGGCATCCCCTCCTATGATGGGCACGAGGAGTTCTATCAGTCGATCGGCCTCTCCAACGCCGACCGCAAGGCCATCATCCGTTACCGCTATATGCTCACCGACTCCTTTGGGACGGATTGCTTTGAGGAGATCTACCACTACGTCTCTGAGCTGGAGGCCCAGAAGGAGCCTGAGCCGCTGTTGCGCACCCTCAAGCGCACGCTCAAGACGACAGTGAAGCACTATCTGCTCTGCGACACGGAGGATGTGGGGCCGCTGCAGGCCGCCTCCATTGCCCTCCCCTTCCTCCTGCTGGGCTGCGCCATATTCTGCTCCGTGCGGCGGCGAAGGCACGACTGGGTGTTCCCGCTGCTGCTGCTCGCCGGTCTCGGGTGCATGTGGCTCTACATCTGCTATGAGGGGCGCTACCCGCTGCGGGTGGCGCGGTCGCTGCGCATCCTGACGGTGACCGCCTCGCTGGCCGGCTTTGCCCTGTTGCTTCCGCCACGCGCGTCCGCACCGGAGCGCCCGGGCGGCGCCTCGCGTCCCCGAGTCGGGTATGCAGCGGTCCTGCTGGCCTCCGCCCTGCTGCTGGGCGCGGGACTGGGATATACCTGGCAGCAGGCCGGCCGGACAGAGCCCTATCAGCGCGCGTCCTACTTCTCCTACGCCGACGCGCATCCGGAGAACATCTATCTGCGCGACACGCAGATGTCCATGTACGGCACGGAGGAGCATCCCAGCTTCAACACCCTCTCCACGGGAGGCTGGCTCCACTACAGTCCGCTCTATGACCAGAAGTTGGAGCGGATGGGACTGGGGACAGAGGTCCACCGCTCCACCCTGCTGGAGGACAACGTCTATCTGATGGCCTTCGCCTCCGAGAAGTTGTACGCTGTGATCGGCGTGAGCAAGAATACGCCGGTGGAATATGAGATCGTCGACACGCTGGAGGGAGATGTCAACGTCTACAAAATTTACTCCATCGGCGAATCATAAGCCCGCCGCAGCAAAATTGCCCCGCCGCCGGACATCAGTCCAGCGGCGGGGCAGTCTGTTTTGTCCGTCTCATCCCTCGTTGCGGCGGCGCCAGCCGTCCACCATGATCTTGAAGTAGTGGTGCACCGAGGTGTCCGCCGTCATCTCCGGGTGGAAGGCGGTGACGAGCTGGTTGCCGCAGCGCGCGGCGGTGACCTCTCCGCGGGTGAGGGAGAGGATCTCCACCTCCGGGTCCATATCCGTGATGACGGGGGCGTTGATAAAGCGCATCGGGATGCTGCGCAGGGCGGCGAACGCCCCGTTCACCTGGAAGGAGGGGAGCTGGCGGCGGCGCACCGTGATAGGCATTGTCCCGAGATAATAGGGGACGTCGGCATTCTCCAGCTGGCGGGCGAGCAGGATCATCCCCGAGCAGGTGCCGAGCACCGGCATCCCCTCGTTGATCCGCGCGCGGATGGGCTCCATCAGCCCGCGCTGGCGCATCCGCTTGCTCTGCACCTTGCTGTCCCCTCCGGGGAGGATGAGCGCGTCAAAGGGGCGCTCCAGGCCGGAGGCGTCCTCCAGCGGGAAGGACTCGATGCCGAGGCGGGAGAGCAGGTTCTGGTGCTCCCGGACGGCACCCTGTACGGCGACAACGGCGATCATCATGGCAAACGCTCCTCTCGCGGGAAGGGTGTGGGGCCTGCGTCAGCGGCGCAGCAGGGCGCGGCGCTCCAGGTGGTCCGGCAGGACGGAGGCCACCAGGGCGTGAAAGGCCGGACCGTGGTTTTTGTGGCGGATATGGGCCAGCTCGTGGACCACGACGTAGTCCACCGCCGCCTCCGGGTAGTCCATCAGCCGCCAGGAAAAGCAGAGGCGGTTCTTCGGCGAGCAGGAGCCGAAGCGGGTGCGCGCGCCGGTGATGGTGATGCCGGTGGGAGACAATCCCATCACAGCGGCATAATGGGCGACCTTTCCGGGCAAAATCTCTTTTGCCAGCCCGATCAGCTCCCGCGCGCGCTCCGGGGACGGCTCCGGATGGGCCGCCCGGCGCTCCGCCATCCGGCGCAGGTGCTCCTCCAGCCAGTCAGAGTGGCTCCGGACAAAGCGGCGGACCTCCGCCTCCGGCATCTCCAGCGGGGCGCGGACCACCACCGTCAGGTCCGGCCGCACCTCCAGGGAGGCGGTGCGGCGGCGGGAACGAATCAGTTTGATCTCCATCTGGCATTCTCCTCACGATAACTCCTATTATTATGCGGCAGAGCAAGCCATATTGCAAGAGGGCGGGAGAAAAAATGCAGGGCGGAGATTCCAAAAAAGGCTTGACAAATCTTCTCTGCTCCGCTATACTGGAAGTAAAATAATTCTAATTCTAGCTATGGAGGGGCCCATGTCCAGATATCAGGCACTCATTCTGGACTGTCTGCGGCGCGGCGGGGGCCACCTCACCGCGGAACAGGTCTTTCTGCTCGCCCGGGAGGAGGCGCCCACCATCGCGCTGGCGACCGTCTACAACAACCTCAACCGTCTCTGCCAGGACGGTGCGCTGCGCCGCCTGACCATCGCGGGACAGACCGACCGGTATGACCTGCTCACCCGGACGCACGGCCACCTGATCTGCGACCGGTGCGGACGCATCGGCGACGTCGTCCTGCCCGGCCTGCTCGGGCGGCTCTCCGCCGAGGTGGGCGAGCCGCTGGCGTCCTACGAGCTGAACCTGCACTATCTCTGCCCCGCCTGCCGGCAGGGGGAAAAGGAGGCACGCACATGAATCCCACCGCCATCTACAACCTCAGCTACGGCCTGTTTGTCCTCACCGCCCGCGAGGACGGATTTGACAACGGATGCATCGTCAACACCGTGCAGCAGGTCACCACCACCCCCAACCGCATCACCGTCGCCGTCAACAAGCTCAACAAGACCCACGACATGATCGCCGCCACCGGGGCGTTCAACGTCTCCATTCTCTCGACAGAGGCCCCCTTCTCCCTCTTCCAGCACTTCGGCTTCCAGTCCGGGCACAAGGTGGACAAGATCACCCCCTGGCCCTACCAGGAGCGCAGCGCCAACGGCTTGGTCCGTCTGGATGGGCGGTACGCCAACGCCTTCCTCTCCGCCCGGGTGGTGGAGCAGATGGACCTCGGCACCCACACCCTCTTTCTGGCGGACGTCACCGACGCGGACGTGCTCTCCAAGTCGCCCTCCGTCACCTACGCCTACTACCACGCGAACATCAAGCCCAAGGCCCCCAAGCCCGCCTCTCCCCCGCCGGAGGGCGGCGAACGCAAAATCAAGGGCTGGCGCTGCCGCATCTGCGGCTACGTCTACGAGGGCGCAGAGCTCCCGAAGGACTTCACCTGCCCCATCTGCAAGCACGGGGCGGAGGACTTTGAGCCCATCTACTGATCCGCTTTCCATCCAACCATTCATTCATCCAGATTCAGGAGGTAACACAACATGCAACTGAAAGGCAGTAAGACCGAGCAGAACCTGCGGGCCGCATTCTCCGGCGAGAGCGAGGCGCGCAACAAGTACACCTACTTCGCCTCTGTCGCCAAGAAGGAGGGCTATGAGCAGATCGCCGCCCTCTTCCAGAAGACCGCCGACAACGAGAAGGAGCACGCCAAGATGTGGTTCAAGGCCCTGGAGGGCATCGGCTCCACGGCGGAGAACCTGAAGACCGCCGCCGCGGGTGAGAACTACGAGTGGACCAGCATGTACGCCACCTTCGCCGACGAGGCGGACGAGGAGGGCTTCCACGACCTGGCCAAGAAGTTCCGCATGGTCGCCGCCATCGAGAAGGCCCATGAGGAGCGCTATCTCGCCCTGCTCAAGAATGTGGAGATGCAGCAGGTGTTTGAGAAGGGTGACCTCACCATGTGGGAGTGCCGCAACTGCGGCCACCTGGTGGTGGGCAAGAAGGCCCCGGAGATCTGCCCCGTCTGCGACCATCCGCAGAGCTATTTTGAGGTCCGGGCGGAGAACTACTGACCGTCCCGGCAGACGAAAGAGAGAGGTGATCTGCCATGATGAAGCACGTCGTCTGCTTCAAGCTGCATGACAACAGCCCGGCGGAGTGTGAGAAGGCGCGCGAGGTCCTGTTGTCCATGCAGGGCAATGTGCCCATACTGCGCGGCATCTCGGTGGGCATCGACTTTCTCCATTCCCCGCGCTCCTACGACGTGATGCTCGAGGTGCTGCTGGACGGGCCGGAGATGCTCGAGCCGTACCAGAACGATCCCTATCACTGCGGCGTGGTGAAAAAGCACATGCACGCCGTTGCCCAGTCCAGCATCGCCGTCGATTTCCTGCTGTAAGCGCACATTTCCGACCGCCATGCCCCGGGGCCGCATCTTGGCCCCGGGGCTTTTTTGCCCCCGCCGGCAAGCATTTTGTTCGCGGCGAAAACCATCCTTGACAGTGCCCCACAAAAGGCGTATAATTCCTGCAATCCCCTCCCATCGTTTGAAAATCTATCCAATTTTACTTTCTTTTCGCTAAATATGCGGCTTTTTGTACCACGGAAAGGGCCTCTCCTATGAAACGAACCTATGACGACCGGATGTTCACAGACACATTTGAGCATGAATATACCTGGCTGAACGGCTTTACGCGCAACGTGAAGCGCTATGGCGGCAAGACCGCCGTGATCGACCCGCTCACCGGGCGTCAGTGGACCTACCGCCAGCTCGACCGGGAGGCCAACCGCCTCGCCCACGCCCTGCGCGCAGACGGTGTGGGCAAGAACGACGTGGTGACCGCCGCGCTGATGAACAGCCCGGAGTTTGCCGTGAGCTACCTCGCCCCGCGCAAGCTGGGGGCCATCCTGAATCTGGTGAACTACAACCTCTCCCCCGGCGAGCTCGCTCTTCTCCTCGACCACAACCGGCCCCGCGTCCTGCTCTACGCCGCAGAGATCCGGGAGACGGTGGTCCAGGCCCTCCCGATGGCCCACCACCGGCCGGAGCGGGTGGTGATGGCGGACAACCTCCGCGGCCACGCCCTCCCGGCGGGGCACACCGCCTACGAGGACTATCTGGACGGTCAGCCGGAGGAGGCCCCGGCGATGGAGGTCCGGCCGCACATCTATGACGAGGTGCTCCGCCTGTGTACCTCCGGCACCACGGCCCTGCCGAAGAGCGTGCCGGTGAACGACATCAACGAGGTCCTCTCCGCCCACGACATCATCATGCACTACCCCCTGCACGCCTATGACGTCTGTCTGAACATGACGCCCTGGTTCCACCGGGGCGGCTGCCACGTCGGCGGGCCGGGGCCGGCGTTCTATGTGGGGGCCACAGTGCTCACCATGCGCGCCTTCACCCCGCGCCAGGCCCTGGAGTGGGTGGAGGAGTACGGCGTCACCTTTCTGATGGGCGCCCCCTCCTCCCTGGAGATGCTCGCCCGCGCGCAGGAGAAATCCCCCGTCGACCTCAGCGCGCTCAAGGGGCTGGTGACGATGGGCGCCCCGCTGGACCGGGCGGCCTGCATCCGCTATCTGGAGACCCTCACCCCCAACATCTTCAACGGCTACGGCACGACAGAGACGCTGTGGAACAACTTCCTGCGCCCTTACGACCTCCCGGAGCACGCCGGGAGCACCGGGCGGAGCTGCATCGACGATGAGGTGCGGGTGGTTCGCGTCTATGAGGGCCGCAGGGCGGAGCCGGAGGACACCGTCCCCCAGGACGGGGAGAGCGTCGGGGAGATCATCATCTGGTCCCCCGCCAAGAGCACCTACAGCTATTACGGCGACCCCGGGATGCAGGAGGAGAAGTTCTATCGCGGGTGGATGTACACCGGCGACCTCGGCGTCTGGGATGAGGACTGCTTCGTCACCGTGCGCGGGCGCAAGGACGACATGATCATCTCCTCCGGGGAGAATCTCTACCCCGCCCAGGTGGAGGAGGTGCTCGCGCAGCACCCGAAGGTGGCCGACGCGATGGTGACCGCCGTGCCCGACCCGGTGCGCGGCCAGGCGGTGGCGGCCTATGTCATCCCCTCCGACCCCTCGCTCACGGTGCGCGAGCTGGTGGCCTATTGCAGCGGGCACCCGATGCTCCCGGCCTACAAGCGGCCGCGCTACTACCGGCTGGTGGAGTCCCTCCCCTACAACGCCACCGGGAAGAAGGTCCACTACCAGCTCCGCCGGCAGGCGGAGGCGGACTTGGAGGCCGGGCTGCTCAAGCGAAGTTAAGGAGACAAAAATCGCCCCGATACAGGAAAAACCTGTACCGGGGCGATCATTTTCAGATGACAGGTGACAGGGCTCAGCGCTCACTGCCGATCATGGCCTCGAGCACGCGGTCCTCCGAGGCGTTCAGGGCGTGCGGCACGGCGAGGGCCTCGTCCATGTCCATGTCGCAGATGGTGCCACCCTGGTGGCAGACGACACGGTTGGTCTTGCCGGCGGCCAGGCACTCCACCGCCCAGTAGCCCATACGGGTGGCGGTGACGCGGTCACGGGCGTTGGGCGCGCCGCCGCGCTGGATATGTCCGAGGACGGTCACGCGCGGCTCGATGCCCAGCTCGTCGCGGATCATCTGGGCGACCATGTTGCCGCTGCCGGGGTTCTTCATGATCGCGTCGTCGTTGAAGGCGCCCTCGGCGACGATGATCATAAAGTGGGTGTGGTTGTTCAGGCGGGCGGCGCGGATGCGCTCGGCGACGTCCTTCTTGAAGTCCCACTGGTGCTCGGGCACGAGCACGACGGTCGCGCCGGTGGCGATGCCGACGTAGAGGGCGAGATTGCCCGCCCGGTGGCCCATCACCTCGACGACGGAGCAGCGCTCATGGGACTGCATCGTGTCGCGCAGGCGGTCGATCGCCTCGATGGCGGTGTTGGCCGCGGTGTCATAGCCGATGGAGTAGTGGGTGCAGCCGATGTCGTTGTCGATCGTGCCGGGGATGCCGACGACGAAGATGCCGTGCTTGCTCAGCGCCAGGCAGCCGCGGAAGGTGCCGTCGCCTCCGATGGCGACCACGCCGTCGATGCCGAGCAGCTTGCAGGTGGCGACCGCCTTCTTCTGCCCCGCCTCGGTGCGGAACTCGTCGCTCCGGGCGGTGTAGAGAATGGTGCCGCCGCGGTTGATGATATGCGCCACGGACTGTGCGTCCATGCGTAAGACATCGCCGCTGATCAGGCCGTTCCAGCCGCGGCGGATGCCGATAACGTCAATGCCGCGAAACATCGCGGTGCGGACCACTGCGCGAACTGCGGCGTTCATCCCGGGTGAATCGCCGCCGCTGGTGAGTACGCCGATCCGTTTCACTGCGCTAGCCATAGAGACCCCTCCAAACATCAGATATTTTGTTTTGAGATTCCGAAAACTTTCGGTCAAAACTATGATACCCGATTTTTAATCGCTTGGCAAGAGGCTTTCTGTGCTTTCCGCCCGGACTTTTTCCGCCTCGCGCAGCAGGGCGTCCCGCTCGTTCGGGCAGTCGCCGTCCACCACCAGGTCAAAGAGACGGTCCAGGCAGCGGCCGACCGCCCGGCCGGAGAAGCCCAGTGCGATCAGGTCCCTGCCCCCCACCGCAAGGTCGCGCTTCCGGAAGCAGACCTGCCGGGTGAGCAGCCCGCCGATCAGCGCCTCCGCGCGGTCCAGCCGCGCGAGCTTCTCCGCCTGGGTGGCGGGGTGCTGGGCGAGGATGTCCGCCCGGTGGACCTGAAGGGACCAGCGCGCCCCCTCTTCGCCCAGGCGGGCGAGAAAGCGCCGCCCCGCCCGCTCCGTCTCCGGGAGGGCCCAGTCGTGGCTCTCCACCAGGCGGACCACCGTCTCGCGCAGGCGGTTGTCGCTGCGCAGGCGTCGGAGGATGCCGTCCGCCATCTGGGCGCTCACCTCCGGATGTCCGAAGAAGTGGCCGATGCCGCGCTCGTCTCGGGTGAAGCGCCGGGGCTTGCCCGCGTCGTGCAGGAGCATGGTCAGGCGGACCGGCAGCTCGGGCACGGCATGGCCCACGGCGTGGGCGGTGTGGGTCCAGACGTCATAGCAGTGGTGGGGATTGTGCTGGAGAAAGTCAAACATCTCCGCGAGCTCCGGGATGATCCGGGCAAAGACGTCGCGGTACTCCAGCAGGAGGGCGCACACCCCGTCCCCCACCAGAAAGCCCTTGAGCTCGGAGAACACTCGCTCCCGGGCGACGTAGTCGAGCTGCGCGCGCTTCCCGTGCAGGACGCGGCCGGTCTCCTCCTCAATGGAGAAGGAGAATCGGGCGGCAAAGCGCAGGGCGCGCAGGATGCGCAGCGCGTCCTCCTCAATGCGCGATGCCGGGTCGCCGACGCAGCGGATGCGCCCGGCTTTGAGGTCCTCCACCCCGCCGAAGAGGTCCACCAGACCGGTCTCCGGGTGGTAGGCCATCGCGTTGATGGTGAAGTCCCGCCGCGCCAGATCCTCGCCGAGGGAGCGGACAAAGGAGACGCTGTCCGGTCGGCGGTGGTCGGAGTAGTCCCCATCCACGCGGAAGGTGGTGATCTCGTAGCCCTCTCCCCCCTCCATCACCAGCACCGTGCCGTGCTGGATGCCGGTGTCGTGGACGGTGTTACCCGGCAGGGCGGCCTTGACCTCCTCCGGGAGGGCGCCGGTGCAGATGTCCCAGTCGTGCGGCGTGCGGCCGAGCAGCGCATCGCGCACGCAGCCGCCCACGACATAGGCCTCATATCCGCGCTCGTTGAGCCGCCGGAGCAGCCGGGCGGCCCCGTCCGGGATCGTGATGTGCATAGTCTCTCTCCTTCCCCGCGAGCATATGGCGCGGGCCATGAGGCGCCGATTGCCGGTCTCATGGCCCGCCGGTGGGCCGCCGCAGCGGTCACGTCTGTCCTTGTTTGGGAGGGATCATTCCTCTTCGTCCGGGTCCTCTCCGTCCGGATCCTCTCCGTGGTTCTGTCCGTTTCCGGTCAGGATATCGCCGATCTGGTCCCAGAAGCCGCCGTCACCCTCGTCATGCTGCTCCCAGCAGTCCACGTTGATGGTGGCGGTATGGCCTCCGGCCGTGACGGTGATATCGCAGTTGCCCTCGCTCACCGCGGTGATCTCGCCGTCCTCGCTGACGGTGGCCACGGCGGGGTTGCTGGAGGTCCAAGTCAGCTCACCCGGCCAGTCCTCCGGCGCGAGGGTCGGGGTGATGGTGACGCTGTCGCCCACCTCCAGGCTGATCTCGGTCTCCTCGATCGTCAGGCTCTCCAGCTCCGGCATGGTGCAGGTGACGAGGCAGGTGGCGGTGCGTCCCTCCGCCGAGGCGGTGATGGTGCACACGCCTTCGCCCACAGCGGCGACGGCGCCGCCGTCCACCGTGGCGATCAGCGGGTCGCTGGAGGTCCACTCCACCGTGCCCGTCCAGTTGGAGGGGACGACGGTGGCGGTGAGCCTCTCAGAGGAGCCGTATTCCAGCTCCAGCGCGCTCTTGCTCAGGCGGATGCTGGAGAGGGTGACGTAGCCGCAGGTGATGTGGCACTCCGCGCTCTGCCCGTCCGCGGCGGCGGTGACGGTGCAGCTGCCCGCCCCCACCCAGGAGATCAGGCCGTTATGGACCACCGCCACGCGCTCATCGCTGGAAGTCCACTCGATGCTGCCCGACCAGGCGTTAGGGCTGACGGTGGCGGCGAGCTGATAGTGTCCGTTGCCCTCGAGCGTCAGGCTCTGCTGGCTCAGGGTGATCTGCCGCGCCTCCGGGCTGACCACGGTGAGGGCGACGGGCAGGACCGCCTCGTTGCCCGACTGGTCGCTCACGCTGTAGATGATGGGATAGGTGCCGGCGCGGGTGGTGTCCGCCCGGCTCTGGTCCACCTCGATGCGGCCGGTCAGATCGCCGTCCACCTCGTCTTCGGCGGTCACGCCGCTGAGAAAGTCGATGTTCTCCCCTACCTCCAGCGTGAGAGCTCCGGCGGAGATGGAGGGCGGCGTGTCGTCCAGCACGGTGACAGAGGCCCGCTGGACGGTGCTGTGCCCCTGCTCATCCGTCGCGGTGATCTCCACCTCGGTGACGCCCACCTCATGGATCACGGTGGAGCGCCCGTCCTGCGCGACCTCCCCGCCGCCGGTGATGGCGACGGTAAAGGGACTCTCGTCGGTGACGGAGCGGACGATGTCGTACAGGCCGATGCGGTCGCCATAGCTGATGGAAAGGTTGTCCCACAGGCGAATGGCAGGCCCCTGGTGATCTCCCCGGGAGTAGATGACGGCGATCGCGATGCCGAGCGCCAGGACGACGAGGATGCCTGCGGCGATGCCGATCTTCTTCTTGTTCTCAGAACTCATTGGACTCGTTCCCACTTTCCGCATGTTATTTCTGACAATGGAGGCGCTGACTTTCACAGCTCCGCCGCGGCCGCCTCCCAGACCGCGCCGGTCAGTCCCTCGAGCACGCTGGCGGCCGCCCAGGACATCAGGGCAAACCAGGTGCTCGCCGGAGTTCCGTCCGGATAGCGCTCCACCAGCAGCCCCGGGCTGTAGCAGAACCGCTCGGACATCCAGCCGCGCCGGCCATAGTCATACTCGCCGGCCCGGGTGTTGTAGGTCTGACAGCCCCAGAGCACCGTGTCGCGCGCGCGGGAGCGCACATAGGCATCCCCCGTCTGCTCTGCGTAGTACAGCAGCTCGTCTGTCACGGTGCACGACATCGGGTGGATGTGCGGATTGGCCACCGAGGTGATGCTCCCGCCCGAGGTGGACCAGCCCAGCCGCCCGAGCGGCGGGACATGGAGGGGGACGCAGTAGCCAAACCGGAAGGAAAACTCATATTCCAGCGCGTCGCGCATGTGAACGAGCAGTTCGGGCGCGCCGGTGACGGTGTGGAGATAGCGCACCGCGCGCAGATAGGAGAGCACGCCCTCGGAATCCACCGCCTTGTCCGTGTCCAGCGGACCGCCGTAGCACTCCATCCGGCGCACATAGGCGCGATAGTAGTGCCGCTCGCTGGCGAGGAGGCCGTCCAGGTCCTCCCGGTCGCCGGTCAGGGCGCAGTAGCAGGCCGCGGCGGCGAGGGCCCAGCAGCCGCCCATCGCGTCATATTCCAGTCCTGCGCCGGTCTGCTCGGAGCAGACGAAGGGATACTCCCCATCCGTGTTCCGCTCCCGGGCCAGGCGGCGGACGATGCCGCGGGCAAAGGCGAGCCATTCCGGATGATCGCAGCTCCGCTGCTCCCGCTCCAGACGCCACGCCTTGAGGGCGTAGAAGGCGGCCTGTCCGCTCAGATAGACCGCGTGACCCGGCGTGCGCATCCCGTCAAACCACCAGCCGCGCACGCCCGGACGTCCATCGGCGTCCACCGTCTCATACGGGAGGCCGGAGCGCTCGTTCCGGCTGACGGAGATCAGGTGGTCGATGCAGGCGATCGCCTGCGCGCGCATCTCCTCCCGCCCCAGGCGGAGGGCGGCGGCGAGGACGGGCACCGCCACCGGCAATCCATTCGTCCAGGCGAGAGAGGGGATCTTGTTGTAGTCAAAGCCCTTGCCGTCCGCGCGCTCGCGGACAAAGCCGGAGTAGCACTGTTCCTCTTCCAGCCACGCATCGCGTGAGAGGGCCTCTGCGAGGTCGGCGGCGGCGCGTGGGACGCTCATCCCCCCGATCACGCGCGGGCTCTGGTGATACCGGTCATAGACCGCGCGCAGGGCGCCGCCGAGCGCCGTCTCCGCCTGCGCGGGGTAGTCCCAGACCGCCAGGCAGAAGGAGACCTCCTCCCCCGCGCGCAGCGGGAAGGTGCTCTCCTCCGAGAGCGGGGCGCGCTCCCAGACCCGGTGCGCCTGGATAAAATGCCAGGGCGCGTTCTCATAGCCGAGGGTGTAACCCAGCGCAGCAAAGGACCCCGTCTCGCCGGGCAGGGTACAGTCCACCGCGCAGGCGTAGCCGGCAAAGCGTTCAAAGTCCGCCCCGGCCTCCTCCGGCCGGTTCGTCCAGGCGCAGCGGCGGCCATCAGCCGTCCGCACCCAGTACGGCCCGGCGGAAAAGCCCCGGATGCGCCCCCCGTCATAGAGGAAGGCGGCCGGCGCGGCCAGGCGATTGGCCTGCATCATCCACCAGGGAGAGGCGGGCCGGGCGCGCGCGGCGCGGATGCGGGGAAACTCGTGGGGCACAGAGAGCGGGCGCTCGCCGCCGTTCGTCCCATAAAGAAAGCCGGGGAGGAAAAAGCGCGGGGCCTCCTGCCGGGCGAGGAGCTGGAGCTGCACCACGCCGCGCCAGTCCTCTGCGGCGTCATTGCGCACCGAGACCTCCAGTGCGCGCGGAGCGCCGGGAGACCCGTCCCCCTCGCCCCAGCCCCAGCGGACGGAGAGCCCGCACGCGTCGGCAGGGCAGTATTCCTCTCCCTCCTGGCCCAGCGTTCGGGCCAGGGCGCGTATCTGAAGCGGCATCGCGGCTCCTCCTTTCCGTCTTCACGCGCTGTTTTTAGGCATATCTCATAGTATCATAGCACATCACGCGGCGGACCGCCATATATTTTCTCGATTTTTTGAAAAAGCTGTCCCTTTCTGCCCGCCTTTTTGCCGGAGAGAGGGCAATGGGCGCACTTGACGGCGGTGGTATGATAGAGAAGGACGCTGTTTTGCCCCATCCCGGCCCGCTCCGGCGCGGCGGTGGGCGAATCGGAACGAACAAAAGGGAGGAAACGATATGAGCCGAATTTGGAATTTTTCCGCCGGACCGGCCGTGCTGCCGGAGGAGGTGCTGCGCGAGGCCGCAGCGGAGATGCTCGACTACCGCGGCTGCGGCATGTCGGTGATGGAGATGAGCCACCGCTCGAAGATGTTCCAGGAGATCATCGACCAGGCGGAGGCTGACCTGCGTGAGCTGATGGGCATCCCAGACAACTATAAGGTCCTGTTTTTGCAGGGCGGGGCGAGCCAGCAGTTCGCCGCCATCCCGATGAACCTGATGAAGCACCGCGTGGCGGACTACATCGTGACCGGCCAGTGGGCCAAGAAGGCCTGGCAGGAGGCCCGGCTCTACGGCACGGCGAACAAGGTCGCCTCGTCGGAGGACAAGACCTTCTCCTACATCCCGGACTGCTCCGACCTGCCCATCTCCCCGGAGGCGGACTATGTCTATATCTGTGAGAACAACACCATCTATGGCACCAAGTTCCACACCCTGCCGGACACGAAGGGCAAGCCGCTGGTGGCGGACGTCTCCTCCTGCTTCCTCTCCGAGCCGGTGGATGTGAGCCGGTACGGGGTGATCTACGGCGGCGTGCAGAAGAACATCGGCCCGGCGGGCGTGGTGATCTCCATCATCCGGGAGGACCTCATCACGGAGGACGTGCTCGAAGGCACGCCCACCATGCTGCGCTTCAAGACCCACGCGGACAACGGCTCGATGTACAACACCCCGCCGTGCTACGGCATCTACATCTGCGGCAAGGTCTTCCAGTGGATCCGCCGTCTGGGCGGCCTGGAGGAGATGCGCGCGCGCAACGAGCGCAAGGCCAAACTGCTCTACGACTATCTCGACCAGTCCCGCCTCTTCCACGGCACGGTGGTCCCGCAGGACCGCTCGCTCATGAACGTCCCCTTCGTCACCGGGGACGCCGCGCTGGACGCCCAGTTTGTCAGGGAGGCCTCCGACGCCGGCTTTGCCAACCTCAAGGGGCACCGCTCGGTGGGCGGGATGCGCGCGAGCATCTACAATGCCATGCCCTACGAGGGCGTCGAGGCGCTGGTGGGCTTCCTGGAGCGCTTTGAGCACGCTCACCGCTGAGATCATTTTACCACAGCTGGCGGAGCCGCTTTTTTAGCGGGCCGTCCGCTGTTCGGGCAGTGCTGCGGCATTCGAACGTTAGTCTGCCCACTTTTCCCCGTACGCACCCGCCGTCGGATGCGGTTTTGATGCCGGAGCGTGCGCGCGGCGATGCACCCCTTCTCTACACTGGGCATGTACCAGAGAGAAGGGGTGTTTTTTCATGTGCCGCTATGCACAGAGCTATCTGGAAATTTCCCGGTCCGACCTTGCGGACAACGCGCGGATGGTGACCGAGTTTGTAAAGCGCCCGGTGATCGGCGTGGTCAAGTGCGACGGCTATGGCGTCTCGCTGGCGGAGGCGGCCGCCGCCTGGGTGAGCGCGGGGGTGCGCACCCTCGCCGTCTCCGAGCCGCAGGAGGCCCTCACCCTGCGCCGACTCGGCTTTCAGGAGGAAATTCTGCTCCTCTCCCCCGTCCCCTGCCCGGAGACGCTGGAGGCCCTCATCCGCGCGCGGGTCATCCTGACGGTGACCGGAGCGGACTGCGCCCGGCGCTGTGCCGCGGCCGCCGCGGGGCGCACCGTGCGCGTCCACGTCGCGGTGGACACCGGGATGGGCCGCTTTGGCGTCCACTGGCGGGATATGGACGCGCTGGAGGAGGTCTACCGGACGGAGGGGCTCACCTTCACCGGCATCTTCTCCCACTTCGCCGCCTCCTTCGCCCGGAGCGAGCGGCCCACCCGGCGGCAGCTCGACCGCTTTCTCTCCGTCACCCGCGCGCTGGAGGAGAAAGGGTACCCCGTCGGGGTGCGGCACATCGCCAACTCCTGCGCCGCCCTGCGCTGGCCGGAGACCTGGCTGGACGCGGTGCGGGTGGGCTCCGCCCTGGTGGGGCGGCTGCCGGTGACCATTTCCCTGCCGCTGCGGCGGGTGGGGGTCTTCCGCGCGATGGTGGTGGAGCGGCGCACCCTCCACGCCGGGGACACCACCGGCTACGCCTCCCTCTGCCGGGTGCGGCGGGAGACAGAGGTGGCCGTCCTCTCCCTCGGGCGGCACAGCGGCTTTGGCCTGATGAACCGGCCCGAGCTGCTGCGCCCGGTGGACCTGCTCACCTGCCTGCACCGCCTGCTGCGCGGCTGCCTCCATCCCCCGGCGGTGCGCTGGGAGGGCAAGACGCTCCCGGTGGTGGGGCGGATCGGGAGCCAGTTCACGTTGGTGGACGCCGGCGGGACCTGCCTGAAGCCGGGCGACTACGTCTGCGCGCCGGTGGACCTGATGCTCACGCCGCCGGAGCGGCGTTTTGTCTGAGGAGGATGCGGCATGAGAGAGCTGATCTGGCAACTGGTGCAGAAAGAGGACGCCGCCCTCTGCGGCGAGATGGAGGCCTTCCTGCGCGGCCACCGGAACGGACACTTCATGCAGTCCCCGCGCTGGGCGCTGGTGAAGGACCGGTGGGACTGGCGCGGGGTGCTCGTCCGGCGGGAGGGGGCGGTCTGTGGGGCGCTCTCCCTCCTGCTGCGGCCGCTGCCGGGCGGATGGCATCTGCTCTACGCCCCGCGCGGACCCGTCTGCGACCGGCGGGACACTCAGGTGCTCGCCGCGCTGGTGGAGGGCGCGCGTGCCGCTGCGCAGGAGGTGCGAGGCTGCTGCCTCCTCCTCGACCCGGACACGGAGGAGGGGGACCTTGACGCGCACCGGGCGCTGCGCGCGCTCGTCTTCACCTGCCGCCGGTCGGAGGGCTTTGGGGCGATCCAGCCGCGCTATGTCTTCCGCCTGACGCTCGGGGGGAAGAGCGAGCTGGACCTCCTCGCCGGTTGCAGCCGCCAGACCCGCTATCAGATCCGTCTGGCAGAGCGCCGGGGCGTCACCGTCAAACACTGGGCGGGAGACGGGATGCTCCCGGACTGGGCGCTGGACGCCTTCTGCCGCCTGATGGAGGAGACGGGGCGGCGGGACCGCTTTCTCACCCGCGGGCGGGACTACTTCGCCCGGCTGCTCGGCGCCCTCGGGGCGGACGCGCGGCTCTATCTCGCCATGCTGGGGGACCGGGCAATTGCCGGGAGCATCGCGGTGCGCTATGGGGACAAGGTGTGGTATCTCTACGGGGCGTCCTCCGGCGCGCAGGAGGACCGCCGCGCCCGGCCGAACTACCTCCTCCAGTGGGAGATGATCCGCTGGGCGCTGGAGAGCGGGGCGCGGCTGTATGACTTTCGCGGCGTGCCCGGCCGGGAGGACCCGGACGACCCCCTCTCCGGCCTCTACCGCTTCAAAAAGGGCTTCGGCGGGACGCACACCGCCTTTGCCGGGGAGTATACCCTCGTTCTCCACCGCGGGGCCTGCGCCGCCCTTCAGGCGGGGCTGTCGGTCAACAGCCTCTGGCGAAAAGCCCTGCGGCGGCTGAGAGCGGGGTAAAGCCGGCCTGAAACAATTTTGCCCCCTGCCGTACAAACAGCACGGCAGGGGGTTATCTCGTCTATTCCGCCTCCCGCGTCCCGTCCGGCAGGATGCGCCCGGCGTGGGGCGACCAGAAGTAGTCTGTCCGGTAGGCGGAGAGGGCGGAGGCGGGGACGTAGATCAGGGCGTCCGTCCCCTCCAGCAGCCCCTCGCCCACATGGCAGGCGGAGGGCGTCTCCCCCTCCAGCACAATGGCCTCCAGACTGCCACAGTCGCGGAAGGCCCCGTCCCGAATCACTGCGATCCCCTCCGGCACCGTCACCCGCCGCAGGCGGGCGGCCCCGGCGAAGGCGGACGCCGCCACCTCCGTCACCGGGCAGTCCGCCCAGCGGGTGGGAAGGGTCAGCTCCTCCCGCGCCAGCCCCTCTTGGGTGAGGCCGGTGATGGCGGCCTGGCCGTCCCGGAGGTCGTAGGTAAAGCAGACCGCGTCTTCGCTCTCCCCCGCCGCCGTCTCCGCCTCCGCCGGGGCGGGCTGGTCGGGGAGGGATATCTCAGTGGGGGAGCTGTCGCCCAGCATGGCCTTGATGTCCCGGATGAGCTGGCGGGTATAGACCGTCTTCCCGCTGGCGTTCAGGTGGAAGTTGGTGTCGTAGAACCATCCGGCCTCTAAAATGCTGTGATGGGGGTCTCCCAGAAGGGGGCAGTCCAGCGCCTCCCGGAGCCAGTCGCAGTAGCCATCGGGATCGGCATTGTCCTCCACCGCCAGGGCGTTCATCGGGCAAAAGCCGTACCAGAGGACGGCCCCCCGCTCCTCCAGCGCCCCGGCGTAGTCGTTCACCGCCGTGAGGAAGTCCCCGGAGACCAGCTCCGCCCGGAAGCGGATGGGGGTGTCCGGGTCGTACCCGCCCGGCATGGTGTTGCGCTCGCACAGGGGGCTCTCCACGTCCCCCCACTCGTTGAAGGAGGACCGGGCATAGACCCCGGTGGGCTGGGGACCCGTCCCGGAGAGGAGGTAGCCCAGCTTTCCGGCGGCAAAGGAGGGAAAGCTCCCCGCGAGCGCCACCCAGTGCGCCCGGTCCAGCCGCCCGAGCAGGGAGAAGGCCCCGTCCAGCGCCTGCCACATCAGGCCGCCGTCGAAGTAGCCGGAGAGGGTCTGCTCCTGCTGCTCTGGGAGGAGAATGACGATGTCCCCCGGGCGGATGGCGTCCTCCGAGAGGTCGAGCATGACGGTGGTCCCCAGGGCGGCGTACATGCCGAAGTTCACCACCTGATAGTCCGGGAGCTCCGCCTCCATCAGGGCGCTGTCCACCCCGAAGGCCACGCTGCTGCCCCCGACCAGGACGATGCGGGGACTCTCCGCCTCCTCCAGCCGCTGGCACTTGTATTTCAGCTCCCCCAGGAAAGTCTCCTCATACTGGGCGGGGAGGCAGAAGCCCCAGACGAGCAGGCAGACGGGGGCCAGGAGCAGGAGAAGGCAGGTGATCAGAATGAGTAAAATTCTCTGTCTCATGGTCAGAATTGGAAGTAGAGGAAGGCGTTTTCCCCGTTGGCGGATAGGGCGGCCAGCCAGGCGGCTGCAATGGCTGTGACGGTGCAGAAGAGGGCGAGGGCAAAGGCGATGTCCCGCCGGAGGGACTGGCCGGGGCGGTACCCCTCCCCCGTCCGCTCCAGCAGGGACAGGCAGAGCAGGGAGAGGGCGATGCGCGCGGCGGCGGCGTGCAGTCCGGTCTGGGTCAGGGCCGATTGCCAGCCCTCTCCCGTCCAGCCGGAGCAGAGACGGGAGAGCAGCATCCCCGCCGCTTCCACCGACTCCGCCCGGAAGAAGATCCAGGCGAAGGTGACGAGGAGGAAGGTGCGGCCCCGGCGCACGAGGACGGTCCAGCGGTTTTCCGGCAGGACGGGCAAGCGCCCCGCCCGCCGGCAGAGGATGCCCGCCACCTGATAGATGCCATGGAGCCCGCCCCAGAGGAGGAAGGTCCAGTTCGCCCCGTGCCACAGGCCGCTCGTGAGAAAGACCAGCAGGGTGACGGCACACTGGCGGGCCAGCCCCCTCCGGCTGCCGCCGAGCGGCTTATAGAGGTAGTCGGTGAACCAGCTCGTCAGGCTGATGTGCCACCGCCGCCAGAAGTCCCGGATGGTGCCGGCGGCGTAGGGCCGGCGGAAGTTCTCCATCAGGCGGATGCCCATCATCCGGGCGGCGCCCCGGGCGATGTCGGAATAGCCGGAGAAGTCGCCGTAAATTTGCAGGGCAAAGCACAGCGTCGCGAGGGCCACCGCCGGGCCGGAGGCGGTGGCCGGACTGCCATAGACGGCGTCCACCACCGGGGCCAGGGCGTCCGCCACCGCCACCTTTTTGAAGTAGCCCACCGCCATCAGCCAAAGCCCGGCCAGCAGGTCGCCGCTTCGGAGATGCTGCTCCCGTTTCAGTTGGGGCAGGAGGTTCTCCGGCCGCTCGATGGGCCCCGCCACCAGCTGGGGGAAGAAGGAGATGAAGAGGGCGAAGTAGCCCAGATGCCCCTCGGGCTGGATGTCCCCCCGGTAGACGTCCAGCACATAGGAGAGGGTCTGAAAGGTGTAAAAGGAGATGCCCACCGGCAGGAGGAGGTCGGGCGCGGTCCAGACGTCCGTCCCGCCCAGCCCCTTCGCCAGCATCCCCAAACTCTCCGCCAGAAAGCGCCCGTACTTGAAGAGGGCGAGGCAGCCCAATGAGACGGCCAGCGCCAGGGCCAGCCAGGCCCGGCGCGTCCGCCGGTCCCGCGCCCTGCCGATTCCCCGGGCGGCCAGCCAGGAGACGAGGGTGGTCCCCAGCAGCAGGCAGCCGGCCTGCAAGTTCCAGTGGAGGTAGAAGAAATAGCTCCCCGCGAGCAGGAGCGCCCAGCGAAAGCGGAAGGGCAGCAGCCAATAGAGGGCGGTGATCGCCGGGAAGAAGAGGAGAAAGTCCAGGGTGTTGAAGTTCATCCCGCTACTCCTCCTTTCCCGTGAGCGGCCGGAGACTGACGGCGGCGGTGAGCAGCAGGGGGGTGAGCAGGTCCTCCAGCCCCGCCCCCGCCACCAGACCGGCGAGCAGCCCGCCCACTGTGCCAAGGGCGGTGAGCGCCGCCCACAGCCACCGGCGCCGGGGGCGAAGGGCGCTCAGCAGGCAACAAATCAGGCTCAGGCCAAAGAGAGCCAGCGGAAGGGGCGAGGCGAGCAGGATACGGCTCATGAGTCCCCCTCCTCTCTGGCCCACTGGGCCTGCAGGTCCCGAATGATCTGTTCCGTGCGGAGGGCGACTCCCTCGGTGGAGAGGTGGTTGTCCGTCCCATAGAGGTAGACGCCCGACCAGAGGGAGTCCTCCAGAGAGGAGATCACCGGGACCATGAGATGCTCCCGGAGATAGGCGTCCAGCTCCGCTCGGGCCTCGGGGGTACTGGCCTCCGAGATGGCCAGCCGGTTCCGGGGGGCGTAGGTGAAGTAGACCCGGACGCCCCGGCTCAGAAAGCGGGCGTACATCTCATTGAGCGGGTCGAGAAAACCCTCCTTCGGGTAGGCGGAGACGGTGTACTCCACCGGCAGGCCGTAGACCGGCGCCTCGCTCTCGCTGTTGGGCCGGTAGAGGATGTAGTCCCCGTACCGGTTGTAGCTGGGGGTGTCCACTAGGTTCCCCTCCTCATCGTAGTCCGCGGCAGAGCGTCCATAGCCCCGGGCCTCCATCCCCTCCCGGCTGGAGAGGTAGGTGGAGAGGGAGAGGAAGACCTGCCCATACTGCCGGAGGTCCAGCCGGGCGAGCATGTCATAGTTGGCCTCCATCAGGTTGAAGAAGGGGGCGTCCAGCTTGCCGGAGGTGCAGAACTGCCGCTGGGCGGCGTCAAATTCCGGGGAGTGGAGGAGGATGTCTCCCTCTCCCATGCAGTCCAGAATGAGCTCCATCTGCGGGGCGGCGTTCGTGTAGGCAAAGACCCCCATATTCACCACCTGATAACCCCCCAGCGCCTCCTCCAGCCGGGCGCTGTCATAGCCAAAGCGGGTGGAGGACCCGGAGAAGAGGACCAGCTTGCGCTCATCTTGCAACGAGAGCAGCCGGTCATATTTGTCGGCGAAGGTGCTGTAATAGCTGCCGCTGTACACCGGTTCCTCCACCGCGTTCAGATGGAGGGTGGCGAGGTTCCCGCAGCCCTGAAAGGCGTAGTCGCTGATGGTCCGGATATTGTCCGAGAGATAGAGGGTGGTGAGGGCGCAGTCCTGAAAGGCCCCGTCCTCCACCTCCCACAGGGTGTCGGGGAGGATCACCGTCCGGCAGTCCGCCCCGGAGAAGGCCCCCGCCCTGATCTGCCGGACCGGGAGACCGTCCAGCTCCGCCGGGACGGTGATCGTGTCCTCCCCGCCGCGATAGCCGGTGATGGCCGCGCCGTCTCCCGCCACCTCCCAGGTGAAGCGGTCCGCCGGGGTCCACGCGCTCCACTGGGCGTAGAGGGTGAGCCCCTCCACGGGGTCCACCCGGCTTCCCAGGCCCACGGCGGTCCCGGAGCCGTCCGGGGCGGTGTTCCAGCCGGTGAGGGTGTAGCCGGGCCGCTGAAAGAGGGATCTCCCGGTGTCCGTGTTCCAGCGCAGATGGGTGTCCGGGGTGAGGACGGCGACCGGCTCCTCCGGGTCTCCCCCGTCCAGCCGCGCCCCGCCGTTGGCGTGATAGAGGACGGGCGTCCCCGTCTGGCGGGTCTCCACCGCGATGGCTGTGGAATAACGGACGTTGTGGAGGGTGAGGACCACGCCCCCGTCTCCCTCCTCCTCCAGAGTGCAGCGCTCATAGTCCGTCCCCACGATCTCATAGCCGTCCGCCGCCTGGAGGTGGAAGACGGCGTCTTCCCCCACCCCGGTCCGGGCGGTATAGCTCCGGGCGGTGTAGCCCTCCCCCTCCTCCAGCACCAGGGCGCAGAGGGGGACTGCCGCCTCTCTCTGGCCGGCGCAGCCGGTGAAGAGGAGGAGGCAGAGGGCCAGAAGGGCGCAGGCCAGGGCTCGGTTTGCTCTCATCGTGCCGTCCTCCTCTCTCCGGGCGGATGTGTGGATTCAGCCCATTTGCCCGCCTCCGGCGCACCGGGGCGGGCAAGCAGGTTAATCGTTTCCAAGCAAATGCAAGCATTTGCTTGGAGTTTGCAGCCCTCCCACGCGCACGGATTTTTGTTCCAAAAATCCGCACACTCGTCGGGCTATCAGTATTTTTGGCCCGGCGCATGTCCGTGCCAAAAATGAAATTGCACTCTATTTGGCCCTGCGGGCCAAACCAGCGTGTCAAAAAAGCCTTTTTGCCACGCTGGGTCCGTTTTTGAAACTTCTTCAAAGTTCCAAAAACGGTTTTGATTGCACGCGAAGGGGGCCCTTTGCCCCCTCCTCCGCACCCCCGCGGCTCTGTCGCGGAAGTCTCAGCGTCGTTTTTTGACAGCCTGATTTGGCCCTGCGGGCCAAACTCGGTGGGACCTTTTTTGACACTCTGTACCGGGGCAGGCGAAGACGCCTGCCCCGGTTTTGGGGAACGCTGGGGAAATGGGTGATTCGCTTATTCCTTCACCACGTCGAAGAAGGAGGAGATGATGCTGACCACGGCGGCGGCCAGGCAGGCGATCAGGCCGATCAGGGCGCTGGTCAGGTCGGAGAGGGTCTGGGCGTTCATCTCAAAGGTCATGATGGAGGCGATGCCGTTGACGCGGACGCTCAGGAGCATCACCGTCGCCACGATCAGCAGCACGGAGGCGGCCACCGGGAGGAGGTCCATCCAGTTCTTCTGCCCCTTCTGGGCGGCGATGAGGTAGACGAGCTGGGCGGCGATCGCCGCGCCGGCGCAGCCGGCCACCACGGGGCTGATGCCCAGGTTCATAAAGTAGTCCGTGCCGCAGTTGACCAGGTACGCCCCCAGGCCGACAGCCGCCGCCAGGAGGGAGAGCGCAGTCAGGAAAAATCCGGCAGATTTGTTCTTCATGGTATCTTACCTCCGTTCTCAGTCTTTCTTGGCGGACTTGACGTACATGGCGGCGCAGGCCAGGGTGAGCACGCCGAAGCCGATCTGCATCCCGGTCAGCAGGTTGTCATACCAGGTGCGCACGCTGACCAGGTGGGAGCCGGACGTCATGCCATCCAGGGCGTTGGAGTTGGCCAGGGCGTAGTTCTGCCACAGCATGGCCTGCTTCAGGGCGGCCATAAGCTGGGCGTCCTGGCTGACGGCGTCATAGCTCCAGTAGCTGTACTTCTCGTTCACCGCCTCGATGGTGTTGTCGCCGGTGTTGCAGCTCATGGTGACGCCGTTCATCACGGCCTCCTTCAGGCAGACATAGTTGGCATCCTGGATGAAGTCCTCGGTGACCAGGCCCTGATAGCCCCACTCCTCCCGGAGGATATCCACCATCAGACCGGTATGGGCATTGCTGGGGGTGATGCCCACCCGGTTATAGGCGGTCATCAGGCCCAGAGCCCCGTTCTCCACAATGGCCTGGGTGCCCCGCAGCTCGTTTTCACGGGCCTGCTGCTCGGTCATAAAGGTGGCCACGCCGGTACGGTTCACCTCAGAGTCGTTGAAGGCCAGGTGCTTGGGGGCGACGATGCAGCCATAGGCCATGCCGCCCTGGACAAAGGCGTTGCCCTGCCCGGCAGTGAGGACGGCGTCCTCAGAGTAATACTCGTGGTTCCGGGCGTTGTAGGGCAGGCGGTGCAGGTTGGTGCCGCAGCCCCAGTAGATGGTCAGGTTGGACCAGAGGGAGTAGTTGCCGCAGACCCGGCCATATTCCCCGGCCAGCTCCTTGCTGAAGGTCTGGGCGATGACGGTCTCGTTGCACATGGTGCCGAACTTGTAGTTCAGGTTGGGGTCGTCGGCGTCCACCGCGCAGGGGTCGCCGGTGGAGGCGTTGGTGTTCGCGTACTGGCCCAGGGTGTAGGAGTAGATGCCGTTCGGGCCGTCGTTCTGGATGGTCTCCGGGCTCATGATGGACTCGATGGATTTGGTGCTCGTGCCGCCGAAGCCGGTGCGGATCATGCACTCCTCCAGGGTGATCTGGTCGAGCAGCAGGCTCCAGCGCTCGTCATTGATGTCGGTGACCCCCTTCAGGTCGGCCAGGGTGAGGCCGTTGTCCGCGCCGAAGGTGACAGAGGCGGGGTCGCCGTTGTCGGCGGAGATCACATAGATGTCATTGTCCATGATCTCCAGCATCTCGTCGGTGGCGGTGAGGTCCTTGTAGGTCTCAGGCCAGGTGCCCGCCCAGTCCTGACGGGAGAGGTAGGTGACGGTGTCGGGGAGCCAGTAGTTCAGATCCATGTCCTCCAGCTGGTTCTCCACCGCCACGCCGGCCCTGGAGTAGGCGAAGGTACTGTTGTCGAAGGCGTCCAGCGTCCAGGTCTGGACCTGGGCGGCATCGCCGTCGGCGGTCATGCCGTCGGCAGTGGTCTTGCCCTGGGCGGTCAGAATGTTGTTGAGCGCCTCATGCGCGCCGTTGCCGATGGAGAAGTAGTAGTCGCCCTCATCCAGGATGTAGCAGCCCTGAGTGCCCACGGCGTTGTCCGAGGTGCTGTCCCAGCTGGCCATGTTCTGGGCGTCGGCGGTGATGGTGATGGTCTGGCTCTCGCCGGGCTGGAGCTCGTTCGTCTTGGCGTAGTCCAAGAGCTGGATGGCGGACTTCTCCACCAGATGCTCGCGGTCATAGTCGGTGTACGGGAGGGAGACGTAGAGCTGGACGGCGTCCTTGCCCGCCACATCGCCGGTGTTGGTGACGGTGACGGTGGCGGTGACCGTCTGGGCCGCCAGGTCGACCGAGAGGCTGTCGAGGGTCTGGGAGAAGGTGGTGTAGCTCAGGCCATAGCCGAAGGAGTAGGTGACCTCATTGGCATAGCTCCAGGCCACGCCGTCCGCGCTGCCCACGGCGTCAGAGGCGTTGCCCTGGCCCAGAACGGTGTCGGCATAGCGGGTCTCATAGTACTTGTAGCCGGTGTAGATGCCCTCGGCCTCCACCACGGCAGAGTTGATGGAATACTCCGGGTTGGGATTGGTCCACTGGTTGTTGCCATAGTTCTGCGCCGCAGGGGAGTTGGCGTTCACCACGGCGTAGGTGTCGGTGAGGTGGCCGGAGGGGTTGACCGCGCCGGAGAGGATGTCCGCCACGCCGTAGAAGCCGTAGCCGCCGGGCAGGCCGATCTGCAGGATGGCGTCCACGCCCTCGTTGTCCGCCAGCTCCTGGATCTCCATGGCGCTGGAGTTGTTGAGCAGGACGATGACCTTGCCGCCGTTGGCCTCCTTGGCATCGATGGCAGCCTGGATCAGATCCCGCTCATCGTCGGAGAGGCCCAGAGGATCGGTCTGGTTCAGGTCCTGGGTGGGGTCCACGCCGGCAGTGCCGGGGGTGTAGTCCCGGTTCTCGCCGCCGGAGCGGGCGATGGTGACCACCATCACGTTGTACTCGGCCAGGGTGTCCCGCCAGGAGGCGTTCTCCCCGTCCATCGCGGCCTGGGAGGGCTCCTTGCTGGTGAAGACGCCGCCGATGGCGGGGGCCACGATGTTGTTGTACTCGATCACGCCGCCCCAGCTCTCCACCTCGGACTTGAAGAGGGGCTGCAGGGCCTCATACATCTCCTGCAGGGTGGGGTTGAAGGCAAAGCCCTTGGCGGTGAGGGCCTGGACCAGGTCCACCGTGTCGGCGTCGGTGCCGGTATTGGCGACAAAGCTGGAGCCCATGTCGCCGCCCCGGACGGGGTAGTAGCTGGAGAAGCCGAGCAGGCTCACCTTCTGGGTCTCCTCCTCGGTGAGGGGAAGGGCGCCGTTGTTCTTGAGCAGGACGCTGCCCTCCTCGTTCATCCGCTCGCCGAGGTCCTCGATCGCGTCGAGCAGCTCGGTGGTGCTGGAGTAGTCGGACTGATAGGTGTAGGCATCGCCGGTGTCGGCGTCCTCGTCCGTGACCACCATCGTGCTCTGGGTGCCCAGGAACTTGTCGATGTCCGTCCGGAAACCGCCGACGATCACCTGTCCGGTGAGGGCCAGGGCCAGCAGGGACGCCGTGACGGCGGTGAGACCGCGCCAGCGGCGCTGAGCGGCGCGGCCACTCTTCTTGCTTGTGTCTTTCATGTGTTACCTCCTAATCTTTTGGGAAGCGCTGATCCCATCGGCGAGAGCTGACGGCGAGAGATTTTGTTCCAGGCGAACGTTGGGAAAACGAGGGAATACTTTGTGTATTCCCCGGTTTTCCAACGGCACGGATGGGGCAAAAGATCCGCCGCTGAGCCGAAGACGACGGGGTCAGCGATTCCCCTGTTATCCACACGCCGGGTCCGCCCGTTCCTCCCTGTCAGGCCGGGCCCGGCGATGCTTCATGGGATCACTTGCCGCCCTTGCGCGCGGCGATCTCCGCCTGCTCCTGGGGCAGGTTTTTCTCCACCGTGAAGAGGAAGATAAGCACGGCGCAGACGGCGTAGGCTGCGGTCTCCACCCAGATATAGCTGGTGGTGATGGCGGCCTGCACCCCGGCGGTCTGGGCGGCGGTGCCCAGGGCCACGTCGGCGGCCTGGTCATAGCCGCTGGCGTTCAGGATGGCGCTGAAGATGGCGTTGCAGATGGGGGTGGCGGCCACCATGATGGAGCTGTAGATGGACATCGTCAGCCCGTCGGTGCGGATGCCGCTGGTGTACTCGATATGGTCAATGACATCGGCCAGCATGGCGAGGATCACATAGCAGGCGGGGGCGGAGCCGAAGCACTTGAGGGCCACGCCCACGGCGACGGGGATGATCTGCCCATTGCCGAGACCGGCGATCACGCCGCCGGCCACGCCGACGATCATACCGGCGAAAACCACCGGGCGCTTGCCGAACTTGTTGGAGAGGGGCACCACAAAGGCGGCGGCCACCGCCATCGGGATGGCGCCGAGCAGGCTGAGCAGGGACTGGGAGGCGCCCCAGGCGTCGGCGGAGCCGAAGAAGGTGTTGTCCAGCACCCACTTGCAGAAGAAGGACATGGACCCGTTCTTGATCGCGCCGGAGCACTGGAAGATCAGGTAGAAGAGGATGACGATCCACCACCAGCGCTCGCCGGTCACCGCCTTGAGCTGCGCGCCGAGGGAGACGGAGGGCTTGCTCTCCGCCCCGGCGGCGGAGGCGTTCAGCGTCTCCTCGGTGACTCTCTCACGGGTGAACATGAACTGGAGGTAGACGGTGAGGGCGGTGAAGACGGCCACCGCCAGCATGGCGAGGAACCAGGTGCCCTGGTTCTCCTTCAGGGCGAAAGAGACCAGCATGGGGAAGATCATGGAGCCGACGCCCATGTCCGCGAGGCCCGCCACATTGGTGAAGGAGGCCAGCGCGCCGCGCTGCTGGCTGTTGCGGGTGGAGACAGGGATGAGGGTGGAGTTGGCGGTGTTGTAGATGGGATAGGCCACCGCGTAGTAGAGGTTATAGGCCACGGCGATCCACACCATCTTGGCCACGCCCTCAAAGGGGACGATGAACATCAGCACGCTGGAGACGGAGAGGGTCAGCGCGGAGAGCAAAATCCAGGGCCGGGCCTTGCCCGCCAGGGCGCGCGTCCGCTCGATGAGCTGTCCGACCACCAGGTTGGCCGCCACGATCAGGATGGTGGAGAAGAGCTGGAGGGTGGTCAGGAAGGTGAGGTCCAGCTTGAGGACGTCGGTGAAGTAGTTTTGCAGGATGCTGGTGAAGATGCCGGAGGAGAGCAGCGCGCCGAAGGGGCCGATGAAGTAGCCGAGCAGCATCTCCGGCAGCTTCACATCCGCGCTCTTGATGCGGGAGCTGGTCAGCGGTGTGCTCCAGAAGTTGGATTTGCTTTGCATGGTCGTGAGCCTCTCTTTCTTTTGTCAGGAGATGCGGCAGACGCAGTCATAGCTGCCGCTGCCATAGGTCTGTGTGCTGCCGTCCGGGAGGGTGAGCTCGCAGCGGGTGTTCACCGGCACCTGGATGCGGATGGCAAAGCGGCCGTCCTGCATCTTCCACTCCGAGCGGATCTCGCCGTAGGGGGTGTTGACGCTCCCCCTGGCCCAGGTCAGCCCGCCGCCGGGGACGGGGCGGATGCGGAAGGTCCTGTAGCCCGGCGCCGCCGGCTCGATGCCCGCGATGCGGCGGTAGAGGAAGTCGCCCACCGCCCCGCTGGCGTAGTGGTTGTAGGAGATCATCATGTCGGTGCCGTCGTCCCCGATGGGGCAGACCCCGTTCTCGTCCAGGCCGTCCCAGCGCTCCCAGATGGTGGTGGCCCCCACCTTCACCTCGTAGAGCCAGGAGGGGCACTTCGTGTTCATCAGCATCCGGTAGGCGGTCTCCTTCTGGCCGTTGTCCGTGAGGGCAAAGAGGATGTAGGGGGTGCCGGGGAAGCCGGTGCCGATGCAGTAGTCCCCCTTCGCCGCCAGCCGGGCGAGATTCTCCGCCGCGGCGCGCTGGACCTCCTCCGTGGGGAACATCTTCAGGTGCAGCGGCAGGACGTAGGCGGTCTGGAACTCCTCGAGCAGCTTGCCCCTCCCGTCGGTGAAGACGGAGCAGTAGGCGTCCGCCACCTTCGCGCTCAGGTCGCGGTAGTAGGCGGCATCCTCCGCCTCCCCCAGGATCTCCGCCACCTGGGCGGCGACGGCGCTCGTGTTGCACAGGCTGGCGGTGGCGGTCCACTTGCTCCGGGCCTGCCACTGGGACATCTTGGGCACATCCGGGGCCACCCAGTCGCCGAAGTGGAGGACGGAGGGGGTATGCCAGATGTACTTCTTCTTCCCCGTGCCAAAGAGGCCGGCCCACCACTTGCAGGCCTTGATATAGCGCTTCATGGTGGGGTAGAGCTTGCGGAGGATCTCCACGTCTCCCCGGGCCTGATACTCCGCCCAGGGGACGAGCACGCAGGCATCCCCCCACCAGTCGATCGCCATGGAGGGCATGGTGGCGGGGAATCCGTAGCCCTGCACCGGCACCGTGTTGGGGATGCCGCCGGTGGGGAGCTGCTCCGCCTTGACGTCGAGCAGCCACTTTTCCAGGAAGCGGCTCATGTCAAAGTTGTAGCAGGCGGTGGGGGCGAACACGGCGATATCCCCCGTCCAGCCCATCCGCTCGTCCCGCTGAGGGCAGTCGGTGGGGATGTCCACAAAGTTGGACTTGGCCCCCCAGACGATGTTGCTCTGAAGCTGGTTGAGCATCTGGTTGGAACAGGAAAAAGCGCCGGTCTGCTCCAGGTCGGAGTAGAGGGCGAGGGCGGAGACCTCCACCTGTTCCTCCTCGATTCCCTCCACGCTGATATAGCGAAAGCCCATGTAGGTCAGCCGGGGGGAGTACTCCTGCGCGCCGTCGCGGCAGATGTAGGTCGCCGTCGCCTTGGCGGTGCGGAGGAAGGCGGTGTTGAGCGTGCCGTCCGGGTTCAAGATCTCGGCGTGGCGGACGGTCACCTTCTGCCCCCGCTTCCCGTTCAGCTTGAGCCGGACCACGCCGGCGAAGTTCTGGCCAAAGTCGTAGATCCGCTCGCCGGAGGGCAGGCGCTCACAGGAGATGGGCCGCAGCTCCTCCTGCGCCCGGACGGGGGCCCCGTAGTCCGCCGTGATTTTGGGCGAGACGCGGAGCTTCTCCGGCCCGGCCTTCCGCCAGGAGATCTGGCCGGGGTCCACCGTGGCGTCATAGGTCTCGCCATCGTAGAGGTCGGCCATCCGGTAGCCGCTCTCCTCGGTGACCTGCCAGCTCCCGTCGGTGCCGATGACCTCCTCGCTGCCGTCGGCGTAGGTGATGCGCAGCTCGAGCAGGAGGGCCTGCCGGTCGGCGGTCACCCGGTTCTTCCGGGTGAAGACGAAGGCGCCCACCGCCCAGCCGCCGGCCACCACCGCGCAGAGGGTGTCCTCTCCGGTGAGCATGCCGGTGACGTCATAGGTCTGATATTGCAGGTGGGAGGCGTAGGAGGTGAAGCCGGGGGCGAAGTACTGGCTGCCCACCTTCTCCCCGTTGAGGGTCAGCTCATAGATGCCCATGGCGGTGGCGTAGATGCGCGCCCGGGCGATGGGCCTGGCCGTCCGGACCTCCCTGCGGAAGACCATGGGGACGGGCGAGACCTTCTTTTCCGTGAACCGGAAGGCGGGGTCAGAGATCCACTCCCCGGCCCAGGGGAGCTCCATCCGCCCGGTCTCAAAGGTGAGGCTGGCCTCGGCGGTCTCCCCCCGGCTGTCGGTGGCGGTGACGGTGGCGGTATAGCCGGTGAAGGGCTGGAGAACGGGGCCGTCATAGGCGACGGCGATCTGCTCCCGGGTCTCCGTGCTCCACTCCCCCACCTGGATGACCGCCTTTTCCAGAGTCACATTCTTCCCATCGCTCTCCAGGGCGAAGGAGAAGCGGGGGTGCGCCAGGTCGGTGACGCAGCCGGAGGTGAGGTTTTCTACGGTAAAACGGGTGATTTTCAGCATGGGTTCCTCCTTTTCTCTCACGATGCCGCCGGACGGGGCGGCCGGACCGGATCGGCGTTGGGCGCAGGGCCGGCCCGCGCCTTCCATCCCCCTCCGTTTCATGAACGCTTTTTCTAAAACATATCTTAGCATCCTTTTTCCCATTTTTACCAAAAACCGCGCAATCCGTCGTTTTGGGCGCATAATCCGGGGGTCCCCATGTGCAGATTGCATAAAGAAAGCCCCCGGAACTCTGGCAAATCGCCAGTTCCAGGGGCCTTCTCGCCGGCGCGCATCGCGTTCCGGTCAGTCATTTATCTTCTGTTTTCTCCTCGTCCAGCGGGATGAGCACACGCAGCTCGAACCATCCGTTCTCCGCGCGGACGGTGGCGGAGCCGCCGTACTTCTCCGCCGTGTGGCGGATGCTCTTGAGGCCGTAGCCGTGGAAGCGGGAATCCGCCTTGGTGGTCCGGGGCAGGCTCTTGCCGGTGACCAGAGCGGTGCTGCACCGGTTCTCCACCCGGATGCGCAGGAAGCCCTTCTGCCGGGCGACGGAGAGGTGGATCAACCGCTCCTCCGGGTCGGGCAGCTTGGCCACGCTCTCCATCGCGTTGTCCAGGGCGTTTCCGAAGAGGGTGCTGAGGTCCATCACGTCCATGAAGTCGAGCGCCGCGCCGTCGGCGACGCAGGTGAGGCGGATGTCCTGGTCCTGACAGAGGAGGCTCTTGCTGGTGAGGATGGTGTCGAGCACCTTGTTGCCCGTCTTGTTCTGGGCCTCGTAGGCACTGATCTCCCGCTCCATCCGGTCGAGATACTCCAGCTTCTGCTCCGCGCCGATGCCCGCCCGGAGGACGGCGATCTGGTGCTTGAGGTCATGGTACTTCCGGTTCACCAGGTCGATGGACTCCTGGCTGAGGCGGTAGTTGGCATACTGCATCTCCAGCATGCTTTGCAGGGCGTCCACCTCGGTGCGCGCGTGTGAGTCGCAGAGCTGGAGGTGATAGGCGTAGAGAATGGCCACCCCTCCCAGATAGACCATCGTGCGGATATTGAACGCCTCGGCATAGGTGGAGCCGCCAAAGGGCGTCTCCAGCGAGGTGAAGCTCAGGCTGCTGAGCACATAGATGATAAAGGCGATCAGGGTGACGGCGGCGCTGGAGAGGGTGGAGACCGGCATCTCCGCGATCTCCTCCCGGTGGCCCCGCTCGAGCAGAAGCATGCCCCCCATCGTCAGGCAGTAGAGGGAGAGCATAAACAGGCTCTGCCCCACGGGATGGTTCAGCGCGGGGAGACTCGGGGCGAGGAAGACCTCCAGCTGCCAGGCCAGAGAGGCGGTGAAGCCGCCCAGAATAAAGGCCCGGGCGCAGTAATACACCCGGTTGGTCCACCAGGTGCGGCTCAACAGGGCGAAGGGCAGGAAGGTGGAGAGGGCGAGCGTGCCCATCGCCAGGTTGAAGAGCAGCCCGTCATAGTATCCGGTGTGCTGGAGGAAGACCGCCTGCGCGGCAAAGAGGAGCAGCAGCGTGAGCCAGAACTTCCACCCCTTTTCCCGCCGGGGGAGGAGCAGGAGGTAGAGCAGATAGGCCATCCAGTGGGCGGTCACCGTCCAGATAGGCGGGATATTCTGGAGTTCCGGGCTCATTTGCCCACCTCGTTGATATAGTTGTTCAGGGCGTCCAGAAAGGCCTTCTTCTTCGAGCGGCTGATCTGCACCTCCTGACCGCCGACGACGGCGCTGTCCTCGCGGATGCGGTCCACCTGCTCCAGATTGACCAGATAGCCCTTGTTGCAGCGGAAGAACATCTTGCTGTCCAGGCTGCTCTCCGCCTCCTTCATGGTGCCGGCGGCGGTGATCTCCCCGTCCAGCGTGTGGTAGATCAGCCGGCGCCCGTCCACCTCCACGAAGCAGATGCGGGAGAACTCCAGCTTCTGGGTGCCCTCCTTCCCGGTGACATAGAGATAACGCGCGCTCCGCCGCCGCATACGCCCGAGCGCCCGCTCGATGCGCTGGGTGAAGGCGTAATAGGAGACCGGCTTGAGCACATAGTCCAGGGCGTCCACCGCGTAGCCGCGGATGGCGTACTGGGGCATGTTGGTGATGAAGATGATGACCACCTCGGTGTCCAGCTTGCGGATCTCCTCGGCGGCGGTCATGCCGTCCATAAAGCCCATCTCGATGTCCATGAGGATGATGTCGTACTCCGCCTTATAGCCGATGGCGATCTCGTCCCCATCGGAAAAGCAGGTGACAACGATCTTCTCCCCAATCGACCTCCCGTATCTGTCCAGATAGTCCTGGAGCTGCCGGACATAGACCGGATCGTCCTCCACCAGGGCGACTCGAAGCATCCTCTCTTCTCCCCTTCCCTGTTCCCGCTTTTCCCGGCAGATTCACCAGAACGCGGGCCTTTTCCGTCCCCTTTTTAGAAAAGTTTACCCGCATTCCGCACCGCCGTCAAGAGCTTTTTTCCGTCGCCGGAGGCGCTCCGGGCGGCGGGCGGGGCGCAAAGCGGCCGCGCCCCGGCCCTCTGGGCGAGGGGACGGGACGCGGCTGTGGGATGCTCCTCTCTGCCCGGCGTCCGGCTCAGAACGGGCCGTACCCGATGGTGTAGGCGACGGCGACCAGGAGAAAGGCGCTCACAATAAAGGAGAGATAGATCTTCCAGCAGAATTTGATCCAGGAGCCGTAGTCCACCCCGCACATGGCGAGCTGGACGAGGGAGCTGCCCGGCCAGAAGCTGTTGGTGATCCCGTCCCCGTACTGGTAGGCCAGCACCAGCACCTGCTGGTTGATGTGCAGCAGGCTCCCCAGCGGCTGGAGGATGGGCATGATGATGACCGCCTTGCCGCTGCCGGAGACCACCAGGAAGTTAAAGAGGGTGACGAAGACGAAGATGATGAGCAGGGCGAGAATGGCGCTCTTGTTCTCCAGAAGGACCGCCATGGCGTGCACGATGGTGTCCATAATGCAGGCCTGATTCATGAGCACCACCACGGCCTGGGCCATGCCCACGGCGAAGGCGGCGGCGAACACCCGCGTGGCCCCCTTGCAGAAGAGCTGGCAGGCCTCGCTGGGTGGGATGCGGAAGACGACGGCCAGCAGCATACCCATGATGAGGTAGATTGCCGCGATCTGCGCCAGCCCCCAGCCGAGGCGGAGGCAGCCATAGCCCTGCGCGATGATGGTGCAGAGGAAGAGGAGCAGGCCGAGCGCCCGGCGCGGGGTCATCTCCTCCATCTGCTCTGTCCCGGCCTGCTGCTTCTGGTTCAGGTACTCCTCCGCCATCAGGCTCTGCCGGGGATCGCGCTTGATCTTCCTGCAGTAGGTGTAAAGTCCGACGAGGCCGATCACATAGAACACCGCGAGGCCCACCGCGCGGTAGCCGATGCCGGAGAAGAGGGGGAGACCCACGATCTGCTGGGCCACGCCGGTGGTGAAGGTGTTCATCAGCCCGGCGGTGAAGCCGACCGTGCTGCCCACGATGGCGAGGGCGGTCCCCACCATCCGGTCATAGCCCAGGGCGAAGCCCACCGTCACCGCCAGCGGGTAGAAGGGATAGGCCGCCTCGCCGTAGCCCAGCACGCCGAAGATGACGAAGATGGTATAGAAGATGCAGACGACGGAGAACTCCCTCCCCTTCGTCCGGTTCAAAATCAGGTGGATGCCCGCCCCGAAGGCCCCACTCACCTCAAGGAGATAGATCATGCCCGAGCTGATGAACAGCGTCCCCATGATGGACGCGCCGTTCACAAAGCCGGAGTAGACCGCCTCGAAGTAGTCCAGGAAGGTGACGGGATTTTCATTTTCCACATAGCGGAAGGTGTCCGGGTCCACCACCGAGATGCCGGTGGACTCGTCCACCACCCGGTCATAGGACCCGCTGGGGACGAGATAGGACAGCGCCGCCACCAGCAGCATGATGAGCAGCAGGATGATAAAGACATGGGGCATCCGGAAGCCCCGGCTCTGCTTGACATTCTTTGACATGATACGCTCCTCCCTCCGGGCCGCCTGCCGCGGCCCCTTCTCTCTCCTGCGCCGTCAGGGCGCGTCCTCCCCGTGCGCCTCCAGCCAGGCCGCGGCGACGTTGGCGTAGACCGCCGCGCCCACCGGGAGCACGTCCTCGTCGAGCACCATCTTCGGGCTGTGCAATGGGGGATTGCCCGGGCGGCCCGCGCCGATGAAGACGAACATTCCGGGGACCTTCTCCGTCACATAGCCGAAGTCCTCCGTCCCCGTGATGGCCGGGATCTCGTGGATGCGGTACTCCCCCACCACCTCGCGGATGTAGGGCACCACCTCCCGGCAGAGGGACACATCCGAGAGGGTGGACGGGGTGTGAAACACCGTCAGGTCGTACTCCGCGCGCCACGCCTTCACATAGTGCTCGATCACCTCCGGGATGCGCCGCGCCAGGTGCTTGGCGGAGGCCACATCCAGGGTGCGCAGGCCGATGTGCAGCTCCGCCTCGCTGGGGATGATGTTCACCGCCGTGCCCCCCTTCGCCACGCCGCAGGTGAGCGTGACCATGGCGGCGGGGTCCGCCTCTCGGGTGACGAGCAGATTGAGGGCCTGATAGACCTGATTGACCACCATCAGCGGGTCCACACAGAGCTGCGGCTGAGAGCTGTGGCCCCCCTTGCCGTGGACCTTGAGGATAAAGGTGTCCAGAGAGGCGGAGTTGATGCCTACGGCGTAGCCCACCCGCCCGGTCTCGTCGGTGGGCTGGACATGCATGGAGAAGGCGGCGTCCACCCGGGGATTTTCCAGCGCGCCGTCCTCCACCATCAGCCGTGCCCCGGCCCCTGTCTCCTCTCCGGGCTGGAACATCAGCTTGACCGAGCCCCTGAGCTCCCGCTCCATCCCCTTGAGGATCCTGGCCGCCCCGAGGAGCATGGCGGTGTGGCTGTCGTGCCCGCACATGTGGCCGTAGGGGCCGGAGGCCCGGTAGTCCAGGTCGTTTTTCTCCTGGACCGGCAGGGCGTCCATGTCCGCCCGGAGGAGGATGCAGGGATTCCCCTGCCCGATCATGGCGATAATGCCGGTCTCCTTCTCCATCCGGGGAAAGCCGGCCTCCACATAGTCCGCCGTCATCTTCGCCGGGAGCGGGCCGCCGCAGCTGCGCCAGGGGATCCCCATCTCGTTGAGGCGAAGCTTGATGTACTCGCTCGTCTGCGGCAGATCGGTCCCGATCTCCGGGATCTGGTGGAGGCGGCGGCGGTCGGCGCGGATCTGCTCCAGGATGCGCCGCGCGTCCGTCGTGATTTTTTTTGCGGAATCTTCCATACTGCTTTTCCCTCCCGTAAAAGACAAAAAGCCCCCGAAAATGAATCTTCATCCCGGAAGCCGTGAATTCATCTGTATGTTTTGCAGAGCAATGCGCTAGCACGGTGAATAAATATGCTCTATCCTATCACCTTTTTTCTCCGCTTGCAACCGTTTTGAAGAATTTTCTTCTGAAATGCCGAAAATTTTTCTGCTGACAAATCCGCCCGGTTCTGTTATGATTTACAAAAGGGGTGAGAAAAGCATGGAGCACAGTGTGACAATATTTGAACATGCCCGCATCTTTACCTCCGACCCCGCCCGGCCCTATGCCGGCGCGATGGCGGTGGCGGACGGGCGCATCCTCTGGGTCGGGGAGGCGGACGAACTGCCGCAGGAGTACCGCGCCAGGGCACGGCGGGTGGACCTCGGGGGAAGACGGGTGATCCCCGGCTTTGTGGACGCGCACATGCACCCGGTGATGCTGGCGGACTTTCGCAAGAAGATCACCGCCATGCCGCCCGGCATCCGCTCCATCGAGGACCTGGTCCGGGCAGTGCGTGCGCGCCGGGCGGCCCAGGGGCCGGGCGGCTGGATCGAGGGCTGGGGCTATGACGAGCGCGAGCTGCTCGAGCGGCGCTCCCCCACCCGGTACGATCTCGACCGGGGGTGCAGCGACGCGCCGGTCTCCATCATGCGCACCTGCGCGCACATCCGCTGCGTGAACAGCAGGGCCCTGGCCCTGGCCGGCATCGACCGGAACACGCCGGACCCGCCCGGTGGGGAGATCGAGCGGGACGAGCGCGGCGAGCCCACCGGCGTCCTCAAGGAGAAGGCCAGCACCCTCTTTGCCTCCCTGCTGCCCCTGGATCCGCCGGAGCACAAGGTGGATCACCTGCTCGAGCTGGGAGAGGTGCTCACCAGCCAGGGGATCACCGCCATCTGCGACATGGGCAATCTGGACAGCTCGGACAATATCCCCATCTACGAGGCCGCCGTCCGGCGGGGCTTTTGCCAGAGGGTGGGGGTCTATTACATGTGGGACTTCTTTGCCGATGACCCCGGCTTCCGCATCCCGGAGGAGCTGCTCGACCGGCGGCGGCAGATCCATATTGCCGGGCTCAAGCTGATCGGCGACGGCAGCATCTCCGGCCGCACCGCCTGGATGGACCGGCCCTACCGGGGCAGTGAGGACGAGTTCGGCATCTCGGTGTGCAGCGACCATCTGGTGGAGACCGCCATTGCATACTGCAAGGCCCACCGCTGCCAGCTCTCCATGCACGCCATGGGGGGCCGGGCGATTGCGCGGATGGTGGACCGGGCCTGCCGGGAGGAACCCTGGACAGCGGAGGGCATCCCCTACGTCCGCATCGAGCATGTGACCGACCCATCTGCCGAGAGCATTGAGAAAGCCGCCGCCCACGGGCTCTCCTTTGTGACACAGCCCATCTTCCAGTATGCCGAGAGCTCCAGCTATCTGGCCAACCTGGGGCCGGAGTGGATGCGCAGATGCTACCCCATCTGCACCATTCTGGCGCACGGGGTGGAGCTCGGATTCTCCACCGACGCGCCCGCCACCTTCTGGTCTGACCCCTCTGACCCCTTCCCGGGGCTGAAGCAGGCGGTGACGCGCACCTCCGCGAGCGGGGTGGACTGCGGGCAGGAGCAGGCGGTGGACATTGAGACCGCCCTGCGCCTCTACACCCGCGGCGCGGCGCGGGCGGCGGGCTTCCCCGGCATCGGGACGCTGGCAGCCGGCTATCGGGCGGACTTCGCCGTGCTCAGCGAGGACATTCTCTCCGTCCCTGCGGAGGAGATCGACCGGGTGCAGGTGCTCGAGACCTATGTGGACGGGGCATGCGTCTATCAGAGAGGCACAGATTGACAGAAAGGCGAGGTGGAAATGATGTTTGAGATGCCGGTCTACAGAGCGCCGGATTTTAGTGAAAGGCGATTCGCCGCCGCCCCGGACGCCGCCTGGGAGGCGGTGACGGTGGACGGGGTGGCCCCGGAGGGCTATCACAGCACCTCCATGTACCCTGAGTATTTCAAGATCGGCGGCGTGTGGCGTCTGGCCGAGGAGAGCCGGATGGACTCCAGCGTAGTTCTGGACGGAGACGGGGCGCTGCGCGTGGTGGAAAACCGCAACCTGAAGGTGGGCGACCGGGTGATCCTCGGCCGGACGGAGAACGGCGAGGAGGGCATCTACCTCCACAGCACCGGCTTCGGCGCGCCGGAGGAGGCCGGGGAGGACCAGTTCGTCTTCCGGCAGGGCCGCAGCCGGGAGACCTCCTTCGCCCGGGACTATGACCGCCTCTTTGAGCTGCTGAAGTACGAGCGGGAGCACGGCCGCATCCTCTGGGTGATGGGCCCCGCCTTCGCCTTTGACGCGGACGCCCGGCGGGCAATGCAGTCCATGGTGGAGCACGGCTATGTAGATGGGCTGATGGCAGGCAACGCCCTCGCCACCCATGACCTGGAGGGTGCGATGTTCCACACCGCCCTGGGGCAGGACATCTACACCCAGCGCTCCCAGGCCAATGGGCACTACAACCATCTGGACGTGATCAACCGCGTCCGCCGCAGCGGCTCCATCCGGCAGTTCATCAACGACTACCAGATCGACAACGGCATCATGTACAGCTGCGTGAAAAACGGCGTCCCCTTCGTGCTCACCGGCTCCATCCGGGACGACGGCCCCCTGCCCGAGGTGATCGGGAACGCCTACGATGGCCAGACCGCCATGCGGGAGATGGTGAAGAAAGCGACCACCGTGGTCTGTCTGGCCACCATGCTCCACACCATCGCCACCGGGAATATGACCCCGTCCTACCGGGTGCTGGAGGACGGGACGGTGCGCCCCGTCTTCCTCTACACGGTGGACGCCGATGAGTTCGTGGTGAACAAGCTGCTCGACCGGGGCAGCCTCTCGGCCACCACCATCGTGACCAATGTGCAGGACTTCATCATGATCGTGGCCAAGGGCCTCGGCGTGATCTGAGGCGCGCAGAAAAATAGCGCATCGCTCTTGCATGCCTCCCCGCGCCGTGCTATGATGGTGAAAACTGAGAGAGAAGAGCATTCCATGAAAAAGTTTATCGAAGAATTCAAAGCATTTGCCCTGCGCGGCAACGTGATGGACATGGCGGTCGGCGTTCTGATCGGCGCAGCCTTCTCCGGCATCGTCACGTCCCTCACCGACAACTTCATCAACCCGATCATCAGCCTGATCACCGGCGCGGCCACCTATACCCTGCAGGACGCCGCGCAGTTCGGGTCGAATTTTGTCTCCGCAGTGCTCAATTTCTTCATCACCGCCCTCATCCTGTTCTTCCTGCTCAAGGCGGTGAACAAGCTGATGGGCCTGGGCCACAAGCCGGAGGCCCCCGCCGCCCCCACCACCAAGGTCTGCCCCTATTGCAGCAGCGAGATCCCCATCGGGGCGGTCCGCTGCCCGCACTGCACCTCCCATCTGGAGGAGGAGCAAAAGGACGCCTGAGCCCTGTCCCCAGACAAGAGACAAGAGAAAACTCCCCCGGAGAAGAGCGGCCCGCCTGTGCGCGCCTCTCTCCCCCGCGGGGAGCTTTTTCTGTCTTTCTTTTTGCCGGACGGCGCTGCCGCCGCTCACGGGCGGATGCGCATGTTCGGCCAGAGGAACTCGATCACGGAGTCGGGATACTGGCTGTCCAGGAAGGCGCCGAGCAGCGTCTGCTCCGCCGCGCCGGCCTGCCGCTCGATGTACCGGCCCATCGCCATGCCGGAGAGCAGGGCGTTGAGCACCATGAAGACCACCAGGCACCAGGTGAGCACCGTCCCCGTCACCGGCGGGATGCGCTCGATCCACCGGTTCAGCCGGGGATAGACCGCCTTGACCCACACCAGGGCGAGCACGCCCCAGAAGAACATGAACAGCAGGTTGGTCCGCCCCTGGATGTTGAAGGGCATGTCGCTGTAGTCCCAGAAGACGGTGCCGAAGACCACCTCGGTGAACACGCTGCACAGGTACTCAAACGCGCCGCCGAGGAAGAAGCCGCCGAGGAAGACCATCCGGTCGTTGCGCTCGCGCAGCGGCTGGAGCACGACGGTGAACAGCGCGCCGCCCAGCCCCCAGACCAGGCTGAAGGTACCGTAGATCACGCTCGAGCGGCTCATCAGCACGCCGGAGACGAGGTAGACGTAGACCGTCTCGATCCAGTCTCCCAGCAGCGAGCAGATGAAGAACATCCAGAACACCTTGTAAAAGCCGAGGCCCTGGGCGAAGATGCGCCCCTCCTTCGGCTCGCCGAAGCCGGTGCCCGGCGTCGGCTGCTCCGCCATCTCAGGGAACGCCTTCCAGATACGCTCGCGCACAGAGGAGACCAGGCGGTTGCCCCAGGTCATGCGCAGGTCCTGGAGGGAGGCGGAGACGTCCATTGCCAACCGGCTGCGCCGCCGGACCACCCGCGCCGTCCACAGCAGGGCGGCGAGGTCACAGGTCAGGGCGAAGAGGAGGATGCTGCCCACGATCTTCAGCGCCAGCTCAGGCAGGACGGAGATGAGCAGGATCACAAAGGGCTGGAGCAGATAGACGGTGAACAGGGCGGCGAGGGCCAGCCCCGCCGTGCGCAGCGTGCCGCGCCAGCCGCCGAGGGCGAAGTAGCGCGCGCCGCTGTAGTCCCAGAGCTTCCGGCCCACCGTCCGCTCGGCCAGCACGCCGCCGATGGAGGAGGCCGCCGAGATGATGACAAAGGTGAGGACAAACTGGGTGAGATACTGCACCGCGTAGTCTGAGATGAAGACGATGACAAAGGTCATCGTGAGGCCGCTCGTCAGGCTGATCGGGCCGTAGAGGATGCCGGGGTTGACAAAGCGCCCGGTGCGGAAGGCGTGGATCACCACCGAGGCGGCCCAGCCGAGAAAGCCGTACAGGAAGAAGAACAGGAGCTGTTCCCAAAAGGTATAGTGCACGTCAGATACCTCCATTCATTCACTCGTCCGCCTCTTCGCCGGAGTAGACGTCGACCACCTTGAACGTGGTCTTGGCAAACTGGATCTTCTGCTGGTGGTACAGGCTGCGATAGCCCGAGGTCATGTAGCTCACTGCTGCCACCATCGCGAGGAAGGAGACTCCCGTCCCCCCAAAGAGCTCGTAGCCGAGGAGGATGGAGGTGATGGGGGAGTTCGTCACCCCACAGAAGACCGCCGTCATCCCCGCCGCCGCGGCGAAGGAAGGGTCCAGCGAGAGCAGCGGCGCGACGGTACAGCCGAAGGTGGCCCCCACGAAGAGGGAGGGGACGATCTCGCCGCCCTTGAAGCCAAAGCCCAGGGTGAGGGCGGTGAGGCCCATCTTGAGCGCGAAGGCGGCGGGGACGGCTTCCCCTTCCAGCGCGCGGGCGATCACCTCCATCCCCGCGCCGTTGTAGTCCCCTGTCCCGAGGGCGAGGGAGAGGGCGGCGACCAGCGCGCCGCCCAGCAGCGCGCGCAGCCAGGGATTGCGGATCCTGCGCCCGCACTGCCCGCCGAGCTGCATCACCCGGCAGAAGAGATTGGCGATCACCCCGCAGAGGAGGCCCAGCAGGAGCATGGAGACCATCGGCGCGAGGTCCAGCGCGGGCACGCCGGTGAAGGTGAGCGCGGTGGGCTCCACGCCGATCAGGCGTGCTGACGCCTGGGCCATCAGGGCGGCGAGCAGGCAGGGGACGAGGGCGGCATACTGCATCACGCCGACGCAGCTCACCTCCATCGCGAAGACCGCCGCCGTCAGCGGCGTGCCGAACAGGGCGGAGAACCCCGCGGCGATGCCGCACATGGTGATGACCTCCTCGTCCTCCGTCTCCAGGGAGAGCATGCGGCCCAGGGCGTTGGCGATGCTGCCGCCGAGCTGGAGCGCGGCCCCCTCCCGCCCGGCGCTGCCGCCGGTGAGGTGGGTGAGGAAGGTGGCCAGGAAGATGAGCGGCGCGGTGCGCAGGTGCATCCGCTCGCCGGAGCGGATGGCGGTGATCACCAGCTCGGTCCCCGGGTCGTCCGCCATCCCGGTGAGGTGGTAGGCGCTCACGATGAGCAGGCCCGCCGCCGGCAGCAGCCAGAGCAGCCAGGGAAACTCCCCCCGGGCCTCTGCGGCCCACTCCAGCGCATGATGAAACACGCCGCCGGCCACGCCGACGACGCCCCCCACCAGCGCGCCAAAAGTCACCCACTTGAGCAGGGCGGCAAAGATGGCGTTCCAGGACCTCCGGAGGTGCGGCGGCACAGAGGGCACAGGCATAGAGCATCCCCCTCTTCTCTCTTTTGATAACGTCATTATACCAGCTTTGCCCCCATCTGACCAGTGAGGCGGACAAAAAAGCGCGGCAGCCCGCACACATTGTGGCGGACTGCCGCAGAGTATTGTTTGATTGTGCCCACGGGGCCGCTTACCGGACATACAGCCCGTCCGGGCCGCGGTCGATGACAAACTCCGTGCCGGGGGCGGTGTCGGAGGCGATGATCTGCCGGGCGATCAGCGTCTCGGCGGTGTGCTGCAAATAGCGGCGCATGGGCCGGGCGCCGAAGGCGGGGTCAAAGCTGGCTTCCACCACATAGTCCTCCGCCTCCGGTGTGAGCCGGACGGAGAGCTGCCGGTCAGCCAGGCGCGCATTGAGCGCATCCACCTGCAGCTTGATGATCTGACCGATGTTGGCCCGGGTAAGCGGCTTGTAGAAGACGATCTCATCCAGCCGGTTCAGGAACTCCGGACGGAAGGACTGGCGCAGCAGGCGCTCCACGTTCTCCCGCGCCCCGGCGGAGATCTCCCCGTCCGCGTCGATGCCGTCGAGCAGGTACTGGCTGCCGAGGTTGGAGGTCAGAATCAGGATGGTGTTCTTGAAGTCCACCGTCCGGCCCTGGCTGTCGGTGATGCGGCCGTCGTCGAGCACCTGGAGCAGAATGTTGAACACGTCGGGGTGGGCCTTTTCCACCTCGTCAAAGAGGACGACGGAGTAGGGCTTGCGCCGCACGGCCTCGGTGAGCTGGCCGCCCTCCTCGTAGCCGACGTATCCCGGGGGCGCGCCGATCAGGCGGGAGACGGAGTACTTCTCCATATACTCGCTCATGTCGATGCGCACCAGATTTTTCTCGCTGTCGAAGAGCACCTCCGCCAGCGTCTTGGCCAGCTCCGTCTTGCCCACGCCGGTGGGGCCGAGGAAGAGGAAGGAGCCGATGGGCCGGTTCGGGTCCTGGATGCCCGCCCGGGAGCGGAGGATGGCCTCGGCCACCCGCTGCACCGCCTCGTCCTGGCCGATCACGCGGCGGTGGAGGATGTCCTCCATGTGCAGCAGCTTCTCCCGCTCGCCCTCCATCAGCTTGGCGACCGGGATGCCGGTCCACCGCTCAATGATGCGGGCGATCTCCTCCTCCGTCACCTGGTCGCGCAGGAGGGAGCGGCGCTTGCCCTCGGCGGCGACCGCCTCCTCCGCCTCCAGCTCCTGCTGGAGCTTGGGTAGCTGGCCGAACTGGAGCTGGCTGGCCTTGTCGTAGTCATAGCTGCGCTGGGCGAGCTCCAGGTCGCGCTTGACCTGCTCGATCTGCTCGCGCAGGCGCTGCACCCGGCCGATGGCGTTCTTCTCGTTCTCCCACTGGGCCTTCTTCGCGTTGAAGTCCTCGCGCAGGTCGCCGAGCTCCTTCTGGAGCTGGCCGAGCCGCTCCTTCGAGAGCTGGTCGCTCTCCTTCTTCAGCGCGGTCTCCTCGATCTCGAGCTGGATGATCTTGCGGGAGACGACGTCCAGCTCGGTGGGCATGGAGTCGATCTCCGTCCGGATGAGGGCGCAGGCCTCGTCCACCAGGTCGATCGCCTTGTCCGGCAGGAAGCGGTCGGAGATATAGCGGTCGGAGAGGGTGGCGGCGGCGATGAGCGCCCCGTCCTGGATCTTTACGCCGTGGAACACCTCGTAGCGCTCCTTCAGGCCGCGGAGGATGGCGATGGTGTCCTCCACCGACGGCTCCTGGACCAGCACCGGCTGGAAGCGGCGCTCGAGCGCGGCGTCCTTTTCGATATACTGGCGGTACTCGTTCAGGGTGGTCGCGCCGATGCAGTGCAGTTCGCCCCGGGCGAGCAGGGGCTTGAGGAGGTTGCCCGCGTCCATCGCCCCCTCCGTCTTGCCCGCGCCGACGATGGTGTGCAGCTCATCAATGAAGAGGATGATGCGCCCCTCCGACTTGCGGATCTCCTCCAGCACCGCCTTGAGCCGCTCCTCAAACTCGCCGCGGTACTTCGCCCCCGCGATGAGCGCGCCCATGTCGAGGGAGAAGATGGTCTTGTTCTCCAGGCTCTTGGGGACGTCGCCGTTCACAATGCGCTGGGCGAGGCCCTCGGCGATGGCGGTCTTGCCGACGCCCGGCTCGCCGATGAGCACGGGGTTGTTCTTCGTCTTACGCGAGAGGATGCGGATGACGTTGCGGATCTCGTCGTCCCGGCCGATCACCGGGTCCAGCTTCTGACTGCGCGCCCGCTCGACCAGGTCGGTCCCGTATTTCTTGAGCGCGTCATAGGTCTCCTCCGGGTTGTCCGAGGTGACGCGCTGGCTGCCTCGGACGGTGGCGAGGGCGGAGAGGACCTTCTCCTTCGTGATCTGATAGGTCTGAAACAGGCGCTTGAGCGTCCGGTCCGGCCGCTCCACCAGCCCGAGGAAGAGGTGCTCGACCGAGATGAACTCGTCGCGCATCGCCTGGGCCTCCGACTGGGCGGCCTGGAGCGCGCGGTCGAGGTCGGCGGAGACGTACACCTTGCCCGCCTCCCGGCCGCCGCCGGAGACCTTGGGCAAACGCTCCACTTCCGCCTTCGCCGCCGCGCGCAGGCTCTCCGGCGCGGGACCGATGGCGGTCACGAGCTGGGAGATCAGCCCGTCCGCCTCCTCCAGCAGGGCGTAGAGCAGGTGGGGCTGCTCGAGCTGCGGGCTGCCGTACTCCCCGCTCAGGCGCTGGGCGGCGAGCAGGGCCGCCTGGGATTTCTGCGTATAGTTCAGGTTGCTCATGGTTCAACCCCCCTTAAATCAAATGAATGTCTGTATTTTCCCGGTAAAATGGCCCTCCGATGCGGGACACCGGAGGGCGGAGTGAGTGGTCAGACGATGTTGATCCGGCGCGCCTCCGGCACCACCGGCGTCTCCTTCGGGAGGGTGAGGGTGAGCACGCCGTTTTCATAGGCGGCGTGGATCGCGCTCTCCTGGATCCCGGAGACGGAGAAGCTGCGGCGGTAGCTGCCGTAGTGCCGCTCGCGGCAGAGGTAGCTGCCGTTCTCCGGCGCGGCCTCCTTACGCTCGGCGGCGATGGTGAGCACGCCGTTGTCCAGCTTCACCTCGATGTCCTCCTTCCGGAAGCCGGGCAGCTCCGCCGTGAGGACGAACTGTCCGCCCTCGTCGCGGATGTCGGTGGGGAAAGAGGCGTAGGCCGTCCCGGTGTCCCTCCAGAACGAGCGCTCCATCTGGTCAAACAGGTTGTTCAGGCTGTCGTTCCGACGGCCAAAAGGCATCATGCTGTAATACATATCTTTCATCCTTTCCCGGCCGGTGGTCTTGCCCCGGCCGTCGCTTGGTTTGACTATACCCAAAGAGGATTGAACCTCTGCCGGTCAGGGCAGATTCATTTCCGCCCATACCGCGGAAAATGCCTTGGCAATATGGCCGATATTCCCTGCGGCCTTTTTCTTGTCTGGACGAAAATGAATTCTGCCCTGACTGCGAAGCACCTGTGGGCGAGGCATTTTCGAGGGATTTTTGGCGTTTGCGAAGCAGGTGGGCTGACGCCCACCAATGAGCGAACGGCAAAAAGCGCCGGAAAGGGCCGCCCACAGGCGGCAGGTGTTCGATTCTCTTTGGGTATAAGATAAGCGATGCTTGTGAACAATTCATGAACAGACCGTGTCTAAACTGTAAAAACTAGCACTCCAAATATAGGAGTGCTAGTTTTTATCGGGTAACGCTCAATTCAAAGCAGGCGGCGCAGCCTAAATTTTAGCAAATGCAGAAATCAACTGCCAGAACTCACGCCCGCCCGGGCAGGAGGTCCGCGATGCCGTCGCAGATGCGCAGGGCGACGTCGGCGTTGTTCATCGCGTAGAGGTGGACGCCGTCCGCCCCGGCCTCGATCAGGTCGCGGAGCTGTTCGATGGCATAGTCGATGCCCGCCCGGTAGAGGCCGTCCGCGTCGTCCTGCCAGCGGTCAAGCAGGGCCTGGAACTTAGGCGGCACCTTCGCGTCGGACAGGGCGAGGGTGCGCTCGATCTGGCTCTTGCGCACGATGGGCATCACGCCCGCCGAGATGGGCAGGTCGATCCCCTCCTTGCGGATGAGGGTCATGTAGCGGTAGAAGTAGTAGTTGTCGAAGAACATCTGCGTGCACAGGTGGGTGGCCCCGCACTCCTGCTTGATCTTCAGGTTGCGGATATCCGCCAGCAGGGTCTCGCTCTCCGGGTGCTTCTCCGGATAGCAGGCGCCGGAGAGGCCGAAGGCCCCGTAATGCCCGCGCACGAAGGCGCACAGGTCGCTCGCGTGCTGGAAGTCGCGGAACTGCTCCACCCCGGGCCGCCGGTCCCCGCGCAGGATCATCAGGTTGCGCACCCCGGCGGTGAACAGCTCGTCGAGGGAGGCCTCGATCCCCGCGCGGTCCGCCCCGACGCAGGTGAGGTGGGCCAGCGGCTCGATGTCCAGCTCATTTTTCAGGAAGGAGGCGACCTGTGAGGTGCTCACCTGGCCCACGCCGGAGCCGCCGGCGGAGCAGGTGACGCTGACAAAGTCGGGGTGGATGCGCTGCACCTGGCGCAGCGTTTCCTGCAGCGGCTCCCATTTGAGCTGCTGCTTGGGGGGGAAGAACTCGATGGAGAAGACACAGCGCTTTTGCGCAAACAGCTTGCGAATATACATCTGTACGGGACCTCCTGCCTGATGCGCGGGACATGGCCGCGTTTTTTCTCCAGTATAGAGGAAATTGCGCGCAAAAGCAAGGGCCCCCTCCCGCAGACGGGGCTTTGGACGGCATCGGCCCCGGCTCCATCGCCCAAAGCCAGACGCCTTCTTCCGCGCTTTTTCTCTTGACTTACTGGCAAAATGATACTAATCTATTGGTAACAGGAGCGGCATTTTTGTATACTATTTATCTGCAAGGGAGCATCTGACATGAAACTCAGCTTCTTCGGCGCCGCGCGCGCCGTGACCGGTTCCTGCCACTGCATCTCCGCCTGCGGCAGGCACATCCTCATCGACTGCGGCCTGCAGCAGGGCCGGGACGAGTATGACAACCACAGCCTCCCCTTTGTCCCCTCCATGATCGACCTGGTGATCGTCACCCACGCCCACATCGACCACTCCGGCCGACTCCCCCTGCTGGCCAGGGAGGGCTTTCACGGGCGGATCTACGCCACCGGGATGACCTGCCGCCTGCTGGACATCATGCTGCGCGACTCCGCCCACATCCAGGAGAGCGACGCCGCCTGGGAGAACCAGAAGGGCAAGCGCGCCGGGCGCGCGCCGGTGGAACCGCTCTACACCCTCGCCGACGCGCAGGCGGCCCTCGACCTGCTCTACCCCGTCTCCTACGGGCAGACGGTGGACCTGGGCAACGGCATCTCCTTCCGGCTGACGGACGCGGGCCACCTGCTCGGCAGCTCCTATGTGGAGCTCTGGCTGGAGGAGAACGGCGTGAAGCGCAAGGTGGTCTTCTCCGGGGACATCGGCAATGTGGACCAGCCCATCATCCGCGACCCTCAGCCGGTCACAGACGCGGACTATGTGGTGATGGAGTCCACCTACGGCGACCGGAACCACTCCGGCAGCGGAGAGTATACCCGCGAGCTGGCCGCCATTCTGAACGACACCTTCCGCCGCGGCGGCAACGTGGTGATCCCCTCCTTTGCCGTCGGGCGGACGCAGGAGCTGCTCTACTTCCTGCGCGAGATCAAGGAGGAGGGGCTGGTGACGGAACTGCCCCACTTCCCCGTCGTGGTGGACAGCCCGCTGGCGGTGGAGGCCACGCGCATCTTCTCCGGCGACCTGACCGGCTATCTGGACGAGGAGGCGATCGGGGTCATCCAGCAGGGCGCGGGGCTGTTCCATGTGGAGGACCTGCGCCTCACCGTCACCAGCGAGGAGTCCAAGCTCCTCAACGAGGACCGCAGCCCGAAGGTCATCATCTCCGCCTCCGGCATGTGCGACGCCGGGCGCATCCGCCACCACCTGAAGCACAACCTCTGGCGCAGCGAGTGCACCGTCCTCTTCGTCGGCTTCCAGTCGCCGGGGACGCTGGGCCGCTCGCTGGTGGAGGGGAAGAAGTTCGTCCGCCTCTTCGGGGAGGATGTGGCAGTGAACGCCAGGATCGTCAACTTCCAGGGCCTCTCCTCCCACGCCGACCACGACCACCTGCTGCGCTGGATCGACCAGTTCTCCCCCCGCCCGGCGGAGGTCTTCGTCGTCCACGGGGACGATCTGGTGAGCCAGTCCTTCGCCTCCGAGCTGCGGCGGCTGGGCTACAGCGCCCACGCGCCCCTCTTTCAGGAGGTCTATGACCTCGCGCGCGGGGCGGTGCTCGCCGAGGGGATGGAGCTGCCGCGCAAGAAGGAGTCCAAGTGGCAGCTCGGCTCGCCCGCCTACCGCCGTCTGGAGGAGGCGGGGCGGCAGCTCATGCTCGTCATTCAGAAGAACAAGGGCGGGGCGAACAAGGATCTGGCCAAGTTCGCCGACCAGATCCGCGCCCTGATGCAGAAGTGGGACCGGTGAGGGTCCGGCAGCATCTCAACACGCAAAACGCGAGGCCGCCCCATCTGCGGGACGGCCTCGCTTGCGGGAGACTCAGGAAGAAGGCTGACGGGGGATGCCGCCGCCTCAGAGATAGCCGTACAGGCCGCGCACGCTCACCTCGCCGGAGGTGACGGTGCGCTCCGTCCCGTCCTCCAGGCGGACCACCAGGCCAAAGCGCTCGTCAATGGCGAGCGCCCGGCCCCGGAGCGTCCGCCCTGCCTCCAGCAGGCGCACCTCGCGGCCCACCGTCAGGCAATCCGCCCGGTAGCGCGCGAGATAGGGGGCGCGGTCCCCCGCGCGCCAGCGGGCATACATCTCATCCAATGCGTTGAGCAGGCAGGCGGCCAGGCGGCCTCTGGCAACGGGGCGGCCGGTCGCCTGACGGATGGACCCGGCGATCTCCCGCAGTTCCTCCGGCCAGTCCTCCGCGCGCTGGTTGGCGTTCACGCCGATGCCGGTGACGAGGTATTGCAGGGCGCCGCTCTCCCCCTCGATGCCCATCTCGGTCAGGATGCCGCAGATTTTGCGGCCGCCGAGGATGATGTCGTTCGTCCACTTGATCTGGGGGCGGACCCCGGCGGCGGCCTCGATCCCGTCGCAGACCGCCACGGCGACATAGGCCGTCAGGTTGACCGCCTCCTCCGGCGGCAGGGCGGGATGCAGGAGGACGGAGAGATAGACCCCCTCCCCCGGCGCAGAGCGAAAGCTCCGGCCCAGACGGCCCCGGCCGCCGGTCTGACAGTCCGCGACCGCCGCCGTGCCGTCCGGCAGATTCGCCGCCTCGCGCTTGAGGTAGCTGTTGGTGGAGTCGATGGTCTCAAAGACCCGCAGCGCCCGACCGATCAGCTCGCCGGTGCAGTAGGGGCGGATCTCCCCCTCGGAGAGGCGGTCGGGGGACGCGCACAGGCGGTAGCCGCGGTTGGTGGCCGAGTCGATCTGATAGCCCTCCTGGCGCAGGGCGTCGATCGCCTTCCAGACCGCCGCCCGGCTGATGCCGAGCTGACGGCTCATCTCCGCGCCGGAGAGATAGCCCTCGCCGCCCTTGAGCAGGGCAAGCACCTTCTCCTTGCTCATGCGCACTCCCCCTTTCCATCTGTACCGGAAAAACAGAAAATCCGAACCCTCTTCCCAATGGAAGAGGGTTCGGTGTTTCTCGATGGAGATAAGCGGGATCGAACCGCTGACCTCTTGAATGCCATTCAAGCGCTCTCCCAGCTGAGCTATACCCCCATAAGCGCTCTCTTCGGCCGCGCGGCCTCATCAGAACAATGGATATTATACGCAAACCGCCGCCGTTTGTCAACAGGGAAAATCATTTTTTCTTCTGCCGCCGATTTTGAGATTCTTTTGAGGTTTCCGGCGGCGCAGTCTGGTATAATAAGGGGGATCACGCGCCGGCATCGCCGCCAGGCGCGGAAAAAGGAGGTGGCAGGCCGTGCGGCTGCTGCTCATCGAAGACGATCTCCCCCTCTCCGGCCTGCTGGTGCGCCAGCTTCAACGGCAGGGCTATGCGGTCGATACCGCCGCAGACGGCCCGTCCGGTCTGGCCCTGCTCCGGCAGGGGGACTACGACGGCTGCATCCTCGACCGGATGCTCCCGCAGCTGGACGGACTGAGCCTGCTGCGCGAGGCGCGCGGGGCGGGGGTGCGCACGCCGGTGCTCCTGCTCACCGCGCTGGGCGAGACGCAGGACCTCGTGGAGGGCCTGGAGGGCGGCGCGGACGACTATCTGGCCAAGCCCTTCGCCATGCCGGAGCTGCTCGCGCGGGTGGCGGTGCTCCTGCGGCACGGACCGCGGCAGTCCGGGCCGCTCTGCCGCGCCTTCGACCTCACGCTGGACCCGGACGGTCTCCTGCTCACCGGTCCGGGTGGGAGCTGCTCGCTCACGCCGCGGGAGCGGGACATGTTCCTGCTGCTGATGGGCGCTCCGGGGGAGGTCGTCGCGCGCGAGCGCTTCTTCGGTCAGGTGTGGGGGACCGGCGCGGAGATCGGCGAGTCCTCGCTGGACACCTACATCTACTTCCTCCGCCGCCGTCTGCGCGCGGTGGGGACCTGCACCCGCCTCGCCACCCGCCGGGGCGTGGGCTACTGTCTGGAGGGCGGCAGATGATCCGGGCCCTGCGGCGGCGGCTGGCGCTGGTGTTCGGCCTGCTGACCAGCCTGGTCCTGGCCGGGATGATGGCCGTCACCCTCTCCATCTCGCGGACGGAGTATCTGACCACCCGCTCGATGCTCTACCAGACCCAGCTCCAGACCATCACCGTCCAGCTCCAGAACCCCACCGGGCTGAGCGACAGACTGATGAATCAGCTCTCACAGGAGCAGGACGCCTTCTTCTACGCCGAGTGGCACGGCGTGCCCCTCCACTTCTCCAACGTGAGCACGCAGACCGGCGCGCGCGCCGCGCTGCTTGAGTGGCGGACACGCCCTGCTCTCGGTGGTGGACCACGGCCCCGGCATCCCGGACGGGGAGAAGCAGGCGGTCTTTCGCCGCTTCTACCGCGCCGACCCGAGCCGGACGGACCGGCGGCACTTCGGCCTCGGCCTCTCCATCGCGCGCGAGCTGGCCGGCAGTCTGGGCGCGCAGCTCGCCCTGACGGACACCCCCGGCGGCGGGGCGACCTTTACCCTCCGCCTGCCGCTGGGAAAAGCCCGCAAAAAATGGCATAGTCTCCCACAAAAGAATCCTTTCCATCCCGGCGCGGGGGGTGTAGACTAGGGGAGAACATCCCCCCACCCTGACACCCACAGGAGGTCTGCCATGCATCCCACCCCCGTCACCGTCACACCGGAGATGACCGTCGGCGCTCTGCTCGCCCTGCCGGAATTTGCCCCCATCCGGGACCAGCTGCTCATCCCCGCCTTCTTCTCCCGGGAGGCGGACGGCGATGTGCCCCTCGCCGCCCTCTCCGACACCTGGAACCTCCCGCTGCTCTGCGAGGGGCTCAACCGCGCGCTGGAGGTGCGCCGCTCCGGCGCGCCGCTGCTCTATCGCGCGGGGGAGGACCCGGAGCAGTTCTTCTTCCACTTTCCCGGCCCCGCCGGGGCGAAGGCGGTGGTGATCTGCGCCGGAGGGGCCTACGGACTGGTCTGGTCCCCCGGGGAGGGCTACCCCGTCGCCGCCCGGCTCAACCGGATGGGCTATCACGCCTTTGTGGTGAACTACCGGACCGGGGACCGGGCGCGCGCACCCGGCCCGATGGATGACCTCGCCGCCGCGCTGCGGTGCATCCTCTCCCAGCCGGAGCGCTGGGGGGCGGACCTCTCCGGCTATGCGCTGATGGGCTTCTCCGCCGCCGGGCATCTGGCCGGGAGCTTCGGGACCAGGGCCCTCGGCTGGCGGCACTACGGCCTCGCGCGGCCGGGGGCGCTGGTGCTGTGCTATCCCGTCGTCACGATGGGGCGGGAGAGCGAGCCGTCCACCCGCGCGAACCTCCTCGGCCCCGACCCGTCGGAGGCGCTGGTGCGCCGCTACAGCCTGGAGGAGCAGGTCGATCCGGACTATCCCCCCACCTTCCTCTGGCACTGCGCGGACGACGCCGTGGTGCCCGGGGTGAACAGCCGGATGCTGCGCGACCGGCTGACCGAGGCCGGGGCGCCGCACTGGTATCAGTCCTATCCCGGCACGGACCACGGGACCGGCCTCGCCGATGACACGGCGGCGGAGGGCTGGCTGGAGCAGGCGGTCTCCTTCTGGGGGCAGGTTGCCGGGGCGGGGCACGGACGCCCGCACAGGCGTATCCGGCGCTGAGAGAGGGCCGGAGGGGCGAAAAGCGCGGGCGCGGAGGGAGAAATTTTTGCCAATCCAGCTTTTCCCAATTGTGCTCCAAAATGCCCCACTTTTGCCCCATCGGAAGATTTCTTGCACTTTTTGGCGGCATCATTTGGTTGCAAAAGTATTATTTCAACCAATTTCCGCACGTTTTGAACAGTTTCGACAGAAAAAAATAAAAAAAAGGCTTGCATTCTTCGGACGGGCGGACTATAATAGTCTCTGTAAAGCACAGGCGGTTCTCCCCGCTGCCGGGAAGGACAGGCCCACCCCCCACGCGGAGGCCGCCAAAATGCAGGCAAGGCAGGTGTTTTATGGGCGGAGGTTCACAGGCTGATACGCTGCTCCTGTGGTGGAGCCGGCCGGAGCGCCGTGCCGCCGCCTGAGGATATGAGCGAGAACAGGAGATACCGCATCCGGCCGGGCTTCATCCTCCGTGAGATCGTGGGGGAATACGCCATTATCCCGGTGGATGCCGAGGGGGTGCTGGCCAACGCCATGCTCTCCCCGAACGAGACGGCGGTCTTCCTCTGGCGCGCGTTTGAGACGGCGCGGACGGTGGAGGATGTGACCACCCTGTTGGAAGAGGAATATGAGGCGCCGCCCGAGGTCCTGCGGCAGGCTGTGGAACAGTTTGTACAGGAATCTCTGGGGGTGCGAATTCTGGAGGAGGTAGAATAACGTGAAGAAGACTTGGGAAGCGCCGCGTGTCCTGGTGCAGAAGTTCATCGCCAACGAGTATGTGGCTGCGTGCTACAAGATCAAGTGCACGACGCCGAACGGCAATAGCAGCTATCGCTATCTGTATGATGACACCAACAACAACGGCGTGTGGGACGCCGATGATAGGCGGATTTATTCCGGGGGATTGGGGGGCTTTAGCGGCTGCGGCAACTGGCACAGCGGCGTGATTCGGGACGATCCCCCGTCGGCAAACGGCTTTGTTACGAGTGGTACCAACCCCAATCGGCACAGATCATCTGCCGTGTTCTGGTGGCAGGAATCTTTTCACGACGGCAGTGTTGACTACCACGTCATGACGCCCGGCGACGAGAACTACGAGACCAACCCCAACGCATCGTAAGCGCATACATATCTGAGAGAAGACGGGCGGATGACCAGCGATGGTCATCCGCCTTGTGACAGTGAGGGCATCATATGGAGCCGATGGAATACCGCGGGAACGTTGAGCGGGCGATGTGCGAGCGGGCCACGCAGATGCACGTCCCCATCAATGCAATTCTGGAGCTGACGCCGCTGTGCAATATGAACTGTGACATGTGCTATGTCCGTCTCAGCCCTCAGGAGCTGGCGCAGCGGGGGCGGCTGCGCAGCGGGGCGGAGTGGATGGCCCTCGCGCAGGAGCTTTGCCGGGCGGGCACGCTCTTTGTCCTGCTGACCGGCGGGGAGCCGCTGCTGCACCCGGACTTTCGGGAGATCTATACCTCCCTGAAGCGAATGGGTATGGTTCTGACCGTCAACACCAACGGGACGCTGATTGATGAGGATTGGGCGGACTTCTTCGCCCGCCATCTGCCGCGCCGGGTGAATATCACCCTCTACGGGAAGGATGAGGAGACTTACCGGCGGCTCTGCCACTATCCGGACGGCTATCGCCGGGCGCGCCGCGCAGTCAAGCTGCTGACGGAGCGGCATGTGGATGTCAAAATCAACGGCAGCATCACTCCGGAAAACGTGGACGATTTGGACGCGCTGTGCTCCATCGTGGAGGACTGCAATACCGCCTGGAAATTTGACACCTATATGTATCCCGCCGCACGGGAGCGCGCAGCGGCGTTTGACATGCAGTCCCGGCTCTCCCCGGAGCGGGCCGCGGCGGCGCGGGTGGCAGGGATGCGCAGACGGGAGAAGGAGCAGTTTCGGACTGCGGCCTCGGCGTTCCTCGCCCGCGCGCAGGCAGAGCCGGGAGAGCCTGTCTCCGCGCCCCCTCTGTGCCGGGCGGGCAGAAGCTCCCTTGTCGTCAACTGGCAGGGGATGATGCGCCCCTGCATCATGCTGTCTGAGCCGGAAGCGCCGGTGTTCGAGCTTGGCTTTGCAAAGGCGTGGGGGCAGATATCATCGCAGTTCGGGGATGTCCGCATGAGTGTCCGGTGCGGGGCCTGTGTGAGAAGAGACGTCTGCCAGACCTGCGCCGCCTGCGCCTATCTGGAGACCGGCCGCTTTGACGGGACGCCGGAGTACATGTGCCGCTATACAGAGGAGACTATCCGTCTGCTGGAGGAGGAATTATCCCATGAACCAGCTCTTTGAGATCGGCGGCCTTCGCTTCCGGGTGGAGGCGGAGGGGGACTTCCCCGTGCCGGAGCACTTCCGGCTCTTTGCCGTCTCTGAGGGAACGGCGGAGTACCGCTACCGGCTCCACACCGTGCCCGCCCTCCCCGCGCCGGAGGGGGACTGCGTCGCCCGGCGGCCCGACCTGCTGGTGTTCCGGGAGGGCGCGCTGGAGCGCCGCCTGACCGGCGTGAAGGGGCGGAGCACCCCCTACGCCCTCTACCATGAGGTGTCGGAGGAGGCGGCGGAGGTCTGGGCGCTGGAGGGGGAGCCGCTGCTCGGCTGCGACCCCGCCTTTACCGGCCTTCTCGCGCTCGAGCGGCGGATGATCGGCCGGGGGGCGCTGGTGCTCCACTGCGCCTATACCGTCTATCAGGGGGAGGCCATCCTCTTCTCCGCCCCGTCCGAGACGGGGAAATCCACCCAGGCGGGGCTGTGGGAGCGCCATCGCGGCAGCCGGACGGTGAACGGGGACCGGTCCCTCCTGCGCCGGGTGGACGGTCGGTGGACCGCCTGCGGCTGGCCGGTCTGCGGCTCGTCCGATGTCTGCCATCTGGGGGACACCCCCATCCGCGCCGTGGTGATGCTCCGGCAGGGGAAGGTGAACACGGTGGAGCGCCTCTCTCCCATGCGGGCCTTCGGCCAGCTCTACAGCCAGATCACGGTGAACCAGTGGAACCCCGACTTCGTGCGCGCGGCGATGGACGGCATCGAGGACCTCGTGCGGAGCGTCCCCGTCTGGCAGCTCACCTGCGACATCTCGGAGGGGGCGGTGCGCGCCCTGGAGGCGGCGCTCTATCCGGGGGAAAAGTGAAGCGCACAAAAGAACTGCCGGAGAGGGGATTTTTCCTCCTCTCCGGCAGTTTTTATCTGTTTCGGATGCGGTAAATGGGGCGGTACAGCCGCGTGAGCAGGGGCCGCAGGGGGAGCAGCCAGCGCCACGGCCCGGCGAAAAAGCGCCACCAGAAGTCCTCGGGGCCGATCCAGCGGCCCTTGCGGTGCACGCGGGTGATGACGGCGAAGACCTGATCGGGACAGACGGGGCCTTCGATTTCGGTCTGGGCGTCGCCCACGATATAGAGGCCCTCCGGGCGGATGCGGCAGATGCGGTGCATCACGAACTGGCCGCTCCGGCGCTGGTAGAAGACCATGTCGCCCGCGCGCAGGGGGCGGTCCGGCTTGCGGAAGGTGATCGTGTCCCGGTTGTGGATCAGGAAGGGGGACATGCTGCTGCCGGCGATGCGCATGCTCACCTCGCGCCCGGCCTCGGTCAGCTCGCGCAGGGCGGAGACGTATTCCACCGTGTCAATGATCTTCATCTCTCAGGCCTCCTGCGGGCAGGACATGTCATCTTCCGGGCGAGGCGGGGGCGCTCTCCCCTTTTTTCTCCCGGCCCTTCTTCTCCGGCTGGCCGTAGTGGCCGTAGTGGCCATAGCCATAGCGGCGGGAACCGTAGCCGTAGCCATACCCGTAGCCGTAACCATAGCCGTACCCGTAGCCATAGCCGCCGCCGGCCTGCCGGACGCCGTTGAGGACATAGCCGAGCATCTGCACGCCGGTGTCCGCGATGGACTCCACGGCGGAGACCACGCGGTCCGCCCGCGCATAGTCCTGCCGGACCACCAGCACGGCGGCGTCGAGATAGCGGGCGAACAGGGAGGCGTCCGAGACGATGCCGGCCGGCGGGGTGTCCACGATCAGGAAGTCGCACTCGCGCTCCAGCGTGCCGACGAGCGTCCGGATCTCCGCCTGGGTGATGGCGCTGTCCGGCCTGCGGTTTTTCCTGCCCGCCTTCCAGCAGACGCCCAGATTCATATCGCCGTAGGGCATCACCTGCCAGGCGCTCATGGGGTCGTCCTTCGCCCCCTCATGCTCGGCGGCGCTGAAGCTGGACATGCCCATCGCCTTGGCCACGGAGGGGTTGCGCAGGTCCCCGTCGAGCAGGAGGACGCGCTTGCCCTTTCTGGCCAGAGAGATGGCCAGGTTGACGGCGAAGGTGGTCTTCCCCTCCCCCGCCGCGGCGCTGGTGATCAGGATGCGGCGGACGCCGGTCTTCTCCGCCTCCTGAAGGATGCGGTTGCGCACGCCGCGCAGGCTCTCGCCAAAGGCGCTCTCGCTGTTTTTGCTGTCCAGGACGATCTGGTTCTGCCGGGTATCGGTGCGCTTTTTCACCTTCGTCTGGGGAATTCCGCCCAGACAGGAGAGGCTGATGTGTTTTTTCAGGTCGCCCTCGCTCCAGACGCGGTTGCGCGTGAGGGCGTAGAAGGCGAGGAGGACGGCGCAGAGCATCCCGCCCACCAGAATGCCGCGCAGCGCGCCGCGGCGGAAGTCGGGCGGGTTGCTCACTGTTTCGGGCACGCCGCTCTCGTCCATCAGGATGAGCTGGGTGTCCCCAATAATGTACTCCGCCACGGTGGGATAGTGCTCGATCACGGCCTGCAGGACGTCATAGGAGGTCTGCGCATCGGAGGCGGTCACGGTGATGGTGAACAGGGCGGTCTCCTCCATCGACTCGGCGGTGATGACGGCGGGGATGCTCTCCAATCCGAGGCTGTCGGCCACCACCTGACTGAGCGCGCCGCTGGTGAGGATATAGGGGAAGGTGCGGCTGAGCTGGGCGGCGGTGGTCTGGTTGTAATAGCTCTCGCTGTAGCCGTAGGCGGTCTTTGTGTTGACCACAAAGGAGGCGTAGGCCTGATAGGAGGGGGTATAGGTGCGCACGCCGTTCCAGTAGAACACGGTCGCGCACAGGCTGACGATCGCCAGGCAGAGCCACCAGAACCGCTTCACGCCGCTCCAGGCGTCGGCGAAGACGCGGAGGAGGTCGATCTGCTCCACCGCGGCGGGGCTGTTATTCCGCTCCTTTTCCATACTTGCCTCCATATCCGTAGCGGCCTGTAGTGCCGGTCAGGCCGCGGGTCGCATAGTTGAGCACACAGCCGGCGACCTTGCCCCCCTCGCGGTTGAGGGCGTCCACCGCGTCGTTGATGTGCGCGGCCAGCACCATATCCTCGCGCACGACCAGCAGGATGGCGTCCGCCAGGCTGACCATGTCCTCCGTGTCCGAGACCAGCGCCATCGGGGCGGTGTCGAGCACGATGTAGTCCATCCGTCCGCGCATCTGCTCCACAAACGCCCGCAGGGCCCCCGACTCCAGGAGAGTCTCGGCGGAGGCGGAGGGGGTGGCATTCACCACCAGGCTGAGGCTGCTCTCGCCGCGGCGGGTGAGCAGGCGCTCCGGGTCGCCCCGTTTGGCCAGCTCTGCGGCCAGGTCGCGGTCCTCCTGGCGGGTCAGCTCGAAGATCTTGTGCAGGGAGGGCTTGCGGAAGTCGCAGTCCACCAGCAGCACCCGGCCGCCCTCCTCCGCCAGGGAGAGGGCCAGGTTGGAGGCCACGGTGGACTTCCCCTCGTTCTCCATGACGCTGGTGACCATGATCACCTTCTGTCCGCGGCGGTCCAGATGGCTGCGCACCCGGGAGGCCATGAGCCGGTTGGACTCCACAAACCAGAAGCTGCGCAGGGGGTTGTCGATCAGCATGGACACGCCGGAGCCATGCCGCCGCCCAAAGAGGCGCACCGGCTTGCGCTCGCGGTAGACCGTCCCCAGGCGGCGGGCATCCACCTTGTCGGCGAGCTGCGCCTCGCTCTTGATGGTGTCGCGCCGGTAGGAGCGCCAGGCCAGATAGAGCGCCGCGAGCACCGCCGTCACGAGGAAGCTGTTGCGCATGGCGGTGCGCACGTTGAGGGGATTGTCCGGCGTGAGCGGAATGGTGGGCTGCTGGATCACCTCCAGCACCACGCCGCCGATGACGTAGTCGGAGACGGAGTCATAGTTGTCCATGATGGACTGGAGGATGCGGTAGGCCCTCATCGCCGAGCCGGCTGAGACCTTCAGCTCCACCATATTTGTCTCGGCGACCTGCACGGCGGAGGTCTCCGCGTCAAACTGCCCGAGCTCCAGATCCTCCATCACCCGCCGCCGCAGGACGTTGCTCTGCAGGATGAGGGTGAACTTCTCCGCCAGTTCTTTGGCGGAGGTGAGGTTCTGATAGATGGTGGCGTTCGTCCCCTGTGTGGTGACGGCGAAGGTGATCCGGGTGCTGTAGACCGGCTGATAGCGCGCCGTCACCCAGATATTGGCAAACAGGCTGGCCGAGACCGCCAGGAGCAGGATCACGGACCATCCGCGCAGGACATCCCTGACGATGCTTGGCAGGTTGACGTCCCTGCCCAGTATTCTCTCCATCAGGCCACCACTCCTCAATCGCTGACCACGACGACCAGGCGGACCATGCCGGTCCCATAGCCGTCCTGCGTAAACTGATAGGTAATCTCATAGACGCCGGGCGTCTGCCGGTCCACACCGCTGCGGATGCGCACGTCAGAGGAGTCGATCGACGTCAGGCTGAGGCCGCTGTCCACTTCCTCCCAGCCGCCGTCTTCGCCGTCCTCCTCTGTCTCCCCCGCCGTCTCCAGGCGCAGGCGCGCGCCCTCCCGGGAGAACACGGCGCCGCCCAGCGTGATGCGCTCCACATAGTCCCAGGGGTCGAACTCCTCGCCGGGCGAGAGGTAGATCAGATACTCCGACAGCTCGATCACCGGGGCGTCAAACGCCTCCGAGGGGGAGTAGACCGTCACCGTGACCGGCAGACGGCTCACATCTCCGGCGCTGTTGACCACGGAGAACTCCATCATATAGTCCCCCGGCTCATTGGCGGAGAAGCTGTAGCTGCTGGAGATCTTGATCTTGGAGGACAGGTCGCCGTCGAGCACGTCCTCCGCCCCCAGCACCGCGAGCAGGTCGGCCGTGCCGGTCTGGAACCGGAGCGGGGCCTGGAGGGTAAATCGGGGCGGCTGATAGTCCTCGTAGACGATCTCCCGGGTGCCCTTGACGATATGCCCGTCCGCGTCGCTGGCGGCAAAGGTGAGCAGCCGGGTGTTATCAGCGGTGAAGTTGCTCAGGCTCTCCACGATCAGGCTGGCGGACACATCTCCGTCCCGCTCATCCACGGCGCGGATGCCGGCGAGCAGCTCCGCCTCGTCCGCGCCGACGGAGACGGTGATCTGCTCCTCCTCCATGATGATCTCCGGGCCGGTCTGGTCCGCCGCCATGTTGACGCGGATCTGAAACACGGCAAAGGAAATTGCGGCGATCACAAACAGGATCCCGCTCAAAAGCTGTAAGCGCCTCACGTTAGCATCTCCCTCTTCCTAGAAAAAGAATCTCCGCTGCTCCGGCATCCGCCCGTGCGGGGGCACCGGCTCATCGCGCAGGATGTGGTCGGGGTTCTCCAGCAGGAGGCGGCGCGCCTCCTGCTCGCCGAACTGCTCGTGCAGGTAGACCCGGATGTCATCCATATAGGTCGTGCGGAGCTGAGTGCTGTGCGCGTCGCTCGCCACGCAGGTGGCCAGGCGGCTGTGCAGCAGCGTCTCCGCCGTCCGGGCCGCGCGGCGGCCAAATCGGCCGAACACGCTGCCCTTGTTGACCTGGGCCGTGCAGCCCATCTGCAGCCACTCATACACCAGCGCGGGGTAGTCCTGGACGCAGAAGTAGCGCTCCGGGTGGGCGATGAGGGGCACGCCGCCGGTGGAGAGGATCTGGCGCAGGTAGCCCTCTATCTCCTCCGGCGTCTCGTCAAAGGCGAACTCCACCAGATAATAGCGCGATCGGTTGAGCCCAAAGAGCATGCCGCGCCCGATCTTTTCCGCCATATCGCCGGAGGCAAAGATCTCCATCCCCAGGTAGAGATTCAGAGCGATCCCCTCCCGCTCAATGGCGCGCTCCAGCTGCTGGTAGGCGCGCAGCAGCGCGCCGGAGGAGAAGTTTTCAAACCGGCCCATCTGGTTGCTGTGCGGCGTGGCCACCAGCATGTCCACGCCGCCCTCCACGGCGAGCTCCGCCATGCCGAGGGCCTCCTCCAGCGTCTGCGCCCCGTCGTCCAGTCCCGGAAGGATATGGGTATGCAGGTCGATCATCGCTTCTCCTTCCACATCATCCGCCGCCGGGGTCCCCGGAGGGCAAAAAGTCCAGACATCCGGCCGGGACCGCGGAGGCCTGTGCACACAAACAAACCGCGCTCTGACCGCCCGCCGCGGCGGGCCCGGCACGGCCTTCCGGGCGCTCCGGGCCGCTCTGCGGCAAATCCCGCAGGCATCAGCGCGCATCTGTCATGCGTACAAAACAAAGTCAAAAGCCTTGAAAGCCCCGGCTTTCAAGACCATCTGGCTTTGTTCCGGCGGAAGGAGCCCGGGTCCGGAGGCGCCGGGATCTCCGCGCCTTCCCCCGGCGCGCTGCGGTGCACCGGGAGAAATACGCATTGTAACAACGGCCAAATCGCATCCACCGGCTCAGGGAAGCCGTTTGATGCGATTGCGCGGCAGCCGCCGCGCGAATCGGCCGCTCTGCGGCTGATTCAGCAGCCATTATTATAGCACATCCCACACGCGCTGGAAAGAGTAAAAATAACTTTCTTTCTCACCCGTTTTGTGGTATGATATGGGAAATACCGGAAACCGTGCAGGCGGCGCGCCGCCCTGCCTGAGGGGAGTCATGGAAATGAACCGTACCCTGCCGCTGACGCTGCAGCTGGTCACGCTGACCGTCGCCGTCCTCGCCATCGCCAATCTCGTGTTTCTCTTCCTGCTCCCCTCCTCCCCCGCCGGGCGGGCGTCTGCCGCCCCCGCCGCCGCGCAGGACGCCGCTGCGCCATCGGAGGAGACCGCCCCGGGGGACTATACCCTCTCCTTTGACAGCGATCCGCTGGTCTACGACGGGACGGGGACGCTGGACCTGCTCGACGGGGTCAGCCTGACCGGGCCGGAGGGGGCGCTCTCCACCCAGTCCATCTTCGTTCAGATCACGGCGGGCGAGACGCTCGCGCAGAAGTGGGTGGAGTATTCCGCCGGCACGGACGGCGGGCAGGTCACCGCCGTGCGCGGCCTGGAGCTGACCGGCTACGCCGGGCCCACGCTGGCGGTGCCGGAGGACCTCTCCGAGCTGGAGGACAGTGAGCTGGACGGCCTGCTGGAGTCGCTCATCGAGGCGGGGGAGCTCTCTGCGGACGACGGCTTCGGCAATGATATCACCCCGGCTGTCACCGCCAGCTACACCCGCGCGGAGGAAGACCCGTACACCGCCCGCTTTGTCTTCACCGTGACCAATCAGTTTGGCGACACCGCCACCGCCGCCCTCGACGTGAGCGTCACCCCCCGGCCCATCCTCACGCTGACTGTCAGCGAGGTGACGGTGGAGCGCGGCGCCTCCTTCAACCCCCTCAGCTACGTCGCCGAAGCGGTGGACACCGACGGCAGCTCGCTCATGCGCTATATCATCATCGAGGGCGAGGTGGACACCGGCGCCGCCGGGGAGTATGTCCTCACCTATCAGGCCAGATCGCCGGGTGGTCTCTCCTCCAATCCGGTCGAGCTGCGGGTGACGGTGTCGTGAGCGCTGCCGGAGCACCTGGCAGCGGGAGGGGCGGCATGGCCGGGGAACTCACCATTCGGGAGGTGCGCGCCGCCGACGCCGAGCGCCTGCTGGAGATCTACGCCTACTATGTCGCCCACACCGCCATCTCCTTTGAGTATGACGTCCCCGCCCCCGCCGTCTTCCGGGAGCGGATGGAGCGGATCACGGCGCGCTATCCCTATCTGACGGCGGAGCGGGACGGGCACTTCTGGGCTATGCCTACGCCGCCCCCTTCATTGGCCGGGCCGCCTATGGCTGGTCCTGTGAGCTGACCATCTACCTCGACCCGGACTGCCGCCGCTGCGGCGTGGGCCGCGCGCTCTACGAGGCCCTCGAGGCGCGGCTGCGGGCGATGGGCGTCACCAATCTCTACGCCTGCATCGGCTATACCCAAAGGGGATCGAACACCTGCCGCCTGTGGGCGGCCCTTTCCGGCGCTTTTTGCCGTTCGCTCATTGGTGGGCGTCAGCCCACCTGCTTCGCAAACGTCCAAAATCCCTCGAAAACGCCTCGCCCACAGGTGCTTCGCAGTCAGGTCAGAATTCATTTTCGTCCAGACAAGAAAAAGGCCGCGGGGAATATCGGCCATATTGCCAAGGCCTTTTCCGCGGTATGGGCGGAAATGAATCTGCCCTGACCGGCAGAGGTTCGATCCCCTTTGGGTATCCCCCCGACGGGGAGGACGAATATCTCACCGCCAACAGCGCGGATTTTCACGCGCATCTGGGCTTCTCTCTCGCAGGGCGCTTCCGCCGTTGCGGCTACAAGTTCGGCCGCTGGTACGACATGATCCGGATGGAGAAGCTCATCAGCCCGCACCTGCCGGACCAGTCGCCCGTCCGGCCGCCCCGCTGAATCCACAGGAACAAAAAGACCGCGAAAGACGATGTTCTCTCCGTCTTTCGCGGTCTTTTTGTCATGATGCAGGCGTCTCCGCCTCCGCCGGCGCGCGGTTCGCCCGCGGCTCATACTCCGGCACCAGGCGCTTGATCCGCGCCCGGATGTCTCCCGTCTCGTTGAAGGCATTGCTCACCAGCTCCTCCACCTCGTGGTCGAGCCAGGCGGTGTCCACCTCCGGCTGGCGAGCGACGAAGATGCGGTCCTTCGCCGTTTTTTTCAGATTGTCCTCGTTGAGCAGCAGCTCCTCATAGAGCTTCTCCCCCGGGCGCAGGCCGATGTACTCGATCCGGATGTCCCGGTCGGGCACCAGGCCGCAGCAGCGGATCATCTTCCGGGCGAGGTCGTCGATCTTGACCGGCTCGCCCATGTCCAGGATGAAGACCTCGCCGCCGCGGGCGAGGGCCCCGCACTGGAGCACCAGGTTGACCGCCTCCGGGATGGTCATGAAATAGCGGATGATGTCCGGGTGGGTGACCGTCACCGGGCCGCCCGCCTCGATCTGCTTCTGGAAGAGAGGGACCACGCTGCCGTTGCTGCCGAGGACGTTGCCAAAGCGCACGGCGGCGAACTCCGTCTTCGAGGTCTGAGAGAACCGCTGGACGACCAGCTCACAGATGCGCTTGGACGCGCCCATGACATTCGTCGGGCGCACCGCCTTGTCGGTGGAGATGAGCACCATCTTCCGCGCCCCGAAGGCGTCCGCGGCGCGGGCGACCACCCAGGTGCCGAGGACGTTGTTCTTCACCGCCTCGTTCGGGCTGTCCTCCATCAGCGGGACGTGCTTGTGCGCCGCCGCGTGGAAGACCAGGTCGGGGTGATAGGTCTCAAAGATGCTGTCCACACGCGCGCGGTTGCGCACCGAGCCGATGAGCACCTCCAGCTGCAGGTCGGGATGCCGGTCGAGCAGCTCGTGCTGGAGGTCGTACACGCTGTTTTCGTAGATGTCGAACACGATCAGCAGGCGGGGCCGGTGGAGCGCAAGCTGGCGGCAGATCTCGCTGCCGATGGAGCCGCCGCCACCCGTGACCAGGATCACCTTGCCGGAGACATAGTCCATGATCTCCTCCATCTCCAGCTCCACCGGCGGGCGGCCCAGCAGGTCGTTGATGTCCACCTGGCGGAGCATGGAGACGCTCACCTCGCCGTTGACGATCTGATAGATGCCGGGGAGGGTCAGCGTCTTGCAGGCCGTCTCCTGGCAGATCTCCAGCAGGGCCTTTTTTCTGGCCGGGCTGAGGGAGGGGATGGCGATGACGATCTCCTGGATCTGATACTCCTGCACACAGCGCGGGATCGCCGAAAAGTCCCCCACCACGGGGACGCCGTGCAGATAGGTCCCCCGCTTGACCGGGTCGTCGTCCACGATACAGGGGACGACGCGGTGGACCTGCCGGCTGCTCTTGATCTCCCGCAGGAGCATGTTCCCCGCCCCGCCGGCGCCCACGATCAGGGTGCGGATGTCCGGCTGTGCCGCGGCGTTCCTCTGCCGCTCCCGGTAGAGGACGCGGATCAGATACCGGCTCGCGGAGACGGCGAGGAAGAGCAGCAGGATGTAGAGGAAGGGATAGCTGCGCGGGATGCGCAGGCGGAGCAGGGCCATCCCCGCCGTCTGCAGCAGGGTGGACAGCAGCACCGCCGCGACGACGCTGTTGAGTTCCATGATGCCGGCAAACTGCCAGAGATTGTTGTAGAGCCGGCAGAGCTTGAAGACCAGCAGCGTGCAGAAGAGGTTGACCGGCAGATACAGGAGGAGCGTCTCCAGAAATTCCGGGTCGATCGCGCTGAGCTGAAAATCATGCCGGATCCAGAGCGCGCCCACCATGCTGGCCACGATCAGCAGTATATCACAGAAGACAAGGGTAAATACCTTTGTCAGATGAACCAGATAGTTATGCTTTACTTGCATAGATCCCCCACTCTTCTCTCCAACGGAAGTCAGACCGGCAGGGCCGTCTGACACGCCGGTCCGCCGCTGTGCGGCGGATCATCTGCCCGCGCCGCTGTAGCGCGAGCGGCCGTAGCCATAGCGGCCATAGCGGTAGCCATAGCTGCTCTGGGCGGCAAATTTCCCCTCGTTGAGCACGCAGCCGATGATGTTGATCCGGCTGCCGGAGAGCTCCTCGATGCCGCTGAGCACATGCTCCACGCGGGTGTGGTCGTAGCGCACGACATACAGCGCCGCCGGCACGTTGTGCGCGAGCACCATCGCATCGGCCAGCATAGCCGACGGCGAGGTGTCCAGGATCACCACGTCCGCCATCTGCTCGAAGTGGGCGATCAGGCGCTTCATCTCCGCGCCGCCGAGGATCTCCACCTCTTTGGCGGTGTTGCGCGCGCCGCAGAGCACCTTCAGGTCGATATCGCTCACCGGTACCTGATAGAGCGCGTCCTCCAGGGCGGCCTGACCCTTCAGGACCGCCACCAGGCCGGGGAACGCGCCGGCGATGCCCATCCGGCTCTGGATGGAGGGGTGGCGCAGGTCGCAGTCCACCAGGATGACGCGCAGCCCCTTCTGGGCCATGGCGATGGCGAGATTGGCCGCCACGGTGGACTTGCCCTCCTCCGGGATGGAGCTGGTGACGAGCAGGGTCTTGCAGCCCGCCTGCTCCAGCTTGCGCTCCACCCGCGCGCGCAGCGCCCGGATCGCCTCCAGATAGCTCTGCGGCACGTTGGAGGCCAGGAGGTTTGCCTGCTTGCCCTTGTTCTTTCTCCGCTTCTTCTCCTGGTAGACCGGCAGCGTGCCCAGGCACGGGACGTGGAACAGGCTCTGAAAGTCGCTGGGCCGGCGGATCGTCCGGCGCAGCAGAGTGAAGAAGACCATGAGGGCCATGCCGGCGGCAAAGCCGAGCGCCGCGCCCCGGCGCACCGAGCCGCGCGTCACATACTCCGTGCCGCTGTCGGTGGGGACGCCGCTCTCGCTGAGGATGGTGTACTCCGTCTGGCCGATGACGAACTGGGCGACCTGGGGATAGTTCTCCAGGACGGACTGGAGCACGTCATAGGCGGTCTGGCCGTCCGATGCGGTCACGCGGATGGTGACCAGGTTGGTGTCCTCCACCGCCGTCACCGAGATCTCGCCCGGCACCGAGACGGTGCCCAGGTCCTCGGCCACCATGTCCGAGAGGATGCCGCTGGTGAGGATGTAGGGAAACACCTTGCCGAGCTGCTGGGCCGTCGCCACGCTGTTGCTGCTGTTGGAGCCGGACTCCTGACTGTCGCGGGAGGCATAGATGGCGAGGGTGGCCTCCGCCTCATAGCGGGGGACATAGGTCCTGCTGACGTGGAGCCAGGACGCCGCGGCAAACAGCGCCGTCAGCGCCGCCACGATCCACCAATAGCGCCTGACCATCTCCCAGAGCTGCTCTGCCAGGTGCGTCAGGTCAATTTTTTCCACCGTTTCCGGGCTGGCGGTATGCCGCTCTGTACGCTCACTCATGATTTCGCTTCTCCGATTTTCCGTAATGTCCGTAGCTGTAATATCCGCCATACCCATGGCCGTAGCCGTAGGAGACCGCGCCCAGGCCCGGCAGGGCCCGCGCCCGGTTCAGCACGCAGCCGGCCAGCTCCGCACGGCAGGCGGAGAGGACGTCAATGGCGTCGTTGAGATCCTCCGCCTGCGCCTGGTGATAGCGCACCACCAGCACGCTCAGGTCGGTCCGGTCCGCCAGCACCTCGGCGTCGGAGGTGACGGACAGAGGCGGGGAGTCGAGCACGATGTAGTCGAAATAGTGCCGCAGGGTCTGCAGCATCACCTCCATCGTCTTGCTGGAGAGCAGCTCGGTGGAGTTGGCGTGCTCTCTGGTCTCCAGCAGCAGGAAGATGCCGCGGTCGTTGTCATACTGGATGACGTCCTGCACCGAGCAGTCGGTGGACAGCAGGTCGGTCCAATTGCGCACCCGCTCCTTCCGCTTCTCCAGGACGAGGTACTGCGAGGGGCGGCGCAGGTCGCAGTCGAGCAGGAGGACCCGCTTGGCGTTCATCGCCAGCGACAGGGCGAGGTTGACCGCCGCGGTGGACTTGCCCTCGTTTTCCAGCAGGCTGGTGACGGTGATCAGCTGCCCGCCCTCCCCGCGGCGCAGATAGGAGAGCTTGGCGGCGATCTTCTTGTAGCTCTCCACAAAGCCGAAGCTGGTGGTGGCGTCCGTCACCAGGATGCTGCGCTTCTTCCCGCGCAGGCGGGCGCCGAGCGACTTGTACTTGCGCTCGTGGTAGATGGTGCCAAGCGCCGCGGCGTCCAGCTTCTCATTCAGGTCGGAGCTGGACTTGATGGTGTCGCTCCGGTAGGAGAGGTAGGCAAACAGGAGCGCAAAGGCGAGCAGTCCGAGCTGGAAGCCGCGGATCATCGCCCCCCGCGTGTCCGCCGCGCCGCTGCCCCCGACGGGGACCTCCGGCTCCTCGAGCACCTCCAGGATGGTACTGCCCACCACCGAGCGGGTGATGGTCTCGTAGTTGTCCATGATGGAGCGGATCACCTGATAGGCCAGCCGGGGGGAGTCTGCGGTCACCGTCAGCACCAGCAGGTTGGTCTCAGTGATGACCTGGGCGCTCACCTGCGCGTCAAAGCTGGTCAGGCCGAGGTCCTCGCAGACGGCGTCCTGCATGATGCCGCTGTTGAGGATGTTGGAGAAGGTGTTGGCCGTGGACTGGGCGGAGGCGAGGTTGCTGTACACGCTGCTGCTGCTGCCCTGGGTGGAGACGACAAAGGTGGCGCTGGTGGTATAGCTGTAGACGGCGTGGCTCTGCTCGCGCACCACGACGTTGGCGATCATGGCCGCGGCGAGGGCGCCGAGCAGGATCACCCACCAGTTGCGCAGAATGTCGGTGAGGATGCTGTACGGCTCGATCCGCTCCAGGCCGCGGGAAAGGGTATCCTGACGTTGTTCCTGCATGGCTGTACTCCTCATTCCTCTACGACGACGAACAGCGTCACGCTGCCCTCGCCCACGAGGGTATAGACGATCTCATAGACCCCGGGCACATCATAGTCCACCGCGCTGTCATCCACCCGCACGGTGCCGGCCTCTCTCGCCTCCGCCGTCAGATAGCTGCGCGGCGTCAGCTCATCGCCCACGGAGGTGTAGACGAGGTACTCCGTCAGCTCGGGATACTCCAGGTCATAGTCCTCCTCGTCGAGCACCTCCACCGTCAGCGGGAGCTGGACGGTGTCGCCGGCGCTGTTGGTCACCTGGAAGGTGACGCCGAGCCTGCCATCCTCGCCGTAGTACCAGTTCTCATCGTCAAAGCGGTATTTGATCAGATTGCTGATGTCGCCGTCGAGGCAGTCCTCGGCCTGCAGCGCGTTGAGCAGCGAGTAGGACCAGGTGGACGCGTTGAAGCGCAGCGGCTCGCTGAGGGCAAAGCGCGGCGAGGTGTAGTCGCTGTAGGTCAGCGTCCGGGTATAGGTCGCCGCGTTGCCCTGGGCGTCAAAGGCGGCGTAGTTCACGCGCAGGCGCCCGGTCTCGATGAATTTGGACCTGGAGACCACCACCAGAGAGGCGGTGACGTCGCCGTCCCGGTCGTCCTGGGCGGTCATCCCCGCCAGCAGTTCCTCATCTCCCGCCTCCACGCTCGCCTCGAACGTGTCAGAGTCGCAGGAGATGACCGGCGCGACCTTGTCAGTGAGCATCTCATCTCTCGTGACGTACAGTCCGAAGCAGATCGCCGTCACCACAAACAGTAATACCGTCAGCCTTCGAGCCAGTCTCATAATCACTTATCCTTCCTTTATCTGCGGCATGTGCGCCTCAGAAATCCTGTACCATCCGGGTGGAGGTCTCTTCATCCAGTTCTGTCACATGGGTCTGCATCACCCGGTAGACCCGCTGGCAGAGGCCCAGCACACTGGGCCGGTGGGTGGTGACGATGCAGGTCTTGTTCGGCCGCTGGCGGACGATGTTTTTCAGGACCTGCCGCTCAGTGCTCACATCCAAGGCGGAGGTGGCCTCGTCGAGCAGGAGGATGGGCGCATCGCGCAGCACCGCGCGGGCGATCGCCAGGCGCTGGGCCTGCCCCTCGGAGAAGCCTCTCCCCCGCTCGCCCACCTTACTGTGGATGGTCTCCGGCATTTTGCTCACGAAGTCCCAGGCGCAGGCGATCTTGAGGGCCTCGACGATCTCCTCATCCGTCGCATCCTGCCGGACCATGCGCATATTCTCGGCGATGGTGCCGGAGAGGATGGTGTTGCCCTGGGGGACGTAGGCGAAGAGGTGGCGGGTCTCCGCGTTCATCGGCACCTCCGTCCCGTCCGAGCCGCGGATGACCGCCTCGCCCGACTCCGGGCGCACCAGGCCGAGGATCAGGCGGATCATGGTGGTCTTCCCCTCGCCGGAGGGGCCGACCAGGGCGACGATCTCCCCCGGGTGGGCGACGAAGGCGGAGTCAGTGATCACCCGCGTGCCCTCCACATAGGAGAAGTTCACATCCCGCAGCTGGACGGTGAAGCCGTCCCCGATGAGCGCGTCGAGCCCGCTGCTCTCCGGAATGTGGACCTCCTTGGGCAGCTCCACCAGCTCGCGGATGCGGTGGGCGGAGATGGAGCTGTTGAGGAAGGCGGGGACGATGGAGACCACATTGCTGAAAGCGCTGGAGAGCTTGCTGCGCTGCTGGAGGAAGAGGGTCATGGTGCCGTAGGTGATGTCCCCCGTCCACAGCCGCCAGAGGCAGTAGCCAAAGGCGGCCCCCTGCACCAGCGCGCCGATCAGGGAGGTCAGCACCCCCGTCTGGATGGAGAACATATTGTAGCGCAGGCTGATGTCCTTGAACTTCTCCTGCCACCAGCGCATCTTGCTGCTGTAGTGGGGGGAGATGCCGAAGGACTTGATGGTGTCGAAGTTGTAAAAGGTCTCCACCTCAAAGCTCATCATCTCGCTGCTCATCTCGCGCACCCGCTTGCCGTACTCGCGCTGCTTTTTCAGCACGACGGTGGACATCAGGAAGAGGAAGGGCGCGCTGGCGAAGGCGATCACCGCCATGACCCAGTCATAGTAGAGGATGACGGCGAAGGTGGCGATAAAGTTATAGATCACGATGACAATGGAGGGCAGCCAGCTGATGGCGTTGCTGCTGACCGTGTTCACATCCGCATTGAAGCGGTTGAGCACGTCGCCGTTGGCGTAGCGGCTGATGGCGAGCCAGTCGGCGTCCACGATCTTGTCAAAGATATCCGCCTGGATGTCGTTGTTGATGTAGATGGCGAGCTTGGTGTTGAAGCGGTTGAGCACGCTGTTGATGACCAGGTTGAACACGGTGGAGCCCACCATGACGGCGATCAGGGTGCCGAGCTGGTCGGTCCGGTAGCCGGTGATGACGTCGAGCAGGTATTTGCTCACCACGCTGCTCACCAGCCCGAGGGTCGTGCCCGCAAGGCCGAGCACGGTGTAGAACACGATCACCCACTTGTAGCGGGCGCTGTAGGAGAAGATCCACTTCCAGTCGTCCAGGATCTCGGAAAAGGTCCCGTCCGACCAGCGGGAGAGCAGGATGTTCAGCGACTCAAAGAGCACCTTCTGGTGGGTATTTTGGCCTTTATTTTCGTTTTCGTCCATGCGTTTGCCTCTCTGGCTGCGGTTTGCCGCCATACCCGCCGCACGGCGGGCGAAACGGCCCCGCAGGCCCCTTTTTGCGGGCGTTTTCCCAATGTCTGGAAAAAACAGACATTTCTGCATCGAAAGAAAGACAATCCTCTGTCTATAAGCAGACAAATATACTATACTCGTCAGGGGAAGCGTTGTCAAGACTGCTCTCGAAATGTCCACATTTTGGAGAGTTTGTCAACCCGCCCCGCCCGGCGGGCCGTGCATTGTGTCAAATGAACGGCGTCAGGGCGCGCGGCGCGGGGGTATCCATGGTGTCAGGTATATTTGCCTTACATGCACTCCGCGCGGCGGCGGTAGCTTTTCCGGCGCGTCTGTGGTATACTGACAAAATGAGTGCTCCCGCCGGACTGCGGCGGGGCGGAAAGGAGACCCCATGAAATTCAGCGAGATGACTTACCGGCGGCCCGATCTGGACGCCCTGCGTGCACAGTGCGACAGCCTGCGCGCGCGCATCGAGACCGCCGCGAGCGCCGCGGAGGCGGAGGAGGCCTACCGCGCGTTTGACCGCCTCTCCGACGAGGTGGGCACCCAGATCACCCTGGCCTATATCCGCCACACGGTGGACACCAGGGACGAGTTCTATGACCGGGAGAACGACTTTGCCGACCAGGCCCTGCCCGCCATCCAGGAGATGGCCAACGGCATCAACCGCGCCCTGCTCGGCTCCCCCTTCCGTCCGGAGCTGGAGGAGCGGCTGGGCAAGCTCCTCTTCACCGATCTGGAGATCAGCGTGCGCGCCTTTGACCCGGTGAATCTCCCCCTCATGCAGGAGGAGAACCAGCTCCAGAGCGCGTATCAGAAGCTCTACGCCTCCGCCCTGGTGGAGTGGGAGGGCAAATCCATCCCCCTGCCCCAGCTCGGCCCCTACAAGCAGAGCCCCGACCGGGCGGTGCGCCGCCGCGCCTTCGAGGCGGAGGGCGCGTGGTTTGACCAGCATCAGGAGGAGCTCGACGAGCTGTATGACAAGCTGGTGAAGAACCGCACCCAGCAGGCGCGGAACATGGGCTATGAGAACTTCCTCCCCCTCGGCTATGACCGGCTGGGCCGCAACTGCTACGGGCCGGAGGAGGTGGCCGCCTTCCGCGCGCAAATCGCCGGCGATCTGGTGCCCATCGTGGCCGGGGTGAAGGAAGCCCAGCGCCGCCGCCTGGGCGTGGAGAAGCTGCGCTATTACGACGACCTCCTCCTCTTCCCCGACGGGAACGCCGACCCTCAGGGCACGGCGGAGGAGATCCTCGCCGCCGGACGGCAGATGTATCAGGAGCTCAGCCCGGAGACAGCGGAGTTCTCCGCCGCGCTGTGGGACGGCGAGCTGCTCGACGTGCTCAGCAAGGAGGGCAAGGCCCCCGGCGGCTACTGCACCGGCCTGCCGTCCTATCAGGTCCCCTTCATCTTCTCCAACTTCAACGGGACGAGCGGGGATGTGGACGTGCTCACCCACGAGGCGGGCCACGCCTTCGCCTTCTACCGCACGATGCGCCAGGGCTACCTCTCCGCCCAGTGCAACCCCACCATCGAGGCCTGCGAGGTCCACTCCATGTCGATGGAGTTCCTCACCGCCCCCTGGCATGAGCGGTTCTTCGGCCCGCTCACCCGGAAGTATGAGGTGGGCCACTGTGAGGACGCGCTCATCTTCCTCCCCTACGGCTGCATGGTGGACGAGTTCCAGCACCTGATGTATCAGAACCCTGACCTCACCCCCGCCGGGCGCCACGAGACCTGGCTGGCCCTGGAGAAAAAATACCGCCCCTGGATCGACTTTGACCGCCTCCCCTTCTACGGCCGCGGGGCGGGCTGGCAGCGGCAGACGCACATCTACCTCAATCCCCTCTACTATATCGACTACTGCATGGCCCAGACGGTGGCTTTCCAGTTCTGGACCGCCTCGCGCGCGGACCGGGCGGACGCCTGGCGGCGCTACCTCGGCTTCGTGGACGCGGGCGGGACGAAGACCTTCGCCCAGCTCGTGCAGGACGCGGGGCTGCGCGTCCCCTACGAGCCCGGCTGCATCCGCTCGGTCGGCGGAGCCATCTCCCGCTGGCTGGAGGAGAACCGGCTGGACGAGGGGTCTGCCAGCCAGAATTAAAATAATTTACAAATAACTTTCATCAAACAAATATGTGCCCGGGGGCGCGGTTTTCCAGAAATTGGGCCGCGTTTCTCCGGGTTCTTTCGTGTGAAATCACGTTACTTCATTGACTTGCGCGCATTTTCATTTTATAATGGGATACATTAAAATGATTCAGGAAGGCCTGAGGCGTGGATGGACAGACCCCATAAAAACAAGCGGCCACGACGCCGGGCCTACCTGGACGACTTCGCCCGCACTGCCAGCGGGGAATACGTTTACACCGGCGTCACCTACGCCTTCCAAGGGAGGGAGGCGCAGCGGCGCAGGTGTTTGTTCTTTTTCGGCCTGCTCGCCGCCGGGATGGCCGCCGCCGCCGTGATCTGCGGCTGCATCTCCGTACCCGGACTGGACCGCTGCGCCTATGTCCTGCTGCCGTACACCGCCTCGCTGGCGGCCACCGTCTCCCTCGTCTGGGCGTTCGGGCGTCTGGCGGCGGGCGGCGAGCCGCTGCGGGCCTATGTCTACCGGGCCACGGTGGCCCAGTTCCCCCTGCGCACCGCCCTGACCATCGCCGCCGCCGCCCTCGCCCTGGGAGGTGAGGCGCTCTACCTGCTCCTGCACGGGGCTCAGGGCGATCCTATCGGCGCGGCGGTCTATCTCGCGCTCCAGGGTCTGATTTTGTCGGGCGCTGTCCTCTGGCGGCAGCTCGGCAGGAAGGTGGTCTGGACCCCCTCGCGGGAGGACTGAGCGCTCCCGTCAATCAAAGATCATAAGCAAAAAGCCCATGGGCTTTTTGCTGCGCTGTATACAGCGCAGCCGGCAAACCGTAGATATGTGTTTTTTTGTGGACTATGGGATGGACCCATTTACATAGTTCAAACCAATTCAAGGAGGAGTTTTGCATGACAAACAGCAAGAAACTGCTCGCTCTGCTGCTCGCCCTGGCGATGTGCCTGGGCATGCTGGCAGGGTGCGGCGGCGGCAGTGACACTGCCACGGACGGCGGCGGCGCCTCGACCGGCGATACCGGCGACACGGGCGATACCGGCGAGACCGGCAGCTCTGCCAACGACACCACCCCCCTGGTCGTCTCCATCGAGCAGGGCCTGGAGGGCAAGTTCTCGCCCTTCTTCTACCTCTCCAACGCGGACAACAAGGTTGTCTCCCTGACCCAGCTCTCCACCCTGACCATCGACCGCGTGGGCAACCCCGTGCTCGAGGGCATCGAGGGTGAGACCCGCTCCTACAACGGCACGGACTACACCTATTACGGGCCCTGCGACCTCGTCATCACCGAGAACGAGGACGGCACCGTGTACTATGACATGACCATGCGGGAGGACATCGTCTTCTCCGACGGCGTGCCGGCGACGATCGACGACGTGATCTTCGGCATCTATGTCTACCTCGACCCCACCTATGACGGCAACGCCACCATGTTCACCCTCCCGATCGAGGGCCTGGATGCCTACCGCTCCGGCATGGACACCCTGTATAACCTCCTGATCGCCGCCGGTGAGGACAACACCGACTTCACCAACTGGGACGAGGCCACCCAGACCGCCTTCTGGTCCGAGGGCCTGCCCACCGCCGGCGCCGCCTTCGCCCAGTCCATCGTGGACTATGTGATGACCAACTACCTCGACTACGCCGTTGAGGACCTGGGCTACAGCGCGGAGGAGCTCACCTCCACCGAGGGCCTGCAGGTCGCCGCCGGTATGATCGAGTGGGGCTTCGGCACCTTCACCGAGGACGGCCTCTTCGCCGGCGCCGCCACCGGCACCACCTATGACCTCGCCGCCGGCGAGTATCCCACCATCGCCGACTACTGGGAGAACATCGTCCTCGCCTACGAGGGTGACTACGCCACCATCTCCGACACCGAGGCCGCCAGCGGCTCTCTGTGGAGCTACATGCCCGCCGAGTACGCCGTCGGCGTGAGCACCGGCGAGTCCGCCCCGAGCATCTCCGGCATCCAGAAGACGGGCGACTACTCCCTGCGCATCGTGGCCACCGAGATCGACGCGACGATGGTCTACCAGCTCCAGCTCCCCATCGCCCCGATGCACTACTACGGCGATGAGAGCCTGTATGACTATGACAACAACATGTTCGGCTTCAACAAGGGCGACCTGTCCACCGTGAAGGCCAAGACCAGCACCCCGATGGGCGCCGGCCCCTACATCTACTCCGACTATGCCAACGGCGTGGTCACCTTCGAGTCCTACGAGGGCTACTACCTCGGCCAGCCGCAGATCCGCTATTTCAGCTACATGGAGACCTCCGAGGCCGATATGGTCACCGGTATCCAGAGCGGCACGCTGGACATCTCTGAGCCCAGCTACTCCAACGACGTGGCCGACCAGGTCGCCGACATCAACGGCGCTTCCGACCAGGACGGCGCGGTCATCACCACCCGCCTCTATGACTTCCTCGGCTACGGCTATGTGGGCGTCAACCCGAACCTGGTGAAGGTGGGCGACGATCCCTCCTCCGAGGCCTCCCGCAACCTGCGCAAGGCGCTCGCCACCGTCATCGCCGTCTATCGTGACGAGGGCATCGACTCCTACTACGGCGAGACCGCTTCCGTCATCAACTACCCCATCTCCAGCACCTCCTGGGCCGCCCCGCAGGTGACGGACGACGGCTATCAGGTCGCCTACTCCGTCGACGTGGAGGGCAACCCCATCTACACCGACGGCATGAGCACCGAGGACCGCTACGCCGCTGCGCTCCAGGCCGCGCTGGGCTATCTGGAGGCCGCCGGCTTCACCGTTGAGAATGGCGTCGCCGTGGCCGCCCCCGAGGGCGCGAAGCTGAACTATCAGGTCAACATCGGCGGCGGCGGTCAGGGCGACCACCCCACCTTCCTGATCCTCAACAACGCCAAGGCCGCGCTGGAGACCATCGGCATCACCCTGAACGTGAATGACCTGGCCAACGCCAACGACCTGTACGCCTCCTATCAGACCGGCGCCGCCGAGCTGTGGTGCGCCGCCTGGGGCGCCGCGACCGACCCGGATATGTATCAGCTCTACCACACCGACGGCACCACCAACTACTATCAGATCTCTGACGCCGAGCTCGACGAGCTGATCGAGGCGGGCCGCATGTCCACCAACCAGACCTACCGCAAGGGCCTGTACAAGGCCGCCATGGAGATCATCATGGACTGGGGCGTGGAGATCCCCATCTACCAGCGCTCTGAGTGCTATCTGTTCTCCTCCGAGCGTGTGGACATCACCACCCTGCCCACCGACATGACTCCGTACTGGAACATGCTCAACGAGATCGAGAAGCTGTCGCTGAAGTAACTCTTCCGCATTCCTCTCCGCTGTCTGCGCACAGCGGGGAACCACAGGGGTCCCCCCTCCTCCTCTGGGGGGACGGCGGGACCCCTGCCGCGTTTCCTCCGCCCGGCAAGGAAACACCCCGGCCGAGCGCGGGGGTGGTTGCTTGCCTGACGGCAGGCCGTGCCCGAAATCATCCCGGAAAAAAGGGAATCTGGAGGAGTCCAAATGAAAAAATTTATCCTGAAGCGCCTGCTTCTCTCTGTCGTCATCCTGTTTTTTGTCACCTTTATCATCTACATGCTGCTGCGCTGCCTGCCCTCGTCCTATGTGGAGACGATGGCGATGCAGCTGGCCACCGCCCCCGGCTCCAAGCCGTATGAGGAGTGGGTCGCCCAGCTCAACGTGCAGTACGGCCTGGACCTGCACCCCATCCCCGGCTACTTCGTGCAGCTCAAGAACCTGCTCACCGGCAACTTCGGCGACAGCTGGCGCTTCAATGTGCCGGTCATCGAGAAGTTCCAGGAGGTCATCTGGCTGTCCTTCATCATGGGCGCCATCGCGCTGGTCTTCGAGCTCATCATCGCCATCCCGCTCGGCATCATCGCCGCGACGAAGCAGTACTCCAAGGCGGACTACATCATCACCGCCAGCGCCCTGGTCGGCATCTCGCTGCCCACCTTCTTCTTCGCCACCCTGCTCAAGCTGGTCTTCTCCGTCAAGCTCGGATGGTTTGACGTCTCCGGCCTGGTGGGGCGCAACCACGCCCTGCTCGATGCGACGGGGCAGATGCTCGACATCGCCAATCACCTCGTCCTGCCCATTGTGACGCTGGTGATCGTCTCGGTCGGCTCGCTCATGCGCTATACCCGCACGAACATGCTCGAGGTGCTCAACAGCGACTATATCCGCACCGCCCGGGCCAAGGGCCTGAGCGAGCGCAAGGTGATCTATCACCACGCCTTCCGCAACACCCTCATCCCGCTGGTGACCATCGTGGGCGGCAGCCTGCCCGGCCTCTTCTCCGGCGCGCTCATCACGGAGACGCTGTTTGCCATCCCCGGCATCGGCTACACCTCCTACCAGAGCATGGTGGCGGGCGACATCCCGTTCTCCATGTTCTACCTCTCCTTCCTGGCGATCCTGACCCTGCTGGGGAACCTGATCTCCGACATCCTGTACGCGGTGGTAGACCCCCGCGTGCGCATCGCGTAAAGGGGGCGGACAGTCATGCGAGACAATCGGGCAGAAAAGAAAACCAAGGAGCAGTACTCCCTCAACGATGACCGCCGGGTGAAGGTCCTCTCCCCCGGCGCGCTGGTGGCCAAGCGCTTCTTCCGCAACCGGCTGGCCGTGCTCGGGCTGGTCATGCTGGCGGCCATGTTCATCTTCTCCTTCATCGGCGGCGTGGTGAGCCCCTACGGGCAGGCCGAGCAGTTCTACACCTATGAGGCGATGTCCAAGGAGTATGTCGCCGTCACCCGCAACGACGACTTCCGCTATGCCGTGGCGGACGGGCAGGAGTTCGGCTCCGCCGCCCAGGCCCAGTTCCTGCTGGCCCAGACCACCGGTCAGGAGGAGTTCACCTACCGCGACGTGACCTACCGCGTGGCGGAGGAGGGGACGGACTTCTACGCCGTCTACACCGGCGACACCCTGCTCGCCATCGCCTACAAAGACATCGTCAACGCCCCGGACAACGGCGTGGAGCCCGCCTTTGCCGTGAAGTACGGCGCGCTGGTGGCCTACACGAACGGCGAGACCGCCTTCACCGCCGATGGCACGGACTACACCCTGGACGCGGACGGCAACATCCTCCAGAGCAGCGAGGTGGTGGGCTACATCAGCCGCTTCGTCGTCCAGTCCCAGGTGAGCGGCACCTTCATCTCCCGCGACTTCAAGGAGCGGCTGGAGGAGGCCATCAACGACGGCGCCGCGGAGTTCGCCTACACCGGCGAGGACGGCACGGAGAACAACTACACCATCGTCTACGACGCGAGCAAGCTGGTCTGGTCCGTCCAGCAGGAGACGCTCACCTACGTCTATGACATGTACTCCGCCCCCTCCCTGGCCCACCCGCTGGGCACCGACGGCAACGGCATGGACATGCTCACCCGCCTGATGTACGGCGGCCGGGTGTCGCTCATCATCGGCTTCGTGGTCGTCATCATTGAGACGGTGATCGGCGTCATCCTCGGCGGCGTCTCCGGCTACTTCGGCGGCTGGATCGACAACCTCATCATGCGCGTGGTGGACGTGTTCTACTGCGTGCCCTCCATGCCCATCATCATCATCATCGGCGCGGCGATGGACGCGATGCAGATGGACCCGACGCTGCGCATGTTCTACCTGATGCTCATCCTCGGCTTCCTCGGCTGGCCCGGCGTGGCCCGGCTGGTGCGCGGGCAGATCCTCTCCCTGCGCGAGCAGGAGTTCATGACCGCCACGGAGGCCTGCGGCATCCGCACCTCCCGCCGGATCTTCCGCCACCTGATCCCCAACGTCATCCCGCAGCTCATCGTCACCTGCACGATGGGCCTGGGCAGCACCATCATCACGGAGGCGACGCTCTCCTTCCTCGGCCTGGGCGTCAAGTTCCCCTTCGCCTCCTGGGGCAATATCATCAGCGATGTGAACAACTCCTATGTCATGACCAACTACTGGTTCATCTGGATCCCGGCCGGCATCTGCCTGCTGATCGCGGTGCTCGGCTTCAACTTCGTGGGAGACGGCCTGCGGGACGCCTTTGACCCCAAGATGAAACGCTGAGGAGGAGCGCGTATGGCAAAGAAACAAGCGGAAGGCTATCTCTCCGCCAGGGAGTCCCGGCGCATCTCCAAGGAGAACCGCCGGATCACCGCGGCGCTGGAGAAAAAGCGCAAGCGCAAAAAGGTCCCCGAGTCGGAGTATCTCACCCAGATGCACGACCCGAACAACGCCGTGGAGTTTGACAACCTCCACACCTACTTCTTCACCGACGCCGGCACCGTCAAGAGCGTGGACGGGGTCACCTTCGAGGTCCCCACCGGCAAGACGGTGGGCGTGGTGGGCGAGTCCGGCTGCGGCAAGTCGGTCACCAGCCTCTCGCTCATGCAGCTGCTCCAGCGGCCGCAGGGGCAGATCGTCCAGGGTGAGATCCGCCTGAATCTGGGCGACAAGGCCTACGACATCGCCAAGACCCCCGCCGAGCGGATGCAGCACCTGCGCGGCAACTACGTCTCCATGATCTTCCAGGAGCCGATGACGGCGCTCAACCCCGTCTTCCGCATCGGCGACCAGGTGGACGAGGTGATCGCCCTGCACGACGGCGAGGGCAAGAGCAGGGAGGACGTGAAGGCCCGCACCATCGAGCTGCTGGAGATGGTGGGCATCGCCAACAGCGAGGGCGTGTACCGGATGTTCCCCCACGAGCTCTCCGGCGGTATGCGCCAGCGCGTCATGATCGCCATGGCCCTGGCCTGCAACCCCAAGCTCATCATCGCAGACGAGCCCACCACCGCCCTGGATGTGACCATCCAGGCCCAGGTGCTCGACCTGCTGCGCAATCTGAAGGACAAGATCAACTCCTCCATCATGTTCATCACCCATGACCTCGGCGTGATCGCGGAGATGGCGGACTATGTCGTGGTCATGTACGCCGGCCGCGTGGTGGAGAAGGGCACCGTGGAGGAGATCTTCGCCCATCCCGCGCACCCCTACACGATCGGCCTGATGGCCTCCAAGCCCGTGGTGGGCAAGAAGGTGGACGAGCTCTACGCCATCCCCGGCAAGGTGCCCAACCCCATCAACATGCCCAACTACTGCTACTTCAAGGACCGCTGCGAGATGTGCGTGGCCGCCTGCGACGGGGACTACCCCTGCGAGATCAGCCTCTCGCCCACCCACAAGGTGAGCTGCTACCGCTACTACGCAAACGGAAAGGCGGGTGAATAAGATGGCCAACCAGAAGATCAGAGATGAGAAGCTCGCCATCGACGATACCTATACCCCCGTGCAGTATGACCCCCAATACATCCTCATGGTCAACCAGCTCAAGAAGTACTTCCCCATCAAGGGCGGCATGGTGACCAAGACGGTGGGCTGGGTGAAGGCGGTGGACGGCGTCACCTTCAACCTCAAGCGGGGCACCACGATGGGCCTGGTGGGCGAGTCCGGCTGCGGCAAGACCACCACCGGACGCACCATTCTCCGTCTGGCCGGGGAGAAGAGCGGCGGCCAGGTGCTCTTCAACGGCAAGGAGGTCTACGACCTCGGCCCGAAGGAGCTGCGCGCGCTGCGCACCAAGATGCAGATCATCTTCCAGGACCCCTTCTCCTCCCTCTCCCCCCGCCTGCCGGTGGGCGAGATCATCGGCGAGGCGGTCCGGGAGCACGGCCTGGTCCCCAAGGCGGAGTTTGACGACTACATCGACCAGGTGATGGACAACTGCGGCCTGCAGCCCTTCCACAAGGACCGCTATCCGCACGAGTTCTCCGGCGGCCAGCGCCAGCGCATCTGCATCGCCCGCGCCCTCGCCCTCAACCCCGAATTCGTGGTCTGCGACGAGCCGGTGTCCGCCCTGGACGTGTCCATCCAGGCGCAGATCATCAACCTGCTCAAGCAGCTCCAGGAGCAGTACAAGCTGACCTACCTCTTCATCTCCCACGACCTGTCGGTGGTGGAGCACATCTCGGACACGGTGGGCGTCATGTACCTCGGCAGCCTGGTGGAGTACGGCTCGACGGAGGACATCTTCCGCAACCCCCTGCACCCGTACACCAAGGCCCTCTTCTCCGCCATCCCCATCCCCGACCCGACGGTGAAGATGAAGCGGATCGTCCTCGAGGGGTCCATCCCCTCCCCCGCCGACCCGCCCAAGGGCTGCAAGTTCCACACCCGCTGCGCCAACTGCACCGCCCGCTGCCGGGAGGAGACCCCCATCCAGCGCGAGGTGGAGCCGGGCCACTATGTGGTCTGCCACCTCTATGACAAGTGATGGCGCGCAGGCGGGACTATGACGATGACGACGGCCGCACCGTCGCCGACATGGGGGACGTGAGCCGCCCCGGACTGTTCGCCCCCGGCGGGACGGGGCGCCGGACACGCCGGGAGTTCCAGCGCCCCCCGGACGGCGGCGGGCAGCCCGACCGCCCCTGGGAGACGGGGGACGCCCTCACCGGCCAGGAGCGGCGCTGGTACGCCCTGGGCGCCCTGGGCGCGGCGCTGCTGATCGCGCTGGTCTTCATTCTCGGCCTCGGCATCGCCATCGCGGTCATGCTGGCCCTGTGGGCATGAAGATTTTTGACACGCCGCTGCGGCGAAACGCTGAACTTGCGTTTCGCCGCAGTTTTTGTCTGTCCGGTGCGCGCGGCGGACCATTCCGGCGCGATCTTTGTCCGGCTTGCGGTTGCAATTGGGGGCGCGGCGGTGTAAAATATCCTATTATGTCATACTGGCCCGCCTCCGCCTGAGGGCGGACGGACCTGCGGGAGGACTGTCTTATGCCGTTTTCGTTTGCCGACTATCAGCGCTCCGCCTCCGTGCTCCACGCCCGTCTGGGCGGCTTTGTCCCCGAGGTCCTGCTCATCCTCGGCTCCGGCCTGGGCGGCCTGGCGGACGAGCTGGAGGGGGCCGTCGCCGTCCCTTACCGCGAGATCCCCCACTTCCGCCCCTCCACCGCGCCGGGGCACGCGGGCCGCTTTGTCTTCGGCTATCTGGAGGGCCGGCCGGTGGCCGTCATGCAGGGGCGGATGCACTACTATGAGGGCTGCTCCCTCGAGGAGATCGCCTACCCCGTCCGGGTGGCCCGGCTGCTGGGGACGGAGACCATGATCGTCACCAACGCCGCCGGCTGCGTCCGGCGCGACTGGGCGGCAGGGGACCTGATGGTGATCTCGGACCACATCAAGTTCTTCCTCGACTCCCCGCTGCGGGGGGAGAATCTGGACCAGTTCGGCCCGCGCTTCCCCGACGTGTCCACCCTCTACACCCCCGCCCTGCGCAAAACCGCCCTTGCGGCGGCCTCGGAGCTCGGCCTCACCCTGCGCGAGGGGGTGTACTGCTACTTCCCCGGCCCGCAGTATGAGACCCCCGCAGAGGTGCGCGCGGCGGGCATTCTGGGCGCGGATGCGGTGGGGATGTCCACCGTGCCCGAGGCGCTGGCCGCCCGGCACTGCGGGATGGAGGTGCTCGGCTTCTCCCTGCTGACCAATATGGCCGCCGGCATCCTCGACCAGCCGCTGGACGGGGACGAGGTGATCGCCGCGGCGAATGCGGCGAAGGACCGCTTCTCCCTCCTGGTGCGCCGCTGCGTGGCCCGGCTCTGAGCCGGAGCGGTCTTTTTCCCGCCCAAAACGGATATAATCCACCAGTATCCAGTCTAACGCCCCGGCTGCAGCCGGATGAGGAGCCTTTTCTATGTCAAACACCCAGAAGCAAAACACCTTCTTCGGCGGCGCGGCCATCCTGGCCGCCGGCATCGTGCTGGTGAAGATCATCAGCGCGGTGTACAAGATGCCGCTGGTCAACCTGCTCGACAGCGGCTATACCGACTTCAACACCGCCTTCAACATCTTCAACATCCTGCTGATGATCTCCACTGCCGGTATCCCGGTGGCGATGAGCAAGATGATCTCGGAGGCGGCCTCCCAGGGGCACACCCGGCAGATGCGCAAGATCTTCCGCACCTCCTCCCTCTTCTTCCTCGCGGTGGGCGCGGTCTGCTCGCTGGTGATGCTGCTCTTCGCCGACGGGTTCGCCGCCCTGATGGGCAACCCCAAGGCGGCGCTCTCCATCCGGGTGCTCTCCCCATCGGTGGCGCTGGTGGCCGGCCTCGCCTGCTTCCGCGGCTATGCGCAGGGGCGCTCGCACATGACCCCCTCCTCCGTCTCCCAGATCATCGAGGCCCTCTTCAAGCTGGTCGTCGGGCTGACGCTCGCCATGTGGCTGGTGAGCCGGGGTGCGGACGACTCCACCGCCGCGGCGGGCGCCATCGTCGGCGTGACCGTCTCCGAGCTGGTCGCCCTGGCCTACATGGTCCTGGAGTATCTCCGCCGCCGCCGGGCGGAGGAGGCGCTCACGGACAGGTCGGAGGTGTGGAGCGCAAAGCGCATCCTGAAGGTCTGCCTCAGCCTCGCCGTGCCCATCACCCTCACCTCCTCGGCGACCTCCATCATCACCACGGTGGACGCCTCGCTCGTCATGCGCCAGCTCCAGAACGCCGTCGGCCTGACGCTGGACCAGGCGCGCGACCTCTACGCCAACTACAGCAGCGTGCAGACGGTCTATCAGATCCCCGCCTCCCTCATGGTGGCCATCACCGCCTCCGTCATCCCCGCCGTCACCGTCTACTTCACCCGCGGCAACCGGCGCGCCGCGGCGCGGGTGGTGGGCTCGGCGCTCAAGACGGCGGCCATCCTCGCCTTCCCCTCCGGGGTGGGGATGCTGGTGCTCGGCAAGCCCATCGTCCAGCTCCTCTTCCCGGTGCGCGATGCGCAGATCGCCGGGACCATCCTCTCCATCCTCGGCGTGGCGAATATCTTCGTCTGCCTCACCCTGGTGGCAAACTCCATCCTCCAGTCCCACGGCATCCTCCACCTGCCCATCGCCACCATGGTGACCGGCGGGATCGTGATGATCTTCTTTGACTTTTTCGTCGTCGGCATCCCGGAGGTCAACATCTACGGCTCGCCCATCGGCTCGTGCATCGGCTACGGCATCGCCTGCTGTCTGGATCTCTTCCTCGTCTCGCGCATCGTGCCCGGCTGCCCGAACTACCTCACCGTCTTCGGCAAGCCGCTGCTCGCCTCCGCCGTGATGGGCGCGGCGGCCTGGGCGGCCTATGGGCTGCTCTACCGCGTGAGCCAGAGCAATACCATCTCCCTCGTCCTCGCCATCGGCCTGGCCGTGGTCCTCTACTTTGCCCTGCTGCTCCTGCTGCGGGCGATCACGAAGGACGATCTGGCCCTCATGCCCAAGGGGGAGAAGATCGGCCGTCTGCTCGGCATCAAATGATTCGGGAAGGAGCAAACTGATATGGTAGACTTTCCGTGGAAAGAGCGCTATGACCTGGACGACTTCCGCCGGGTGATCGCCATCCTCCGCCACCCCGGCGGCTGCCCCTGGGACCAGGCGCAGGACCACCACTCCATCCGCCGCAACTTCATCGAGGAGGTCTACGAGGCCTGCGAGGCGATCGACACGGAGGACCCCGTCCTCCTGCGCGAGGAGCTGGGGGACGTGCTGATGCAGGTCCTCTTCCACGCCTCGATGGAGGAGGACGCCGGGCGCTTCACGGTGGACGACGTGGCGGACACGGCGGTGAAGAAGCTGATCTTCCGCCACCCGCACGTCTTCGGCCAGCGCTCTGTCTCCGGCGTGGGGCAGGTGCTGGAGAACTGGGACGAGCTCAAGCGGGAGGAGAAGGGCCAGCGGACGGAGACGGACACCCTCAACGCCGTGGCCCGCTCCCTGCCCGCCCTCTGGCGCGCGGAGAAGGTGCAGAAAAAGGCCGCCAGGGCGGGCTTTGCCTGGCCGGAGATCGCGGGCGCGCTGGACAAGCTGGACGAGGAGGCGCGCGAGCTGCGCGAGGCAGTCTCCGGCGGGGGCGACAGCGTTGAGGAGCTGGGCGACCTGCTCTTTGCGGCGGTGAACGCCGCGCGCTATCTGGACGCCGACCCGGAGGAGGCCCTGCACCGGGCGACGGAGAAATTCATCGCCCGCTTCGGGCTGATGGAGGCCCTGGCCGCCGCGGACGGCAGCGGACTGCGCGCCCTCTCCACCCGGGAGCTGGCCGCCTACTGGCAGCGGGCAAAAGAGATGGAAAAGGAGACTGCACACCCATGAACAAGACCGAACTGATCCAACAGACCGCCCTCCAGTCCGGCCTCTCCCGCCGGGACGCGGAGCTGGCCATCAACACCGCCCTCGGCCTGATGACCCAGGCCCTCGCGCAGGGGGAGAAGATCCAGCTCGTCGGCTTCGGCGCCTTTGAGCCGAAGGAGCGCGCCGCCCGCGTGGCCCGCAACCCGCGCACCGGCACGCCGGTGGAGCTGGCGGCCAGCCGCTCGGTCGCCTTCCGCCCGGGCAAGGGCCTCAAGGAGGCCGTCTCGCGCTGAGCGGACGGAGGTGACGAGATGAGACTGGACAAGTATCTCAAGGTATCCCGCCTGATCAAGCGGCGCACCGTGGCCAACGAGGCCTGTGACGCCGGGCGGGTCTCGGTGAACGGGCGGACGGTGAAGGCGAGCTACGACGTCAAGCCGGGCGACGTGATGGAGATCCAATTCGGGCAGAAGACGGTCCGCCTGCGCGTGCTGCTCGTGGCGGACAACGTCGGCAAGGCGGACGCCGGGGCGATGTACGAGGAGCTGCCCTGAGCGATGCCCCCCTCCTGTGGCACCCTTTCCCACCGGGTGCATAGACTAGAGTGTGGCCGGCAGACCCGGCACACAGTAAACTGACAGGAGGTACGTCTGATCATGGGGTGCTGCAATAACAACAGCCTGGGCGGCGGGAGCTGCCTGTGGAGCAGCATCCGAGCTGGATACAGCAGGACTTTCCCGCCTGTTGTCAGTTATTTGTTAGATGATTTGACAATGCAAAACCCCGCCGGCCCTCACGGGTGGCGGGGTGTTCTCATGCCGGTCACTCGGGCTGTCCTGCCTTCCACCGGCTCCCTGGAATCATCATTGACCGTCTCATTTCGATTTATAGGATAAGATTCGGTGGCAATAGGCAACATTAACACCAGCAACAAACGCTACGATCAAATAAGAAGCAATCTTGAGACCGAGAGGGACAAACAAGATATTACGAATAAAAGAGGCAAAGCAATATACTGTAATCGGGCACAGAATTTGTATGCCCAGCATAACGCAATAAAACATATAATTCAGTTTTATCGGAAAGTTAGTCTTCTTTGTTTCTCGATAGATTAAATGCTCATAGGTAAAAACCTGATTGTTTTTCAGATGCCAATGGATCCTCTTTTCCAGCAAATAAAGATAATGCCCTTCCCTGACAAACCGGCAAACCAGATCGATCCAAATGATGCTGAACAGCCCGCATATGCCCGGAATAATGATATAGAGCAGAAAGGCGAGAATCATTCTGTTTTCCTGCAGAAAGCTCAGGTCATACAAATAACTGTAAAATTCATCACTGTTGAGATTGGGACATATGGTATGTACTGCGTCATACAGGTCATTGATCTGCGAAAAAACCATACCGACCAGCAGGCCAAGAAAGGTGAGCTATATGCTGATGCAGGTAAATTCCAACGAATGAATCGTCTTTTCCTCATCTTTCAGAATCTTATATTCCTCCAGAATAGCCGCTACTACATCATTCACAGCGCATCTTCCTCTCTCCTGTCTGGTAATATTTATTGTAATTGGGGATAAACTTGTTGTCAATAAAGTTTCAGTGCGCGAAAGAGGATCGTTTTATAAGCTTTTGCGATGATTAAGGTGGGCCGCCGGGAGTGTTCCCGGCGGCCCAATTTTACACCCTTTTCAGATATCGCTTGGAGCAGAACCCCGTATACTTGACCCCCTTGACAGTGGCCACCACATAGAGCCACACCGTCCCGTCGCTCTGCCGGGTATAGTACCCGTAGCACCGGGCGGCGGTGCCCTTGGGCAGGACTGTGAGGGACTTCTTCGCGGTCCCCGCGCCGGCCCTCAGGTGGAGGTCCGCCGTGGTGGCGTAGGCCCCGGCATAGCCCTTGTCAAAGCTCTGGGCATAGTCCGTCTTGCTGCCGTCCACCGTCACGCCGCTGCCCGGCGTAGGACGGCTGGCGGGCTGGTCGTGGTAGGCGGCGTACATCACGTCGAGATCGACGTTGCCGGAGATGCCGGAGACCCGGCCCCGGCTGGTGTACTGCCAGCCCCACAGGTCGCCGTCTACGCGCGGTTTCGTGTGCATTTTCCCGTCATTTTTGCCGTAGCGCGCCACCCAGAAGGGGTATTTGCCCAGGGCGTCCGTGTCCAGGACGTTGTCGTACCAGTCCTGATTACAGTAGATGCCCACCGGGTAGCCCCCCGCCGTGACCGCCTCGCAGAAGGCCTTGACGATGGCGGTCAGGGTCGCGCGCGGCAGGGCGCGCTGGGAGGCGTCCTCCGCGTCGTACCAGACGCCGCAGAGCATGTCGTAGCCGTCGATCGCGTCCAGCACGGCGGCGGCCTCGGCCTTGGCGGCGGCGACCGTGGTCGCGTAGCCGTAGCGGTAGACGCCCACGGGCAGCCCCTGGGCCAGCGCGCCCCGGAGGTTCGCCGGAAATTTGCTGTCCAGGGCGTTGCTGCGGCCGGAAGTGCAGCGGATGATGGCGAAGTCCTTGTTTTGGGCCACTTTTGCCCACTGGATGTCCCCCTGCCAGCGGGAGACGTCGATGCCGTACCGGTCCGCCATATCAGTCACACCCCTTCCAGTGCGCGAGCTGCATCACGGCCAGCAGGACCAGCAGCGGCAGCTCCAGCGCCGCCAGTGCGGCCAGCAGGGCCGCCGTCATCCCTCCACCTCCGGCAGCCCCGCCACGCTGGTGAGGAGCGACAGGACCCCCGCCAGCACGGCGGCGGAGCCGACCATGAGCCAGTCCACCTCGCCGAGGACGGCGGCGGTGCCGATCGTGGCGGCGGCGGTCTGGGCGACCGTCTTCACCGCGCGGATACCGGCGGCTTTCAGCCATCTCAGGTGCTTTTCTGTCATTTCTATCATCCTTTCTGCGCTTTTATGTCGCGGATATCGTGCTGAATTTCCACGACCTCGCCCTCGAGCTTGTAAGTGCGCTCGATCAGGCTGTTGTGGGTCTGCACACGGCGCTCGAGCTGCTCCAGCCGGTAATTCGTCAGCCGGTTGGAGACCAGGATGCCGCTCAGGCTGCCGCCCAGGGTGCCGAGCAGGCTGAGGGCGGCGACGATGATTTCGCTGGCCATCTCGTTCCCCCTTCCAGTTTATTTGCCCGTCTCCGGCGTGTACTCCTCCAGCATCCAGTCCAGCCGGTCGAGGTCGGCCACGCTGAGCGCGTCGTAACCGCCGTCACCGCAGCGGGAGAGGGCGTCCAGGGAGACCGCCTGCACGCTGACCGTTGTCTCCGCGTCCAGCAGTTCGGCCACCTCGTGGGCCAGGCCGGGGTCGGCGACCTTGCCGAGGTCCTCCACCGCCGTGCCGTGCGCCCGGCAGATGGCGGCGAGCGCGGCGTGGTAGTCGCGGTAGGCGCTCTCCACCCAGGTGATGTTCCGCCGCAGGGCAAACACCACCGCGGCCGGCAGACGCTTCGACAGCAGCGCGCGCCCGCCCGGGTCGTTCAGGCCGTTCAAGATCGCCACGAGCTGGCGGTTTTTCAGCTGTTTTTCCATCCGTTATGCCTCCTCCGTGTACTCCACCCAGTAGCGCTCATCCACCACGCCGGGCTCCCAAGTATTCTGCATGCCCTGGAGCACGTTCTGCCAGAGCTTCCCGTTGTGGCTGACGATGGCCCCGTACTGGTAATTGTCGCTCATGCCGTCCCACGGCTCCCAGGCCGGATAGTCCGGCGTCTCCGTCCCGCCGCCCGGGTCCCCGCCGCCGGCTTCCAGCGCGTCCACGCGCCCCTCCAGGCTGGTCACGCGCGCGGCCAGGCTGTTGAGCATGGTCTGTATCTCCGGGCGCTCGCTCTCCGGGTCGGCGTGGGCGTTTGCCTCATCAATCAGGCCGGACCGCTCCTCCTCCGAGAGCTGACCCGCCGCATAGAGCACGTTGATCCGGCGCAGGATGTCCTCCAGGCGGTAGCCGCCCGCCTGGATGGACTGCCAGAGGGTGTCATAGATCTCGTTCATG